>JAPHTP010000148.1 GCA_026196875.1 Kangiellaceae bacterium
ATGGCTTACCAAGACTGCTTACCACCTCGGGTGGTTTAAATTCAGGAATGATGATCCCCCAATATGCAACTGCAGCCCTGGTAACCGAAAACAAGTCGCTGTGTTTCCCACCATCAGCAGACAGTGTACCTACTTCAATGGGTCAAGAAGACCATGTTTCTATGGGTAGCATATCCGGTAGAAAGCTTAATCAGATCCTGGGTAATCTGGAAAAAATCTTCGCTATCGAACTAATGTACGCAGCGCAGGCAATAGAATTTAGGCGTCCGAATACTTGCTCCGACATCATTGAAGAAAGCTTCAATTTGATCAGAAGCAAAGTGGCTAAGCTGGAAGAAGACCGTCTGTTAAAACCAGATATTGATGCCATGATTGATTTAGTTAAATCACAAGCATTTACAGTTAGCATTGATAAATAAGGGGAGCAACACGATGAATTTCCAAGAACAAATCAAACAAGGTATCCCTAACGTATTGCCCGAAGCCAAACCATACCCTTCTGACGCAAACCGAGCACCTAAACGTAAAGATATTCTTTCAGCTGAAGAAAAACAATTGGCTGTCAGAAATGCGCTACGTTACTTCCCCAAAGAATGGCATAAAGCGCTAGCACAGGAATTTGCTCAAGAATTAAAAGATTTCGGGCGCATTTATATGTATCGGTTTAGGCCAAATTATGAAATGAAAGCTCGCTCGGTTTCGGACTACCCAGCCAAATGTAAGCAAGCAGCGGCAATCATGCTAATGATCGACAACAATTTAGATCCTGCCGTAGCTCAACACCCCGAAGAGTTAATTACCTATGGCGGCAATGGCGCGGTATTTCAAAACTGGGCTCAGTATCTATTGACCATGAAGTATTTAAGCGAAATGGAAAGTGATCAAACCCTGCATTTGTACTCAGGTCACCCAATGGGGCTTTTCCCTTCTTCAAAAGATGCGCCTCGGGTCATTGTCACCAATGGCATGATGATCCCTAATTACTCGAAACCAGACGATTGGGAAAGATTTAATGCTTTAGGTGTCACCCAATACGGACAAATGACTGCTGGTTCTTTTATGTACATTGGCCCACAAGGCATTGTCCATGGGACCACAATTACCGTTATGAATGCGTTCCGCAAAGTCCTGAAAAAAGGTAAGAGCCACAAAAGCGAAAGTCCTAAGGGGAAGATATTTTTGACCGCTGGCTTAGGTGGTATGAGTGGTGCCCAACCTAAAGCAGGCAACATCGCTAACTGTATTACAGTCTGTGCAGAAGTGAATCCTAAGGCCGCGATTAAACGTCACGAGCAAGGCTGGGTTGACGAATTAATTGATAACATGGAGCAGCTCATCGCACGTGTTAGAGAGGCGCAAACGAATGAAGAAGTCGTGTCGATTGCATTTATTGGTAACGTGGTGGATGTATGGGAAAGCTTCTACGAAAAAGACATCTTTGTCCATCTGGGCTCAGACCAAACGTCTTTACATAACCCATGGTCAGGCGGTTATTACCCGGTAGACATTAGCTACGAAGAATCGAACCGATTTATCCGCGAAGAACCTGAAGTGTTCAAAGTGAAAGTACAGGAAACTCTCAGACGCCACGCCGCTGCGGTTAACAAGCACGCAGCTAAGGGTACCTACTTCTTCGACTACGGCAACGCGTTTTTACTCGAAGCGTCACGTGCGGGTGGCGATGTTATGGCGGAAAATGGCATTGACTTCAAATATCCATCTTACGTCCAAGATATTCTTGGCCCTATGTGTTTTGACTATGGCTTTGGACCTTTCCGTTGGGTATGCGCTTCTGGTGACCCGGAAGATTTGGATAAAACCGATGCCATCGCAGCAAAGGTTTTGAATAAAATTATGGAAGAATCGCCTGAAGAAATTCGGCAACAGATGCAGGACAACATTACTTGGATTAATGACGCCAAACAAAACAAATTGGTAGTTGGCTCTCAGGCCAGGATCCTTTATGCCGACGCGCAAGGCAGGATGGAAATTGCCAGTGCTTTTAACGATGCAATTAACCGGGGCGAAATTGGACCTGTAGTACTGGGCCGTGATCATCATGATGTCAGCGGTACTGACTCACCGTTCCGCGAAACGTCGAATATATATGACGGCAGCCGTTTTACCGCTGACATGGCGATCCATAACGTCATTGGAGACAGCTTCCGCGGTGCCACTTGGGTGTCTATCCATAATGGTGGTGGCGTTGGTTGGGGCGAAGTGACCAACGGTGGTTTTGGCATGTTGCTCGACGGTACTGAAGAAGCTGAGCAGAGACTAAAATCAATGCTGTTCTTTGACGTTAATAATGGTATTGCGAGGCGAAGCTGGGCACGAAATAAAGAAGCAAATTTTGCCATAAAACGCGAAATGGAAAGAACTCCTAAACTAAAGGTCACCTTGGCCAACCTGGTTGAAGATGAAATATTAAATGACTTATCGCTGTGATTTAATCATCTGTATCGAAAATTAAAAAAGGGCCTTACTGGCCCTTTTTATTTTTCTAAAGTGTGTTTACTCAGTATATAAAGGGGCGTTCTGATCTCTAAGATTATAGCGAGAGGTCATCACTTCACCGTAGGCGCCGGCACTGCGAAGGGCAATGAAATCCCCTCTTCTAGTTTCGGGCAATTTAACAGATTTACCAAAACAGTCCGTCGACTCGCAGATAGGCCCCACTACGTCGTAATTTTTCACTTCTCCTTCGCTCGAAAGATTTTCAATTTGGTGGTAACTTTGATAAAGCGCGGGCCTCATTAATTCAGTCATGCCAGCGTCAACAATTGCAAAATCTGTGTTAATGCCATTTTTAATAAACACTACTCGAGTAATTAAACTTCCACATTGGCCGACAATAGAACGGCCTAATTCAAAGTGTACTTTTTGCCCAGGTTTTCGTTCCAAAAACTCATTGAAAATACCAAAATAAGTCTTGAATTCTGGAATAGACTCTTCATCCGGGGAAAGATAATTAATACCTAGACCTCCTCCAAGATTTAAATGTTCGATCTTTATAGCATTATCTTCAAACCAGTTTTGAAGTTCATTAACTCTCAAACATAATCCTTTAAACACGTTCATATCGGTGATTTGCGAGCCAATGTGAAAATGCAACCCTGTTAAATTGATATTTTTCCACTCAGGCAACTTTGAAACTAGTACTTCTAAATCGACTTGATTAATTCCGAATTTATTCTCATCCAACCCGGTTGTGATGTACTTATGAGTTTTTGCATCGACGTTGGGATTTATTCTCAAGGAAATTTCGGCGACTTTATTTTGTTTGCCAGCCAAATCATTTAGAACTTCAATCTCTTGAGTGGACTCACAATTAAACGCTTTAATATTAAGGTCGAGTGCAATATTAATTTCTTTATCAGTTTTTCCAACTCCAGCGAATAGAATACTCTCTGATGAAAAACCGACCTTTGAAGCCAATTTAACCTCATTACCGCTTACACAATCTGCGCCAAACCCAGCATCATTTAGCTCTGATAATATCCTTTCGTTGCTATTCGCTTTAACCGCGTAGTGGATATCAAAATCGTATTTTTCAGCTAGTTCTTTAACCTCAGAAACAGTTTGTTTAAGAAGATCTAAATCATAGTGGTAAAAAGGAGTTTCTAAACTCTCAAATTGGCTTACTAAATTTTTTAACCTCATTAGAACAACCCCTCGTGTAGAGATTGCAATGCCTTAACCTTTAACTCTTCTGAGATCAGCAAAGTAATATTGTGTGCGCTTCCGCCATACGAAATCATACGCAAAGGGATCTGCTCTAATGAACGAATAACTTGCGACGCGATACCGGTACTTTCAACGACAAACTCGCCTACAACACAAATAATCGCTAGATCCTCGTCAACCTCAACCTGACCAAATTCATTGAGCGTTTTTACGATTGGCTCTAAATAAGTTGTATCGTCAATAGTGACAGAAACAGCAACCTCTGAAGTTGTTATCACATCAATAGAAGTATGGTAGAGCTCAAAAACCTCAAACACCCGTCGTAAAAATCCTGGAGCTTGAAGCATTTCGGATGAGCGAATCTTTATAGCGGTAATACCACTTTTTGCTGCTACAGCCTTTATTCCTTTGGTGTCGGTCTGATTAGAAATAATAGTACCGGCAGCTTCAGGCTCCATGGTGTTTAAAAGCCTGACAGGGATGTTCCTTTTTCGAGTCGGTTTTATGCTACTTGGATGAAGTATTTTGGCACCAAAATATGCGAGCTCCGCAGCTTCATCAAAAGAAAGCTCACGGATTGGATGGGTGTTTTCTATATAACGAGGATCATTATTATGCATACCATCAATATCAGTCCAGATCTGAACCTCTTCAGCATTTATCGCCGCACCAAACAAAGAAGCGGAGTAATCACTCCCGCCTCTCTTTAAGTTAGAAATTTCACCAAATGCGTTTCTACAAATAAATCCTTGAGCAATAAATATATCGGTTTCAGGCGAACCAGAAATTTGTTGATTCAGCTTTTCCGACAAATATTTTTCGTCTGGAGCAGTGTCTTTACTCAGGCGTAGGAAATCTAGCGAAGATAAAAGCACTGAGCTTTGGCCTTGTTCTTGAAGCAATAGTTGAAATAACTCTGTAGAAATAATTTCACCCTTTGCCAAAATATGGAATTCGGTTGAAGGAGTCGCAGGCGTTAGACTCAACTCGCTTATATCATTAAGCTGTGATTCTACAAAAGATTCTGCTATTTCTTTATTTTGTGATTGGTCGTAAAGCAACTCAATGTATCGCTTATAGTGATTACGTAAAACGTCAATGACTTCGTTAGCTCTTGCAGACTCTGCATGTTTTACATACTCCGCAATTTTAACTAAAGAGTCGGTGGTTCCAGCAACGGCTGAAAGAACGACAAGAACCTTACCCTGTTTTGTGACGATGTTGGATACATTATTCATTCGCGAGGCATCGCCTAACGAAGTCCCACCAAATTTTAAAACTCTCATTCTAATGCCCTGACTTTACAATAGACTATTCACCACGAACCAATAGTTCTGCTATTTGCACTGCGTTTAAGGCGGCTCCTTTCCATAATTGATCTGCTACACACCAAAGCGCTATACCATTGTCACAAGAGATATCCTCACGAATACGGCCAACAAATGTCTTCATTGTCTCACTGACTTCAAGAGGAGTCGGATAACCGCCATTTTCACGTCGGTCGACTACTTCGATATCTGGTGCAGCTTCGAACAACTCACGCGCTTTGTTTTCTCCGACATAAGACTCAGTTTCAATATTAATTGCTTCAGAATGTGCTCTAATTACAGGCACTCGCACACAATTGGCGCTGATCTTAATGCCACTATCCCCCATGATTTTCCAGGTTTCATTGACCATTTTCATTTCTTCTTTGGTATATCCGTTATCTTGAAATACATCGATATGAGGGATGACGTTATACGCAATTTGCTTGGAAAACTGCTCAACTTTTACTGAGTCTCCATTAAGAGCAGCTTGTAACTGCTCATTCAGTTCATTAATGGCATCTTGACCAGCTCCTGAAACGGCTTGATATGTGGATACTACTATTCTCTTGATTCTGGAGAACTGATGAATAGGGTTAAGCGCAACAACCATTTGAATGGTGGAACAATTCGGGTTTGCGATAATTCCTTTATGCTCGAACGCATCTTTAGGATTAACTTCAGGTACAACCAATGGAACCTCTTCGTCTAGACGAAAAGCGCTACTGTTATCAATTACAACTGCGCCTGCTTCCGCGGCCTTTGGAGCGAACTCTTTTGCGTGTCCTCCACTGGTTGCAAAAAAGACATAATCTTGGCCTACGAATTTTTCTACCGCAAACTCTTCAATTGTTAAATTTCCGAACTCAGTTTCCAAGGTCTTACCAGCCGAACGTTTAGATGCTAACAAAGTCAATTTCTTCACAGGGAATTTTCTTAAACTAAGAATTCTAATTAACTCTTGTCCAACGGCACCACTTGCACCGACGATAGCAACATTAAAGTCCGACATTTTTCTAAAAGCCTCTGTTTTATATAGAAAAAATAAAATTATAGAAGAAACTTATTATAACATCTCATACTAGATTAACTGGTTAAAATATTGACAATAAGTTGTTTAAAATTGTCCATCTACGGACAGATTATGCGCGCAAGGATAAATGAAATAACCACAAAGCACGCATAATTTTTGGTTATGCTTTGCGCACTTTATAACCAAATGTTATTTTATGCGGGTTGACGACTTAGAACTTTGAGTGATATAAATCGGTATATAAGGGAGGCGTTGACCTTCACAGGTTTGTTTTGACCTTTTAATCTTCATATTCTCTTACTTGAGAAAATCAGGTGTAAAAAGTTACCCAGAAGATTTGAGGACAATAGTTTTAACAAAGTTAAAAACAAAAGATTTTAAATTAATTATTAGCACGAAAATTTAATATTTGACGATGAACATTAACCACTTCGCATATTCATATACAAACGCAATCGCACGCATTATTAAGCCTGTGATTGTCTGTGCATGTGCGTGGTTCTCTGTGCCTAAACACATGCTCTTTACCAAAAAACATAGAGACCGGGTGGTGACCTGATGATTTAGTCCAAAATAGAATCGTAAAAACGCCACCTAGAAACCAACTAAGTGGCGTTTTTTTTTGACTTTTAAACACTTAACAAACTGAAGAAGGAAACAAACTATGAAACTACAGCAACTAAGGTTCATCCTGGCCATAGCCGAAAGCGGCTTGAATATCACTCAAGCGTCTGAACGCCTCTACACTTCACAACCTGGTGTAAGTAAACAGCTTCGCCTTTTGGAAGACGAATTAGGAATTAAGATCTTTGCTCGAAATGGCAAGAATCTAGTCGGTATTACTGAAGAAGGTCGAGTTGTATTGGAAAAAGCGAATGCGATCATGGCTCAGATTAATGAAATCAAAGAATTTTCAAATGAGTTAAACCCGACTCGTCGTCCTATTCCAATTCAATCATTTTCAGCCGCGGCGTAATCTATGATAGATGATAAGAGGTTTATCGATCTAAATGGTTTTGGAAGATCACTTTATATCGATAAATCTCGTAAAGTCTTTCTCATTTATTGAATAAGTTTTAATTCATTAAACTGGACTTCATTTTTTATAAACGAGTCATACTCTTTGCTTGAAAGATAAAATAGGTTTCCTTTAGTAGTGACATCATCTTTCAAATAAAAATCCATTATTTTTTTGCTTCGCCTATAGCGTTCTGCTACTAACCTAATTTTCTTTGTTCTAAAATCAACAAGCACTATTTTCCATGGCGATTTGGGCGTGTTGAACTTTCCAGTAGCCCTAGGAGTAGCACCTATCGTTTTGGCTATGTGTTTCCATTTTACTCCGTGGGATAAATCTTTGTGTTCAACAAAACATATGGCGTGTGCCAATTCATGTAGGATTGTATCAGTTATAGTTTCTACATCATTTTCTAAGATATGGGACTGACTAAGTGTAATGATTTTGTCTACAGTCCTACAAGAACCCGCTCTGCGTTTGGCTCTATCTATCCTAATCTCCCAGCCTGTTAGATAGGGACGATTAAAAGCCAACTGCTCTTTAATATTGTTGGCTAAAATTATTGCAGCTCTTACTTCACCACTTCTCGACATTAATTCAATAATTCCCGAAGTTAAATCTTGACACTATATTGTGTTCAGCTGATTCCATTTTGAGTTTCTGAACTCGTGACAACTTTTTAATTTTTATCTCTTCTTTAGTTGCTTCTGAGCGACTATTCGCGCGAGTAACATAAAGCAATTGCTTTGGTTTTCGCCCTCTAAAAAATTTAGCGCCATTCTTTCCAGAACGGTGCTCTTCCCAGCGTCTTTCTACATCGGTAGTAATCCCTGTATAAAGCTTGTTATCACTAGAAACAATTATATATATAAACCACATACTTGATTTACTTGGCTCTTCTGAGAGTGTTAGCTTATCAGTTGCGCAAGACAAAGTGTTTTCCAATAGTATTAACCAGCTAAGAATAATATAATGATGTTATCAAATATTCACTTACCCAACTATTGGAATAACAAATGCAGCAACAACTTCCTGACATTAAAATTGATGAAGCTTCTTTGGTTAGAGAAGAAGTATATACTGATCAGAAGATCGGTAGCGTTAGAGTACTAACACCAGTTAAATTGAATGGAGAGTTTGATGACTCTCGTAAAATCGCTTACTTTGGACAAACTCAAGTAATGACTCAAGCAGGTCCTTTACCGTTAAACTTTGAAATTGAAGCCGAAAATTTGGAAGATGCATTTAATGCATTTGGCGATGCGGCTAAAGAAAGCATGGAACAAACTATGAAAGAGCTTCAAGAATACCAACGAGAGCAAGCTTCTAAGATAGTGGTACCAGGCCAAAGTAACTCGCCCATTCAAATGCCCTAATCGCTTGATAACTGATAGACACTCATTAAAGCCTCGTCAAGCGAGGCTTTTTTATTAATCGAGCTTTTCTTCAGCCATAAAAAAACCCGTCACAAGGACGGGCTTTCTTAAATTAAATGCCTGGCGTTGACCTACTTTCACATGGGGAAACCCCACACTATCATCGGCGCTGAACGTTTTCACTTCTGAGTTCGAGATGGATTCAG
>JAPHTP010000157.1 GCA_026196875.1 Kangiellaceae bacterium
ATTTTTCCAATGAGGCCCATTTACTCGAAACGATATCCCAGGGTTTATATGAAAGCCTATTAGTTCAAATTGTACCGTTAGATATTTCGATAGGCATTAATAAACTTCTCTCTTTCAATGAAAATAGCTTGCGAGATCTTTACTGCTTCCAGAAACAATATGCCTTAGGTAATAAATCGGAACAAATTCAAAGCGAAATTAGTAGCATTCTCGATAACAACAAGATTGTGACTAACCAACAACTAACAGAAGCATACGAGACTTTTCAATCTATTGCTTCCAAGTCGGCGGCTATGTTGCCAAGCCTAACCCTGATGGAACTCATTACGGTTTCCAACATAGTGGATTCATGTAATTTTAAAACGCTAAAGAAAAGTTTGCTAAACCAGTTTTCAAGTGAAGCCTTGAACTTTAGCCAATCTCCTGCGGGCTTTGCTCAACTGCTCGCTGCACAAATAAACCTGTATAGGCAAGTAAAAGAAGGTCAGAACTTCGTTTCCCTTACATCATTGGTTCAACAAGTTGTTCCTTCTTTAGATGAATACCTAGCATGTCCGACAATTTCAAATGCACCAACCCAGGCAGAACTCGACAGCACCATTAAGCAAACAAAAGCTGCCAACCAATTTATAGGCTTCGCGGATTTGCCCAGCGCCATTTATCAATTTACAAAGAGAAATATACTACCCCCAAATTCAGCGACAGATTGGCCTAACCAGCTGGCGCAATATATTGAGAAAAGCCAGGCGTGTTTACTGATGTCTTCTGCATCAGATGCTGAGCAACTACAAGACGGTCAACATTGGCTCTATTCATTTAACAACAGCATCGGCGAAGCGACCCTGATATATCGGCCAGACGGCTATATTTGCCTGTATGACTTTTCGGCTTCGAACTAAATCGAGTCATAGACTGGGTTATAAACTAAAAACCAGGTCATAAACTTAAAGGAGTATCCTATGAACAATCTAACCGACAGTAATTCCAATCAACAGGATAATTCGACTGGTCAAAACAGCAGTACTCCTCCAGCACAGTCGAAGCACACAAAATCGAAACAAGCAGAGTCAACAAGCTCTCAGTCACATTTGAGTCGTTCTGCCCTTTCTCCTCAGGAGGCAATGAAAAATCTTGTTTCTTTGTCCATTCCGCAAGAATTACATGATATCCAACAGCAAATCAGCAAATCAATTAAGCAATCTGAAGAAGTGATTAAACAAAGCCTGAATTCAAGCACAACACTAATCAACCAAGCCTCGAGCACACTGAGCGCGCCAACTTCAGCTCTCGTTACTTCCGAAGGCAGCAGCACAGCAGCACCAGCAACTGCTAATCAGCAACCAAACTTGGCGACTAACAATTCCGGAAGCGCCTTACCTCAGCATTCACCAAATAGCGCAAACGATAAAAACGATACCAATAATATCGAAAGTAATCCTATCGGACACAACTTGGAACAAATCAATCAGCAAATGCAGGCAGCACTCAATTCTGTTAAGCAAAGCATTTACGGCGCGGAACAAAAGTTTACCAATCGAATAAGTAAGGTAAATCAACTGGTCTCTGCCCAAGCTGAACAATACCAGGCATCTAAGGAACAGATATCTGAAGACCAAATACCAAAGGAACAAGCCGAGCAGTTGCCCACTAATCTACTCAAACAGTAAACACTCAAAAACCAGGGCCACCAATATGTTAGCCATACCATTTAGCCCAGCCTCTTTAAGTAGTGATGAGCAGGTAAAACAACAAGTAGCGACCAAGCAACTCAGCGAACTATTGGAAAGAGTCGCAAATGGAGCAACTTACCGAACGCTCACTAAAGAAGATCGCGCATTACTTGAGTCTGAAGGATTTGCGAGTGATTTAGTCAACAACATAGTGTTTATTACTCAGAGAATTCCAGCGAAGAATACACTAAATCCTCGTCTTGGCACGGAGCCGACTGATGAAAAAGTCAAAGGATATACTTTCGCTGCAATCGATCCTTCAATTTATTCGTCGGCTAGTATCTACTCCCACTTTGAACAACTAAGCAACGGCAAGTGCTGTTTTTGCGAATCCTCTACACTATCAACCGATGGGAGTGAAATGTATCACTTTCGACCTCCCTCAATTATTTTCAACAATGGATTGACTATTCGGTCTCCGTATTACTCGCTCGCTTATCAGCAAGATAATTTGATCTATGCTTGTCATGCCTGCGCCGAAAAAAATAAATCAGATTTATTCCCTGTCGCAGGCCGACAATTTCCCGCATGTTCCATTCATGAAGAGCAAGCCTTATTAATCAATCCGTATCAAGAAGATCCAAGAAGCCACATTCGGTTTAATCCAATGAATGCCAATGCATTTGACTTTAAAAAGCTCAGTGACTTTTATCAATCGGAAAAAGGACTCAACCAGCAGGAGTTAGAAAAACTAATTGGAGAATCGCCACAACTGATACCTCTGCAATTTAATCTCTACGGCGATAAAATTTCTGATGCCAATAACGATCAGCTTTACTCTGATTGGGAATCAAAAATCCAGCACCAATATAAAGGCGAAAACTCAATCAGGATTTATGGATTAAATAGAGCTCCGCTGGTTGAAGAACGATTCAAGCATTTACGCCTGGCATTTTCATTTATCGAGGCTGCAATTACAAATGACTCCGACGATAGCAAAGCACTAGCAGAAAGTTTTACCACCAGCGCATCCGAATATGCCTCAATGATGGTGGACGCCATTAACAGCTGGCAATTAGGTAATCAAAAAAATAAAGAAAAGACTAGTGATGCAACCAAGAGCCCAACCGAGGGCAATAATATTGAAGAACCAACAAAAATAAACTGGCAGGAATACTACTCAAACAGCTTATCCCATCCATCTAAAAAAATGAGTACAAACAAAGCCCAAAGCGCAACTCAACTAAATACTGAAAAGCCGGCCAAGACTCCGGCTCCATCAATCCCCAGCTGGTTAACAAGCGTTTTGATTTACGTAATATTTGAAAGCGAACTAAGTGTTGAAAATAAAAGGCGAATTGTTTATCTCAACGAGCGGGATCAACTCTATGGCGGAGAAATTGGCGAAAAATGTGTTTTTGAAAGTATTGATTGGCATAAGGATGTGAACAACATAATAAAAGTCAGATCGGGTAAAAACCTATGGGAGACATCCTTTGCTGAATTAGCTGCCTCACGTCCACTCGAAATCATTGACCTTTTCGCCAACAACGAAGTTTGGGTCGAAGGTGAATATCCAGCCTTGGTGGAACAGTCGGCGGAGTAAATAACTTTTTGAGCGGACTCATATCGTTTTTGCTCTGCTTTATCAAGCTCAACTTAACCTCTAATTATTATTAAACAGCTTTCACCAAAAACTTCATATGTTAGACCGAGTTTTTTTCCCGAAATAGAAAAATAATGGGAGTATTTTCCACCTACGAGAAGAAGCTATGACCTATCCTCCACTAACGGAAGTCGACCGCAATCGAATGCTGGCTCAAAGAGAATTACTTTGGGCTTCGGAGCAAAAAGCAGCAGCAAATGTTGTTGGCTTACTGGACACAGATGTTAACTATCGAATGCTGACCAATGTGATAGCCAACTATCTATGGGCGACAATTCTGCTATGGGGATTCGACAATGACAACCATAAAACAGTTATTGAGAAAGCTTTAAAAAGCGAAGATAGTCTTGCTATCTGGGGAAACTCTAGTGCCGATTTAGAAACAATAAACACATGGTTATCAAGAGGAAGAAAGTGGAGCATCTCAGAACTCAGCCAGTTGATGCGCTTATTTGTCGTCGTATTGGAAGTTATCGATCAAAATATTGATGATAATACTCAGCCTGACTTCAATCGGATTGACCCTAGAAATCTGAAAATGATGCTATTGGAATCCAGCAACTATGTGTTTAAAGGTGACGACTTACGTCGCTTCAACTCGAACTATCAACTGATTAACCTGGCGGAAACTATTGCGGATGAAGAACAAAGTGGCGCAAGGATTAGCAGGTGGAAGGCGCTGGTGAGAAAAGTGAAAAAGGTTACCACTTACACCCCCCCGGAAAATCCTTCGCTTAAATTATTCAAAAAAAGAGGCGGCGGTAGCCCGGTAGGAATTGACCCTTCCGGTCCGCGCTCACGGCAATCCACTTACACTATAAGAGACCGTATTCTCGGATTAAATAATGCAGACGTGAATTCAAAGAGAAGAATTTCTCGACTGCTTACCTATAGCTCATCTGGTACAAGTTTACACTCAATCCAACCTGATAGTTTAATTGGCGGTCTCGAATGGATTTACGGCCTACCTGGCGGTGCAGATACCTCAGGCACTACCGCTGAAGTATTTGGTGTGTGTTGGGCATTAGAAGGCTATTTACCCAAAGCGGAGTTAGATTCAATGGCAGAAGAAGTTCCCTGGTATCTTGGCCCTGCTTTAGCTATTGTTCAAAACACCCATCACACCTTTTTTGAATTTGCTATCGCAGTCTACGCAGGAGAACTTCTTAAGAACGACCGCACCATCAAATTCATACCGGGTAAATACCAATCTCTGCTCGCTCCTTTTATGCCATCTGGCTTTAACGTTGATACAGTTGACGCTAATTCCGATTTACTGGAAAGAACCTATAAAAAACTTTATGACGCCAGAGTAATCCAAGCTCGTTATCTATTCAGACCCAATGCGGACTCCTGGAGTAAGTCGGACATCAACCAGATATCTTTAAGAGGTGGAACCATTTCCAATAGCTATCGTTACCAACAGGTTTCCCAAGCTCAGATCGAGAAAGTATCTATAGGCGACCTGGTCAAAATAGGAGCAACAGTCTTGAGGGCCGGCGTAAGTGTAACAGATAGCACGGCAGCTATTAATGCACAATTGGAAGCGATCTATTCTCAAATTTTGACCGCCATGCAGTAGCTACTTGGAGAAACTGAACAAATCATAGAAAGCCCCAATTTATCAATAGATTTTGCCGCGATAAAAACTCGTAGCATAAATACAATTTGATAATGCCTCCAAGAATAGCAGTAGAAAGTAAACTTGGTAAATAAGAACTAAACGAGAAACGACAATGTCCTATTTGACTCAACAAAGCTCTTACAATGCCGTACTTTCAGAGACCAGTCAGTACAAGTCGATACCGACGATAACGATTAGAGCGAGCACTTACAAAGCAGTATTCAAAAAGCTCAAACAATTTGATGATACTAAACAAGTTCAACCTCAAAACGACTTGCTAACCACAACGGCGTTGATTTCACTTAAATCTGCCCTTGAAGACTGGATGGTAAAACCAGCGCACCAACAAGCATTTGCGAATAGCAGCTCTGCAGAATCCGGCATAAAAAAGACCTTCTCTCCCCTATTAACAGAGGTTGATCAAGCACTACAAAATTCATGGCAAGCCAAAGATGTCAAAGCGGTGATCGGCAAGGAAACCAGCGAAAAGTTAGCCAAGCAACTGATCCAAAACGCAGGCTACAGCGCAAGTTCGAACCCTCTGTTAGTGTTGGTAATGAATAACCTGGTGAACACATACAAACTCAACGCCATCACCAACGAAAATTTTAGTCAGGAGCTGTTGAACTTTGTCGTTTCCAGCAATGATCTAAGGGGGGCTTCTTCATTTTTAATTCAAGCGCTTGGTGACAAAGGCGCATTCACATTTTCCATTGATTTTGGCAAGTTGATCTTACCTTTCTTTCAGCTTTCACTCGATTTAGGCGTTGCGAAAACGACTAATTCAAATACGATTATTTACTTCGATTGTTTAGCAACCGATTTTAATGAAAACGGAGAAGACCTTCGTTACGGCTTTTATACACTCCACGGCTGGTCACGGGAATACCAGGGTGAAATAGGTGTCACTGCAGGAGTCGAAATTTCTACTAGTAGTGGCTCTCCTTTAATCGAGCTTGAAGTCGCCGGCATAAATGCCTTGCCCAGTATCGATTCTCCAAGCGCCAGCGCTGGGGTAAAAGCCGGGGTAAAAGTTAAAACGAGCTGGACGATATTGAATACGACTGATTTAACACCCGCTTTTTTTACCAGCGTAGAAAGCCAGGAGATCGCCCAAAAAGTTCTATCAAGTATAACTTCACCACTGCCAAAATCTGTTGTATTTAATAATGAACGAGGAGTCGTTCTCAACATTTATTCAAATGCTTATGGGGGAGACGCCTTTGCCTCTGCTGAAGCAAGTGGGGATGTGCCCGTTGTCGGTGTATCTGTTTCAGCGAGCGGTAACGTTAAAGCCGATATTCGCAAATCAACCATAGTGCTACAAGCGCCTTCGTCTTCAAGACCCAATATGAAGAAGACTCAGATGACAAATATCTGGCTAAAACAGTTAGGCGCCAACGCGAGTTTAGTTGCTAGCGGAAAGCTCTTAGGCACTTCAAAAGATCTGGCCAGCAAAGAGGTTGAATACTCTTTTGTTAACTCATACTCATATTCTTCCACCAGTATTTACTGGAACTATCAAAATGGCGCCAAGTCTTTTAATGCTCTGCCCAGAACAGGTTACGCAAGAGGGCAAAGTTTAAACGGTAAAAACTTGCTCTCCCGAGTTACCGATTTTAATTCCAATATTAACTATTTCCTGGCTATCGCCAAACAACTCAAAGTCAGAGTCGAATTAATCAAGTCGTTTCTCGAAAGCAATTTAGCAACGATGACTGACATTGTCGACACGGCCTCCTACTACGTGGATAAAGGCGAACTATCCGAATCGGTATTAAGTGCATTTGTGATTGAGTCAAGCTTTGCCTTGAAGAAGGGAGTTAACCTGAAGTTTGCGCTCGACGAAAGTACCGCTTTTCCAGAGGACGAAGCCCGCGATCAATTGATTAAAGACGAAAACCTACACCTGGAATCGCTGCGATTCAGAGTACCTCGCCTATCTCGCTCCTACCAGGAAAAACCCGGATTTAAGCTCGGAGTAAACTTGGGAATTGTGAAATTTGGAATAGATCTCGGAATGATCGAAGAAGCTTCAACCATTGCAATGGATGATCTAATTGTTGAATGGTTTGATGCTGGAGGAAAAGGTATTGGCGACCGTCCCGACGATTACGTTCCCAGCACGGCGATTATCTTATAAGGCGACCTCACCAGCCAAATAAAAAACCGAACTGAAACAAACCAAAAATCTAACTTCATACTACATGTTAAAGGAGAATATTTATGTCGAATACAATTATCCAGCCAAACCACGCGCTAATTATGAAAGCAGGTCCAGGTGAACTGGTTGTTACTAATTCAGGTTCGGGCGAAGCAAATTATAGAATCACCTATGGCGGCAACCCAGCACAAACCCAGAAGCTTAGTGGCCCAGGCAGTATGCAAAGCTATGAAGGAGTGACCTACCCCGTCGAAATAGATAATTTGGGGCCGGATAGTATCAGCGTAAGTTAAAGCGAATGATGGGATAGTAAATCCGGGCGCCGCCAGGCGCCCAGCAAATCAGATAGATTTTTTTAAGTACAGATTTTTAACGTACAGATTTTTAACGTACAGATTTTAACGTACAGATTTTAACGTACAGGTTTTAACGTACAGGTTTTAACGTACAGATAGGGTGATAGTACCCTCATGTACAGTGTCTTCACCTTTTACTCGATACAAGTAGCTAAAAGTAACTGTATTAATTTGTGCGTTGGTATTATCTCCTAAATATACTGAAGAATTAGAGTAATACCATTCGCCATCTGTTAAAGCAGTAAAGTAATGAGCACTAACATAACCAGCGCCAGGGATCCTTTCGATGTTTTCATTGTTTGCCAAACTAATAAGTTGAATTTGGTTAACATACACGCTGTCGCCGTTTACCACCCGGATCTGATCGTCATTGATATAGTTATTGCCATCTCTTACAAAACTAACTCGATTTAATTCAAAGAAATCAAGAGATAGAATTGATCTAGGAAAGTACAAACTCGCACTACTATTATTATCAGTCGTATTGTTAGCAATACCGGCCGTATTTGCAGCAACAATTACGCTACCATTTGTCGTTCCGTTGTTATTGTCCAATCTTAAATCATTAATATTGAAAACCGGAACTTCTGTGCTACCAACAGGTACAGAGAAGTTTGTAGCGTAATTTGAGTTAAATTCGTTACCCGTTTGTGGATTAACTAATTGATTCACCCTATAGGTATAGTCACCCCCAGTTAATTGGGTATCTGGTGAGGCTACCAGGAAAGTGTCATTGTGAGACAGCTCCGCCGTTACTTCAACGTTTTCCGATACACGCCCAATTTGAGTTGTACCTTCAGCAACCAGGTCATTTGAAGATTCGTTGCCTTTAATGACCTTAAAGACATTACGTCTTTCTAATTCAACCGAGTTATCTGTTAAAGCAATAGGCGCTTGGTAAAACTGGTTTAGACTGAAATTCGCATTCTCATTTATAGCCGAGCTGACTCGATCAATATAATTACCAGTTGTCGATCCAACTCTAGGTTGAACAGTAATTGAAGCTACTCCATTGACTACATCGATGCTACCAGGCAAGTTATTTCTGAATCCCCAGTCACTTATCGAAAGCGTGTTTTCAGAAGCCCAATTCAAGTCGATTGAAGCGCTTTGATAAGTGATATCATCAGCGGTAGTAAAACTCGGCATATTTAAATCGACACCGCTCGAGCTCTGGTAATTAAATATATACTCGTTTGTATCTGAGTCGAAAGTAGTCTCAAGTCTGCCCTGATAAAGATCGCTAGCAAAAAACTCAACGCCCTCAATATTTTCGCCCAATTCATCAATAACGGTTATTCTCAATTCAACGGGTTGATAAGCTTCTGTTTCATTGACATACATGGTATCGAGTTGCAATGCCACATCGCTGACAACACGAATACTGTCATAACTCCAGAAACTGTTATTTTCCGGCCTTACATCAATGACGCCGTCGCCGTCAATATCAGGCGAAGCGGTTAAACTATAGTAGAGGTCTTTTGCCAACGAAATCGAGTATTGGCCAGTGTCTTGATTATAGGTCGAGGATACTTCATATTCAGCTAATCCTGACTGTGTTCCTCCACCAGAAAATGTAGAAGCAGTTAGGTACTTAAACACCAGACCTTCAACCGGCTCACTATTTTCTGTATTTAGAACGGAAAAGCTCTTTTCAACAGCTTCGGATACCTTTAAGTCTCCCATAGATTGTGATGCAACCTGACCGGTATCGACATTGGTCGTTTTACCAAAAAACACACGATCCATAAAAGAGTTGTCGGTGCTCTCAATTAACACCACCACATCAGTATTCACCGGCAGCTCAGTAAAGCTGAATTCACCGCTGACAACCACAGGCTCTCGCCACTCAGTACCAACTTTTATGCTTACTCTAGCCTCACCAACCGGCAAGTTATCAGCAGCATTAATCACTTTTCCAAATAGCGTGATAGGCGCAAGATTTGCTTCACCTTGAGCTTCCAAAGCAGCAACAACATCAGCATTGTTGTTATTGTCTTCGACTTCTAAACATCCGCCTAACGCAAGACTAACTGCTGTAGCAACAGCAACCTTTGAAATTTTATTCATTTTTCAATTCCCTAAATTTAATTCAACTAATAATTTTGGAAGTTATAAGAATCAACCGACCTTAATTATTTAGATTTATGCGGTGAGGAAATTTGGGCAGAATGGCAAAAAAGTGATTGATAACAGCTCGGTATGACTTAGTAAAACTAAGACTCTTACACCGAATTATTGTTAATCCTTACTTTCCTTGGAAGCCAGGGTCAGCTTTTATTCCTTTTCCTTACATAGCTTGGCCTAAAAAATAGCAGCGCGAGATTATCACAAAAAAAAGAAATGAGATAATAGTTTATGAACATTCTCTTTTAAAAAGTTGTTAGCTTTTTATTCTTCTTAAATTCGTAAAGAAATCGCGAAGTGATAGTAGCGAAAAATGCCTGATAGCAGTGAGTAAAATCCTGCCAAGTTCTTTAAGTATTCAGACTTCTTGGCAGAAATACTATAATCCGTTGCTTTAATTGTATAAAAAACAAGCAATATACAAGCAATACATATGATTAGTTAATTTTTTAGGAAAAAACGATTAATAGCGGATTGACTATTTTTTGTGCCATCCTCTTTATTAAGATCTCTGATTACCCTCTAGAATCTCCATACCTGATCTCTAGAAAGTTTATCTCTAACGGCATTGCGCAGTACCAATTCTTACAAATGGATTGCCTTGAGAATCTACAACCGAGCCATTATTCCGAATGAATACTTGTAAGCTCCCGGGTCCGCTATTTTGAGAATACCATTGAATAAAACTCACATTGGACTGGCTAACAATTTTCCATTGCCCCATATCCTGGATTGAACTGCATTGATAACCTTTGGCAATGATATTGGGTCGGCACGACTGGCCAGAGCTGAAATAAGCGCCGGATGGACAGTAATGAATAGTTAGTTCAACTCGCGGAGAATTTGAAGAAATGCCACTTCCATAACCGAAACGTACTGCAGAGCCAGTAAAAAACTGCTCCAGATATTTCTGCTGATCAGCACTCGATATAGGCTGCGTCACTAAGAATAAAGATACAAAAAGTAGAATTTGAAAAATTGGCTTGAGCGGCATCTTTAATTCCCTCTAAATCCCTCCTTTAAAGCTTAGCAAAGGATGGGGGTGATCATAGGTCATGTTAAGAATGTTTTGGTCTAAAATGGAGGACTATTAATTGTCATCGGCTAGTTGATCGCTGAAAATCACTCAGCAGCAACCATCGTATCGTGGCCGGCAGTTTTATGCTCCGCCAAACTCCTCAACTCGCGTGGGCTTTTTTACCATTTAGTGAATTACGAATAATATAAGATACCCAATGTCCAGCTTTTCTCCCTTTATCAAAGGGGGTATAGCCATCCGCTCGGTATCGATAACTTACCTTCCAACCGTCTTCGGTTTCATTTTCTTTTAAATACTTCACGGCATAGTTGGTGCGATTATCAGACAAAAGATTCGCTCTACTGCAAAACCTTATGAGCTCGACTATGTTTATGTGGTAAGACTCAGGAAAAGAAATATCCAACATATGGCTAGTGATGGGTTTGTCCTGGTGTAATCTCTTAACCAATTGATGTTGAAGTAAGTACTCAATACCTTGCGCCAGCTTTTGCTTAACGCTTTGATCTCCGGTTTGTTGTTGATAATCAAACAATGCAAAAACGGATTTTGCTACGCCGATATAACAAGGTGTGTTTTCAAAGCAGCCGCCATACCTGTCGAATCTGAAATTTTTAATGGCTACGGTTTTACCGCGCTCCATCGGCTGATGGTTATTTATCCACTCTATGGCATTTATAACCTGATCGCTATTTGCTAGTCCGAGCCGACACATAGCAGAAACCAGCATCGCGTTGTAACACGGCAAAAACTGTTTTTCATCGCCGCTCAGAGAAAATCCAAAGGGGGTTGAGAGCTTTTCAAATATTCGATCGATTAGATCATTTGTATATTTAAGATGCCTTGCATAAGGGATTTCACTTAGCGCAATAATCCTCCAAATATAGAAGAGCGGCTTGTCTTGCAGGCTACTTGTCAACTCTTTAACAATCCCAGACTGTTGCAGAGTTTTTATCGCCTCATCGCGAGAAACGGATTTTCCATTATCGAGGGTGATTCTTAGTGCTAGCGCTGAATCCATCGAGAAATATATTCCTGTTTTGGTTTTAGCTTATTTAGCCAATATATCAGAAGTTAAATATCAGAAGTTAAGTTATTGTTCCGGATTTGGCTTTTGAACAGGTCTTCTAACCCTATTGTATAACTTCTCCAGCTAAGCCAAAGAAATCCAAGCGTTGCAACAGAAGTACAATCTTGAGAGCTTTAGGGCAGAGCAAGAAGGCTTCATATCAAATCAATTACTGCCCCAAATGATGGGAATGATAGTGCGACTGGAGTAAGAGGTTCGGATTAAACTTCCCCTCAATATACTTCACAAACCAATCACTCACTTATACTCAACCAGTTTTCTTTCTAGCCCCCATCTTTAATTTATTTCATAGATAGTTTTAATTTACCCTGGCCTCAATTATTTTAATGTTCATTTAGGAATTATTGATTTCTTCCAATATCAATGCAGCCTCTTCTTCGGCTAGGCGTTTTTGCTCAATTGTTAAATCGCTCAAATAAGCGTCCTCCAGTATTGTTGAATACCCCTTTGGCCCGATTTCTTTTATAGCGAGCAAATAAGCATAAGCTTTAATAGGATCTTTTCGAGAATAGGAATGCAATGGGTCTTGTAGTGAAGCGATATTTCCCATCTTGGCCGCAAGCATGGCCCATTTAACGCCTTCCTTAAATTCATAACTATTTTCGTCTGTGTGTGCAAGCAACAATTTATATGAATACATCGCTGCACCTTGCACATCCCCAGATTCAGCAAGCGATTTAAGTTGTTCATAATCATAACTATAGTACGGGTGTTTTATAGCTCGATTATAGGTTGTTCGACTATTAAACCCATTCTCATAACCATCAATAAAGTTTATTCTCTGACGAAATATCTTTCTCCTCCCATCTGCAAGAATTCGCCGATATATTTTGAATTCAACGTCCCCATTTGTAAGATAAGTCTCTTTTACCAACTCGTCACAGTACGAGCCGGTCAAACAATCGGAAAATAAAGCAGGTAACTTTAACAACTCTTTATCGGTGAGTGCTTGCCCCGTCTTTTTAGTTTGATTTTCCAATTTGGCTTTCAATGGAGCTTTTTGAAATTGTGAAGGCGCTGTATCGCTTAGAGCAATGGAATTGTTGTCAAGTTCTATAGCATTATCTTGAACCAACTCTTTAGGTTCGCTCGTGATGAAGTAAATAACACTTAAGACGAGAACAACAGTACCAATCACCCAATATAAAAATGTTTTCATGATATTCCTTTACAATGAGGGTAAAGCCCCTCTAATGAGAGGCTTCTGATTGCTTTGTAAACTAATCACACCGATCCGAATAATCGTTAAAACTAATGTGCGTTGTCACTCGATGGTAGGTGGTTACTGAAACACCATTGCCCCATTCTGTTGTCTGAGGAAGATAATCTGTAATCACCCAGTTGTGTGGACCTTTCGTGCCGGTAGTACAAGCGTCAAATCCCCCTGGAACACCAACGCCCGATATATTAGAACGCGGCATAAAACCTTTTGCTGCGACTGCCATATCAGCAGCTTCACATTCATTGGTTGATGTGAACCGTCCATTTTCCTTTAGCTTAAATTGATCTCCTGGCTGATCACCGTTTTCGCTCACGATAAAATCACTTAGGCGCGTATTTCCGGCAGTCTTGGATTCATAAAGGTTTAAAACCGGTGTAGCTGTCCCAGCTTGATCATAAATACTGAACGCTAAAGAGCCTCCGTCAGCAGTCGCAAAGGAAGCAGTACGGCGGTTATTAGTCCAAGTAAGACCGGCACCGATCTGAACCTCTTTTACTCCAAAGTTAAAACTAAAACCATTCACCCGACCGCGAATTTCTGATGAAAATTGATCTTGAATAAAATCTTTCACTTCATTTCTAAAAGCATAGTTATGCTTGTGACTAAAATAATCGAAGACACTGTCCGCGTCCTCATTGCCGTTAGCGGCACAATTAGGTGCAGATTTTGAGTAAAAATTACCTTTCTCTACTCTCTCATTATTATCATACTGAGAATAGAAACTTGGCCAGGCCGCTTCCATTTCCACAAAAGCAGTATCAATATCATTATTGATACTCTCAAATTCTTGCTGTTTGGCTAATTCGGCAGGTGTAAGTGGGACGACGTTATACAGTACTCGCTTGCTATAGAGCTGAACTGTCACCTGATATTTTTTGATTTCTGAAGTATACATATTTAAAAAATACCAATACTCAGTATAGCCAGGTAAGCAGTTGTCTCCAGTAGAGCGGGGTTCTACATTCTTTGGAATGGCACCACCGCCTCCGCCGCCGCAATTAACATTAGGTAAAGGATAATAGTAGTCATTCATTAAACCCCATTCGGCATCCGTGTTAAAACTTTCAACATAAGTCATCTTATTTTCTGCGTATGCAGATGATAAAAATAGTGCTAAACAGCACACTAAAAACCTTTTCATGGCTTTCCATTTCCTCTTATTTCATTCTGGTTAATGTAGATTATTGTGTATATCTACTCAATTAGTTTGATTTACTTTTCACGTAAAAATCTCACGTTAAAATATTTTCGTAAAAACGTCGCAGACGTTGTCTGCATTTCGTAGTAAGTCACTTACTTTTCCATATATAGCTCCTTTTGTTGTACGTTGAATAAAATTGCATCCAGATGCGATAAACTCCTTAATTGAGCCCTACCGATGCAGCTGCCTTATCAGCTTTCTGGCCTTTTCTTTATTTTTGTATTGTGTTTTTTGCGCGATGTAGTCTTTTACCAATGCGACTAAATCCACATCCAGGTAACTCAGGTTTTCAAACGAACTGGCGCAGAAAGGTCTATCTTGGCAGTGCAGTCCTCGAGAGATTAATTCGAGTTCGATACTTTTAACGGAGCGGTTTAAGTTACTGCTCAGGTTGTAGATAATGAACTGTTCCGGTTGGCTATCGAAATGGTGAAGGTTTCTCACCAGATACTCCGCGGTGAAGCCGCAGATGTCTCTGACGGCTAATAATTTTTTTGCTAAATTTTCTTCCTGACTTTCTGTGTACGTCATTTAAATTCCCTTTTAATTTATTGCCTACAACTGAGTACTTGTGACTTATCACTCGAATCTTATGATCTGTCACTTAGTACTTATTACTTGAGCGGTGCTAGCGGCTAAAAAGCTCCAACAGTTAAGGACGCTAAACTATTCGTTTCGCGAACGCCCAGCTCTCAAACTGGGTTATGGCAAGTTGTTTATTTATTGAGCGATTATGGTTGGTTTCGCTTTTCAAAAGGCGAGCGAAATCCTTGCCTGAAAACCAATCTGAAAACTCAAATGATTAATACAAACTGCCTGAAACTATTGGGAACGGTTTAGATTTGTTCCTAGATAAGATATTTTTTCTTTAGAAATGAATAAGTTAGCCGCAAGGCATAGAAGTTGGTGATATAGAATGAAAATGAAAAGTGTTTGAGAAACTGGGGTCGCAGTGTTAGCTGCGACAGAGTATAATCCCTGTACGTCATTGTTTGACTCCTTATACGAGTTGAACTTTGACCAATCTACAACTGAGGGGTGCAACCCTCGACCGTAGGTGGCCGCTAACCGAAAGGTTGGCGGTTTCTTAACTTAAACTCGCTGTTTAGAAAGCCTGTTAAACCTCCTAAAAACACCGCGAGTTTTTGGAAACTTTTCCAACCGCTAGCAAGGAAAATCTTAACATAATTAAAAAGGATTATGGAGGGATTTTTTTTGTTTTTAGTAGGTTAAATATTTGGCCAACAACTCAAATTAAGATGCCTTTTAAATTACTCGTTTTATTAATTCTATTTCAAAGCTTCTCTGCCAACTCAGCGGAAGTATGTCCTGCTGAACTTTATAAAATGAAAAGGCCAAGTGAAACTCCTTATACTAAAGCGAACTGGTTTAAGTTAGCAGCGATACTCAGCAAAACACACTCTGACTTTGTTGCCAAATACGCCAATGAGATCAAACAGAAAAAACTCTCCAATGAATTAAACATCTGTAAAAAGCTGCCTGGAAAACTAAGTAAAAACTTATTCCAATTTAAAAAGAAAGAGTGGTTTGAACTAGCCAAAGAATTTATGGTTTGTGAAGAAGTCATCCGCCAAGTAAAAAGCAAAGGCGGTAAAGATGATAACAGCCCATTTGCATCGGTTGACGAAATAATGGAATCTACTTTTTATATTGACTATGTGATTACAGCTTGGGAACAAGCCTGTTTTAGTTATGCAGCTGAGAAGAACGATAGTTCACAATAAAAACAAGTATACTAATTTCAGTTAGTAAATAGTGATTCAGTACTAGAGGAATGTAGTATGAAAAAATATCAACGCGGAGACTCAGTATTTGACTGGTTATTTGGGATTGCTCTAATCGGATTCATCCTTTGGGGGGCTTTTCATTATTGGGTGGGTGTTTGGAAAAATGACAAAAAATTGACCCATGGTCGCCGTTAACAATATTGACCGAACGGGACTATGGTAAAAAGGGCTCGTTTAAACTTCTTAAAAGTACAACGTTTTACTTTTATCCTAAAGAATCAAAAGTTGTTGAGAAACAAGGGGCGTATTTAAAAAATATGACCGGTTGTATTTTAGTAAACCGGCGTAACTGGCAATGTAAGTATACCCGTCGAGTGGACGGCAAAATGTATTTTGACGAAAGCTATGATATTGAGAGGGAGGTATCTTGGAGAGACTGTAAAAAGCGATATCCCACTCTTGATTGTTATGGCGCGCGTACTAAGATTTAGCTCCCGACTTGAAATTGTTGCTTGTAGTTAAGTTCTGCGGGTGGGTAATTAGGGTCAGAGTCGATTAAAAATATAATACAGGCTCATCTTCAACTTGCCATGGTCTTCCCACTGGTCTTGGCCGAACACTCTCTCCCAAAATCATTTCGATTTTATCTTTAAACTCGTCACTGCCCACAACCAATCCGCGATGAGTTGCTAAACGAATTTGATCAACCTTAACATGACTTAATGGTTCGTCAAACAGTCTCTTATAAGCCGAAAATCTTTGATCATCGGTTTTTCCCAAATTTTGGAATTGGTCATGAGGGGTAATCAGTTCAGACATTTTACAGCCTGAATTTATCGCATAGCTAGACCATTTATATTCTTGAGGGTGTTTTACCATGTTTGCCCTCACAGGATTCAGTTCGATGTATCGATAACGGGTGAGCAAGTAATCTTCTGTATCAACCAAACAAGATTTGAAGCGTCCTTCCCATAACGTCCCAGTCCGTCGGTATTTTCTGTTGAAATATTGTACATATTGACGACCAAGAGACTTAGGTGATAGCTTCCATCCGACTTCACAACAACACCGGTCGAAGATTCAACCATATATAAACTAAGCATAGTTTTACCATTTGTGTTTATTGGGCAACCCGTCCACTACAGCTTTATGTAGGTTAACAAGCTCTCTTTCAAAGTTCTTCCTACTCCAACAAATCCGCTTTAATCAACTCAACCATCTTATCTGGAGCTAATGTAAAATCTGACTCAGTACAATAATAATCAGCGCAACCCAAATTAACTCTACCCACTTCCGGATACAACACATCAAACAATTCATCTTCTTTATCGAAAAGAATAAATGAAGCGCAACTAGAAAACACACTTAATAAATGAGCTCTTACGTCCTTCGAGGATGAGATTAGATGACTCATAGCACTTGTTGCGGCTGTTAGAGAGAGCACGCCCCACTTCTTCCCAATGTACACAGATGCCCAAATACATCCAAACTCGACGAAACTAATATTTTCTCCTTGTTCGAAACCGTGATCGTTACATAACTCAATCAATCTTCTTGACTCAGGAATTCTAAAAGTTAAACAGTAGTTGTTAGGACTCTCATGAGATTTTAACTCTAGCCCCAACGAACCTGATTCTACGTACTGAAGCTCTTCACTTTCATACAGCTTCTCTTCTACTGTTCTTTCAGGAATCCAAGGTATGCAACGTTGAAATCTTTCAGCTCCGCTTTCTGATATTATCTTACGAAGTGATTGTACTATTTCTTCAATATTTTCTTTGTCAAAAACAATATCAAAAGAGTAATTCATCCCCATACAAACTAATTCCTAATTAAGAATACCATTCGCCTATTTTAAAACAATTCACATTTCGGCCATTTGCGGAAGCCCAAAACACCAGGGTAATTAGGGTCAACTCGGTAGGTTGGGTTGAGGAACGAAACCCAACAATTCCTCAAGTTGAGTTTCCAGCCAACACATTCTTTTTGCCTTTGATTTTGGTTGTTGGGTTACGCAAAGCTAACCCAACCTACAACATCGTTAACCCGACTTACCGCGTTAATCTTTAGACGTTACCCCATTCGCTTTCCCAAGCTAAGTTTTCAATTTGAGAAAACAAGTCACTAATACACGTGAACATCTCTTTGAAAGTAAGGTCTTTTAATAGGGGTTCGATTTTCTCCCATTCACCGTGAGCAAACTTGTTTCTTAATTTTCTCAATGCATTTAAACAACTTTTGGCTCTTGGTGCTAAGTCTAAATCTATAAGAGCTTCAGATTTTATGCAGGTAATGTAATGGTCTATATCTGAAGTCCTTTTATTACCCTTTTTAGGTATGGAGCCAACCAACTCTTTCAGGACACGTTTTAGACCCCACTCGATAAAACTAGACATAATCATTAAGACATTACTTTTTGAAATTACATCTACGTTATATTCCCAGTAGTAATGATCTTCTATATCTGGACATTCCTTTGCATCCTCTCGTAACTGCCGCAACTTTTCTTCAGAGGATACAAGTTGATGTAAACAATAATCATGTGTGTAATTCAATCGTTCAAAGAGCACCCAAAAACATTCAGAGAACCTTTCGGGCATATACAGGTAATCGCTACTTGCCACCACCTTACCATCTTGATCCTCTAACCAAGATTTAGACCACCATAAACCTAACTTTTTCGGGATATCTATTTCCATGAGAACCCTAATACTTATTATACGCAGTGAATCACGTTACCAATCATGTGACAGCTCCTGCAAGTATTTTTTCTTTATTAACTTGGCCGCAATAAAGAATAGAGCTGGAGTCCGAATCTGATGTAAGAAATCTCTCTATTGGATTAGTCGACTCTGACCCAATTACCTGGCTTCCGGTCATGTAAAAATAGACTTTTTAATTTGGTGCCTGAGTCTGGTAATGTATCGTAGCCTAATGCTTGGAGCGCATTAAAAATTATCAGTTGAGTAATATCTTTGCTTTCATTGTTTTTTGATGTTGCCAGTGATAACAAATCTTTTATTGTTTCTATACTATCTGCTTCCTCGTCGCTAAATTCGATATTTAATTTGCTTTCAATTTCTAGTATGAACTCAACGGTACTGATATATGCGTTGTTTTCTAGTATAAATTCACGCATTTCAAGTCCGTGCTTTTCGAGTGAGTTTCCACAGTTAAAACATTTTGCTGTTAATGATAAAAGAGCTTTAACAGGGTAGCTATCAGTACTTCCACATTTCTCACAATTAATTTTTAACGGATCTTGATATCGCATAATATTATGGTAATTAGGATCAGGGTCGATTAAAAATATAATACAGGATCGTCTTCAACTTGCCAGGGTTTAGTCCTTTAGACCCTTTTTAAATCACTTGACTTTATAAAATAGGCCACAAAAATAGTAGAGCTTGAGTCTGAATTTGATGTAAGAAATCTCTTTATTGGTTTAATCGACTCTGCCCCCAATTACTTTTGAAAAACCTTATGCTGACTACCAAATGTTCTGATCTCATTACTTCCGAATACTATGCCAGCTACTGCTTCTTAGTCGCAATTTCTTTACATGTTCCCATCTCAATATACACGGAATTAGGAGTTTTATTATCATGATCCATATATGAGTTGATAGAACTATGAATAAATTTCAAACTTGATGAATCGAACATGAATAACTTTCCCTTTGCCTTGTTTCCAAGCTTGTCAATAGTGCACTCTAATATTTTTCGTTTGAATTGTTCTCTCCATCTGCATACTGTCCCAAATTCATCGTTCTCAGTCTCAAATAAAGCATATTCATAATTATCGGTACCTAGAGGGCGTAAAATATAGTCAACGGTTGAAAATGATGTTGATTTCCATTGCCCACCTATAAATACAAAACCTGTAGACTTTTCTTGAGTACACTTATAGCTTTTCAGGCCTATTGTAGTACCTCCAGTCACAATTGTACTAATTAGCGATATAACTAATGCGCTAAAAATCCTCATCTGCTCTACCCCACGTTTATTGAGTTTCTGTGTCTGACCTATTGCGGGTACCTAAATAGTTTTGAAGAATTTAATTAGATGTCTATCAATTAAGGAGCAACCACATTACATTTACCATATGCCACACTTCCTCTACCGTTGTTTTCCACAAAAGATAGATTCGAAAATAACTGAACGTCAAATTGATTTCTAAAGACATAAAACTTTTTGATTTTAACGTGTTCATCAAACTCTACTTTATCTACAGAGTATCGATCACAAGTAACATTGTTTACACTGGAGCTGAAAGAGCACCGATACAAATAGGCCCCATCTTTATTTTCGCTTATTTTTACCGAAAACTTCCATTTCTGTATATGCTTGGAAGAATAAATGTTCTCTGAACCATACTTAGTTTTAACTTTACATTCATATTCAACTGCATTTAGGGTGTTGGAAAACAAAATAACAAAAGTTGAAATTAGTAGCCACTTCATTGCTGTTTTTCCTAAGAGGTTGCTCTTAAATTATAAAATACTAGTCAACATCCTTCTCACATTAGTTAGCACTATCGACAATTCCACATAGCGCCAAAAACGAAAGTTCACAAAATCCCTAAATCTAGAGGCTTTGTGATACAAATTAGAAAATTCGGTATATAGTAACGAAGTTCACTTTGACACTCTGGTTATGTATTTTATTTGAAGATGCATTTACCATAGTATTGCGAAGGAATAAGGTTTCCAAGCACTACCGTGTTTCTACTATGGACTGAGTTAAGACTATCATCTACTGTGGTAGTCATTATGTTACCAGTTGCCGTCATTTCCACAAAAGACAGCTGACCATTGGACTTGAAAAACTGCACCTCCGAACTTCCTGCATTTCCAAGTAGATAGCTCTTTCCAGTCTTGGAGTCAATTATGAAATTGAGCTCAAATCTTTCCTTAACTTTTTGATACCCGCTTTCGTCACTGAATCCGCGATAGTTACATGTCAACGTGCTCGTTTCAGCTGTGACATGGGTTGATAATAGCAGTAATATAAATATTATGTATTTTTGCATTAGAACCTCTGTACTTCTCGTACATAACTCGACTAAATCGTGGGTTTGCTGCCTGATTGAAACTATCGATGAACTTCGACTTTATGATAACAGATAGCATCAGATATCAATACAAGTCTACTTTACTTACTTTAATTCATTGCAATCTCTCAAATACAGCCCCTTATTTGGACTAAATAAATTTTCATACAATTTAGCTGCATAATCCCCCGTCATTCCTGCTACAAAAGCCGCAAATTACTCTAAAGATCTAATTTAGACAATCTCAGGCACTTCCAATAGTTAATATCTAAGACATGTTGGACCGTAGATTCGATTACCAGTTCAAGTGTGCCCCCCCAAATATTGCCTCGGATTCCCTGTAAACCAACTGTTGGCTTTGCGGGATATTTCTTGTTCATACCTGCCTGGACTTCCTCTTTCTCTTTTAGTTATTGTTTTTTCTGTAGCTTTTATAAAGCTTTAACTTATTCAATAGCTCTTCAATAGCTCTCTCATGTTTATCGATTCTTGGTGCCTTTTCTTTTTTACAAACATTCCTATTTGTACCATAGCGAATTTTCGTTTGAGATTGATGAGTAATGGTCCATAGTTTGGATTCGTACGATTTCGTTTTTTTGTGCTTAATCTTGTCTAAGTCTTCGATAACTTCTACAAGCGTATTGATATGCATTAACTCAATTTTTGGAAAGTGATAAAATTGGCCAAGACAAGTATCTTTTTCTATTTTAGTTGTATGCTCAAGGCTAGCCTGTACCGACTTACCGACCACATCAAAAATGCTATGCTTAATCAAGTGGGAAAGGTTATCTTCGCTCAAATCCACCGGAGGAATGTTCGTCAATAATGCTACAACATATAAAACTTTCATCACGATTTCCTATAACTTTTCGCTAAGAGCGGACATTCGAGCAAGGGGGTCAGTTCACTTGCTCACAATATTTTCGCAAACCAATCAATCACGTAAACTCGGCCTCTATTCTTGTCATTCCAAGCTTTGTAAACGATCTCACCTACTTAGCACAAATCAAAATTACCAATTACGAAAAAGATGTCCAATAAGTTCATATTTTAACTTCACTTAGTTCCTACATATAAAAATTAAGCCAATCGACATTAGATACTCGACACTTTCCTCGTCTTACCGTTACCTGTTAGGCTTTTGTAGTTCATATTGCCTCAACAGACTTAAAGTTCGGAGCGAATCATCTTCATAATTTGATGTTGACACCTTATCCATCAGGCTAGGAATTACTTCATCTCGAAAGCTAACAACTTCTACTAATGGTATCCTGAGTTTCTTGCAATATTCTCTCAACTCCAACTCTAACCTATCGGCATCCTTTACCGTCCAACAGACCCATACGCGATTGATACTCTCATAGTCAAGGCCGAGACTTTTATACGTTTTCTTTATGCTTTCAGTGTAAGTTTTACCCTTCACATAGTCTGTGTTATCTCCTTTCTTCTTGGAAGGCAAACCAAAGAATTTCCTATCGAAATTGCCTTTCAACTCTTCTGGAGTTGGGCACCACTGCCGACAGTGTGTGACACTGACCTCAACGTGATATGACTTCCTTTCCTGGATGTTATATGCAAGAAGATCTAGTTGGCGATTATTACCCTTGATCACCTTTACATCAGGCTGCGTAAAGCAATCTCTTACCAACCTAAAATACGATTCAACAATACTCTCTGTAGTATTCATAGTTATAAATAATTTTTACAAACTTAATTGAAGAGCGACTAATGAAAGCCTCTATTGATTCTCACTCACTATAATTTTTTATCCAACCATGCTATTCCATGATAACCTTGACTTCATAACCATTCCCGCTTGGCCAATTAACCCTTTGAACCTTAACAATTGAGTCAGCTACTTTTTTTGTAAAGCTCGCTCCAGATAGAATTGCCTTAACTACTTCTTTTGGAAGTTCTCTACCAATAGCTTTTCTACTAAGTAATTTTGAAGCCTTCAATAGTTCTCTATGAGCCAAGTTAGCATCAGAATTATTATTTATATTTATAACTAATTTCACCTCACGAGCACTCGATTTATTGCCCTCAACATAAAAAGCAATATTATTGGGAAGAACACCTGAACCAATATCTTTATATGGGCTTAAACAGCCATATTCATCTCCATAGAACTTTTTCCACCCTTTAGTTTTTAAGCCTATCTCCGACAATATGCTGCATACTTCAGTTTTTGAAGTTGTAACTAGAGCCGCTTGTGATTGAGGTATTACCAAGATAAGTAAACCTAAAAAAAATATTTCCTTCATCTCTTTAGCTGCCAGATATTGATATCTTATTATGTAGACTTTAATGTTTTCCACTGTTTAAAATTCATCTATAGATTAATTCTTACAACCATTCTTAGCACAAGTAATCCGCTCTGATGTATTAACCCAATGGCTTGGGTGTTCCTTAGTATTAAACCCACAACCAGTTCGCCCGCCCTTAGTTCCCCTATGCACTTCACCTGTAGGTGTATGTTTGACTGCCATGATTAGTTCCTCTATTGCATTACGTAAATTATTAAAATAAATATCTAAGTCAATAGGTAAAATCATACCCAAACCTAAAACGAAAAACACATAACACCCAGAGATAACTTTATCTACGAAAACCAAATTTTTTATCTTTCGGCTCAAAATTAACAAAAAGTAAATATTACCGGACTTGAATAACTTCTAGAGAAAACTTGGAAGGCTTTCCAAACAGAAAAACCATCAAAAGAAAAAGCGTTTAACACTCACAAGCCCGGCTTTGAAATTGCCGAGGAGAAACCCCATTCAACTGCCTAAAACGCTGAGAAAATGAAGACACACAAGAAAACCCAAGACATTCTGCAATTTCAGAAACACGAAGCTCACCCTCATAAAGCAACCGCCGCGCTGCCTCATTTTTAACTTTAATTAAAATTTCTTTAAAAGTAGTGCCTTCATCAGAAAGCCTCCTTTTCATAGTACTCTCACTCATCCCCATTTCTTTAGCGACTAACTTCCTATCAACATGCGCCGGCATAAGAGACGCCAAATGCTTCTCAATACGAAAAGCCAGACTATTAGTACTATCTGAGGAAAAGAGCTTTACAATTTTATCTTTAAACGCCCCGCGAAGATTTTCATCCGGGGAATTGATTTTCAGATCAAGATACTTATCCGCTACAAAGAAACCAGTAACCGCCGATTTAAACTCCACCGGACAATTGCAAACTTCTTCATACCGTTTTTTATCAGCCGAGGGATCATGTTGAAAACAGATCTTAGTAACTAAGTCGGGATAAAGCTGCTTAGTCATCAAGCGCGCAAAACTAGCTAAAACCGCACAACGGATCTCCAGCAAAGGAGTCAACCTGGATAACTGAGCGAAAGGATACTCGCATACTAATCCGGAACTTTGCTCAAAGCTCATCCACTCCGGTTGGCCAAAGTTCCCGAACAAATGATAGTTATCAATAAAAGTATCAAAAGCCTGCCTCAAGCTGAAACTCTCAATCATAAAATAAGCCCATGGACCAATCTCATGAAGCGTCAACCGGCTGGCAACTTTAAAACATGTTAGCGGATCAGAATGGTAGCGGTTGAGAGACTCGCAAGCATCAAGAAAGGATTCAATAGGAATACGGCGATTAAGAGAGCGGGCATCATCTTTAAAATACGGAAGCCCTATTAACTGACAAGCCTCTTTAAAAGACAAGCCCTGCTTCATCAGATCAAGCGTCAAAATCTGCGCGTGTGAATAGGCCAGAGTAGCATTGTTATTGATGCCTAAAATCTCCGTAGATACAAACTAAATTTAATTTAACTTTGTATACGATCTATTTACTCAACACAAGCACAAAATACAGATCATCATTATGATGGCCGATAAGTTCACATCCCAATTCAACCTTTATCCGTAACATATAAAAATTAAGCCAAACCGCTTTCCAGAGGCCCAAAAGACTCAGGTACGTTCTGGCAATTAGGGTCAGGTAATTAGGGTCAGATTCGATTAAAAATAGGGTTGGCGGTTATTACCGCGTTGGATAACGTATTGTGGAATACCCGTTGGTGCAAAGCGAGGTAGTCTAGCCATGGTTTTGTCCTTAAAACCTTTTTTAATTGAATTGATTTTATTAACTTGGGCGCAAAAAGAGTAGAGCTTGAGTCTGGATTTGATGTAAGAAATCTCTCTATTGGATTAATCGACTCTGACCCCAATTACTCAATTACTTAAAAGGGGTAGTTCATTGTTACCCCTTCTGAGAACTATTGAAACTGGGGCCTATATTGTGTGAATAATTCACACTTATTTTTGTGGGATTTTTGCAAACTCCACGTAGAATTAGCTAAATTTTCTTAAATAACAAGCTGAATCTACAGCTCACCATTAGACAAATAAATAACAATATCTAGAGGCTTTATTATGAAAAGTAAATTATTAGGGGTAGCAATTTTTTTATTGATCACTGGGTGTGGAGCTAACACTCATTATTTTAATCAATCCTATAAACAAGAGAGTTTCAAGAATAAAAATATCGGTGTTTTATTATTAGATAAAGATCAAGTTACCGTTTTTCTGAGAGACCACTACATGGATGATTTTGAAAATGTCAAGGATTCTGAAATTGATCAACATGCTGCTGACTTATTGAATGAAATTAATATTAAAACATTAACTAATTCAATCAGCAGCAAACAGTCAAACCTAATAAAAATTTCGCCGAAGGATTTTAATAGCGAAAACTCAGAAACTTTTACTCAAGATCTATCTAAAATATCTAAGTCAAAAGGAGTTGTGAAGTTTAAAGTGCCTAATACTCAGCTTATTAGAAAGACGTACCCAAACATTGATTTCTTATTAATCATGTCAAATGTTACTTTTGGTTATGAAACAAGTCTTTCAAATCCTAGTTCTCAAGGAAACCCACATGTAGCTGGAATTACTCATAGAGCCTTGCAACTCAGATATGATTACTTACTTAAAGATATGGCCAGCGATGAATCGGTAAACATTGGTATAGCAAGTGCAATCGCATCAGCAAACTACTACATAGAGAAAGGAGATTGGCTTAAAATTATGAAAGATTCAATCGAACAGCTCGTAGAGCAAACACCGCTAAATAAATAACTCGGTAGGTTGGGTTGAGGAACGAAACCCAACAATTCCTCAAGTTGAGTTTCCAACCAACACATTCTTTTTGCTTTTAAGTTTAGTTGTTGGGTTA
>JAPHTP010000029.1 GCA_026196875.1 Kangiellaceae bacterium
GGCGTCTATTCGATTCAAATCAATGCCCCGGAAAATCAACTGACGCTTACGGTCATTCAACAACTGTTAGCAGCACTCGATAAAGTGAAGACACTTGATAATGTTAAAGTATTAATGCTGCAGGGGAATAAGTCACAATTCGCTACAGGTACAAGAGAAGCAATTAACCAAGCGATAGAGCAGCAACTCTATCAAACTATCGTAAATTTCCCATACCCGACGATAGCGGTATTGCAGGGGGATGCCAGTGGCGCCGGATGGCTACTGGCCGCGTTATGTGACTTTATGGTGTGTAGTAGTAGTGGTCATTATGGTTATACAAATATTGCGCAAGGCCTATTGCCCACCACCGATGAAACGGACTTGTTGGGGCTGCGCTTTGGTGAAGTCAAAGCCAATGACTTGTTGTATGTATCAACTGTATTAACCGGTCAACAATTAAAAGAGAAAGGTTGGCAGTGTCCTATCGTAGCGGCTGACCAAGTAGAGCCTTATAGCTTATCCCTGGCGACAAGTTTAGCGAGCAAAACAGCCGTGTCGCTACGCTTACTCAAACACCATTTAGCCGGTGATGTCATTAGGCTGGTGGATGGTTTAAGTCAAGTTGAAACAGCTCAGCTTGATACCCCGGTAAAAATCAAAGGCAAGTTAACTTCACCTTCAACTCATCTGGAATTGACATCACCTGCACCGGGTGTATTAACGCTCAAGTTGAAAAAGCGTAAGCAATCCTATTCAGTTTCAAAATTTGCCAATGAGCTGAAAAAAGTTATCACTGAAGTCAATCAATCGCAGGTTGATAACCAGGAGACAAAACCATCGCCATTGTCAGCAATGCGGGTGATTGTTTTAGCGAGTGATTATGCTGACTTTTTACCCGCTGAGCCGAGTGTAAAAATCTTCAAGCAGTTACAACAAACCCTATCCGATTCATCGCTCCCAGTCATTGCAGCCGTTGAAGGAAATATCAGCAACCTGGCTTGGTATTGGGTGCAATCCTGTGATACCTGTATTTATAGTCAGGATGGTCAATATGCCTTTAACCAGGCGAAGCTAAAAGGAGCTCAGCTGCGCCCATTGATGACGCTATTCTCTGAACACTTGGGCGAGCGTTTAAGTAAAGAAATACTCCTGAGTGAACGCCCATACACGGGGGCTGAGCTAAAGGCAATTGAACCCACCATACAAGCGGTTAGCCCTCAACAGGTGGTTTCATCTGCCCTGGCTTTAGCCAATGATTGGGCTTTATTTCCAGACAACATACTTGGTAACTGGAAGCAAGACAAAGCGCGTTTACGCCATCAGAAAATTGAAGCCTTACCCCCTTGGACTGAGCCCAAGCAAGCAGCCAATGGAGCATTACCCGAAACCATCACGCCGATTGGACTGCAGTCTAAAGTGATCTCCGCAGAAGTCCATCCGGAAGGAGTGGTGTTGGTGAAGATGGCCGACCGTGACGCGAAGAATATGTTCTCTGAAGCCTTTGTTGATGGGATGAATGAAGTCTTTCAACATATTGCTGACGCGGCGGGTTACAAGGCTGTGGTGTTGATTGGTTACGATAACTATTTTGCCTCCGGAGGGACGAAGGAAACCTTGTTGGCCATTCAGGAAGGTAAAACCAAATTTACCGACAGAAAAGTTTTTCAGCTGGCGCAGGATTGTCCGTTACCGGTGATAGCCGCTATGCAGGGACATGGTATTGGTGCCGGCTGGGTACTCGGCGCGTTTGCGGACTATTGGCTTTTCAGTGAAGAGAGTCGCTATGTCAGTCCGTATATGGATTATGGTTTTACACCTGGGGCGGGCTCGACTTTTATCTTACCGAAAAGGTTAGGTCATGACCTGGCGAGAGAAACTTTGTTGACCGCTCAAGGGCGCTCGGGGAAGGCGTTAAAAGATCGAGGGCTCGCTTATCCTGTTGTTCAGCGACAATCTGTTGAGCGTGAAGCGATGGCTTTGGCGAAACAATTGGCGCACCATTCTCGTGGTCGATTAATGGCATTTAAGCAGCAGTGGACGCAGCCGTTATTGGCTCAGCTGGCTGATTGTTATCAGTCTGAGTTAGCGATGCATGAGCAAACATTTGTGGGGCAGGCTAAAGCTTTTGAAAAAATTCAAGATGAATTTTGCCGTGCTGATACGAATTCCGACAAGCTGGAAAACAGAAAGCCTGATTCTATAAAAACAGATAAAGCCACAGAAATTAATAGATCAGAAAACCAACTTGCTATTACCTCTCAACTCAGGAGTTTATTAGCAGAAGAGTTGCAAATGGAGGAGGGCGATATTGGACAAGATGCTTCCTTTATTGAGTTTGGGTTAGACTCTATTACCGGAGTAAGTTGGGTTAGAAAAATTAACCAGACATACGCATTATCGATTGAAGCCACTATTGTCTATAGCCATCCGACACTAGCTAGATTAAGTAAAAAAATACAAGGTCTTTTAGTTGAACAACAGCTCGAGGGCGCCGCACCTAATACTCGATTAGACCACGCGGATAATTTTGCAAGAAAGTCAGTGAAAAGTACCTCAGAGTCCTCACATAAGGTGATATCTGGTGTAGACGAAACGGATTTTTCTGCGATAACTAGTGAGTTAAAAGATCTTTTAGCGTCAGAAATACAGGTAGCTCCTGCCAATATCGATGAAGAAGCGCTGCTGTCGGACTTAGGTTTAGATTCGATAACCGGAGTCACCTGGATCAGGAAAATAAATCAAAGGTACGATACCGAACTAGAGGCAACCACCGTCTATAGTCATCCAACACTTTCTCGCATGGCTAACTTAGTAAAGACTGAGTCTGGCATATTTGAAAATCGAATTAACGCTAACGAGATTGAACAGCCCGCTCAGGCGAAGATTGATAGCGAAAATACTTTTGATTCATCTTCCGTAACCGCTGAGCTTAGCTTCCTTTTGGCGAAGGAGCTTCAACTAAATGAAGAGTTGATTGACGAGAATACGCAATTTATTGAACTAGGATTAGACTCTATTACCGGGGTAACTTGGATCCGTAAAATTAATAAGCGGTTTTCGTTATCAATAGAAGCGACCATTGTTTATAGCTACTCGACAATAAATGAGCTGGCGGGTTATATAGCTGAAAAGTTGGGCAGTCAGGGACAACTACAGGAAAATTCCATACAGGTGGAGCAGGTTATACCGCCCGTTGAGCATAGCCCTGAACTAGAGCAAGCACTAGACAAAACCCTTGGCGAAAAAAATTATTGGACGGAAAATAAGCTTTCTCCCAAGCGTAAACTTGGCCTTGAGCAAAAACTCAGCTCAAATAAGATGTTTAGACTGGAATCTCAAAAAATTGCGGTCATCGGTATGGCAGGGCAATTTCCCGAATCCCAAAACCTTAGTGAGTTCTGGCAAAACATTATTGATGGTAGAAATTGCATTAATCAAGTCGAGCGTAAAAGATGGGATATCAATTCTTATTACCAAAAAGACGAAATTGTTGTAGGAAAATCCATCAGTAAATGGATGGGTGCATTGGAAAACTACGACTGCTTTGACCCAATATTTTTCAATATATCACCGATTGAAGCCGAGAGCATGGATCCTCAACAACGGCTGTTCTTACAGTCTTGTTGGCATAGCATTGAAAATGCGGGATACAATCCGCAGTCATTAGCAGGATCAAAATGCGGTGTGTTTGCTGGTGTTGGGGAAACAGACTACCTTCTTCTATCCAAGGAGCAGAAACAAAGCGCCCAGGGATTCACGGGCGGGGCCGCATCCATTCTAGCCGCACGCATTTCCTACTTCCTGGACCTAAAAGGGCCAAGTATATCGATCGATACTGCATGTTCATCGTCTCTAGTTGCTATCGCGAATGCTTGCGACAGTTTGTCTTCATTTAATAGTGACTTAGCCTTAGCTGGCGGAGTAGCAGTAATGGCGACTCCTGAAATGCATATCAAAACTTCACAGTCCGGCATGCAATCCGTTGACGGTCGTTGTTTTACCTTCGATCAGCGAGCAAACGGTTTTGTACTCGGTGAAGGAGTTGGCGTCGTTCTATTAAAACGATTTGAAGATGCCCAAAAAGATGGCGACATAATTCAAGGAGTCATTCAAGGCTGGGGAATAAACCAGGATGGAAAAACTAACGGAATTACAGCACCTAATCCTGAGTCACAAACGGCTCTGCAAAAGGAAGTTTATGATAAATTTTGTATTGATCCCAACGATATTGAGCTGATTGAGGCTCACGGTACAGGTACAAAGCTTGGTGATCCTATTGAGATTGAGGGGTTAAAAGAATCTTTTAAAGACTATACGGATAAGAAAAAGTATTGCGCGCTTGGTTCGGTAAAAAGCAACATAGGCCATTGTGGCGCGTCAGCCGGCATTGCGGGATTTATTAAAGCAACTTTGGCTTTGAGAAATCAGCAATTACCCCCAACTATAAACTTTGAAAGATTAAACGAGCACATTGAGTTGAGTGATAGTCCATTCTATATCAATAGTGACTTGCAAGACTGGAAAACAAGTGCCTCAAGTCAGCGACTAGCAGCTATCAGTTCATTTGGTTTTAGCGGAACTAACGCGCATCTGGTTGTAGGTGAATATCAAGAGTCTGGCGAAAACAGAAAGTCAGCATATCCCATATCGAAATTTACAAGTGTTCTAATACCTCTCTCAGCAAAAACTGATAAACAGCTGGTGCAAGTAGCTGCCGATTTACTCAAATTTATTAGCGTAAGATTAGTCTCTAAAGAAAAGCAACAAGGCGAAGTAAGTTCTCCAAAGTTAACTTCCAATAGCAACTTAGAAGCTCTCGCTTATACCCTACAAGTTGGTCGGGAGCCAATGGAAGAAAGGTTGGGTATTATTACGGATTCTTTACAACACTTGAAAGAAATGCTGGAACAAATAGTTTCCAATAAGTCGAAAATAAACAATGTTTTCAGAGGGAAAACCAAAGAAAATAAAGAAGCGCTAACAATTCTTGCCAAAGATGAAGCGATAAAAAATACTGTAGTTAACCAATGGGTAAATACTGGAGATCTTCGTAAGTTATGCGAGTTTTGGTGCAAGGGCCTAAATTTCGAATGGAGAAAACTCTACCGAGAGGGTACGCCACAACGAATTGAGTTGCCTGGTTATCCATTCGCAAAAGAGCGTTATTGGTTGGCAAAGGTCGATAGTGTTGTTGAAAATTCTCCGCAAGTTAAAACAGAAACTATTCACCCTCTGTTACACAGTAAAGTCTCTGATCTCGAGCAACAGGGAATGGATCTTAATATGGCATACGATGCATTTTCCGCTACAGATTATGAGCCCAAGCTGGTAAGCCTTCCGACTTATCCGTTTGCAAAAGACCGCTGCTGGGTAGATGAAAATTCTGTAGAAAGAGAGATATCAAAACAACCAAACAAAATTAGAAATTTTGAATCTATTGAAGAAATTATCAGCCAAATTGAATCTGACTCAATAAACGAAGAACACGCAGTCGACCTGCTTAATTCTCTGTTGTAACAATATACAAATCAGTCCTTCAACCCTTTAGTCTTTTTATAAATACAGTTATAGATAAAGCTCTTATAGAAAAAGTCTTTATAGATAATCAATAAGCTCTGTCGGTGAAGTAGAGTTTATCGTCTGCTTACACCTTAGTAATTTAGAACAATTCCAAAAAGAGAAAAAACAATGATCAACTTTGTAGAGTATGTAGTATCAGAATTAAAGAATAAGAGACTCTCGAAAAAGGAAGTATTATCTCTTATCAAAGAATTTACTTTAAATAGGTCAAAGTCATCTGAGCTGCACCCTTTAGTTCACGTAAACACTTCTGACTTTTACCAACAAAGTTATGCAAGCAAATTTACTAGTAATGAGTTCTTCCTAGCAGACCATAAAATAGTAATTAAACACGAAAGCTCCGAAGCAGAAGTTGCTAAGCCGGTTCTCCCTGGGGTTGCGTATCTAGAAATGGTAAGAGTAGCAATTGAACAAGCTCTCCCTAGAACCTTTGATATAAGCGCCTTAGAGATGAAGGACGTTGTTTGGCTACAGCCGCTTCTGGTTGAAAATGATACTACTGTGGTGATTGAGCTGTTTAGCAATGGCGTTGAGAACGAGCAGAGCGAGGCTGTTAGCTTCGAGATCTTTAGTGAAGTTGAAGGTGATGAACTGGTTCACTGTAAGGGAAGTGTAACTTTCAATCCCAAAAGTAAGCCTCAACAACTCAATATAGATAATCTCAAAAGCGATATGACTTTGGGAAATATTGAATCAGATAAGATCTATTCTAGCTTTAAACAAATGGGATTACTTTATGGAGAATCTCACCGGGGACTGCAAACAATTCACCGAGGTAAAAGCCAAATATTGGCAAAGATAAAATTGCCATCTGTAATTCAAAGTCAAGGCGATGACGAAGCTGGTATTGGCGCCTATATTCTTCATCCCAGTATAATGGACGCTGCTCTACAGTCAATTTTTGGCTTGCAACATGATTGGAAAGGCAAACAAAGCCGGCCATCCGTTCCATTTTCTTTGGAAACCCTAAAAATCCATGCAGCATGTCAGGAAAATATGTATGTCTGGCTACGCAGCATTTCCAAAAGTGAAGGTGACAATGGTCTCTCTCAAGTCGATTTGGATTTATGCGATGAAGAAGGAAATATTTGCGTTCAACTGGTCGGCTTTACTTCTCGTATTCTAACTAGTGAGAAGTTAATTTCTGAATTAGATTTCCAGAGTGGAGATAGTGAGATTAGCCAAAGTACTGAGCTTGCTACAAATGAAAAAGCCGGGAGCGTCCTTGCTACTCCAGAATGGGAGAAAGACAATTCAGTCGAATCGAAAAAAATAAAAACCGACAAAGCCGATAATAATGTAAACCGAAAGAAATATCTAATTTTATGCGATTTTACTGAGCCTACTTGCAAACAGTTAGAGCAACTTCTTCCCGAAACTCAACTATCAGAATATCAAACAGAAAACCAACAGCTATCGGAAGACTATATATCACTAGCAAAGCTCTGTTTTAACCAGATAAAGTCAGCCTTAACACAAAAAGGTAGTGAAAAGATACTTCTTCAGATAATTATACCGAGTGGACCGCGTGCTGATATTTTTGCCGGGCTTGCTGGACTATTGAAAACTTCGTCCCTGGAGAATTCTCAGTTGAAGGCACAGTTAATTTTTCTTGATAACGCAGTGTCCGCCGAGGAAATTAGAAATCGACTACTACACGAAGAAAAACATTCTGAATCCGGCGTGGTTAAATATGAAAACGGAACGAGAAATACTCTCCGGTGGAAAGCAAAAGAAGCTCCACTGTTTGTCCCTCACATTACTTTCAAAGACAACGGTGTGTATATAATTACTGGTGGATTAGGTAGTCTGGGGCTTCTATTTGCGAAAGAGATCTTACAGAATACTCGCCTCGCAAAGGTTATTGTTACCGGTCGTTCTGGACTCACTTCTAAAAAGAAATTAGTACTAAGTGAACTTTCTTTGTATGGCGATAGAGTAGAGTATGAACAACTGGATCTTTCCAACATTGAGCGAGTCACTAGCCTAGTAAAATCTATTCAAAGGAAACACAAACAACTTAATGGCGTTATCCATAGTGCGGGGATGATTCGAGACAATTTCATTTTCAAAAAGTCATTAACTGAGTTTGAAAAAGTTCTTGAACCTAAAGTACGTGGGACGTTTAATTTAGACTCGGCTTGTGCAAAAGTAAAATTAGACTTCTTTGTACTTTTCTCTTCGGGGGTAGCTGTATTTGGCAATCCCGGCCAGGTCGATTATGCGGCTGCCAATGGGTTTATGAACCATTTTTCCGAGTATCGTAATCAACTTAAGAAACAGAACTTGAGATTTGGACATACGTTGTCAATTAACTGGCCACTATGGCGAGATGGTGGCATGTCTATTGAACCAAATGCCCAACAAAAACTGCAAGAAACTTCCGGCATGCATCCAATGGAGTCAACGACTGGTATTGAGATGTTTTACCGGAGTTTAGGTTCACTTTCTAGTCAAACAATCGTTGTAGAAGGGAATGTGCCCAAAATTGAAAAACAACTTTTTACCAAGTCTGAACAAGAAGTAAAGCAGTCGCCAGAGGTCTTCGAATCGGAATATAGCGATTTAGATGTTGAAAATAATGCTGCTGAAATAGCTTCTTTGAAAGACACTGATAGATCGAGAATTTTGGAAAAGTTTGAAACCTACTTAAGAAAAGCATTTTCCAGCCAATTAAAAATGCCGGCATCTCAGATAGCTTCGAAAGCACCGTTAGAGAACTATGGAATTGATTCTATTCTCGCACTTAAGCTTACCGAGCTGTTAGAAAAGACGTTTGGCGCCTTACCCAAGACCTTATTTTTTGAGTACCAAACGATTGAAGCACTAGCAGACTACTTGTTCGACTCATTTTCAGAAAAAGTTTTGCAATTGTTTTCGCTAGAAACTTCTTCAAAAAGCGTAAACAAACCAGAAAAAACGGGTCAGGGCAAAAGTATTGAGGCTAAGGTTATTTCGTCAGTTAGTCCTGTAAACGAGCGCTCAAGACGGCATTTGAATCGTTTTAGAAAAAGTCCACAAACTCTTGCGGCCAGCTCAACGCTTAAAGAAGTAAATACGGCATCCATCGCTATAGTTGGTTTGAGTGGGCGTTATCCTGAATCCTCGGATATCAAAGAGTACTGGTCGAATCTGAAGGAAGGTAAAGATTGCGTTATCGAAATTCCTAAGGAGCGTTGGGACTGGCAAGAATATTACAATCAAGATCGGACAACTCAAGGAAACCATTTCAGTAAATGGGGCGGTTTTATTGAAGGCGTGGATGAGTTTGACCCGTTATTTTTCAATGTTTCTCCTAGAGAAGCGGAACTTATCGATCCGCAAGAACGCTTGTTTTTACAACACGCCTGGATGGCCATAGAGGACGCAGGATACACCCGAGATAGTTTACAAATCGCCGAGCAAAACGATCTCGCGGGTCAGGTCGGGGTTTACGTAGGTGTCATGTATGGCGAGTATCAATTATTCGGTGCAGAATCCAGTATACGAGGTCAGCGGACAGCATTTGCAGGAAATCTCGCCAGCATAGCGAATCGAGTGTCTTATGTGTTGAACATACATGGTCCGAGCATGACCCTGGATACCATGTGTTCCTCCTCATTAACCTCCATCCATTTAGCTTGCCAAGACTTAAAGTTAGGCCGCACCAGCATGGCGATAGCCGGTGGGGTGAATGTGAGTATCCATCCAAATAAATATTTGATGCTCAGCACCGGCCAGTTTATCTCCAGTGACGGCCATTGCCAAAGTTTTGGTGAAGGTGGGGATGGTTATATTCCCGGAGAAGGTGTCGGGGTTGTGGTATTAAAACGCTTAGCAGAAGCCGAGCGAGACGGAGATCCCATCTACGGACTGATTCAAGGTAGCTCACTCAATCATGGCGGTAAGACTAACGGGTATACGGTACCCAATCCTCAAGCCCAAGCCAGTGCTATTACACGTGCCTTAAACGAATCCAATATCAACCCCAGACACATCAGCTATATCGAAGCCCATGGTACCGGGACCAAGCTCGGGGACCCGATTGAAATTGCCGCGCTGAGTAAAGCCTTTAATCAGCACACTGAAGATAAGGCGTTTTGTTTAATCGGCTCAGCCAAATCAAATATCGGTCATTGTGAATCAGCGGCGGGGATAGCGGGTTTAACCAAAGTGCTATTGCAAATGAAGTATCGACAAATCGTCCCTTCACTGCACTCCGCTCAACTCAATCCCCATATTGATTTTCCGAATACGCCTTTTGTGGTCAATCAACGTTTAACCGAGTGGCAACGACCGACGGTTGAAGGTCAGGAGCAGCCATTGATTGCCGGGGTGTCTTCCTTTGGCGCCGGTGGCTCTAATGCACATGTGATTGTGCAGGAGTATGCACCACGCAATCGAATGCTTGCGACGCAATTACAAGAGCAGGTTATCGTGCCTTTATCGGCGCATACGATAGAGCAGCTGAATCAAAAGGTGACGGATTTAGTGGCTTATCTTGAAACTTCTCCAACTGATACGACAAGCCAACCCAATTTAAGCTCACTCGCTTATACGCTTCAGGTGGGTAGAGAAGCGATGCCCGAGCGATTGAGTTTTGTGGTTGACTCAGTTGAACAACTAGTTGAAAAACTGCAACGCTATTTGCAGGGTGAGTTAGATTTTGATGATGCTTTTCAAGGTCAGGTGAAGAAGCATCAAGATGGTATTGATGTGATTGCGCAAGACGACGATATGGTCGAAGCAATTGATAAATGGATCGCTCGTAAGAAGCTTTCTAAACTGGCCGAGCTTTGGGTTAAAGGGCTCACGTTTGAGTGGCGTAAACTATATGCCGAAACATTACCTCAACGCATCAGTTTACCC
>JAPHTP010000005.1 GCA_026196875.1 Kangiellaceae bacterium
TAATTGTGAATCATATGGTTCCCTTGAAAATATAACGCCAAATTAAGACGCGCGTATGTTTGCGTCGCTTTTTCAATGTTTTGTTAGGCATCTTCAAACTCTTCGTCAGGTCCATAAATATCCAGTGAAAGCTGAACTTTTCTATCTGCCAATAGAGTAAGCGTACTTGAAGAAATATCCATTCCCTCATTGCTTTTCTCCAAAAAGATTCCACAAAACAAGTTAATTTCATAGCTGCTAGATAGTTCATCCCATATTGTATTTTCGGAACTCAACTTGGAGAATATTTCAAGCGTCTGAGAATCAATGTTTTCCGGCTCAGCGTCTGTAGACCTCATTTGCCACATTCCAGTCTTTCGAATAAGTTTTCTACCGGTAGTTTTAGATACTTTCACATCACCTTTAGAATATGCAAATGAAGGCTCGCACTTTAATAGCTTCGAGATTTCATTCGGAATAAGGTTCTCACCAATAATTCTTAATGTAGCTACAGATCTATTTACTTGAGCCATACTCTTTTTTGCCTAACGCCGAGCGCAAACGAAAAACGCGAGCGAGTTGGCGAGTAATTTTTCATATTGCCGCGTTTTGTTAGGTGATATCATTGTTATTTTTCCGACATTATCTGTTCGATTTTTTCGTGCGTAAGAACGACAGAATTTGACCGGAAACCAAGGCCAAAAAATGAACCACCGATTTTAAAGCATAAATCTCTAGGGTATTCGATCAGGTTGTATTTTTTGTAGAAAACAGCATTTTCCCTCTCTGGCCTTCCATATATCTCTATATCTTTTGAGAAATAAACTGGGATTAGTACGTAATAGTTTAAATAGCTGAAATCAACCGCATTAATGATATTTGAATAGTTATCACCTAATATTGCCTCTAGTTTTGAGGTATCACTTGCCTTTTCGACGTACAAACCAAAAGTATGTAAAGGTGAATCAGGCTCTTCACAAAAGTTTGCATCATAATTAAGAGGATAACTTTTTTTCTGTGTATATTTAATTAAATCTTTTTTTGTAGATAGTTTTACCACTATAAACTCGCCTTCAATCCATGAATGATGGATAGCTTCACCTACGGTAAGTAATAAGTTCTCTTTGTCTATTTTGGTTACATTCGATATTTTTAAATCTTTTGGAGTATAAGTAATACAACTCGCAAGAAATGTAACAGCAAACAACACAGTGATTAATTTAATGAGCTTCATTTCTCACCTAACGCTCAAATAAATTGAGCGTTTTTATGGCTTCAATTTTCATTGTCTTGTTAACACTTATTTAGTTCAGATAATACTTTAATCGCTAAGTAACCCCAAGTAGCGCCTGTACCAGGTTGATGCGATGAAATAGTATACTCTCCGGTAACTTCCTCAAACCGTCCAATATCAATTACTACTTTTCTATCATTAGATAAATCGATTTGAAACTCGTAAAACCGATTGTCGCCAGTTAATACAATACCATCGTCCGTACAACATCCGGGAAAATCTTGTTCGTAGTTAAGAAATATGGACGAACTTGAATCGATCCCTTTAGTTTTTAAGAATGCATCTAGCCCCAAAGGAATTCCATTTTCTCGCCAGTATTTCGCCCCACATAATATATTATTCTCAAGCAATGCATTCTGCTCTTGAACGTTTAACTGTCGCTTCTTCTTTAGTTGCTCGATGTCCATCGTTTTTTAGAGTGTTAACGCCTCAAACAGTAGTTTATCTACTGCTTTGACTTGTTACATTATTACCTACCGCCTAAACGGACCTCTAAAACTTTACATTCTGTATTGCTAAAATAAAGTCTTACTTCTTTGTCCGCCATGTATGCAGAAAGAAGAGTAGACTGGATTTTGTCAATGCCCGGATGGTCAGGATAAATCGACGCATATCTTGGACCGTAACCGCTTTGAGATGTGCACTCACTTAATTCTGGAGATAAGCGAACATTTATCCCGCCATTAGCTGTAACTACAACTTCTACTACTTTCGAGTAAGTTGTCCATCCTTGATTCGCAGCTTGTGCGTATGAGGCGACTAAAATTAACGCCAAAGTTATAACTTTCTTCATTGGTAAAAAAATCCTATTTGTTAATGTAACGTTTAGTTAATTTTGCGTGTATTTTAACGCTAAATTTCAACGTATGGTTAAATTTCATTTTGATTTAAATTTCAGTGAATAGATTGAGTAAATACAAAATACTACAAGTGGTATCCCAATCATTAATCGAGAAGGAAGATCTGTTAACCATTGGATGTTCGGAAGCAAAAAACCATAAAATACTCCAACTATTCCATAGATTAAAAATGTAATGCTGGCAGATAACTGTGCTTGTTTAGCTTCGGCCATTCTTTTTTTTCGAACAAGTTTACCAGGCGATTTTTTTCTATACCTGCTGGTCACCTTGTGCCTTAGCAATGCTTGATTCAACAGTACTAGCTCCAATGTTATCCAAGATACAAATCAGTAATTTAACGCCGCGCTAAACAGCGCCGGTCTTTTCGGCGTCTGATTTAAGCGCCTTGTCAAATGCTGAACTCAAGGATACCCCTTTGCTCTGCATATATGTTGTTTAGACCATCCTTTAGTTCTTTGTATTTATCAAAATCTGGAGGAAAGTAAAAATTCTCTAATTTCCCATTAGAAAGAACTACATGAATGCCATCATTTGTGACCGTACACTCAGTAACTAGATTATGGCCACCATTTATTTGGTCATCAAATTCGAAATATATACCATCGTCCGAACCAACCTCTTTAGTTAACCCCTTTTGCCACATGAAATAACTATCGTCCGCCCCAAGCACAGAGACAAGAAGAACATCATTTTCGACGATTTCAATTAGATGATCGTAGCTCATACATTTCCATAGGCATTTAACAGCTGATTGTATTCAGTAAATCACATTTTAATTCAAACGTTAGTTTAGGTTTTACCGAATAATTTAATTATATCTGATACTTACCGACATTGCCTTCCAAGTCAATACAGGATTAAAGTGACTTTACTGCATTTAAATCCTGACTCACTTTTTAACATCCTTTTAAATCAATAGCTTACTACTCTCTAGCTTGTTAATTACAAAAATGTTGACACAAACTACTTATTTAAGTAGTCCATTTGTAACGCATCAAGGAGGATGTAACATGACACAAAAACCCAAATTCATACGTTTGGTCAGGGAAAGAATAAGGGTTATGCAATACTCTTATTTTACGGAACTGAACTCAGAAAATCTGAGGTTCACCGCCTTCGAGTTAAGGACATCGATTTTGACCGCAATCAAGTAATTGTTAAACGTGGTAAAGGTAAGAAGGACAGGCCACTACCTTTGCCTGATGCATGTCGTGAAGCGCTGCAAAAGCAGATTGAATTTGTTAAGCAATTGCATTTTAAAGATCGAAGAGAAGGCATCAATGGAGTTGAAGTACCTTATGCTTTAGACAGAAGAGAACCTAATGCTGGAAAATCTCTCGCATGGAAGTGGGTATTTCCCAGTCTTCGAATTAGCACAGACCCACGAATATTAATACAACGCCGTCATCATGTGCACCCATCAGTTTTCGCAAAGCATGTTAAGAAGGCCGTTGAAAGAGCAGGTATCAACAAAAAGGTCACCGCCCATGTTTTTCGACATTCTTTTGCAACCCACCTCTTAGAATCCGGTACTGACATTCGTACAGTTCAAGAACTATTGGGTCACAACGATGTGAGAACAACACAGATCTACACTCATGTACTCAACCGTAATCCTTCAGGAACTCTGAGTCCTTTAGATAAACTTTAGTGCACTTCAACTTCCGCTTTAAGATACCTTGCGACCTTTCCAATGTCACCCACGGATTTTTGCTATAGATAAAGAGCTGCCGTCTATTCAACAGCCAGTTTTACTAGGTCTATCAACCTCTTTTCCTATCTTGGATAGCATCTAAAACGCACTTATCATTCCAATTCTCCAGTAGCATACTCTCTATTTTTTCGTAGCAGTTCGTAAAACTTCGACTCACCTAGCTCTGATTTCTCAAATACATTTAGCATTCGATAATAGGCGAACGGTTCAGCATTTGTATCCGGCAGCCACCCTCTCCCCATTACTTCTAGTGCGCTCGCTTTTGCTCTTTCAAAATCACCACGAAATACCAACCACTCTAGTACTTGAAGGTTCTGCGGATATTCGCTTTGCGCCAGTTTTTGATCCACTCGATGCGCAAGCTCTTGCCAATTCCACTGGGGTTTAACTTTCTGCTTCAACACAATAAAAAGCATTAATTGATATAAGTTGTTTTGATCAACTTCAACACTAGGATTATTAAGATAAGGAAACCATTCTACATATTGGGTATAAGCTTGCTCCGGCTTGCCGGCCCAATCGAGCGCTTGCACATATGGAACAAACACTCTTTCGTTTTCGATTTCCAGCATCAATCTCTTACGGAAAGTTTCAGCGGCAGACTCAAACTCCCCTCGTTGTATTTGCAGAGTCGCTTTAACGTAGAGAGTAAATTGAGGATTAAGACCATTTGTTTCAAACTCAGCAACGATTTGCTCGGCTTTACTTATCTCACCAAGAGCCAACCATACTTGCGCTAAATTCAGTCGATACACTGACTGCCGTTGAAAAACTCTAGGATTATTTTTCGCCCATGTAATAAACGCACTAGCTCTTTCTAAGGTAAGTGGAAAGAAATCTAAATCGCCAATCGCACGATGAATATAATCAGTTTCTAATGCGAGTGCACGATCATAAAAATATTTCGCTTCCTTAACCTGCCTAAGATTCAGATGAGAATACGCTAAACTGCGATTAACAACCGGAGACATTGGAGATAATTCATAGGCCTTTTTCGACATTGATAATGCTTTCTGGTATTGCCCGAGATCTCGCAGTAAATTGCCGTACCACAAATAACCCAGCGCATAGTTGGGCGCAAACCGAACGGCTCGGTCGAAGTGTTCTCTTGCTTTTTCTCTTTGACCAAGGCTCGACAATAAAAGACCTTTTGCAGCTAACGCTTGTCCCAAACCGGGAGACTTTTCCAAGGCTAGATCGAGGAGTGGCGCACATTGTTTGTTAACAGTTTCTAATTCCCAGTCGGAATAGAGAAAAAGAAAATGATAGGTTTCACAAAGTGCAACCGCGGCGAGCGGAAAAAGCTGCTGTTTATCTCTTAATGACTCAAGAATTAATTTCGCCTGAATCAATTTGTCGGCCTTGCGCTTTTCCCATAGATGTCGAGCCAATAAATACTGATCGAAAACTTGCGGCGCGATTGACTGCTGAGAAAAAGTTTCGCTTGCTTGTTTTTTGTTAAATAGAGAGAGTAAATCCTGCGTGATTTGATCCTGTAACTCGAACAACCGATCGCTATTTCCAGTAAATATCTTTGCCCACACGACCTCTCGATTATCCGCCCTCTCGAGCCGAAGATAGACACGTACCTGATTGTTCTCTGAAACCACTCTACCCGTCAACCAGGCTTTCACATCTGCTTTAGTATTATCTTTATGTACGCTGACTACTTTTAGATTCTGAATACTGCCTAGCTGAGTCAATAAAATATCGTTAAAAGCCAGTAATGTTGAGCTTTGCTTGTTGTCTATTTGGTCGATATCAATTTGTCCGGTAACAATCTGCTCAAGCTCAAGATTGATTAACGCCAGAGAATCGATTTGTTCAATATCGAGAAGCTTTTTAGCAGAAATTGAGGGCTTTTCGGAGACGGCTTCATTTGTGAGCAGAGGAAAATTGCTTCGCCAATACACAAGTCCTATCGCAATACTCAATAGCACACCAATTATCCAATTGCGTTGCGCTTTATATTTTGAAGGCGCAATTTGATTATGTTTGTTTCTTTGGGAAACTGAGTAATCTCGTTTAATGGTTTCGACGGTTTTTATTAAGCGATAACCTTTCCCCGATATCCGTTCGATATATCGTTTCTGTTTACCAGTGTCACCGAAGGATTTTCTTAATTGTGCAACCGCCTGATAGAGCGAACTATCAGAAACGACTTGGTCAGGCCACACTCTTTCAAATAGGACTTCCTGGCTAACAGGATCTGGAGAGGCCTCAGCAAGACAAAGTAAGAGCTCCATAACCTTGGGGACCAATGCTATCGACTCTTCATCTTTTCTCAACAAATTTAACGCCGGCTCGACAATAAACTCTCCTACCCTAAAGGGCATTTTATAAGTGTCAGATTCTTGTTTTGGTGCGTTTTCCATAAGTCGATATGTACGAATCAATAGTCTGCGATTGTATCAGATCCAAAATTTTATAATTAGCTATCTCATTGATTTTAAAACATTTGAGAAAAATTTCAGGTTTTATTCAGAGTTAAATTAAGCAAATTGAACAAAAAAACTTCACATTAGTGGAATCTGATAACTCTTCATTCCTAAGACCCAAATTCCAGGAGACTAGATGCAATACCTAAAAAAGCTAATTTTCGTGATTATGATATTCAGTTTCGGACCGGATTTAATCGCCCAAGAACTTCCGACAAAACAAGAGCTACTGATTAAAAATGTCACATTAATATCACCTGAGCGGCAGAAGCCATTAATTGGCGCTAACGTTTATATTAGAGACGGTAAGATTCTCGAAATATCAACCAAGCCTATCCAGACAGAAACAGTCCAAACGGAAGTAATCCAAAAAGGAACCAGTCAAAAAGGCTCTCTTCAAAGTGACTTAAAAATCCTCGATGCCTCCGGCCAATATTTGATCCCAGGTTTGATGGACTCCCATGTCCACATTTCTCAAATGCCCGGAGCACCACTAGAGATAACCGAAGGCTCTACGGTTAGAGCAATGGTTAATGCTTTTCACAAACAGCAGCCGAGAAGTTATCTCTATTTTGGCGTAACCCAAGTACTTGACCCTTCACAATCAGCAGAATCTATCATTCGTTTTAATTCTGCACCTGAAAAACCCGACCTTTTCCATTGCGGCGCAATGCCCATTTTTCGGGGATACCCTTCTTTGTATGTTAGCGATGATAAAGCAGCAGATATTTTCGACTATATCCTCGCCGATCCAACAACAGACCACAAACACGAGAATTTTAAGTATCCTAAGAACTTTGATCCTGAAGAGCATACGCCGGAAAAACTCGTTGCTAAAATGGCAAAAGAAGGTGCTATTTGCGTAAAAGCTTTCATAGAAGATGGCTTTGGAAGTCAATCGCATTGGCCACTTATTGCCAAATCCGCATTAAAGCGATTAAAAGCTGCAGCTGAGCAGCATGGTTTGATTACTATGGCGCACGCCAATGCGATAGATATGCAGCAAATAGCTAAGGATGTTGGCTTTGATGTAATTGCCCACGGAATGTGGAATTGGAACCAATTCGATGGTGAGAAAGGACTTCCCGAACCAATAAAAGTGATGGCGGACGAAATCTTAAGGACCAATATGACTTATCAGGCAACTTTTGGTGTGATGGATGGTTTAAAAGGTGTTATGACACCAAATATCTTGGATAATCCGCTTTATAGCACAGTGGTAAGCGACGACGCTCTCGCTTGGTATAAAAGCGAGGACGGCCAATGGTTCCATCAAGAAATGCTAAGAGATTACGGCGGCTTATCACTTGAGCAAATCCACGCTCGGCAAAGCATTAATATTACCCAAGGGGAACGAGTACTAAAGTATTTGGTCGATAATAATCTGGCACCGGTATTAGCAAGCGATACGCCAGCCGCGCCAACTTATGCGCAGCAGCCAGGCCTTTCAACCTATCAAGAAATACTCCATATGCATAAGATAGGGCTCTCGTTAAAAACAATTCTTGAATCCGCGACAATTAATAACGCTCGGGCTTTTGGCTTGGAATCTAAATATGGAACGATTGAGCCAGGCAAAGCTGCAAACTTGTTGGTTCTCAAAACAAACCCGCTAAAAGATGTTAGTGCTTACAACTCGATTCAATACGTAATCATTAATGGAAAACCGGTTTTAAGAGAAACACTACGGGTTAACTAAAGCAAAAGGGTAGCTAAATGAGCTACCCTTTAACTATTCAATTTACTCGGACATGCTGTCCGAGTGTATTGGATTTCGCAGGTGCCTGCATAAGATAAATCAGACCACACGAAAAACAGAAAAGTAAGGCTTACTGAAAAGTCGACGTTGGCTAATGAGATTTTTCTACAAATTCTTTGAAATTCTGCATGAATTTCAAAGATTGCTTTTTAAACGCTCCGGGCATTAAAAATGCCATGATTTTCATCATAATTCCGGACATTTTAAATTCTGTATCAAATTCCCAACGGGTCTTTTGCCCGTTAATATCAATAAAGTGATTATTAACAACATTCCAACATCCATCAGCTTCATAAGTACCACAGAAAGTTTCCGGCAAATTATTTTCGGTAATTGTCTCAATCATTTCGATTTTCTTCTTTCCCATCTGATAAGACAATTTACTCTTTGCACCCACTTGGCCGGGCTCACCTGATATATGATCAAAACTGATAAGATCCGGCTGCCACTCCTTCAAGTTATCTGAATTATCAAACAACTCAATCACCTTTTCTCGAGGTACATTGATTTCCATTGCGATCTGATATTTCATATTACAGCTGCCTCCTATTTTAATTATTCGAATTAGATGATAACAACTAGTTTAGCATTCATTTCGAACCCGTTGATATTCAGTCAACAGATTCTAGCAGTTTCGATATTTATCGTGCAGACCGACACCTTTTTCGATTAGAGGTATTGCTTTTTCAAGCCGCGATTGTCGAGTGGTCTCACGTTTAGCGCTCCCAATATGTTCAGCATACTCCTTTTGTTTATACGGAGTTAGCGAATTAAATTGTTGGCGCAATTCTTTTCGAGTCTTGAGCAATTGTTGTAGTTCTTGAGGTAACTCAAGGCTCGTATTTGTTTTCTCAGGCTTAATAGACTTGCCTGCTCTTTGATTTTCTATCGCTTCTTTTAGGTAGCTAGTGAGCTGCCTTTTCTTTATTTCTTTTTCCGAATTAAACCGCCATTGGCGCATCGCTTTAGTTTTACCTTCCTGAGCATTAACTAAAACCTTATCTTTATCCTTAAGCAGAACACCATTGAAAAACCAAAGACCTACATAGGATTTAAACGCACCGAGCCCGACTACATTTTTATTCTGTAAGGTATACACCGGGGCTCCCCATTTAATGGTTTGCTCGAGTTCGGTTTTGCTGATGAGTTGATGGAGAAGCTCTAGTTCTCTCTCCCATTCTGGGTGTTTTTTTAAATAGTCTTGGTAGCTATTGATTTTCGGCATTTAAAAACTCCCGGTTAGAAAGCTAAGATTTATTAACTTTACAACAATTTTTCGCGGGAGTCTTAATAAATAAGAGGGACAATGTATGGATAGGATTGATTCTATTGATAGCTAATGCTTAACCCAAAATTTCTGCCAATTGCCAACGTACCTAAGTCATCGGCAGAATTATAATAGGTTTCATCAAGTAGATTTTCGACAGAAAATTGTAGTCGCCAATTTTGGTTAAGCTTGTAACCAACTTTTGCATCAATAATATCTGCAGCATCAAGCGCAATTTCGCCGTCTCCAAATTGAGACTTTTCCCGTCTATGCAAGTAGCTTAGCTGGGTTGTCCATTTTCCGGTTTGATAGTTAACTTTTAATGCGTGTCTAATCGCGGGAATATCCGCCAACCAATTTCCGTTATTGTCTCTACCACTAATCCCTTGACCGCTAATACTGACGGATACCGAATCACTGAGCGAATAGTCAAACTCATACTGCCACCCTTCCAGTTTTCCGTTGGTAACATTACGAAAACTCCTGGTATCGTCATCGATGCTAATACGTTCAATAAAGTTATCAACGTCAGTGTTAAACCAGTGTAACGCAATTTTTAAGTTGTCTCCTTGGTACCGAGTGCTTAAATCCAGTGCTCTTGACTCTTCCGGTTTTAAGTCAGGATTACCAATCGTTCTGCCGCGAGCGGTGGTACCATTAAATAATCTTTCCGATAAACTCGCGAATCGAAATCCTGTTCCATAGCTTAAACTCCAATTCCAATCACCGATTGGCTTTTTAACTGTAGCGAAATAAGTCACGAAATTATCACTAATAGTTTCGCTAATTGCGCTTTTTTGTGATTGATAATTGGTTCTCACTCCGCCATGAATAGACCAACTGGGTAATTCGCGATTGACCGTCACAAAGATAGCCGACTCATTTTCTTCACCCTCAATCAGTGCGTTAAACTGGGTCAAGTCTTGCGTTTCCAGATCTAATTCCGTTTCGTCACTATCAACATCTCTGCGGCCAAAAAAGTCGAATCCGAAAAGGCCATCAAAATCCCCCATATCCCACTTGTCTTCGATACTTAAGCCGAGATCGAAAGAATCGGTGGTAACTCTATTGATCCTATTTTGCGGCCTGATATCTTGGGTGATTAAGCTCTGGTCATGAAAGTAAAAACGGGCAATCCAGTCTGCATCACTGCTCAAGGTCAGTTGGGAAAGCAAGTGTTTTTCTTCTGGATATGAAGTAATACGGCTTTCAGGATATCGGCTATTATCTTTAGCAATGTCGTCACCAGCACTTTCAATCAGCTGCCAATCTAGGCTGTAGTCACCTAACTCAAAATGGCGAACAAAGTTTAAAGAATGTTGCGAAAACTGATTGTTCTTTGGCGCGCCATCTACAGTCTCACCATTGTCACGAGTTCGATAAGCTAAGCTTATCGCGTAATTATCATTTCCCGTCCCCGCAGCAGTTGCCCATTCGTCGCCATCACTTTTATGGGTTGCCGACATCCAGGGAGCATCCTCTTGACGAGTTTGTAGGTGGATCGTTCCGGCGATAGCGCCGCTGCCATAATAAGTGGATGCAGGTCCCTGAGTAACTTCAGCACCAGATAATAGCAATGGATCAATAAAAGATGCGGCAACACCAGCACGTCGCTCTGAGGTAATCCGCATCCCGCTGACATAGGCATGCACCCTTTGACGCGCTAAACCTCGAATATTTAAAGTCTGAAATAGCCCAGGCTGTCCATTGCTGGCAAGCCCCGGAGTGTCACTTAGCAGCTCAGTGATAGAATTAGGAACCTTAGCGATCTCTTCGATTGTAACGAAATCATTAATCAGTGCATCGTCCTTACGGTGCCGGGAAGAAGTCACGACAACAACCGGCGTAGCAGCATCAGGCATTAAATCCGGCGCCGACAAATGCTCATCAATATCTTCAGCATTAACAGCCATTGCAGAGGTAATTAAAGCCCCTCCAGCGAGGTATTTTGGTAACTGAAAACGACTACCGGTAAACTGGCTTAACTTAACCTGGCCTAGCTTAATTTGACTTAGTTTGATTTGATTTAGCTTTAACATACTGCTTCTTAAATTCGGTTAGCTATTCGACCAGCAATTAGCTCATGGCTCATTATTTTATGGAAACAACAATATCTTTATGTAAATAAAGAAGTTATCGGATGAGAGATTTAAACTACCTGAACACCATATGGAATAAAAGTATCAAATAGTAACAATGGGATGTTTTGTTAATATTCACTACATGAACAATAAATATTTCTGTTTTATCAGCCAAGAAAGCTAATCTCTCGCCCTTCCAACATCCCTTCATTCGCCTCTTACTAAAAAGCAACTCTCGCGGTAATTCATTTATTGCTATAAAATGTGCCGCCCTGGGCGAGAATATCCTCGCAGGTGCGCTATATAAGCACCAAAGAGTAGAAAAGTAAACCTATCCATTTGAAAACAAAGATAAAATGTCGATTAAACACTGTATTATTCATTCCATAAAACGCACCGCCGAATCGGGAGATATCACTCTTAATCTAAGAGAGAACGAAAACACTCCTGAAGGTCCGATAGTTTCGTTATTCACTCAGTTAAAACAAAGCTTCCAACGTAGTGCAACACGCCAATACGGGTTGTTTGACCCTGAACAAAGTGACAATCCTCTTCCGGGCTGGTTAAAGCAACTCGAAGCGGAATCAATGGGATTTACCAGTGTCACCAAAAAGTTGACCGAGCATTTAAAATCTAAGCTGGAAGAAGTTACCGAAGGGTTCAGCGCGCACATATTGTATGTAGTCGAGGAGCTCCTTGAAGAATCCCAGTTATATATTTTCTGGGTGACTCACAGTGAAGCCCAGCTAATAGACTCGGAAATGGATATTGATAATATCGAGTATGTCGATTCAGGTAAGATGAATTACGTCATGAAACTCGATTTTAATCAGTGGCAAGTAGAAAACTGGCAACAATATTTATCGGTGATTACCAGCCGCGGCAGCAAAGATATCGGACATGCTTTCTTACAGTTTTGCGGTTTCGTTTCTAGCGTTAACTTACAGCAGCAAACTGATGAGTTTTTAACAGTTGTTGATGAATACGCACAAACTTTATCTGCCGATGAGAGTAAACAATATAAAAATAAAATTGTCGATTACTGTGTTGAACAAGATATGCAAGGCAACCCGATTAACGTTAAAGATCTCTCTGAGGAATTAAATTCATCTAATCCGGAACATTTTTCGGATTTTGTGTCTGAGAAGATGGAAGAACCCAAAGAAGAAATCTACACCCATCGCAATAGTTTAAAGAAGTTTGTGCGTTTTTATGGCCGTGAAAAAGATCTCAGTATCAGTTTTTCTTCTGACATGATGGGTGAGAATGTCATTTATAACCCTGAAACGGGAGAACTAACTTTAAAAGAAGTTCCTAAATCTCTCAAACAGCAACTTTCAAAATATTTGAATAAAGAAGTCCAATAATTCCTTATCTTATTTCTAATTCTGCCTTTTTATACATATAAAAAGGCAATTATTCTCTATTCTCCCTAAGTCTTGCCTAAAAGTAACAACTCACCCAACCATATCATTGAATACAATATATTGTTTTTATCACACAATGATTATATATTTGAGATAGGCAGGGAGTGCAAATTATTAATTAAAGGAAAAACACGGGGAGCCGGGGATAGTTGGAAATTATCACTAGGACTTATACCGGCTAATGAAAAATCACCTCTGGTAGGAGGAATAATTAATGCCAATAAAACCAACAAGATCAGCATTACTGATCAGCCTTTTAACAACCAACCTTAGCATTTTTCCAGTTCAAACTCTCGCCGCAGGAAAACCGACTGAAAACAGCATCTTGCCTCTCACGCATACCTGCAGTTCGACGTTAAAATTCCGCGCGCAAGATATGACTGCTCAACAATTTACTGATTCATGCGATAAATTGGGAATCCAAGAATCTTATTTTCACGCCACTTTGGAAACCAACAATATTCCAGTAGATAACGATTTGAATGACGATCTCAAAATGGTAGTGTTTGACGACTACAATCAGTACAACCGCTACGGTGGACGCATTTACAACATCAATACTAATAATGGTGGCATCTATATCGAAGGTGACGCTTCCACCCCAAATAACCAGGCAGCATTTTACGCTCACGAAGCAGACTGGTTACGCCCCGAATTTGTGATTTGGAATTTGGAGCATGAGTATGTCCATTACCTGGATGGCCGCTTTGACCTTAAGGGCAACTTTTCAGATTATCCGAGCAATACCGTTTGGTGGTCGGAAGGACTCGCCGAATACATTTCTAAGAAAGATGAGAACAACGGCGCTGTCGGTTTAATTAGTAAAAATGGCGGCAACCGAACCCTAAGCCAAGTCTTTGCCACAACCTATAGCAATACTACTGAGGAAATTTATGACTGGGGTTACCTCGGCAATCGCTTTATGTTTGAAAACCATATGCAAGATGTACGCGACTTAAGGGCTGCGACCAGAGATGCTAATTGGTCAGCTTATCAGTCTTATCTTAATAGTTGGTCTGGTGCGTACGAGCAAGAGTGGCAGGATTGGTTGGTAACTTTGGTCGGAGGTGACAATGGCGGCGGCACAGGAAATACCACGACATTATTGGACACAACAGCTTCAGCTGGCACTAAAAAGTGGGATCGATTTGTAGTGGATGTTCCAGCTGCCGGCAGCTTAACAGTTCAAATCAGTGGTGGTAGTGGTGATGCCGATCTTTATGTTCAAGAAGGTTCTGCACCGGATCTGAATAACTGGGATTGTCGTCCTTATCTTAATGGTAACAGTGAATCCTGTACCATTAACGTAAGCGGTCCGGCGACCTATCATATTGGAGTATACGCGCATCGCCGTTTTAACAGTGTGTCATTGACAGCAACGCTGACCAATTAAAACAGTCACTAGCTTAAGCTTTGTTTTAATATTTAAGCATGAAACACTTGTTCCGTCTGAAATGGTGATCCATCGCAGACGGAACTCTGTGCTATCTCGTTAGTGCGAAACTATTTAGAGTATTGTGTTATGAAATCTTTCGTTTCTTTAGTCTTGTTCGTTTGTACCTCGAATGCTTCAACGGTATTTGCAACCCAGAAGACAATAGAAAATATTTATTCCGTTACCCAAACCCTGGATTATCAGTTATCCCAAGTTGTCGACGAGCTAACTTCAAAATATTCACTTGCGAACGTTGAAACTCGAGTTGTATATATTCCTATGCAAGGTGTAGCTGTGACCATAGATAAAGTAGAATTTGATAAAAGTATTCAAAATGCCTTAGACGCTGCAAAAAAACTGAAAGTTGACCAACGGCCTCAAGGCCAAGTACAAAAACAAAAACAAAAACTGACAATCGCACAAAAACAAAACCTCAACAAGCTGCAAGCGTCCGCACGAAGTATCTCTCATTCTGCATTTCAGATCAGAGAGCAGTCTCGCCAACTTTCTCAAAAAAGAAAAACCGCAAGCGAGGATGAGAAAAAAGAAATTGATAAGCAGTTGTCGTTATTGCGTGATAAGGCGTCTGAATTTGAGCGCAAGAGAATTCAAACTAAAGCTCAGATTGACCAGGTTAAACATATGCAAACTGAGAAGGTTGATATTCAAATTAAACAGAATATTAGGCAAACACCAAGACTGCAATTTTATATGCAATTGAGAAAGCAGCTTTCAGCGAAAGTTTGCCAGTTTAAGGATTTGTTTGGCTCGCTTTCCAAACAAGAAACGATCTCAATTATTCTCAGTAAAGGTGGAAAAAATTTTGAGGGGCGTAATTTAGAATATGTATTAAAGACTTCAATAGATAAACTCGAGCAATGTTCAGCGTCAAGTATTTCGAGCGACGTGTTTGACGATTTCGAATATTAATCTTCCTCTATACACTAATTATAATCGGGCGTTAACAAAAAATGCTGTATACAAACTCTCTCTCTTTTACCAAGCCTTTGAAATCAACAACTTACAAAAAGCAAAGAGTGGTACCTCGCATACAAACGGCTCCCTTGCACTTAACTGGATCACTATTTTTACCGGCCACTCATAAATTAGGTCGCACTAGTTCACTCGAAATTTTCCTCCAACCGTTATAAACTGCGCCTTTTGCACGCAAAAATGGGATCAAGAATTGTCTAATACCTCAGTTAATACCATGGCGCAAACTGCCAACACCGGTTGGTTTAACCGGTTTCTCTCGATGGTCGAATGGTTGGGTAATCTCCTTCCTCACCCGGTAACTTTATTCGCTATGTTTGCCACCGCTATCGTTTTGTTGAGCGGCGTGTTGGGCTACTTCGACGTGAGTGTCGTTGACCCACGACCGGAAGGAAGTGCCGGCCGTGCGGCAGATGGCATGATCCGAGTGATCTCATTGTTAAATGCTGAAGGATTACAGCGCATTGTAACCGGTTTGGTTACCAATTTTACTGGTTTTGCACCGCTAGGTACGGTATTGGTCGCCATGCTTGGTGTTGCGGTAGCCGAACACTCAGGCATGCTATCAACAGCCATGCGTGCATTGGTTATGAATGCTTCTAAGCGTATGGTAACGGTAACCATCGTCTTTGCTGCAATCGTTTCCAATACTGCTTCTGAATTAGGTTATGTGGTGCTTATTCCTTTGGCTGCAATGATATTCCATTCTTTGGGCCGTCACCCTTTAGCAGGTCTTGCCGCCGCATTTGCAGGTGTATCAGGTGGATACAGCGCCAATCTATTACTTGGAACGGTCGATCCACTGCTTTCAGGTATTACTGAATCAGCGGCGCATCTACTCAACCCTGAATATGAAGTCGGTCCGGAAGTGAATTGGTATTTCATGGTGATCAGTACTTTTATAATCGCCTTTGCTGGTGCTTGGGTTACCGAAAAAATCGTTGAACCGCGTCTTGGTGAATACGACAATGATCAGGCGTCCATTGATCTCGGCGAGCAAAAAATGGATACGCCTACTGCACAAGAAATGCGTGGACTGAAGTCTGCCGGTATCGCGTTATTAGTTGTTGTCCTGGTACTTGGCATGACAGTAACACCTGGCGTTGATTTACCCGGCTTTGGGATCTTACTACACCCTGAAACCGGCTCAATCGCTGGCTCACCTTTCTTAAAGGGTATTGTGGTATTTATCTTCCTGTCATTTGCCATTGTGGGTTTTGTTTACGGCAGAGTTGCAGGGACCATGAAAAATGACCGCGACATAATTGACGCCATGGCAAAAAGTATCGGTAGCCTCGGCCTTTATATCACTTTGATTTTCTTTGCCGCGCAATTTGTGGCTTTCTTCAAATGGACCAATCTGGGAACTGTACTGGCGGTAAAAGGTGCAGCCTTCCTTCAATACCTTGGTTTAGATGGTCCTGAGGTCTTTATTTTGTTTATCATTATGTGCGCCATGATTAACCTGAGTTTAGGTAGTGCTTCAGCGCAATGGGCGGTCACAGCACCGATTTTTGTTCCAATGCTGATGTTGATCGGATTTGCGCCGGAAGTTATTCAAGCGGCATATCGTATTGGTGATTCGGTTTCTAACGTTATCACTCCGATGATGAGTTATTTTGGTTTAATCCTGGCGATAGCCGCGCGTTATCAGAAGAACTTGGGGATGGGAACCTTAATCGCGATGATGTTGCCTTATTCCATGGTTTTCTTTTTAGTCTGGACAGTATTGTTCTATGTTTGGGTGTTCTTGCTTGGCATGCCGGTTGGACCTGGCGCAGCGACTTACTATACCCCCTAATTTAAAATAAAAATGTAGGTTCGAAGAATTCATCTGGAGCGAATTTTCCGAACCTACAATACCCGAAAAAATGCCGCAGAAAAAACTCACAATTTATTTCTACTCTACAATTAATTGATATAGAGCTTGGCCACTCGCAGAATATTTTTTTTCAAAAAGCGTCAAAGATACATCAAGCTTCAAGCTATCAACAGTAAACTCTCTCGAAGTTAAAAGCTTCCAAGCTACCGCAAATTCTTCCAAGTACAATCTCCAATTACTTCTTAGCTCTGTTCGCTTTGCCAAGTTTTTAAGGACTGGAAACACTGGATGCCCATGCCAACGCCGTTTTAAGTGAACTGACTTTGGCCAAGGATTGGGGTAAAGAATATAGTGTTTCTCAAAGGTAATATTATTTTCCAGGCACAGCCGCCATAGATCTTCACAGTTGGCCCTCAGCAGCAAGCAGTTGTCAGGTCGCTTTTCTTCATTGCCGTCTTTGGACAAACGATGAATAGACTGGTCGACACCGACGATCAATGAACTGGGGTTCTGCTCCGCTAATTTAAAACTACTCATCGCCGTCCCACAGCAGGAATCCAATATAAGATTTTGATAAGTAGAGGATTTAATTTGTTTTTGAAGAAGGTAAAAAGCTTCCAAATTATGCTCTTGATAGGGCTTTCGATAGTCCGTTTTAACGTGCTTTTGCACTAAATCATCAAGGTTTTGGTGAATGCCCGCTTGATTGGTGGTAACTATCTTTGAGCAATACTGATCGGAACTATCGTTGTTAGACACGCGCAATCCACTCTTCACATAAAAATGAAAAACTACTTAATGGAAGAGATTTTACTTTATTTTTCATCGATTTGTTCTTTAATTAAATAATGCTGGCGCCAATTGTAGGTATTTGGCCATAGGCTAATAAATATGGATGCCAAAAATCATCGATTTCATTGTTTAAAAATGGTGGCATATCGCACTGCTACTCTAGTCATCACCTATGCTTTGCTTATAGGTGTTGGAACGGCTTTGGCCGAAGACGGGGAAGCTGTTGATATTACTGAGCTGTCTCTTGAGGACTTACTCAATCTTAAAGTCACAAGCGCCGCCAAGATCACCCAGAAAGTTTCCGAAGCTTCCAGCGTTATATCAGTATTTAACCAAATCCAAGTAGAACAATACGGCTGGCAAACGATCAATCAGCTTTTATATTCACAACCTGGATTTGGTCCATCACAAGATTACGATCGACCAACCGTTGCAACCCGCGGAAATTTTGACAGCTGGAGCAACAACCATATTTTGCATTTAATTGACGGGGTTCCATTCAATGATAATCTTTACGGTTCGGCTTACACTTGGCTGATGCCACTTTTTACCAGTCAAACGATTGAAGTAATTCGTGGCCCAGGTTCAGCACTCTACGGCTCCAACGCGACCAATGGTGTGGTACAAATGAACACATTGACTGCCTCCGATCTTGAAGGCCAATCAAGAGTGCGTTTAAGTTTTGGTGACGACAGCATGCGCCGCATTTCCGCGCTTACCGGCAAAGTAAAAAACGAGCTCGACTTTATTTTGGGTTACTCATTCCATGACACTGATGGTAACGAATACCTGAGTCATGACGGTTCCAATCGATTAGCCGCTGTTAGCACCCCGGAAACTAATCGGCCTCTTTCGCAAAAATTTCAAACTCGCGACGAAAAAAAGGACAGCTACTTTTGGAGTAAATTGACTATTGGCGAAGAATGGAACATTCAATACCACAGACAAGAATGGAGTTTTGATACAGGTCACGGTTGGGTATTTTGGATCCCGGATTTTGATGAAGATATGCAAGAGCAAAGAGATATTTTCTCAATAAAACATACCAATAAAAATCTAAACGGAATTACCCAAGAGTATGTTTTTAAATACCAAAATCATGCGATCCAATGGGACCAGAGATATTACCCTAATGGAGCCTTTGCAGACTATTATCCTTCCGGTATGTGGGAATATTTAGAAACTGACGCCACCGATATTTTTGTCAGAGCACAGATAACTTACTTCCAACCGGATACGCAAAATACCTGGTTGGCAGGAATTGAAGTCGATAGATTCTCTTACGAAGGCGATAAACAGCACTACAGCAATATCAACGTTGACTCTGAACTTTTTGAACCCTTTCCAGGTGACATTAATATGCCGCTAGGACCTTGGCTAGACTTTATTCTAGATGAACCAGTGCTCAATACAGCTTTGTACGTTCAGTATAATGATGCTGAATTTGCTTCGTCAGACTTGGCCTTAACATTGGGCTTGAGATGGGATAAATTGTCATTGGATTATCAAGATGTTTATGATAATTATCTTAAAAAAGAAAAAGAACTGTCCCGCTTAAGCCCTAGATTAGCACTGATTTATAAAGCGGGAAATAACCTATCTTATAAGTTTTTCGCAGGAAAATCCTTCCGAGCTCCCACACCAACGGAAATGGCAGGCGCCCATACATTTTCTTTAGCATCAAACATTGCAGAATTAAAAGCCGAACTGGTTACCACTTATGAATTACAAGCCGACTGGAATATTGATCAAAATCATATACTACGGAGCAATTTGTTTTGGCTTAAATTTGAAAACCAAATCGCTTATTCTACTGTAAACTTTAACCTCAGTAGCAATGTGTATTCCACAGAAAATGCCGGTATCGAATTAGAGGTACTCGGCAACTATGATAACTGGAACTGGTTTGCCAACTTGTCTTACACCAACCGGTTAGATGAAACTATACTGGCATTTTTTATTGATGAAAACGATCCAAACGCTCCGCCAATTCCTGAGTTTACAGAGCACTCTTCAGACTTAAAATGGGAACCAGAAATAAAGATCAATGCAGGTGTTTATTACCAAACCGGCAACTGGGATTTTTCTGCAAGCTTGCATTATCACGGTGAAGTAGAAAGGAGACAAAATGAGGTTGGCAATCCGGGAGGCTTTTTACCTCTCGGTGTCGATGTGCCGCTTAACTACGATCTCAATGACCATAGACCTGAAACATTGGATGCATGGACTAAATTAGATTTAAAAGTAGGTTATCAAGTTAATCCTGCTATAGTTTTTGGTTTGAAAGTGGAAAACTTATTGGACGAAGAAGCTTATTTGGTAAAGACGGGGCCATTCCCTTTCGACTACCGAATTAATGACCGTCATGTTAGCTTATTTATGAATGCTAGCTTTTAAGCTAGTTGTTAGTTGGTAGCCTCACGATAGTGTTTCGATTTAGATATCAGTCTTTTTATCAACTACATAATCTATCTTGATTTTATCATCTTCACCCCACTCTCTTTCGAGGCGATATTCATTGCCATTCACGCGATGATAAATCCAAAGTTTATTTGCAGATTGCCAGTATACTTTTGGGGCGACCATTGCCGCTTGACCGTCGATAATAAAAACATTACCTGCTTCAGAAGGCAAATCGGAAAATGAGCGAACAATTGAAATTTGAGTACTCTTTTTTTCGCTGTTACCACAACTTCGTTCGAATATTACTGCTTTATAAATTGCACCTGGCGATAAAAACTCATCTACGACTCGATTATCGCAATCACCTGAATCAAAGTTGTATATTAAGTAAGCCAGTCCCAAAATAACTGAAATAAGAATGGCAAAAAGCGCCATTAAGATCTTGTTCAATTGGCTCATAATGATTCTCCAACAATCCCAAACATATAATATTAACTTTTTATCTTATCATCGACAGTATAACTCGACCAACCGACCTCACAGGAAGTTTAAAAGGAGTTATTGAATTTATCGCTAAACAATTTACGAACGCGGCATACAACCAGAAGGGGTTAAGTAAAAGGCCGATAATTAGTTATCGGCTTTTAAGCACTTTAACATTAATGGTCATAGTGTCAGTCTAAGTTTTACTTCTGTTTGTAAACTTTGCCGGACTTCATTACAAAATCAATATCAAGCAATTCCGAAATATCTTTAAGCGGTGAACCATGGGTGGCAACTATGTCTGCGTTTTTGCCAGCTTCGATGGTTCCCAGTGAATCACTCATATTTAAAAGATCTGCAGCGTTGACGGTGGCAGACTTGATAATAGCCATTGCCGGCATTCCAGCTTTATTCATCAGCACCGCTTCTTGGGCGTTAATTCCGTGTTTAGATACACCGCTATCCGTGCCAAAAGCAATCTTTACGCCGGCCTTGTATGCCTTGGCAAAATTCCCCTTCATATCATTACCAACTCGAATAGCTTTTTTCCTGATTGCCTCACTCATAAAATTAGACTTTTCTGCCATATTTTTTACCGTTTCTCCAGCCAGCAAAGTGGGAACAAGATAGGCACCGGTCTTTTTAAATAGTCTAATCGCTTTCTTGCCGGCATAGGTCCCATGCTCAACACTAGCCACTCCTGCTTCAAGAGCTGCAACAATGCCGTCTTCTTGATGCGCATGAGCCGCAACTTTTTTCCCCATAGTTGCGGCAGCTCTAACAATTTCCTTTAATTCATCGAGCTGCATTTGCTGCCCAGTGCCAGTGGCGCGATCCGTAAGCACACCGCCGGTTGAGGCTACTTTAATCCAATCTCCGCCAAACTTGATTGCCCGCCTCGCCGCGCGGCGACAATCATATGGTCCGTCACACACTTGTTTGCTAGAGTAATATTCCATTAAATCAGGTTTAACACCACTAACATCTCCATGACCACCGGTGATCCCGACGCCTCCAGCAGCAATTATTCTTGGCCCTTCCACCCATCCTTTATTGATGGCATCCCTTAACGCATACATGTACTGAGGATCGGAACCAACATCACGCACGGTAGTAAATCCGGCTAAAAGAGTCTTCATCGCATAATGAGTGCTACGCATCGCCATCAGTTCGTCAGACATTTTTAAGGATTCACTATCTTTGCCTGGCCCCAACTCGCCTTGTAAATGGACATGCATATCCATTAAGCCAGGCATTACAAAACTTTGCTTTAAGTCGACAATTCGATCCACTTTTTTGACCTGAATAAACCCGGCTTCTACTGACTTTATCTTTCCCTTTTCAACAACTATAGTCTGCTCTGATAACGGCTTTTCGCCTGGCTTTGCAAGTAACTTTCCTGCATAAATCACCGTAGTTTCAGCTAACACACTTCCAGCCCAAACTGTTGCCAAAACACATCCAAACTTTAAAGGTCGTTTTAACCAATTTTTATTGGTTTTTTGTTGTAGTTTCATTGATAAGTCTCAGTAATATATTTGTGTGGTCTGATAGTTGTCACGCTAACTAGACTTGCCTAGTGCTTAGGTTTAACGGTACCAATCAAAAGAAAAATGATCCCAACAACAAAGTTGGTAAAGATCAACATGCTGAACTGACCGCTAAAAACAAGTGCACTGACGAGCCAAATTATCGATGACAAAATTAACAGTCCGCCGATAACCTGAAATATGCGGTTTCTAATTGTTGAAGCTTGGCCCATAAATCCTCGTCGATTTTTATTTTTTAATTGCTTGTGCAATATAGCCACTATCCAGATGTTTGTCTATCGCTCTAAGTCCTACTGCGGCTTTTTTCAAGCTATCGATGATTATTTCACCAGTATACTGTTAAGCAACACCTAAGTATTTTCCCGGCCAGGTTAGCTTAAAAGAGTACTGCAGACTAAAATTTGTGTGATGATAGGAATTGTTCCGAGCTAATCCATTACTATGTTTATGCAGTAATAAATTTGGCAATGGGCAGGCTAAGTAAGAATTTGAGCTTAGTAAAAACTGTGTTGGCAAAAACGCCGTTTTTTATGACGAAAACAAACCACTGCTTTCTACAAGACTTTATCTTTAAGTCTTGCTAACTTTTCCTTCAATATCAGTGCTTCTGGGGTATATCTCTCGTCCAAGGGGATCGCAAAAATATTCGCTCCTAGTTCCCTGTAGGGATTAAAAACTAAATGCTCAACTCCAATATCTTTTGGCTTAATCCCGAGAACGTCAGATAATCGATTGTAAAGTGCCAAAGCTTTTTGCGGAAACTTTATGTCATCAACACTAATAAACGCCTCAATAACTTCATCGTCAGAAAGCTTATCAAGTTTTGATACTTGAAACTCAGAGCTTTCCGCTTCAGACTTATAAGATTCATCTTCAGAAGAATTAGACATAGGCGACATTTAATCTAAACGCTGTCAGCTTTAGATGTGGTTTTATTATCTGTTCTTTAATTCTAGTCCAAACAAGGGAATTTTGTCGGAATAAAACTCATTGCACCATTGGTGTTTATTAATTATTTCTTTTGGTACATTAAAGGCATTATTTTTATTTTGCGACTCAACCTCAGAAAAGCCAAAACGCCTATAAAAATAGGAAACATGATCAAAAGGTAAACATACAAGGCGCTTACAATCAATTGCCTGAGCCAGGCTAATTCCATTTTATCTTAAAATATCAGTGTTGATTTCATTAACAGCATTCACGCCCGTCAATGCCATAGCAACTTTCATTTCACCGCTCAAAATTTGCAGCATATGCGCAACTCCTTTTTCACCAGCTCCCGCTAAAGCGTAAGCCCATGCCCGCCCAATCATACAGGCATCAGCGCCCATTGCGATCGACTTAACAACATCCAACCCCGAGCGAATGCCACCATCAACGATAACTTTGCATTTGTCTTGAACTGTTTGCTTAATGTCAGAAACAACATCTAAAGTTGCTGGCGCGCCGTCTAGTTGGCGTCCGCCATGATTAGAAACCACAATAGCGTCAGCCCCAACCTTTAATGCAAATTGCGCATCTTCCTTGTCGAGTATGCCTTTGATAATAATATTCCCATCCCAATGCTCACGGATCCAAGAAAGATCTTCCCAAGTCATACTTGCATCAAATTGACTATCGACCCAACTTTTAAAGTCACTCAAAGAATTTGCATTGGGCACAGCTTGTTCGAGGTTTCCGAACGTTAGTGGCTTGCCTCTTATGGCAACATCTAACATCCAACCAGGATGGCTCACAATATCCCATGCTCGTTTAATGGAGCCAATAAAATTGGTTCCGCCACTAAGTCCGTTCCGGATATCTCGATACCTTTCGCCCAACACCGGTAAATCAACTGTAAAAACCAAATTTTTACAGCCTGCCAATTTCGCTCTTTGCATTAAATCAATTGCATACTTTCGATCTCGTATGACATATAACTGGAACCAAAATGGCGTCGGATTAGCTTGGTGAAGCTCTTCGATAGAACAGATCCCAACGGTGGAAAGCGTAAAGGGAATATGCTTATTCGCAGCCGCTCTAAAAGCCTGTACTTCTCCCCTTTTCGCATAACAGCCAGCTAAACCAACCGGGGCCAAAATAACGGGCATACTCATTGGCTCGCCAAAAAGTTCATGCTGTGTAGAAACATGAGAAACGTCTTTGAGTACTCTTTGTCTGAGTTCGAGATTCTCAAACGCGGCTCGATTATTCTTTAGAGTTGACTCAGAATAGGAACCGCCGTCTATATAGTCGAAAAATTGTCTGGGCAGTCGCTTTTCAGCTAGCAGGCGATAATCTGACACCGAAGCAGGTGCAATGTTTAGGCTATTGTTCGACATAACAAATGATGATGACCCTGAAGTAGGGTTCATCTTATACGAGTCAAAGTGTCGACTTCAAGTTAGGACAAGGTGCCCACTTGCTATAAGGTGTCTCTTGCTACAATGTTTGGCCACCAAATTTAGTTGCCACCTCATCAAGGCACTGCATCGCAATTTCAACATCTTCAACTCTACTCTGCCAATTGCTAAATGCTGCTCTGATACATTGCTTGCCTTGCCACATTCCTGCACTAACAAAAATGCGTCCATCTTGATTAATTTCGTCTCGCACCCTACAAGTTAGAATATCAGCTTGTTCTGCATTCATTTCATCAACTTTTGGAGTAAACAAAACGACATTGAGTTTACAATCATGTAGTAGTTGATAGTGAGGCGATTTAGTTATTTTATCAGCAAAGAGTTTTGCCAATTTAATATTACTTTCAACCCATTTGGCGATCCCTTCTCGCCCATAGACCAGCAAACTCATCCATACCGGTAACGCTCGAAACCGACGAGAATTTTCGATACCCAAAGCCATAAAGTCAGGATTTTCAATTGAGCTATTTAAATAGGGTGCAGGAACGTTTAGAGAACCAAATAGAAGATCTTGGTGGCGAGTTAAAAACACCCCGCAGTCATAGGGAACATTGAGCCATTTGTGACAATCTAGTGTAATCGAATCTGCGTTTTCGATCCCATGTGAAAGTCTCGGTTGATTAACTAACCTTTCAAACATTCCAAAAGCTGCATCCACATGAAGCCATGCTTCGTATTGATGTGCGATTTCCGATATCGCGCTAAGGTCATCAAAATCTGTTGCGGTAACCGTAGCCGCACTCGCGATAATCACTTTTGATTTGGCATTAGATTGTTCTAATTGTTGTTTAAGGTCCTTAAGACACATTGCTTCAGAGTTATCTAAGGTCTTTATTTTGACAATACAATTCTGCCCCAACCCGCACATACCAAGAGTTTTAAGCATACTCGAGTGAGGTGTCGCTGCGAATACCTCTATTGATAATGAGGTAACTCCATCCTTTGCAACATTTAATCCTTGTTGCTGACCGCAAAAGTCTCGCGCTAGCAAAGCACCTAGAAAATTTGATGCTGTTGCGCCTGTCGTCATCAGGCCTTTAAAACTTGGTGGTAAATAAAACATCTCGCAAAGCCACTGAATAGCCTGCCTTTCTACCTGGGAAGCGACCGAGTCTATACCCGAAGATAAGTTTTGATCGAAACTGGTAACAAGCCAATCCGCAAAAGTTGCGATAGGGGTTGCACCACCAGTAACAAAGCCCCAATAGCGCGGTCCGCGGCTGGCGGATAACTGAGGGATCACTTGATCGCACAAACGTTCCAAAGCTTGCGCAAATGGAATTCCTGCTTCAATAAAGCTCTCGGATTTCAATCGCGAATCAGTCTGTGCGACAGGCCTGTTTTCTAAATCATCGATAAAATTTTCGGTGATTTGGGCAAACACTTGGATTAACTTGGTAATGCTCTCTTTTTCATTGCTCAAATCCAGAGCAGACAATTCAACAGCCATAAGCAAAACCTCACTTTATAGTGGCAATAGTTATAAAACCCTAGAATATGGATTCTTCTTATTATTAAGGAAGCTCTAAATTAAAACATCTACAGATTGAACGCTTCTCAATCAACACAGATAAATTGTTTTCTAACACTTCCAAAATATGTATCGAATGCTAATTCTCCACAAAACTGCCAAGGATAATCTAGACTTAATAAGATATTTTAATGGAAATTCGACATTTATAGGACCGATTAATGGCCCAACTGAAAATCGCAGTTATTGATGATGCCACCATGATTCGAGATTTGGTAAAGAAATTTATCCGCCAAAACTTTAATGATGCGCGGGTGTTTGAAGCCGACAACGGCCAGAATGCGATTAAGATGCTTTCCCGGCAACCTGTCGATTTAATTTTATGCGACTGGGAAATGCCAGAAATGGATGGTGAAGAGTTACTTCGCTGGGTACGTAGTCAGGAAAGGCTAAAGAACAAACCTTTTATTATGGTCACTAGTCGTGGCGACAAAGAGTTTGTGCAAAAAGCAATTTCTTCAGATGTGAGTGATTATTTAGTAAAACCTTTTAATACCAAACAGTTCTTGGAAAAAATCTATCGTTCTTTCAAAAAGCATGGTGTTAAAATTCCTAAAAGTGCATTAGTTAATCCTATCCCAAGTGGCAGCGCTGATTCCCTTTCAGTTTTAACTGCAGGAAGAACGCTTAACAAAACTACTCCCACAAAACCAAAACCTCAAAAGCCGCTGGCAAAAGGAATAGCCCTAGTAAGGACCCCCAATGGTGAAGTCAGATGTGCTCTTAAACAACTTGATCTAAATAATATGACCGGGATTTTTAAATCTGCTGACTACATTCCTGCACTGCTTGATCAAGTGTCAGTCGATTTAGAGTTTCGGCAAGAAGATGATGTTAAAGCAGTAAGAATAAATGGTTTTATTCAAATGCTAAAGACGCAGGAAGCCTCGCCTAATAGTGACCGGCTGATATTATCGGTCCGTTTTGTTGATGAAGACCCGCAAAAACGCGCACTCATTTCCGAGTACGTCGGTCAGTTTGGTTAAAACCGACCAACTCGAGAGAAACCGATTGAGTTATCTAAATTAATAGATACAAAATTTAATTATGCGCAATTTATATATTGAGCAAAGGAAACGTGTTGTGTTTCTAAGTTTGCAGTTTTGGAAAAGTCTTTAATTTCTTCAACTGTCTGCATAATCGAATTTGCTTTTTCCAAAACAACTTTGCCTTGTTCTGTTATTCCGACAAGCGCCTTACCATTACGCGAGAAGATCTCGATGCCAAGTTCTTCTTCTAGTAAGCGTAGTTGTTTACTTACGCCAGGTTGAGAAGTGTAAAGTCTTTGGGAAGCTTGAGTGATATTCAAACCACAATCTGCAATAGCTAAGATAAATCTCAATTGTTGTAATTTCATTTGGCTTTCTCTCTTTAATTTAATGCCGTTTCCTAATTTATCGAAACAAATTTAAAAATTAAGTTTGTTTCAAACCCCATTTTTTTATTTAGTAATCTGAATAATTATCACTTCATTTTCAGATTGCCATAAATTTTCTTGCAATGCGTGACGAATACGTATGCAGATTAGCTGCTGATCACACATTTTCTGTATCTTAATCTCACGCGGCGTTTTCGTGCACTCCGCTTACTGCTCTACCTGACGGATCTGCATTATTGGCAAAGCTTTCATCCCATGCCAACGCTTCTTTAGTACTACAGGCGACTGACTTGCCCCCTGGAACCGTAGCCGCAGCAGTGTTGCTTCCAAATTTTTCGGCAAAGATTTTTCGGTATAACAACCCTTCTTTGGTATCAGGTGTGTTAATTGGAAAGTCGATCGGTGCACGCTTCATTTCCAAATCGGTAATTTGCGCTTCGGCAAATTCTTTTAAGGAATCAATCCAGGAATACCCAACACCATCAGAGAACTGTTCTTTTTGACGCCATAAAATTTCATCAGGTAAATATCCTTCGAAACCTTCCCGTAAGATGTGTTTTTCAATTTTTCCGCCACCACACATTTTAGCTTCAGGGCTAATACTCATTGAGGCGTCTAAAAATTTTCGATCCAGGAATGGAACTCGCGCTTCAACTCCCCATGCAGCCATTGCTTTATTAGCTCGGAGGCAATCAAACATATGCAACCGTTCTAGTTTGCGTACCGTTTCTTCGTGAAACTCCTTCGCATTCGGCGCTTTATGGAAATACAAATAACCACCAAAAATCTCATCCGCCCCTTCACCGGATAAAACCATTTTGATCCCCATAGATTTAATTTTACGGGCCATCAAAAACATTGGCGTTGAAGCTCGTATGGTTGTTACATCATAAGTTTCCAGGTGATAGATAACGTCTGCTAATGCGTCGATACCTTGTTGTACTGTGAAATTAATTTCGTGGTGAATAGTGCCAATTTGATCAGCAACTTTTTGCGCCGCCACTAAGTCAGGTGAACCTTTCAAACCGACTGCAAATGAGTGAAGTTGCGGCCACCAAGCTGGTGACTTTTGATCATCCTCCACTCTTTTTGCTGCGTTTAATTGTGCTACAGCAGAAACAATAGAAGAATCTAAGCCTCCAGATAAAAGTACACCATAAGGAACATCTGACATCATGTGCTTTTTAACCGACTCGATCATCGCTTCTCGAATATCAGCAGGATCAGCGTTGTTTTGTGCCACCTGCTCATACTGTTTCCACTCGGGCTTAAAATAGGATCTGATTTCTCCTTGAGAACTATCTAAGTAATGCCCTGGAGGAAAACTGCTGACTTCCTGACAAACGTCCACGAGTGACTTCATTTCTGACGCCACATACAAACGACGCTTCTCGTCATAACCATAATAGAGCGGAATGATTCCAATAGGGTCACGGGCAACTAAGTAGCGTTTACTTGAGTCATCAAACAAAATAAACGCAAACATGCCTTCCAATTGATTCAAGCGTTTCTCGATTTGCGCTGCGCTTACTTCACCGGATTCGCGATCGTCAGAGTACATACCTAAAATCACTTCACAGTCTGATTGGGTTTGAAATTTGTACTTAGAAACTTCGGCCTGGCCCAGCTGTTTGTGATTATAGATTTCACCGTTAACCAGTAGAGAAAGATCCCCTCTTTGGTTAACTAACGGCTGCTCGCCGCTGTTAATATCAACAATAGCCAACCGTTCATGAACCAAAATAGCTTCATCAGTTGTCCAAATACCAGACCAGTCCGGACCTCGGTGCCTTTGTTTTTTGGATTCAGCTAAAGCCAAATTTCGCAACGCAAGCTGCTCTTGCTGCGATTGACTTTGTATATCCAGAATTCCAAAAATTGAACACATCTTGCTACTGCCTTCTATCTAAATAAATTTCGATTTAATTTACGTTTACGTTAACGATCCAAAGCTAATTACTGCTTCGCTTTACTTAATCATTAAATAAATCAATCAATTTTTAAATAGATCAAAACAAAAACAATTAATTTAGTGAATATTATTTAATTATTAGCTATTATTTGAACAAATCGTTAAAAATTGACCGATATTTCCATGCAAAAACATAGAATCGTTAAACCGAGCGAAAAGCGAGAGTTGCTGCAAGTTGATGATTTAGATAAGAAAATTCTCAACAAACTCATTGAAGATGCAAGGATTCCTTATGCAGAACTAGCTAAATTATTCAAAGTCAGCCCAGCAACTATCCACGTTCGCATTGAGAAAATGAAAGCTGCCGGTATCGTTACCGGCACTCAATTAAAGGTCGAGCCAAAAAAGTTAGGCTATGATGTTTGTTGTTATATTGGTATTAATCTGACAAGCGCGGGTGACTATCCCGAAGTAATTGATCGCTTAAAGGAAATTGAAGAAGTCGTTGAGGCTCACTACACCACAGGTAAGTTTAGTATTTTTATCAAAGTCCGTTGCCACTCAATTGATGACTTGCAATGGGTGCTAATTGGCAAAATCCAATCAATTGATAAAATCAGCGCCACGGAAACTTTAATATCATTGCAAAATCCCATCGAGCGAACCATAAAAGTCTAGGAAAAACTAATATGTGCGGTGCAATCGGCAGAGCAATTGATAACCCATTTGTTAGGTCTTTAATGGACCTATTAAATATCGATTTTGACACGCAAACTGATTACAACGTTAGACCTAATGCGCGACTCCCCATTTCAATCGGCAAAAACCGAGTACCAACTGGAGTTGAAGCTAGTTGGTGGCTTTTTCAAACGCGCGCTGCAAATGGGTACACTTACGACAAACGTTACAAGTCATTTAATACGCGTAAGGAGAAGTTATTTACGCATAGAAGAAAGGATTTTGCCAACCAGCGCTGCATAATTCCTGCTAGCTGCTTTTATGAGTGGAAGGGTAATCGCTACCGAGTAGAACCAGTCGATGACGCCATTGCGTTTGGCGGTGTATATCACAAATGGCCAACTGACACAGGTACACCACACTATTCCTGCTCTATTATCACCTTACCGCCACATCCACGATTTTGCCATATCCACGATAAGTCACTGCCGTTGATGTTATTACCAGATGAAATAGAACCATGGCTGGATGATACTTTTCATGCTCCCAACTATTGGCTACCAACTTTGGAAAGTAGAATCCGATTTGATTTAAAAGTCACGCCGGTGGATAAAAAAGACCCGAGTTTGGCAATCAGAGATAGCGAAATAATCAGAGCAGACTAGACACCTATTAGATTTTCTAGCGTACTTAATTTTATGCTGAGTCTGCCAATCAATCTTTGCCTGTCGTTTAAGGTCCTTGAGTAATTATTGTTTCAGATAAGAAGCCAGCAGTTTTTGTACACTCCTTAAGAGATTGTCATGTTCCTGTATACATAGATTGCTCGGTATTCTGAAAAGTAGTCTTGTTCCAGGATAGCTTTATATTTATCTGGGTCACTTCCATAGACATGGCACAGGGTACTGTAGTATCTCTGCAGATCTAAACTATGTTCCCCCCAAAAATCTTGCTCATCTAGCTCTGTTCGGTCTTCACTTTCTAAATAAAAAAGATCTGCTGCACTCAAGGCTATTTCTTGCCCACCGTCAAAAAATTCTATAAGTAGCACTGAAGCCAAACCATCAGCAGCATCTTCCTCCTTGCCTAGCACAGGGATTTCGTACATAAAAATTAAGGCGTGAGCGAATTCATGAAACATTATGTGCATCAATGAATCCATCGTTGCTTGCTTTTCGTTGACACCTGTTTCTGAATACTTAGCTTTCGTAAATCGCTGCTTCACTTCTTCAATAAAGAAGTAAGGAATAATAATTTCATTATTTGTACTGTCGTACAAAGGCCCATCATCACCCCCAAAAGTAAATTTTAATTTCTGGGGAAGGTTAAAGCTGTGATTAATTAAATTAATCACAGCACTCACAGAATCATCCGACTTTAGCTCTTTTACTATAGCGGACTCCAATGAGCTTTTGGGGCTTGAGTATTCTACAAATGCTTTCGCATTTGCACTGATGTGGATTGAGTAAATTAATATACAACTGAGAATAAATAGGATCTTGCCAATTCTCATATCAATACCTATTTTTTTGATGAAGCTGATAATCAACTAGCGCGATTTAAATTCTGTCTTAAGATTTAGTCTCGAGACAAACCGACAACATCAATTTATTATAGTCCTCTGCAAAACGATTTGCTTTTTTTGCTAGCTGTTTGTGGACTTCACCATAACGAACATCGGACAAACCTTGTATCGTTTTGCTACCACAGAGTTGAATCGCTTTACTCTGCAATTCCTGAGGCACGCCAATCAATCCCCCTCCTCTGCTACTTTTCTTGTAAAGTCGAAAGTCACCAGCAGCTTTTGCTGCCATAAATACTTCTTTTAACTCCAGGTTTTCGACCCAATTTAGGCGACTAACTGCTTCTTTTTCTTGAGCCGAAAGTTCGATCTCATTGGATTGGCAGCTAGCAATCGACAATGTGATAATTGATACAGCTAAACTCTTTACTTTCATTTCTTTTCCTCCAACACAATGTTCTTACCTTCAATACAATATACCTAACTTCAATACACAAAGGAGAACGAGCTCCTTTTCAGGAGCTCAGAATTTTACCGCTTTCGTTTTAATACTAGAGCAATCAGCAATCCGCCCAGCCAGAACAAACTACCGCCACCACTACTACCGCCTCCTTGAGGAGGTTGTGTAGTTCCCCCTCCACTTCCTCCGGAAGACGACTTTTCTGTTACCGTCACGGTAAGCTGAGCCGATGCTGTCGCTCCGCTAGAGTCTCTTACTGTGTAGCCAATAGTTTCCGTACCGGTAAAACCGGCTGCCGGTTTGTAGCTGATTCTGCTGCCATCATGACTAACTTCTGAAGAACCAGAGTAACTGATTGAAGCAATGCTTATAGTGTCACCACTATCTGGATCTGAATCATTACTCAACACATCAACTGTCGTTGCAGCACTATCTTGCTCTACTTCAAAGCTATCATTTTGCGCCTGCGGAGGATTATTAGATGAGCCGCCCCCACCTCCGGAGCCGAGTTTTATATCGCTTGTTGATACTGCAAAAAAGATGTTGTCACTACATTTTACTTTTAAGCGCGCATTGTCAGCCGACACATCAGGTAAAGTCACCGATTCACTACCATCGTTAGCTGAATTGGTAGTAAGAGTGTACGCAAAACTTTGACCGCCATCTGTAGAAAGCATGATGTCTACGACATTACAGCTAATAGGCGCGTTATTAGTGTTAGCGACATCCCAACTCACGTTTTGCTGACTGCCTGCGGCCCAACTAGTGCCACTTGCATGGGTCACTTTAAATGGACCGGCATCCTTTTTTACCGTTAGCTTCGCTGAATCCATGCCAACACCGCCTTTTTTGTCACGTACCGTCAAGGTGAAATTCAGCTCTCGATCCGTGGTTGCATAAGCCTCACCTTTGGTCGTTTTGTTAGCTAGCACATCCGCTAACTTTGGTAACGTCCGCTTGGGCGACTGTGAAGGCATTAGCGAACGAAACAGCGGACGGCTGCCATCATCAACCATATCCGAGGCCGAGTTTTCTGCCGCTCCTAAATCGGTCTGTTCCCAGGTGTACTCCAAGTTTGCTTGATCGCCTGTGTCGTTATCTGTCGCAGAACCAACTAGTTCAAATGGAGTGTTGGCAGGGATCACATAGTCACTACCCGCATTAACATTTGGCGATTGGTTATTCAGGTTGGTTTTAGTTGCACAGCTGGCACCACCACCTTGGCTAATGAAAGCATACATTTGACTAATAGACTTAGTGTGAAAATAAGCATCAGCATTCGGCTGAACATCAGTATCACCACATAATCCCGCGTATCCCATAATAGTGGTGCCACTACCTGGTTCAAACGCAAAACTCCCCACTCTATTCTCACCGCAGCCATTGAAAGTATGTTCGGCTCCGAATTGGTGCCCAATCTCGTGAGCAACATAATCGATATGAAAGGCATCATTTTGAGGCGAAGGAGAGCCGGTTAAGCCATCTCCCTTACCCTGACCACAAACCACTTCAAAGCCAGCAACACCACCACCGCTAGTTACAAACACATGGCCGATATCATAGTTATCTGCACCAATTTCTTTATTGATATTGGCAGTATTTTTATCCAAGTCCTCGTCGTTATTGGAGTACGGGTCACTCGTAGCGTCGGTATAAATTAATTTGTCGTTATCATTTACCAGTACTAACTTTACGGCTAAATCAGTTTGATAAACTTGATTGACGCGGTTAATCGCAGTAACTACCGCGGCTAGTCCTTTTTCTTTTGTGCCACCGTGAAACTGAGTGTACTCGCCAGTAACGGCAACCGCGATTCGGTATTTCCGCTCTACTCCATCTAAGTTAGCTATTGCTTTCTGGGAAGCACTTTTAGCCAAATGTTGATGCGGCTTTTTACCGATTACGCGATCGATAAATTTCTTGCTCTCACCACTGCTTCGGTAATAGCTAATGTATCTTTGGTTGTTATTTCGCTGCGGGTCGATGAAGATCTCTTTTCCTTGATAGCGAAACATTGCATGAAAACCCTGGGGAGATAAATCAAATCGCCCACTGTTATCGTGGTTATCAACTTGACGCCCCCAATAAGTTTTTAGCTGAGGGTATTTCTGGGCTAAACCATCTTCCATAATTGACGATTCAAATAGTTCAAACCGAGCATATTTTCCATTTGGCAGCGGCAAATCAACCTGAACGCCATGCGCTGCAGATTGTTGTGATGGCGCTAACTTTAATTGACTAGCAAAGACATCATATGAGAGTTGTAACTCGCGCTTATCCAACTTTACGCCCTTATCCAACTTAGCACTATTCTGCAATTTTGGGGCCTCAACCTGCTGCCATACGCCTTCAACTTGGTGGTTGTCGCTCGCGTTCGCTGCAAAGGAAAGTGAAAGTACACTAGATAACAATAAAGTTTTGTATGTTAAATTTCTCTGTCTCATACGGGCACCTCTTTTAGCTCGTTGTTTTCTGACCCTTTGAGCTTATAAAAGAGAACGCGCTATAAAAAGGTAATAGTACCGCTAAAAACATAACCATAACGTAAGGCTACATTTCCCTACAATTGATACCATTTGACAATATTGATATCCACCACCTGGCGGACACGGTGTTTTGTTTTACTCTGAAAACAAGTTGTTGAATCATTTGAATGGGGCGTATTCCGTTAGCATAAGCCTTTAGGGAAATAACAATTCATTTTTGATTATTAGCGAATCGTTGCATGTTCTTGAGCTTTTTTCTTGCCGCTTCTTGTTCACGACTTTTAGGTGGCGCACTCGTAACCAACGCGTCAATCAACTCTCGTGCCGCCACCTCCACTTTATCTACGGCCAGATAGAATGCTAGTTCATTGGCTTTTGAAGGCTTATTTGTACCACTGAGTTTTCTAACAAATTGAAGTGCAGAGGCTCTTACTTCTTCGTCAGTAGCGGGAGGCTCAAAATTAAAAAGAGTTTTGATATTTCGACACATTGCTAGCTCCCCTGATTTTAAATAACGGAAACTAACAATCTACTCTGAATTTCCCGAAAATCAAGTATTGATATTCGCTGAGTATTTAATTAGCGGGATATTAAATCTAGCATCACTTGGCCGATACGGGTGTTATCCAGATGCCCGCGAAGTAATTCAGCGCCAGGTCCGTAAGCATATAAAAAGACATCAGTTGCCGTATGTCCATAGGTTGTCCATCCGGTAAAAGAACGATCAGAAATCACTTTGGCAACCATTCGCCTGGTTAGGTCCCAGTTTGATAAATCAGCAGTATTAAGATAGTTGATTTCTTGTTGGTTTAACCGCATAGATGTCGCTCTATGAAACTCGGCAATTAGATCATCTGACTGCTGCGCCAATGTTGTAATTTTTGCTGGCGTATATCTGAATGACTTGATTAACTCAAGGTCCCAAAAGTAATTACCTTCACCGCTACCATACTGACCAATAGATAGCCCACCGGTATTATGATCTGCCGTGGCGATAACAAGCGTGTCGCCTTGTTTTTTGGCAAAGTCAAAAGCCAATTGAGCCGCCAGTTCAAACTCCTCCATTTCGGAAAGCACACCGACAATATCATTCTCGTGCGCAGCCCAATCAATTTGGCTTGCTTCGATCAATAAGAAAAATCCATTTTCATTTTTGCTTAGTCTATTCAACGCAGCTTGGGTCATTTCCATCAACGAAGGCGTACTCGCCTTTCTATCCCAATACTTCTCTAACCCTTTTTTGGCAAATAGTCCGAGTAGTTCCTCACCGCTAGCGCTAAGTAACTCAGCTTTATTTGTTACGTATTCGTACCCTTTAGCCTTAAACTTTTCAATAAGATCGTTTTTTTTGGTTTTAAAGTACTTGGTTCCTCCACCAAGAATGACGTCGACTATCGGTTTTCCATTCTGCTGATTCTCGAAATACTGTTTTGCAATAACTTTCTTTTGTTCTCTGTCGGGATGGTGGGCAACAAAAGCGGCTGGTGTAGCATGCACAACCTCAGATGTAACTACCAAACCTGTGGACTTATTGGCCTGCTTAGCTTTCTCTATTACAGTAAAAAAGTGATTACCCTTACCATCAATTGATAGCGCTCCATTAAATGTTTTTTTACCGGTCGCGTAAGCCGTCGCTGAAGCAGCACTATCGGTAATATTTTCCTTTAAATCAATCGCATTGGTATTAACTGAACCAACCAAATAGTCATCAAAAGTCATTTTTTCTTCCCACGGAGTATTGGGATCATCTTTGAACATTCGATAAGCTTTTACTGCAGCAGGCCCCATACCATCACCAACCAGGAATATAATATTTTTTGGGGATTGGTGATCTGAATTACTATTTAAATCTGACTGTTCGCTTGCAAAGCTCGCAACGACATTTGAACTACACCCTGATAACAATGCACTACTGATAAAGGCAGCCCCAACAAATAACGTCAGGCGTGGAAGTATTTTAAACATTTAGATGACTAATTAAGCTCTTAAAGGGTGAATGGTTACGGTTCATTTTTGACGGCGAGTACTCAACAAATCCCGATCTGTAATGAAGAAGGGTTATACCACAAATACGCGGCAACAACTATCTGTGAAAAGTCACACCTTAGCTGGCTTGGGTTTGGGATTAGAATTAGGGTTGGGGTTGGGCTAAGCTTTCATCTTCTACTAACTTCTCCAACGAGTACGCAATTAACGCAAACATGACCAAATCAGTAACATCAGCTCTGCCAAACGAGATAAACAGTTGCAGAATTTCAATAACGCTTATTATTACGAGACCTAATAGAAACGCTTTCATTCTTTCGCCAAGTAAAAGTTTAAGAAAATAAAATGCAGCACCATAAACAAATAACTTTTCCAAGAATGTCCGGGTATTGACCCATAAAGAACCTTTTAGATATGAATTAAATGGCCACCAATTAAACTCAGAGGTAAACATTTTGATAAACCAAGGGTAAATATTGGAAAGTAAGAATACGAGAAGAAAACTGGTACAAAGTATCTTAATCGATTGCTTGCCATAAGCAGTACTTTGACTAGGCAGCTCAATTGGGGTTACCTTATTGGCCAACCAATAACCAAACGTAGAACCTAAAATAAACTGCCACTCAATTGGGTTGTGGGCAATGATCATTTTGACTAATAACAGCCCAACAACAAAGAATAGTGCCCGAAGGGGAGTTAATTTAAACCATGGATTTAGATTGGCCAGGACAAAGAAACACCACCACATCATTAAATGGAAAATGAGTGAATACCAAGTTGCAAACGGAGTGCTCCAAAGGGGAGACAAACTTTTAATAAAGTTCTCGGAGGAAAACTCCGGAAAAAATGGAAACAACTGATAAAGACACCACAAGATAATTAACAGTAGCGGCGCCATAAATTCTTGCCGCCAATGCTCGCGTAAATTTGAGTTACGACTGATCCCCCATTCAATGAGCAAAGCGAAACCTACTCCGAACAGAATTCCCCACAAATCGAACAATGCATCGCCAACGGTAGGAACTCTGCTAGGAATAAAGAACTGTATTACTTGCATTAAAAAAGCAAAGATGAAACCTCCACTCAATACGATTAGAGCATTAAAAAACTTTGAGGAAATTTTGCTTTTGAGATAAAAGTAGGCGAAATACCCTAGCGGTATAAAGGTTAATAAGTTACTTAACAGATCTCCGTTGGTCGTTCTTTGTTCAACAGTTGTTAACCAATCAAACCAATTTTGTGTATTCCATTCCGGCAACGAAAAACTAAACGGATAGGTCGAACCGTAGATAATAATGACTACAACTATCCAGAAAAGAGAACGCATCTTAAATACAGCAATCCTTAAAACTGCAAATTATTAGAGAGTTAATGTTATTTGGAGTAATCAATACTACCTGTATTAACAGTATAACGCCAACCAGATCAGTCTGGCAGGATAAAATCGCAGTGCACAAAGGCCAATTTTTACCCAAGGGAGGTTTAGGCTCTCATAAAATGAAACAAATCAAAACTTCCGTAATTAATGTTTTTTGACTAATCTTAGTGGTATATATGCCAGGGCATGATATTAATAATAAACAATAGCTAATCAACACCCATGAATAAAATTAAAAAACAGTTGATTTTGCCTTCTGCTTTATTACTTTGCTTACAGTCCAACTTTTCGATTGGACAGGATCAAGTGCGAAAGCAGAAAGTAAGTCATAACATTCCCCATATTGAGTCTCCCATTAACGTTGATGGTCAGCTAAATGAAGGTAGTTGGCAAAACGCATTAAAAATGGAACTCAAGTTCGAAACAAATCCAGGCGAAAATACTCCGGCTCCCGTGGAGACCTTTGTATATTTATATGAAGATGGCCACAATCTTTATGTTGGATTTGATGCGCGGGATCCTAATCCTGAATTAATTAGAGATTACTTGACCGATCGAGACAATGTGTGGGACAGCGACTTTGTGGGCGTTAAGTTTGACACCTTTGGCGAATCGCGGAAAGCATTTCAGTTTTTTGTTAATGCGCTAGGAGTACAGGGCGATGCCACCCAGGAGGACTTTCGCGGCGATGATTCGAACTGGGATGCAATTTGGAATAGCGCGGGAAAAATTACTGACACAGGTTATATTGTAGAAATGTCGATACCATTTCGTGCCTTGCGCTTTCCAGAAAAGGAAGGCAAGCAAATGTGGCCGATGGAAATTGTCAGATTTTACCCTCGAGAATATCGGCATCGGATTGCAAATACACCGGTAGATAGAGATATTTCTTGCCTGATTTGCCAATTCGATTATTTAGTCGGTATGGAAAATGTAAAACCATCGAAAAACTTGACTTTGGTACCTACCCTGGTGAACGCAAGAGCCGACCGGAGAAATGTTCAGCAATCTGCTTGGCAAGAAGGCGAATTCGATACGGAAGTCGGATTAGACTTACGTTGGGGCATAACCCAAGATACGGTGTTGAATGCAACGCTCAATCCGGACTTTTCGCAAGTCGAAGCAGACGCAGCACAAATTGACGTCAACAATCCATTTACGCTCTTTCTGAACGAAAAACGACCTTTTTTTCTTGATGGTGCCGACTATTTTAATAGTCAGCGCACTTTGTTTTATTCACGTAACATTATCCAACCCAACTATGGTGTAAAAGTTACTGGTCAAACGAATGGCCATAGCTATGGTTTAATTGCGGTGGACGACGATCACACCAGCGTTTTGTTGCCGGGGCGATTAAGCTCCGATGTTGAGTTCTTAGCAAATCGCGAGAGTGAGAATTTGATTGCACGTTATTCCTATGACTTAGGTAATAAAAATAATGTGGGCTTTTATTATACCGAACGTAGCGGCACGGATTATTCCAATAAAGTAACCGCAATAGATGGAAAATACTGGTTTGATCAAAATCATTCTCTATCGGCTCAATATATTTCTACCGACACCGAAAACCCATTTGAACTGGTCAACGAATATGGTCTGGCTGAGCTCCAATCCGGTGATGCTCTATCCATTCAATTTGACCATGACTCAAGGAATTGGTGGGGCTATGTGAACTATGTCGACTTTGATAAGGATTTTAGAGCAGACCTGGGATTTGTAAGCCAGGTCAATTACGACAAGAAGGTCGTAGGACTTGGACATCGCTGGTATTTTGATGCTGATGACAACTGGTGGACCCAAATAGAGCTTGGCGGCGACTGGGATCAAACTAATGACAATGATGGCAAACTCCTCGAAGAAGAGGTGGAAGCAAACATAGTCATGCAAGGCGCGTTGCAGTCTGAAATAGTATTTGGATTCGTATCAAGAGACAAGCTCTGGGTCGGAGAAACTCGAGAAGAATATTTTGACGAATTATTCTACTTCTTCAACAATTCAATAGAGCCAATCAGCGGTCTGAAACTGGAACTCGATTTTAACTGGGGAGACCGGATCGATTTTGAAAATGGTGATCTTGGCAGACAGTTTTCAGTCGAGCCGGAAATCTCCTGGCAAATTGATCAAAACTGGTTAGCACAGTTTGAATTTGAACAGGTCCGATTTGATAATAACGGCCAGGAATTGTTTACCGCAGAAGTTACCAATCTGCGAGTCGCCTACCAGATGAACATTCGAAGCTTTTTGCGCTTTACGCTTCAGCAGTTTGACCTCGATTCAGACTCGCCATTCAAAAATAGAAGTTCGCAACTTCTCTATTCGTACAAAATAAATCCGCAAACGCTGTTCTTCGCTGGTTATTCTGACGCAGGGTTCAAAGACGGCAATGTAACGGACTTAAGGAAAACTGCTCGCTCAGTATTTATGAAATTTTCTTATGCATGGCAGCACTAATCTAGGCTGCAGGCGGCTCGTGAAAAACGTCTCTGTTAATCTCTTTAGTTAATTTTGCCAACGTTTAAGCTTTGGGATAAAGCTGTTGGCTAAATCTACGGCTTGCTTCTCTGGCATTCCGATTTCATTTACCATATTGTCAATAGAGCTGGCGATCATCTCTTCCAAAGTCTGAGCAGGATTGGCAAATCCTCCATCGACAAAACATATATTGCAATATTCGGAATGAAAACTTCCATCTGCCATTTTACCTAGATTGCCGAAGTTTTCAGCTATCGGCATACCACAACTTTGACAGCGGGTTTTATCTTCAGGTTTAGTTGTCATTTTTTCTCCCGAAATATTAGGGTCTGTAGCTAAGCCTTAAGCCTCAATTCCAAACCAGGCGATTGCTTCTTCACAGGTGGCAAAAGTCTCGGTCTCCCAGGAAGAACCATCAGCCAATAAGTCATATAAAGAAGCCCTAGCAACCCCTGATTCATAATTTGCTACTACGCTGGCATTTTTCACGCGGGGATAAGTTTTTGAAAGGGCTAATATGTAAGCAGCCAGCTCGCGCACATGATCGGCTGTAATTGTCGCCTCTTTGATTTCAGACCAATCACCGATCACATACCTAATATTTTCAAAACGAGTGTCCGCAGCCACCTCTTCTGCCGCTTTCAACATTTCTTCGCCTGTAACTTTCCCACAGTATTTAGTGTGGAGTAATTTTTTAGAAACCCAATGATGCTCAATAGCCATAATCAAAACGTATTACTAAATGTTATCTGTTGTTCAATAATATTATTGCGAGTGTAACATTTCCTTAGTAATCCTACTCTATATTAGCGTTTTCATTTTGATAGTCCCCGACTATGGCCGCGTGTTCGCGGCCCTTTTTTTCGGTCACTAGCATTTACCTTCCATCTCTTGCATCCATTGCTCTCCCCTTTCCGTAATCTCCTGCTCTGTGAGATCCTCTTGATGGGTAGAAATTGACCAGACATGGCCCGATGGGTCTTTCACTTGACCATAGCGGTCACCCCAAAACATATCCGCCGGGGGCATTATGACTTCCGCCCCCGCTTGGCATGCCTTTTCAAACGCTTTATCAGTATCTTCTACAAATAGATGGATAAAACAGCTACTACTGCCCAATTCATTGGGAGCTTTGGGTCCTTGCTCTCCCCACTGATTACTACCAACCATTACCATTGCATTGCCTATCTTAAGTTCGGCATGCATCAACATGTTATCGGGTCCTGGCATACATGTGGTGACTTCTGCGCCAAATGCCTCTTTGTAAAACTCGAGAGCCTCCATACCACCATCTAAAATGATATGGGGGGTGATACTAGTAAAATTTTCGGGAATTGGTTGTGCCATTGTATTAGCTCCTCCGGATTGAGTGTCATACTAATATTAGTCCAAATTTAATTGGAAATAATTCTACTCCGCGATCAGTCTTCTTACGGTTGCTTTTAACTCAGGCACAACCTCTTGCTCAAAAAAAGGATTCAATTTGAGCCAACGGTTATTTCGCGGGCTCGGATGCGGCAATGGAAGAACACGAGGGTAGTATTCTCGCCAATTTTTGACGGTCTCGGTTAGGTTCTTTTTTTGGGATGACGCTAGGTGATAGTTTTGTGAATACTGGCCGATAGCTAAAATAAGCTGAATGTTAGTTAGTGCTTCAAACACCTTTTTATGCCAAGTTTGGGAACACTCTTTTCTGGGGGGGAAATCACCACTTTTTCCCGTTCCTGGATAGCAGAACCCCATTGGAACTATTGCTATTATTGACTCATCATAAAAAGTAGATTCGTCTATTCCCATCCAGTCTCTCAACCTCACTCCGCTTGGGTCATTAAAAGGTATCCCTGAGTTATGCACACGAACGCCAGGCGCTTGCCCAGCTACCAAGATACGCGCCGAAGATTGCCCTCTGATAACGGGGTTAGCCCCCAGGGGTAGATCTTTACATAGCTGGCATTTTCTAATATCTTGCTTTAATAATTCGAAATCTTCCATCAGGCTTAAGCACTCAACATTTTTGCGCGGGATAATACCAGACACTTTTGATCAATTGCCCTTCGAATTGATATACGGATAAGCTGCACTGAATCTTCATTTGCATACCATTTTGATCACCGCTTTGACCACTAGCACTCTTGCTGCTTAACCAAGTTACCTGTTCTACACCAAAAGCCCAACTTCCAAAGGTATTCGTCTTTATCCATTTAGTTTTAACACTGGGTACCTGAACGAAATAGTCTTTAAGAGCCACAGCTAATGCTTGTTTAGTAGAAGTTTCGACAGCTGCTTTCGTTTCCATGATCGACATCCAATGAATATCATCAGTCACTCGAGATAACATTTGTTGAATATCACGAGCATTAAACGCCTCAATATATTCTTCCACCAATGACAATCTGTCCAGATTGGTTACCTTAGTTGAAGGTTGCTTTAAGAGTTCCAGGGAAAACCCCGGCTGTTTTTCTCCTGATACTTTGATTTTAAGCTTGCTTCCTTCTCGTCTGTATTCAAGATTTTGAGGAAAATCGTGCAGCTTATTTTCAAACTTAACCTCACTTTTATTACATGCTACAAGTTTAAACGCCACGGGAACGGGGTTTTGATCGGGTTTGGCGATTAAAAAAACTTCTCCACCCATCTCTACTATGCGTAACTCTTCATTAATCACCTTCTTATTGTCATGGTCAAGTGAATATCCTATACCAGAAAACTCGATACCAGATGTTTCGATACTAGACATTTCGATACCAGAAACACCGGAGCCACCTCGTTTTCGCCAACTCTCAACAATTGCACCGTTCTTAGTCTGCTTCAACCAGTCGCCCAAGAGCCAACCAAGGTCATCGAGCCGATTACAATTTGCACTTACCTGGTCGGGAATTTGAAGGAACAAAATCAGCAAAAAAATAGTTTTCTTCATTCTTGTCTCGCCATTATTCTTTAGCAAAGATTATCTGCTCAGCCTAATCGTTTTACAGTAGAAGAACAAGAAGTGTTCGATAATGAACATCCACTCAAGGGTGGTTTTCGACCAACCGTCCGATTACGAACAGCCACCTAAGATTGTCACTTGCAACAAGCGCTTGGCAACAGATAACGAAATAAAATAATTCATAAATAACAATAAGTTAAATAAAAAATCATCCTGTTTTAATTGTTGGCATGGTAGCTGCTCTGAGTTTTATTGATAACAAATCAATTAACTTTATTCAGATTAAACAGACAATATAGAAACCAAATACAAAGCAACATGGATAAACCACTAGACCCAAAGTACCTAAAACAACGTCGCATGAGCAATCTGTTAAAGATAACTGCCGTTGCTAGCGCACTTGCTTTGATCTTTTTTACTATTTCTGGAAGCTTTACACGCACATTAAATAGTAGCGAAATAAGAACATCCAAAGTAATTCAGGGAAGCCTGAAATCAACTCTTCCAGCCTCAGGTACCGTAGTTCCCCTGGTCGAAGAGACCATCGCGAGTAATCTAGATACGCAAATAGGCCAAGTCTTGGTTTCCGCAGGACAGTCTGTGCAAAAAGGCGAATTACTGATGCAACTGGATACAACTTCTATTAGGTTGGAATTGGACAATGTAGATGAAGAAATAGCATTAAAGCTCAACCAAATTGAAACACAAAAACTCAACCTCGCGCGTAACATTAACGAGCTTAAAGGCAGGCTCGAACTTCTCGAAGTTGACTTAGATAGCCACAAAACACGCCATGCCAGGCTTACCCAACTCTCAGAGTCAGGCAGCACGTCAAAGCACGACCTTAAAGAATCAGCTCTCAGTGTAAAGAGAACTAAAATCGAAATCCGGCAGTTGAAGCAGTCGATTGAAGACCAACGCGCTTCGACTCTGGCAGAGATTGAGGGCCTAAAATTGCAAAAGTCGATTTTGGATAAATCGCGAAAAGAAAAACAAAGAATTCTCCATTCCACCCAGGTATTAGCACCATCAGACGGCCTATTGGTTTGGATAAAAAAAGAAGAAGGGGCGGCCGTTAAAAATGGCGAATCTTTGGCACGTGTTGCCGATACGTCGGGATATAAAATTGAGGTATCTATTTCAGACTTCTATGCCAATCAGCTATGGCAAGGTATGCCTGCTGAGTTTAAATATGACGAAGATATTTTCAGCGGCACTATAGACTCGATTTATACCGGAGATGAACAAGGTATTTTAAAACTCACTATGATGTTAAATGAAACTCAAGATTCTAGTCACTCAGTGTTGAGGCAAAAACAACGGGTCGAGGTTGACTTAATTACAGGCGAAATTAAAGACGCTTTGTTGATCGAAAAAGGGCCGTACATTAGTGGTGCCGGAGAGCAAGATATTTTTGTGATAGAAAACAACACTGCGATTAAAACCAAGGTAAATATTGGTTCGAGCAATCGCCACTTTTATCAGGTAACACAAGGATTAACGTTAGCAGACGAAATTATCGTTTCTGATACCAGTGCCATTGCACAACTGAAGCAAATATCAATTAACTAATTGAATTTAAGTCTCTTAAAAGGGGAAACCAAAATGTTAACACTAAATAGCATCGCTAAGACCTATCAAACAGACAAGATTGAGACCATAGCGCTTAAAGAAATTAACCTGAATATTAAAAAAGGTGAGTTTATTTCGATTATGGGTCCTTCCGGGTGTGGCAAAAGTACCTTACTCAATATTATGGGTTTATTAGACGCGCCATCAGATGGCAGTGTTTCTATAGATGGCGTTGAGATTAGCTCTTATCAAGATAAAGGGCTGGCGAGTATTAGAAATGAAAAAATTGGATTTATTTTTCAAAGCTTTCATTTGATTCAAGATTTAAGGGTAATCGACAACGTAGAATTACCGCTCCTCTATCGAAAAATTAGCGCAAAGCAACGCCGTCATTTAGCTTTACAGGCGCTTGAAAAAGTCGGACTCAAGGCAAGAGTTGACCATTTTCCTTCGCAACTTTCAGGTGGCCAACAACAACGTGTGGCAATAGCGAGAGCGATTGTCGGAAAACCTGAGCTTCTTTTGGCAGATGAGCCCACCGGAAATCTCGATAGTCATATGGGCAACGAAATTATGCAGATCCTGGAATCATTACATAAAGACGATAATACGACCATCGTAATGGTTACGCATGACGATGAGCTGGCTAAACGAACCGAACGGGTTGTACGAGTTTACGACGGTCAATTAATTCACTAGGAGGGAGTACTGATGTTAAAGAACTACTTGCTCACCGCATGGAAAGTACTGTTGCGTAGAAAGTTTTTTACTTTTATAAGCTTATTTGGTATCACCATAACCCTATCTGTTTTGCTCATTCTAAGCACAGCTTTAGACAATTTTTTATATCCAAGCGGCCCGGAAAAAAATAATCATCAGCTGCTCTTTATTGAACAACTTACTATCGAGTCACGCGACGGACAAAGCAATTGGAGTTCCGAGCCTGGGTATGGATTTTTAAAAGATAATGTACGAGACCTTAAGCTACCCGAAAAAATCACTTTTTTTTCTCAAGCAACTGAAGGCAGTAGTTATATCAATGGAAATAAAATTGATAGTCACTTGCGCAGAACAGATACCAGTTACTGGGAAATACTCGATTTTAATTTCCTCAATGGCAGAACTTTTGACCAAGCTGAGTTTGACTCTGGTCAAATGGTTGCAGTCATCAATAAGAAAACTCAAAAAAACTATTTTTCCGGTGAAAACCCAATCGGGAAAAACATAATAATCAATGAACAGACATTTTCAGTTATCGGAGTTGTTGAAGATGTTTTTGTCGGTGAAACCCATGCTTATGCTGATATCTGGGTTCCTTATACCACTTTTGCATCGACCCAGTTTGAAACTGAGTTGATGGGTGGATGGAGTGCGCTACTGTATCACTCGAACCCTTCAATACTGCCACAAATACAACAAGAGTATGTTAATCAACTCAAAAACGACTTCGTTACCCATGATCCCGAACAGTTTCATAAAGCTATTGGCGGTGCAGACACCAAGCTAGAGAGAATTGCTAGAGAAATGACAAATACCGAGGACTATGAAAGTAACGCCGCTTCAATGATAACCATGTGGATAGTGTTAGTTTTATGTTTCATGCTATTACCGTCAATAAATCTTATTAACTTAAACATCAGCCGAATTATGGAGCGTTCTTCAGAGATTGGTGTGCGAAAAGCATTTGGAGCAAAAACTGGTCAGCTAGTTATCCAGTTCGTGGTTGAAAATATTTTAATAACCGCTATCGGCGGCGGTTTAGGGTTATTAGTTAGCTGGGGCGTACTCAGTCAAATAGAAGCCAGCGGTGTTCTACCCGGCGCTGACGTTAACTATAACTGGCGGGTATTCTTGTATGGGTTTGGTTTCGTATTTGTCTTTGGTCTTTTGTCGGGCACTTACCCGGCGCTAAAAATGTCAAGGCTTCACCCGGTTACTGCATTGAAAGGAGGTGTAAGATAATGCTATCTCATATAGCCAAACTTATTTGGAATCGAAAGCGCTCCAACTTGTTGATCATCACAGAAGTCGCAATCACATTTGGCGTACTATTTGCGGTTATTTACCTGGGAATATACAACTATAAGGTATTTAACACGCCACTAGGATTTGAGTGGAAAAATACTTGGAATATACGCATTGATACTGGGGGACGATGGAATAATGAAACCGATAAAGTCCAGTTAAAAGCTATCGCAGAAGTTCTAAGAACCCGCCCGGAAATCAAGTCTGCTGATGTTATTATGATGCCACTCTTTGTAAATGGCAGGTGGAGAAGCGTGGAAACGATCAACGGTCATCGAGCTCCTTACAAAGCTAACATGCTTAACCATGAAGCGCCCAAAAACCTGGGGGTCGAGTTAGTATCAGGCAGATGGTTCGGTCCACAAGATGACGGTCAAAACTACCAGGGTGTTATGGTTAACCAACGATTTGTCGATGAGTTTTTAGACAGTGTTGAGCCGGTAGGCTTTGAGTTTTCTGATCCCGGTCAACCGGAGGCAAAGCCTAAGAGAATTGTGGGTATTTTCAAGGATTTCAGGCAACAAGGCGAATTTTCAACTCCCGGTCCTTATATGTTTTTTCGATACAACTGGGAACAAGGAGATAGCTTTGGACTGCGGAATATAATGCTCAAATTCGATAAACCTCAACCCGCTTCATACGAAAAAGACCTGCACCAAACCTTAAAACAAATCGCCCCTAGCTGGGAGTTTAATATTCAATCATTTAAGAATCTACGCCAGCAGAGGATAAATGAGATAGTGATACCTATGACCGTAATGGCCGTGGTCGTTGCTTTCTTGTTAATTATGGTCGCAATGGGATTGTTTGGAGTTCTATGGCAAAATATCAATCGACGTATTCAAGAAATCGGATTGCGCCGAGCGATAGGCGCATCAGAAAATTCAATTCGACTCCAAATCATTGGAGAACTTATTGTCCTCGCTATTTTTGGTATGGCTGCTGCGAGCATTTTTATTATTCAGGTGCCCTTACTAAATTTAATCGAAGCAGTTACCTGGGGTAACTTCGTGGTTAGTATGCTGCTGTCAATTAGTGCTATGCTTTTGATAGTGATAATATGTGCGCTCTATCCTAGCCACTCCGCGACCAAGCTTTCTCCAGCAGTTGCGCTGCATTACGAGTAAACTAAAATTCGAGTTTAGCAATTAATAGTTATTGGTTTTAAGAATAATTAATGAATACTTATAAACACAATATTCTAGTAATCGACGATGACGAGTCTGTAACCGCTTCTCTTTCGTTGTTTCTAAAACAGAAAAAGTTCGCAGTGCTGCAAGCTAACTCTCCTGCTTTAGCACTTGAGTTACTTGAGCAAAAAAAAGTCGACTTAATTTTGCAAGATATGAATTTTTCCCGTGCGACAAGTGGCGAAGAAGGATTGGAGTTACTTGAAAAAATACGCTCCCTGGTACCGGGGATCCCGGTAATTTTAATGACCGCCTGGGGCTCCATTTCGCTAGCAGTCGAAGGCATGCGTTTGGGTGCTAGCGACTTTATCTCTAAACCCTGGGATGACGAGTATCTTCTAAGGACAATTAAGACCGCAATTGGATTGAATTCGGATAAACAAAAGTTAAACCGAACCCGCCAGGAGCTAGAGCAGGATTTCGATTTCTCTGGAGTCATCGGAGAGTCGACTCCAATGCTGGCAGTTCTGAATACTGTTGCCAGGGTTTGTAAGACTGATGCTTCAATATTGATATTAGGCGAAAGCGGAACAGGAAAAGAAATCATTGCAGATGCGATTCACAGAAATTCTACCAGAAACCAAAGCCCTATTGTAAAGGTCAATTTAGGCGGAATTACACCTAGCTTATTTGAAAGTGAAATGTTTGGCCATGTGAAAGGTGCATTCACAGATGCCAAGCAAGAGCGTCAAGGAAGATTCAGTACCGCGGACAAAGGTACGCTATTTCTGGACGAAATTGGAGAGTTAGATAAGTCTTCACAAGTCAAACTACTGAGGGTACTACAAGACCAATGTTTTCAAATGGTTGGCTCATCAAATAATTCCAATGTCGATGTCAGGATCATTTCTGCGACCAATCAAAACCTAGAGCAAATGGTGCACGAAGACAGTTTTCGGGAAGATCTATTTTACCGAATTAACTTGATAACAATTGAATTACCATCGCTCAGAGAACGAACTTCCGATATTCCTCTTCTTGCAAACTACCACCTTGAAAAGGTGAAAGAAATTTACGGTATCCCTAAAGCCAGCATTACCCCTGCCGCGATGCACTGGCTGCAGCAACAACTTTGGCCGGGAAATATTCGCCAACTATGTCAAATGATTGAGAGAGTTTTACTTATGTCGGGCAAATCGGAATTAGAGATTTCTGATTTCAGCCACTCACCTCAACAAGACGAGTCTTCTGACGACGGCAAATTAGAAATGGAAGGTGTCACTCTCCAACAAATGGAAAAGCTCATGATCGAGCGTTCCATGCAAGCATACAAAGGAAACATTTCAAGAGTAGCTGAAGCGCTCGGAGTTAGTCGCGCGGCTCTTTATCGTCGATTAGAAAAACATGGAATCAATCCTTGAGTATAAAAGCGAAACTCTATCTCCTCGCCACGGTTTTACATATTTTTTTGTTGATTGCAGCTTATTTATTCGTGGACAAAATTGACTATTCATTTCTTTTGGTCGAAGTATTTTTGGTTGCCTCTTTTGTGGGTTTTGTCATCCTGATAAGGAAGGTACTTTCACCCTTTCAGTATATCGACTTATTTGGCGATATACTGCATGAACAAGAGTTTACATCGCGATTCAGCCATACCGGAAATAAGCAATTAGATAATTTAATGTCCCTGTTTAACCAAATGCTCAACCAGCTTTACGAAGAGCGGCTTAGACTTGGCGACCGTAAAGGAATGTTGCAGCAACTCCTCGATGCAATCCCTTTAAGCATACTGGTTTTCGACTATAACGAAGAAATAAATCAACTTAACCCGGCAGCAGAAAAGCTATTAGGCGTGTCTCAAACATCTGTAAAGGGATTTCAACTAGAGAGTATCAACCACCCTTTAGTAAGGGAGTTAAAGTCTCTCCCATTAGGGGTCAGCCAGCTTGTCAGCGATAAAGAAGGAAAACGCTACCGTTGTCAAAAAAACACTTTTAAGGACAGAGGGTTTAGCCGTTGTTTTATTTTGGTTCAAGAACTTACCAGAGAGCTCGACTCTAGCGAAAAAAACACCTACGAAAAATTGATTCGCATCATGTCTCATGAAGTTAATAACACAATTGCCGCGACTTCTTCGATTTTAAAATCTTGCCTAAATTACGCACAAGATATTAAACCTGAAGAGCGAGCCGATTATCAGAACGCATTAAGACTGGTCATTGATCGGACTCACAGTCTAAATAGTTTCATGCAAGACTACGCCAAGATTGTTCGCCTGCCGCCGCCATCTTATGAGAGCTGTAACTTGTTTCACTTGCTGCTCACAGCAAAACGGCTATTTAATGAAGAGTTAGAAACCAACGCAATAGAATTTCAGTTACCTCGAGTTGAGCCAAATAGCTCAGAAATATATGCCGACAAGAGCCAAATAGAGCAGGTTTTACTAAACGTTGTTAAAAATGCGATTGAATCTATCATGAATAATGGGTTATCAGATGGAGAAAAGTCTAAAGAAATCATTTCTGATATATCATCAGAAAATAACCATTTAATCTTACGCATCACGGACTCTGGCCCTGGGATAACAGAGCAAGCGCAGAGAAGCATTTTTACCCCATTTTTTACGACTAAAGCGGAAGGTCAAGGCATCGGATTAATGCTTATTCGCGATATTTTAAAATCGCATAACTTTGCTTTTAAATTGTATAACTCGCCTAATAGCGGTGCTTGCTTTGAAATAATGTTTCCAAAAGAGCCTTCATCAGCCAGTTAGTCTTTGATGTCATTTATTTGTTGCATCCAATTCTTTACTAACGACGCATTATCACCTGGTTGTTTTTTAAGGCCAGCGATTAGCTCTCTAACTTGATCGTGACTTTTATTTTGGCTCAGCTTAGCTTTAGCAGTGAGCGACTTGATTTTAAACTTAAAACCCTCAATTGCCCGTGTCATAGCGTCTAACTTTTTTGGGGAAAGCTTGTCCATAGTCCAAGGATTTTCAAATTGGGCTTCATGCTTACTGCTCAACTTTTCAAGTAAGTCCACTAATTCAGCCTTGTCCATGATACTAGGCGTAGCCTCTACTTCGATCGCTATATAGTTCCACGTCGGAACATTTTGTGGGTCTGAAAACCACCCGGGAGAGATGTATGTGTGTGGTCCCTGGAAGATAATTTTTAAGTCTTGCGCCTCTAATATCTGAGACGTATGGATATTTTTTTTTGCAAGATGCGTTGAAAGATAATTATTTTTAGCGTCCAGATAAAAGGGAGCAAAGTTACACTCAATATTTCCTTGGTGATAACTTATTAATTGCCCAAAAACAATTTCCTCGATTAACTGAAAGGCAATCGACTTGTCTGATAATTCAAAATGTCTAGGCAGATACAAAACTTTCTCTCTTTCTCTTCTATTTAACTTAGCAAATAAAACCTTAATTTATTCTATTTAAACTAAAAGAACAAATACATTTTAACCTTCGTCAGTTTTGAAAAATTTAAGGCTGGCAACGCCAACCATTAGCAGAAAAACGAGGCAAGTAATAGCTAAGTTATAAAGCATTTCGTTGCGTAATAAGAGTAATTGAGTACGGTCAATTTCAATATAGAGCATCAATGATTCTGCACCGGACAAACGAGAGTTAGCCAAGGCTAACTTGCTAAGCTGAACCACTTTATCTCCGTTCTCATAGGTAACTGCACCTTGTTTTAATGCATGTTTAATTTGAGATCGAGTTAGCTTTGGTACCTGTCCAACAAAAGGAAAAGTATCGATATTATTGACGAAAAAAATCGATGTTTTCTGAGACAACACTTGGCTATCGCTCAATTCGGTAAAAAACTCGGCAAATAGAAAGTTAGTGTAATCACTAGTGTGTAAACGGCTGAGATATTTTTTCATATCAACTGAGACTTCTATCAGATAATTACTATCAAGCGGCCCATAGTAGGCATATTTGTTAATTATTCCTGTTTTCGAAGAAACATTTAGCCGATCGACAATTATTTCTCCAGTATCAAAAATGTTACTTATAAACTCTCTCAAATCATCACTAATAGTACCAAGTTCAAATCCTAAATCAGGTAAAAAAGAAGTTGTGGTGACTACAGTATTCCTATTAATAATATAGATCTCGTCTACTTCGCTTAGAATTGCCAGTTTTCTCAACTCATCAGGGCTAAATTGGCTTAGGTCTTTATTTTCTTTGAGTAGTAATTCATATATCCGGGGCAACTTTTTCTTTAGGGACCGATCGAGGATCTTTTCTTTTTCAATTAGCAATAAATCAAATCGATAGTATCGCTCGGCAACATGATTTTTAACCAAGTCGAATGAACTATCCATAATCCGATTTATGTGCCGTTCAACAGAAAAAATATTGACTAAAGTTAACCCGACTAAAGCAGCCAGGATAATTACTATCCAGTATTTGGAATATCGGGAAATCATAGGCTAGCGGTACTTAATAAGGCATGTGCTTGTTTAAATTTAAGCGAGTTGTTAAAAGCTTAGGCAAGTTCTATAAATATTTCCATACTGTTGATAAATCCAGTGACTAGGGCACGACTGTGCTTATTAACATTGATAATTGTGCGTTTTTTATCATATTGTTAACCTCAATGTTCAGTTTTTTGGATTGCTGGGATAGTATAAAAGTAATAATACTCATTTCTGGAGGATTAAATGAACTCAATCAGGTTAGCAAAACACTCTATGTTAGCTTCAACGCTAGTGTTAGGGCTTCTAGCATGTGGTGGTGGCGATAATTTTGGCCAGCAACCACCTACGAGTAACGATCTAACTTGGACAATGGGGACATTTCAAGCGGCTTCGGTTTATAAAAATTTTTGCCAAAGTCCTCGTAGCGGAACAGATATAAATGGAAATACCTTTCCTGACCAACAAGGGTCGACGGCTCACGAAAATTTCTGGTTACGTTCATGGAGCAATGATACTTATTTGTGGTATGACGAACTACCTGATTTGAATCCTAACAGCTACTCGGACACACTCACTTATTTTGGCTTACTTAAGACTGACGCCACGACCCCATCAGGCAATCCAAGAGATAAATTTCACTTCACTTACAACACCGCAGAATATCAACAACTGGTTCAATCTGGCACTTCAGTAAGCTATGGTATTGATTGGTTGTTGACGAGTTCAACTCCACCACGTGATTTATATATTAGATTTATCGAACCAGGCTCCCCTGCAGCAAATCCGAGCTTAAACTTAGCAAGAGGAGTGAGAGTATTGGAGATTGACGGTGTTAACTTTGAAAATGGTACTGACACTGCCACTTTAAATGCTGGTTTATATCCTTCGACGGATGGCGAATCTCACACATTTACAGTACTTGATGCGGGCGCAAGCCAGTCAAGGCAGGTCACTATAACGGCAACCGAAGTCACTGCCGATCCTGTTCCCCTTGTTGATACATACGCCACCAATAGTGGAACAGTTGGCTACATATACTTCAACGATCATAACTTTGTTTCTGAAGATCGTTTATACGAAGCGATGACCCAGATGTCGAATGCCAACGTATCAGATCTTGTTCTGGATCTCCGCTACAATGGCGGTGGGTTATTGTATATTGCAAGTCAGTTGTCTTATATGATTGCGGGGGCGACAGCTACCAACAATAGAACTTTTGAATTAGTGCGTTTTAACGATAAGCACCCAACAACAAACCCTGTCACTGGCCAAGCGATTCAACCAACCCCATTCTATAACTCTATCTCGCAATATAGTGATACTTATGCTCAGGGAACACCGCTTCCCAGTTTAAGTTTGAATAGAGTTTTTATTCTTTCTACCGCAGGAACTTGTTCTGCAAGTGAAGCTATTATCAATGCACTTAGAGGGATTAATATTGAAGTCATTCTAATCGGCGAAACAACATGCGGAAAGCCTTATGGTTTTTACGCAACCGATAACTGCGGCACAACTTATTTCACTATTCAGTTTGATGGTGTTAACGACCAGGGACAAGGTGGGTATTCCGACGGCTTTTCTCCTACCAATACTCCGAGTACTCCTGGAGAATTAATCACAGGTTGCTACGTTGAAGACGATATTACTTCGGTTCTAGGTGATCAAGCTGACCCACTTATTGCCGCTGCGCTGAATTACCGAGTATCCGGTAGCTGTCCGACAATATCGATGTCGCAAAGGAAATCGGTCAAATCCGACATTGCATCTCAAGCTGCAAGGAGAGATAAGGCTGATGCGATAAAAGTGCCAGTGAAGTTTAACCAGAAAATCTATCTCAATTAACTGTCTAGAAAATTGAATGTTATGAAACTAAATCGGATAGTCTCAGTAACATGTCTTGCAGCTTTTTTAGGAGGCTGCAAGACGGTTTCATTGGAAAATGCCAAGCCGGCTGTTGTGACGTCACACTCGGATCAATCGATATCGGCTTTGCGTGCAGCGATAAAAGATGTCCTAAATAATACGCAGGTAACGGTTGCAGGCAATGCATTTACTCAAAGCAGTCGCTTGGTGCTACAGAGAAAACCTATAATAGGTCCTGATGGTTTGCCTGTGCAAACTCGTGTCGATGAGTCACCTATCACCATTAAACTTTACAAGGTGCAAAATAAATGCGTAATTGAATATGTCCAAAATGCTAAGCTCAAAATAGTCGAAGATTTAGAATGCGAAATTAAAGCCGAAAAATAGATCAGAAAAGGCACCTAAAGGGTACCTTTTTTACTTAATATTTCTCGAGAAGGTTACTGATTTTTAATACCAGCATTGTTTCCTTCAAGTGCTCTTTCAGCGCGATAACTTGAACGCACAAAAGGTCCGGAAACCACTTCTTTGAACCCAAGTTCCAGCCCCCATTCGCGGTACTTATCAAACTGCTCCGGCGTGACATAACGCTCAACCGGTAAGTGATTTGGCGTAGGTCTCAAATACTGCCCAAAGGTTACGATATCCAGATTGATTTCTCGTAGATCGCGCATTGTCTCCATAATTTCTTCGTCGGTTTCACCTAACCCCAACATTAAGCTAGTTTTAGTTAAGATGTCAGGTCGATAGATTTTAGAATGCTTCAACAACGCCATTGTAGTTTCGTAACTAGCTCGCGGATCTCTTACTGGGTGAGTTAATCTTTTTACTGTCTCGAGATTTTGGGCGAATACCTTGATACCGGAATCAAGAACCTTTTCTAAATCAGCCAGATTACCTTTAAAGTCGGGTGTTAATGTTTCTACATTAATACTCGGACTCGCCTCGATGATAGCCCTGACACAATTAGCATAATGCTGGGCTCCGCCATCTTCAAGATCGTCGCGATCAACCGAGGTCAGTACAACATACTTTAGACCTGTCGCTGCAACAGACTCGGCGGCATTTTTAGGTTCATCTTTATCCAACCATCCTTTTGGATTACCTGTATCCACGGCACAGAATTTACAGGCCCTAGTACACACAGCTCCCATCAACATGATTGTTGCAGTACCGGCACTCCAACATTCTCCCATATTAGGACACATGGACTCTTCACATACTGTGGCAAGACGGTTTTCACGAACATTGCTCTTCATGTCTTTATACTTGCCACCGGTGGGCAACTGCACTTTTAACCAACTAGGTTTGCGCCCCAGCGGGTGTGTATCGCTACTAGTATTATTTTTAATTCCATTTTTAATTGCGTTAAACCCGTGTTCAGTTTCAAATTTTGAACCGCTTTTTACAACAATAGGAATTCTTTTGTCATCACTCATAACATTTCTCATTCACTTTCCAATTTGGATTTTTCACAATTGGAAAAGTTAATTACTCGCAACATTTGTTAACTTCTCACTCTGTTCATCGACCCAATCTACCTGTGGGTAATCGAGAATTTTACAAACGCTGGATACTAAGTCTTCGCCTATTCTTATCAATTCATTTGGTCCGCCGCATTCACTTACCTGAGTAACTTCCATACCAGCATAGCCGCAAGGATTAATTCTTAAGAATGGTTCCGGATCCATAGCAACGTTAAGCGCTAATCCATGGAATGAGGAGCCTCTTCGAATTCTCAACCCTAGCGAACATATTTTCTTTTCACCTACATACACACCTGGAGCATCAGGTCTCGGCGCACTTTCGATGGCATATTTTTTTAGTAGATCAACAACGGCATTTTCAATTGCGGTTACTAGCTGCCTTACACCTATTTTTTTTCTCCGTAAATCGATAAGAAAATAAGCGACTTGTTGTCCTGGCCCGTGATAAGTCACCTGTCCCCCACGATCAACTTGAACAACAGGTATATCGCCAGGCATTAATAGATGCTCTTTTTTGCCAGCCTGTCCTTGAGTAAATACAGGATCGTGCTCAACCAGCCATAATTCATCTACAGATTGTACTCCCCTCTCGTCAGTAAAGGCCTGCATTTTCTGCCAAACAGGCACGTATGTCTGTCGACCTAGTTGTCTAACAACAAGCTGTTGCTCCAAGGGCAAGTTTTTCAGTTTTTCCGACATCGCACTACTGATTACAAGCAGAATTTAACGTGCTCAATCTTATTTACCTCAACGTAAATTTGATCAAGCTGTTCTTTTGACGTTGCCATAAATGTAACGCTAACGGCGACATAGTTTCCATTTCGGCTAGGGCTAACCTTAGGCGAATAATCTCCGGGAATATGTTGTTGGATCACCGCCACAATATCATTTTCTACGCCTTCAACAGCATGCGCCATTGCCTTAAACAAAAACTGGCAAGGAAACTCCCACAAATCAGGGTTATGCTCTTGATTGTTGTCTTGCGTATTGTCGCTCATTATTCATCTCTCTTGGCTTATAAGCCAATAATCTGGGTGCACTAAAATCTAGGTACTGTAAAATCTAGACCCCCTAAAATCTAGCTCCCCTAAAGTCAGGGTACTCTGAGTACCAAAATTTACTCTGATCCTCAGTGGTATTGTACATTTTAGCTACAAAAAACAACGCAGGCTAATAGCCTGCGTCCATAGAAGCCAGGATCGATTGATTGTTTATTCAAACAATGAGTCAAACCACTTGCTGACAGAATCAGCCGTACGTCCAAAAAAGCCAGCTTCTGCTACATCTTGCAGCGCCACTAAAGGAAACTCTCCAATAGTTTCACCCTCTAGTACAAAAAATACTTTGCCTGCACGTTGCCCCTTCTTAATGGGGGCGCTTAAATCTTTTTCAAACTGGTAGTGGGCTTTAATTTGCGGGCCTTTTTTACTTGGGATAGTTAAATAGATATCACTTCCAATGCCTAAAGCCACTGTATCTTCCTCACCCATCCAAATACGTGGCTCGGTTAAAACTTTACCCGCTTCAAGTGGCTTAACTGTCTCAAAAAAGCGAAATCCATAAGAAAGTACTTTCTTGCTCTCAGATTTTCTCGAAGCTTCACTATCGGTTCCCATCACCACAGATATAAGACGCATATTTCCTTTAATTGCTGAGGAAACCAGGCAGTAACCAGCCTCTTCAGTGTGGCCAGTTTTAATGCCGTCGACGGTTAGACTCGGATCATACAGTAAAGGGTGTCTGTTTTTTGTGGTTATACCATTGTATTTATAGGCTTTTTCTTTATATAGCGCGTAGTCTTCCGGGTAGTCACGAATTAATGCTTGTCCCAACACAGCCATATCACGAGCTGTTGTTTTATGCTGGGTAGCAGATAATCCATGGGAATTTTCGAAAAAGGTATTGGTCAACCCCATTTTTTCCGCGTAGTGATTCATCAATTCAACGAACGAATCTTCCGAACCCGCTACGTGCTCAGCCAACGCTACTGCGGCATCGTTGCCTGATGAAATAATTAGCCCTCTTTTTAGTTCGCGAACCGTGACTTTTTTGTTAACTTCAAGCCACATTAGGGAGCTACCTTTGAACACCGGATTTTTAGGATTCGTCGCCCAGGCATTTTCGCTGACAGTAACAACATCATCGTGTGAAATACGTCCAGCGCCAATTTCCGCTGATACGACATAACTAGTCATCATTTTCGTCAAACTTGCCGGAGCGACCGGAAGATCTGGATTATGCTCTGCAATCACTTTACCACTATCGTAGTCCATTAATACGTACGACTTGGCTTGTAGTGATGGAGCTTTAGGCGTTATAGCTGCACTGAAACCGCTGAATAGCAGTGAACTGGCAAGGCCAATAGAAGTAAGCTTTTTAAGCAAATTTCTTAACATCTGGTTTCCTAAATATTTCGAAGGGTTATTACGATCAAATCAATCGGGCTGGATTATATCATCGCCAAAGCTCGCAAGATAGCCTCTAGCATTACTGCCATGGGTCATCCAGCGATTATTGGCTTGTCAATTATTAAGCTCGAGTAAAGACTTTACTCACTCGTAGACAACCTTGGGCGTTCCAAGTTCATCAATACTTAAGGTAGAAATTAGCTCATGGGCAAGAGATTCGGTGGGAACCGGTCCTATTCTGACTCGGTATAGTCTTTTTCCATTTCTTTTAATGCTAGTAATTTTAACTGGTAAACGTATCTCCCTATCAAGTACCTTGGCAAGTTTTTGCGCTGTTTTATGTACTGAGTAAGCACCCACTTGCACATAACGGGACTTCCCCTGGCTTATTTCGTAGTCTAAGGGTTGGCTTTCATCAACACCTGAAGAGCTAGCTGCTGAAGCGCTAAAGCGTCCACTACTGTTTGGACTGAAAGTAAGTGTTTCTACTTCCACTCTTGCGGTTCCCTGTTTGGCCATCCCCAATTTATGCGCAGCGGCGTATGAAAGATCAATAATTCTACCTTTCTTAAAGGGGCCTCGATCATTAATTTTTACGGTGATTTGTTTACCATTTTCCAGGTTAGTTACCTTGGCGTAAGTTGGCAAAGGCAAAGTTTTATGGGCTGCCGTGAGTTTAAACATGTCATAGCTTTCACCACTCGAAGTTCGCCGACCATGAAATTTGGTACCATACCAACTGGCTATCCCACGTTGTTTATAGTTTTCGGCAGATGCTAGCACGCGATAGGTTTTTCCATCCTGTTCGTAAGATGAGGGATTACCGTAACGACTTCTAGGTTCGTATTTGGGCTTAATGGGTTTAACCTTTGCCCACTCAAATTGCCCTTTGGGCGCTGCATCTTGCTCCTCGGGCATCAAACTTGAACAAGAAGCCAGAAGAGTCATAAAGGCAAAAGCTAATAACCCTCGTGTTTTATCTACCCGAACTTTGCCCACTCGCTCTTTACCTAGTTGATTGTGAATAAAAATACCTTTCATATTAAATTATGTTAGCGTGAAATGATCTGTTAGTTAACTCGACTATTTTCCTGCTGCTAATTCTTGCTCTCTTTTTGCTTTGATTGCTTGGCTTAGTTGGTATACGGCTAATGCATATAATCTGCTTCGATTATATCGAGTAATTACATAAAAATTATCTCCGCCAAGCCAATATTCTTCGTTCGCATCAGAGGTTGCAAATGGAAAAACGCCAAAACTTTTCGAATTAAGGCCTTCACTTGATAGTTTAATTCCGCTTCCCTTAACTTTAGCTAAATCACTTTTCAACTTTAATGCCCGCTGCACTAATGGTACTGCAGACTCGGGTAGATTAATCTTTTCAGCAACGAAACCACCTTTTTGCCAGCCGTGCTTTTTAAAGTAATTGGCGACACTACCAATCATGTCTACCGGGTCATTGAACAGATTTACGGTACCGTCTTGATTAAAATCATGACCATAGTGCCGATAACTACTCGAAATAAACTGGCCCATTCCCATGGCTCCAGCATATGACCCTTTAATACTTGGAAGCTCCCAGCTTTGCTCCTTGGCTAAAAGATAAAACTGCTCTAGCTCTGAGCGGAAAAACTTAGAGCGCTTAGGATAGTAAAAACCCAACGTATGTAGTGCTTCGATAACAGGGAAATCCCCTTGAATTCGGCCGAAGAAGGTTTCTACTCCAATAATGCCTACAATGATGGAACTATCAACACCAAATTGCTCCTCTGCTTGATTCAAGGTTGCTTCATGCTGCCGCCAAAAATCTACGCCTGAATTTATCCTTTTGTCCGTCATCCATATTTTGCGGTATCGATGCCAAGGCATTGATTCTGCTGGTTTACTAATCCGGGCAATAATATCTTTTCGTGGAGCAAGTTGAGTCAGTTCGGCAACAATTTTTTTACTATCAAATCCATGCTGTTGCTGCATTGATTGAGCAAATTCAGTTATTTCTGCATTCGCCTTTTCGGTCGAAACAGCCAACTTAACATCTTTTGCTTGGGTTAACTGGCAGCCAAATAATACCGAAAGAATAAGGCCTCTACAAAATACACTATGTCGATTAATTGCCACTCTAATTCCTCTAATAATCCTAAAAATAATCTTTACTCTTTCACTCTAGCCCGGAAGCAGTTTTTTGTGGGTCTGGATCCCCATTAAAATGCCGAACGATGCCATCAAAGTAACCATAGAAGTACCACCATAACTTACCAAAGGCAAAGGCAGTCCTACTACCGGAAGAATACCGGTAACCATACCGATATTAACAAACACATATACGAAAAAGGTTAACGTAATTGCCCCCGCCAACAATCGAGTGAAGGTATCTTGAGCTTTGACCGAAATAAAAAAACCTCTGCCGATAATCCATAAATAGATGGCCAGTAAAATTAAGATCCCAAAAAAGCCAAACTCTTCACCTAATACTGCAAAAATGAAATCAGTATTACGTTCAGGTAAAAACTCTAATTGTGACTGAGTACCTTCAAGCCAGCCTTTTCCTTTAAGTCCACCGGAGCCAATAGCGATTTGCGACTGGATAATATGATAACCACTGCCTAGGGGATCTTTTTCTGGATCGAGGAAAGTTAACACCCGTTGTTTCTGATATCCCTGCATAACAAAAAACCAATGCACGGGTGCGTATGAGACTGCAAGTATCACCAAGCTCGAAATTATCTTCCAACTAATACCTGCTAGAAAAATCACGAATACGCCGGAACTGGCAATTAAAATTGAGGTTCCCAGATCGGGTTGAATCATGATTAATAAAGTTGGAACTCCGATTAATGTAACCGCCACCACCAACTCGCTTAGCCTTGGCGGCAAAGACCGCTCAGCAAAATACCAAGCAAGCATCATCGGAACGGCCAATTTCATAATTTCAGAAGGTTGAAAACGGAAAAACCCCAAATCCAACCAACGCTGTGCGCCTTTACCTTTATCGCCAACCAAAATAACGGCGACTAAAAGAAGTACTCCCGCCGCATATAAAAAGGGCGTCCATTTTTGATAAACCCTGGGAGGTATCCATGCTAGAAAAAACATCGCGGCAAAAGCTAATGCGAGACGGATAATCTGTCTATTTAATTGCGCCTGACTTTCGCCTGTAGCGCTGTAGAGCACTAGCAACCCAAATCCCATTAGCACGATCAACCCAGCTAACAGTGGCAAGTCCACGTGCAGCTGCTGCGCTAAGCTTTTGCCGCGCCGATCTGAATTATCATGGTCAATCAGAGCCATTAAGGTGCCGCCTTTTGTTGTTGCATAGCCCGCAAACGCTTAAGTCTATAAAACTCGTCAAAGACTTTTCTTGCAACAGGTGCAGCCTCAGTCGAGCCGCCACCTTTTACATTTTCGAGTATTACAGCTAAAGCAAACTCTGGATTCTCATAAGGCGCGAACCCCACATAAACCGCGTTGTCACGAAATCTACGCGCCACCTTTTCAGCGTCGTAATCTTCGTCTTGACTGGATACCTGCACTGTCCCCGTTTTACCGGCAGAGCTATAATCGGCAGTTTTAAATGCTTCAAACGCTGAACCGCCATAACGATTCACCCGGCGCATCGACTCGCGTACAGCTTGCAGATTTTTATCATTTGAAAAACTAGCCTGTTTTTCCGCAACTTCTGATTCAAAAATCTGCCAGTCATCGCTAGTTTGCACGCTTGTCATCAATCTTAGTCGATACCTGTTGCCTCCAATTCCAAGCTGAGCGATCGCGTTGGCTAGCTGCAATGGTGTAGCAACCCAAAATCCCTGTCCAATACCAATATTTACCGTATCCCCGGGGAACCAGGGCAATTTACGTTCTTTGCGCTTCCATTCTCGGGAAGGCATATTTCCGGCCAACTCCTCCCCCATATCAATACCGGTATATTGTCCAAAACCAAAGTTAACCATATTGCTTGATATCGTATCGATACCCATCCGGTATGCCAGCTCATAAAAATAGGGATCGCAAGATTGAGCGATAGCTAAATCTAAATTAACTTTTTTACCATGACCACCAACTTTCCAATCACGAATTACTCTTTTTTCTTCGGTTGGCAATATCCAATAACCAGGATCTTCAATTGTAAATTGAGGGGTGATAAGCCCTTTCTCCAAACCAATCCACCCGAGATGTGGCTTGATAGTTGAACCAGGAGAATACAGGCCTCGTAATGCGCGGTTAAACAAAGGTTGATCTTCGGATTCTAACAAAACTTTATATTTGGCAGACGAAATTCCAGTCACAAAGTCATTAGGTTCATAGCCGGGTGCGCTCACTAGCGCTAATACATCGCCATTGCGCGGATCAATAGCAACTATCGAACCACGATGGCCGGCCATGGCTTCACTGGCTTTTTTCTGCAAATTGACATCCAGAGAAAGTCTGATATTGCTGCCTGGTACCGGTGGTTTCTCAAATAGTGGCTTGCCTATGACCCTTCCTTGTACATCTTTTTCAATTTGCCTGAAGCCGATGGTCCCATGAAGTTTATCTTCATAGAACTTTTCTAAACCAACCTTTCCTATATGGCGAGTTGCTTTATAGTTCGCCTGGTCAATACGGGCGAGCTCTCGGTCGTTAATGCGGCCAACGTAGCCTAAAGCATGAACAAAATCTTCTCCGAAGGGGTAATATCGAACCAGCCGCGCTTCAACGCTAACCCCGGGAAAGCGGTGGGCATCAACCGAAAATCTCGCGACTTCTTTTTCTGTGAGCCGAGTTTTAATTGAGATGCTTTTAAATCGTCGTTGTCCTCTGAGATCATTTAAGAACTTTTCTTTGTATTTTTGATCGATCAACGATAATTCAATAAGCTGATCAAGCGTAAGTTCAATGTCCTTCACTTTTTCAGGAACGATCTCCAGCGAGTAAACCGAGCTATTCTCTGCCAGAAGCACACCATTCCTGTCGTAAATTAAGCCTCTTTTTGGTGCTATCGGCTCTACACTAATCCGGTTATCGTTAGATCGAGTTTGATAATCCTCAAATCTGACGATTTGCAGATACCAGCTTCTCGCGACTAACGCCAGTAGCATTATAACAACAAAAGCAAACGCGATTATGCTTCGACGGATCAGCAATTGGCGTTCATTGTAGTGGTCTTTAAAGGAATGTTTGTTACTAAGTTTACCGCCAGATTTAAGCATATATTAACTAGCTCACTACTCGCGGTGATATGGATGATTGACAGTGACAGACCAGGCGCGATAAAGCGTTTCTGCTAGAACTACTCGCACCAAGGGGTGAGGTAAAGTAAGTCCGGATAATGACCAACGCTGGTTGGCACGGGCTAAGCAACTAGTGGCCAGGCCATCGGGCCCGCCAACCAAGAGTGCGACATTGTTTCCCGAAAGTTGCCATTCAAATATATTCTGAGCCAATTGCTGGGTGCTCCAATTTTTTCCTTTAACGTCTAAGGCAACCACCCAATCAGACTTATCTATGGCTTTAAGGATTAACTCTCCTTCTTTTTCCATCCACTGATTAGCTAGTTGGTTCTTGCTACGTTTGGCCGCAGGAATTTCGATAAGTTCAATTGAGCAATCACGTGGCATCCGCTGGGTGTAAGTGGTAAAACCTTTTTCCACCCAGTCGGGCATTTTTGTTCCAACCGCAATCAGCTTTATTTTCATTATTTTATCAGTTACATCATTCTCGACTTAATCACCAAATACTTCATCCGCAAAACCTAAAACAACGATTAGGTTTTATGCCCAAAGCTTCTCTAACTGATAGTAATCTCGAGTTTGTGGCAGCATAATGTGGACGATTACATCGCCTGCATCGACTAAAACCCACTCAGCAGCGTCTTCTCCTTCAACACCTAATGGAGGAAGATTGTTACCCTTTAGCTCCTTAATCAGCAATGTTGCTATCGATTTAACATGACGACTTGAAGTACCGCTACAAATAACCATATAGTCGGCAATCGTCGACTTCTCGCCGATTTCTATGACCTTAATTTCGTTACTTTTGATTTCTTCTAGCTGCTCAACAATAAAATCTTTTAACTGTGTACCTTGCATTCTGTACCTTACAATAAACTCATTGACTCAAATAGAGTCGATTTTGATGGATATATTCTATAACACTCTGCGGCTGCGATAAATCGACCGTATCGCCATTTATCAAAGTACCAGCATTTATCAGAGTATCGCGGATTTCGGTGGAAGACTCATTTTTTTCTGGCATTTTCATGTAAAAAGCCCGGCCCGCAGCAGATTCTTTCAAATCTTCGAACTGCGCTTTTAACTTAAAATTAACTGAATTTAATGAATGTCTCACTTGTTCTTCTTTAACGCCAGGCCGATTAAACACGATCAAATGGCATAACTCACTTAACTTATGCCAGTGGTGCCACTGCTGCAAATCAACCACGCTGTCTGCCCCCATAACTAACACAAAAGTAGTCAACGGTTGTTCTCGTTTAAGTGAACACAAGGTGTCCACCGTATATGATTTACCCTGTCTATTCTGCTCCCTATTATCTAGCAACCACTTTTTTTGCCCTTTCAAGGCTAACTTGAGCATTTCTACTCTCTGCTCAAAACTGGCTCTTGCTTTAGCCTTCAGAGGAGGAATTGCGCAGGGTATCACTCTAATAGTCGCGTCTGGTGCGGCTTGTCTTAACGTTTTGAATATTGCTAGGTGACCGTTATGAACAGGGTCAAAAGTCCCCCCAAGTATAAACTCAACTGACAGCTGTTGTTGCGCATATTTTTGTTCTGGAGACATTCCTAACCTGCTGAAGCAGTACCCCAAATTTTTTGCCCACTGACCATCCATAAGCATAGTTCAAGCTCATTCCAAACATCACCTTTCTCTTGGCCTTTTACCATACGGTCTAGATACGCGCACCTTGCTAATAATCTTTGCCATACTGCCGCTGGAAGTCTTTGTGCAGCGCTCACTATTAACCGCTTTTTGCTATCCCACAAGAAGGATTTGGATAAAGCCTGCATCGGAGCCTCTCCCTTAACAACTGCTAGAGAAACTTGATTGCAGAGATCGATTTCTCGAGTTAAGTTGACCAGAATAGAAATTGGAGCGACTGCCTCTTGTCGAAACTTATGCAGCATTTTGACCGCTCGAGCACCTTTTCCAGCAAGCGCTTCGTCAATGCACAGAAAAACTGAGTACTTGGCGCTATCACTGATGACAGCCTCCAGTTGCTCTAATTCGATTTGTTGCTCAGGATGCATTAGCTGCAACTTTTTGAGCATTTGATCTGCAGCTAATAAATTTCCTTCAGTTTGTTCGGCGACTAACTGCAGCGCCGACTGCGAAATATTAACTTGGTATTGAAGTGCTCTTTGCTTCAACCAACCTACAAACTCGTGCGGCCTAGGGGGCCATATCTCTTGAACATTCGCCCCCTGACTTAAACTCTTAAACCATTTAGTCGACTTTTGGCGTTTGTCCAGTTTGGGTAAACGAATAAGTAAAATATTTTCATGGCTCGCATTTGCAGCCAAATCAACCAAAGCATTTTGCGCCTCTTTATTAGGTACTTTAGCAAACCGAATATCCATTAACTTGACTTCAGAAAATAAACTTAAACTCCCACTATCCGCCAGCACATCGTTCCAATTAAACTTATCTGCAACTTCAAAAATTTCCTTTTGATGCACCCCGGCTTGGCGAGCCAAAGTTAGCAATTCATCACAGGCCTCTTGCAGTAGCAGCGGCTCTTCTGAAATAACAATATTGACAGGTGAAACTTGCGACATTGCAGCCAATTCCAAATTAGCTAAGATTTAACTTTTGCATTTACGCGACGCAGCAATTGAGTAACTAGCTGTTCGTATGCCCAGGAACGTGCTTGAATTAACTGATTTCTATTTCCAATTGGATTCAAGTAGTCAGACTTATAACTTGTCGAATAAGCCAACTCAAATAAATTTTGCACTTCGCTTTCGGGGCTAAGTTGTGATGAATTGCTTAATTGCGTTAGTTTGTACAATAACTTAACGGTAAGTTCTGTTTCGTTGGCCCTTCCCGTTTGATCACGACTTACCCCTTGCTCGGATTCAACCAGCTCAATGATTTCAAGGTGCCATTCAGCCTTGGAAGTGTCTTCTGTCAGGTTTGCATTTTGAAGTTTTAAACGACGAGTCAGTTGTTTTTCGAACTCGCCGTACGGAGAACTAGAAGAAAGAAACAGTCCAGTTGAAGCCAGAGTGCCGCCAGTAGTACCTCGTAGTTGATAACCGCAGCCGACTATAACTGCGGTTAATACAGGAATTAAGGTATAACGAAGATACTTTTTAATTTGCAACGATATTCACCAATCGTCCTGGGACCACAATCACTTTGCGTACAGTTTTGCCTTCCACGAACTTAGCTACATTCTCATTTTCAAGTGCTATTGCTTCAATTTGCTCCTTAGAAGCATCAGCAGCTACACTCACTTTACTACGCACTTTACCATTTACTTGTAAAACGATCAGCACTTCGTCTTTTACCATGGCAGCATTATCAGCTTGCGGCCAGTCTTCATCAACGATTAATTTTTCTTTTCCTGCTGTTTGCCATAAAGCTTGCGCCATATGAGGTGCGACAGGAGAAAGTAATAAAATAGCGTGGTCAAGCGCATGCTTAATTACAGCCGTATCTTGCTCATTTTTAACTTCAAATTTCGCTATGGCGTTAGTTAACTCCATAATTGAAGCGATTGCTGTGTTGAACGAATGACGTCGTGCGTAATCGTCACTCACTTTAGCAATAGTTTCATGAGTCTTACCGTAAAGCGCTTTTTGCTCAGACGAAAGCTTTTCCAAATCAACCTCGCCTGCTTCTTGTAATGCATTGTCAACATAAAGCTTCCAAATACGCTTTATAAATTTATGCGCGCCGTGTACACCATCTTCTCGCCATTCCAATGATTGCTCAGGTGGAGACGCAAACATAGTGTAAAGCCTTGCTGTGTCTGCGCCGTATTGATCGATGAGCGCTTGCGGATCAACACCATTATTTTTCGACTTGGACATCTTTTCCATACCAGCCAAAATTACATCTTCGCCCGTAGACTTTAACTTACCGCTGGTCACTTTACCTTTACTATCTTTGGTGACTTCGATCTCTTCAGAGGAATGATAGTGTTTAGTCCCTTTTTCATCTTTAGTTAAGAAAGTATCCGAAAGCACCATACCTTGAGTCAGTAATCGAGTTGCCGGCTCATCTGAATCAACTAAACCGTTATCACGCATTAATTTGTGGAAGAAGCGGAAGTACAGCAAGTGCATGGTAGCGTGTTCTATCCCACCGATATATTGATCTACCGGTAACCAGTAGTTTGCTTCTTCACTATCTAACATTGCATCATAGCTATTCGGGCAAGTGTAGCGCGCGTAATACCAGCTCGATTCCATAAAAGTATCGAAAGTATCGGTTTCACGCTTGCCTTTTACGCCATCTATTTCGGTATCCTGGAAATCAGGATTATCGACTAGCGGAGAATTAGCGCCTTCTAACTTTAAGTGAGTCGGCAGTTCAACCGGAAATTCCTTTGCGGTGACCATCTCGCCATTTTCGAGCTTAATCATCGGGATTGGAGCGCCCCAAAATCTTTGACGAGAAACGCCCCAGTCGCGCATACGATAGTTAACCTGTTTTTGACCTAACCCCTTTTCTGCCAACCAAGCAGCAATACTTTGAAATGCTTGCTCAGATGTCTGGCCATCAAACTCTCCAGAGTTAATCAAGATGCCTTTTTCGGTAAAAGCTTCTTTTTCCAGGTCACAATCAACTTCGCAATCGTCTGTCGCTTCAATAACCTGTGCTATTTCGATGCCATACTTATGCGCAAATTCCCAATCACGTTGGTCATGCCCGGGGACAGCCATTACTGCTCCTGAGCCATAGTCCATCAATACAAAATTGGCGACCCAAACATCAACTTCTTCACCGGTCACGGGGTGGATAGCTTTTACCCCTGTCGCCATCCCCTTCTTTTCCATAGTGGCTATATCTGCTTCAGCCGTAGTCGCACGATTACATTCGGCGATAAAGTCGGCTAACTCAGGATTATTTTCTGCGGCCTTTTCTGCGATAGGGTGTTTGGCGGCTACTGCAACGTAGGTTACCCCCATTAAGGTGTCTGGACGCGTGGTATAAATAGATACAGCATCATCACCCTCGGCCAACTTAAAGGTCATCTCCACACCTTCGGAACGGCCAATCCAGTTGCGTTGCTGAGTTTTTACGCTATCAGGCCAACCTTCTAGATCATCGATGCTGTTTAGCAATTCTTCAGCATAAGCGGTAATTCTGATAAACCATTGGTCAATTTCCTTCTTTTCAACCGGCGTATCACAGCGCCAGCAGCAGCCATCATGGACTTGTTCATTAGCTAAAACAGTCTCATCATTTGGGCACCAGTTAACTGCCGAAGTTTTCTTGTAGGCCAAGTCTTTCTCAACTAACTTGGTGAAAAACCATTGTTCCCACTTATAGTATTCCGGTTCGCAAGTAGTAACTTCTCGTTCCCAGTCGTAAGCAAAACCAAGGCTTTTCAATTGCTTTTTCATATATGCAATATTCTCCTTGGTCCACTCGCTAGGTTGTGCCTTGTTTTTAATCGCCGCATTTTCCGCAGGTAGCCCAAATGCATCCCACCCCATCGGCTGCAGCACGTTTTTACCTAGCATACGCTGATGGCGAGAAATAACATCGCCTATAGTGTAATTGCGCACATGGCCCATATGTAGACGACCACTTGGATATGGGAGCATTGATAAGCAGTAGTATTTCTCCTTCGAGGTATCCATAACTGCTTTAAATACTTTATTTTTATCCCAGATCGACTGGACCGATTGTTCAACTTGGGCCGGGTTATATTCGTGTTGCATGGGTTTTACTATCTCAATTTTTAGTATCTCGAATTAACGAGACAATTGCTCAAACTAGGGTTTGGATGAGTCAACTAGGTTGATTTTGGTATATTTTCAGGGGATTTGCCGTCTTATAAAGACGAATTCCTTCAGTTGGCGCAATTTTAACGGCTTTCAAGCAATTGCAAAAGTAATAATTTCAAAACAAAAAAGGCCGCAAAAGCGGCCTTTAGATTGAGTAGGTATTTTACTTACGGTTTCCACTCTGCGTTTAAGCTAACACCTGAGTATGCCGAGTAACCTCTGATACTAATGTACCAAGTACCTGAAGCAGGGTTGGTGAAGCTACAAGTTTCGTTGTTACCGTTTTTATATGGGCGGCAATCGTAGCTAGAAGTTGTAGGCTGACCAGCTTTTCTTACGTACAAGTCAGCGTCACCAGTTCCACCTGACATAGCCACAGTTAACGATGCCATACCAGCAGGAACTTCAACAGTGTAGTGATTCCAAGCCCGACGTGCGCCAGAGATATCGCTTAGTGAAGCTGAACCGCCGGTAGCGCCACCGCCGCCGCCATTATTTTCAGTGTAGCTACCTGTTAAAGATACACCACTGAAGGTAGAGTATGCGCGAATCATTACATGGTATGTGCCAGCTTGAACATTGCTGATGTCACAAGTTTCGCTGTTACCTGTTTTGTAAGGGCGACAATCATAGCTGCTAGTTGTAGGTTGAGAACCGAATTTAACGTAGATATCTGCATCACCTGAACCACCTGACATTGCAAATGACAAGTTAGTTGCACCAGCCGGGACTTCCATTGTGTAGTGAAGTTCCGCATTTTGTGATGCTGATAAACCAGTTTTTGCTACACCATTCTCAAGAGCGTTAGGAGTACCACCTCCACCGCCGCCACCGCCGTTTCCGTCACAGCCGTTAGCACTGATGTAATCAACTGCCGCTTTAGTTCTAACTAAACCGTAACCAGTTTTGTCGTCACGACCAGCAGTACCTAAATCTTGAGCTGTAGTTTTAAGAACGTTACGGATTTGAGCTGCAGTACAACTTGCATGTTGGCTCCAAACTAACGCAGCTACACCGGCTACGTGTGGCGTTGCCATCGAAGTACCGTTGTAATACGAGTAATTAGTATTGCCTTTATTTTCTACAGTAACGCTTGAACCAACTTTAGATAATAACGCTTGACCAACTGTACGATTTACCGAGACCGAAGGAATTGGGAATTCGTTGTTTTGGTCTAACAAGAATGGATTTTGAAGCCCTGGACGATCTGTATTTGAGTAAACGATTGCAGCAGATGCACCAGCGTCTTTACACGCCTTAACAGGATTTGTTTCTGGGTAGCTACCGCTTGCTTGATTTCCGTATCTTTCAGCGATACAGATTTTGCCGCTCATGTTGCCACAAGAGTATGCACCTGAACTAGATACCGAACACGCTGCCAAAGTACCAGTAGCAGAACTATTAATTGGAGCACCTGTCCACGAACCGGTATTAATTAAGCGGTTATGTGGAACAACACGGTCATCGCCATACGAAGTGCTACCTGCAGTAATATAACCTTGACGACCATCGCCGACACCAACAGTAGAAAGAATTGCTTCACCTGGAGCGGAAAGCTCTACTTGGTTAGTGTACTGAGAAAATGCGGCCCAAGTATTTGACTCGTCCAAAGCACCAACTGACACTACAGAGTCGTAAGAAGCTGGATAAGAGTGTGTTGTATTTCCATCGTTACCGGCAGCAGCGATTAATAGAACGCCATTGTCATAAACGCTTTGTAGTGCATTTCTTTCGGTGGTAGTTGATCCACTTCCACCGAGGCTCATGTTAACTACTTTAGCACCGTTACTAGCACAAGTGTTTACCGCGGCAGTCAAGCTAGAAGAGTACCCCCAACCGCTTGCATTAAATACTTTAATTACGTGGATACCAACAGTCTTATTTGGAAGAACACCTACAACACCTTCACTGTTGTTAACGGCTGCTATTGTTCCCGCAACATGTGTACCGTGAGAACCGCCTGGGGTATACCAGTTACCTGTTCCAGAGTCGTTAGTACCACTGTGGTTGTTACCTGAAAGGTCAGGATTATTAATATCGTAACCAGAGTCGATAATACATACTTTCATATTACCTGCATTGCTATCGCTGACTTGATCAGCCTGAACGTCAGGAATACCCCAAGGAGTATTCTGTGCCATTAAACGACGTAGTGCATCAAGCTCTACATACTGAACGTCCGGATGCATTTTAAGTTGGCGCAATGTATTCGCATCGGCCTTTACAGACATTGCTCGAGCAAATGGTAATTCAGTTCTTACCTGTGCGCCTACACTTGCAAGAAGTGCTCGAGCACTACCAACGTTAAGTACAGAACGACCTTGTGCGTTTTGCATTACTGATGATGAGTTGTCTTTGAATTTTACAATAAATCTTTCTTCCATTTGATGCTGAGCAGATGCTGCATTGCTGTTAAGCGAATTAGAGAAAGATTCGGAGAATGTTTGTTGCGCTAAGGCATTTTGTGTGACAGCTACTGAAACTGCACTAGCAACTAAAGTTGCGACTAGTTTTTTTGTTTGTCTCATAGATTACTCGTTTTGATTATTGTGAATCTAATGTTTCCATTATGATAGTTTTACTGACACACCCCTTGCGCCAGACCTAAAACTGCCACACGATTAATGATCATTTCAATGTGAAATATTACCGAAATATTAAAAGTTCAATGTCATAAAAACTAAAATATTTTTTATAACGGGATAAAATGTCTGCTGAGTATCAATTTTCTTTAAAAACAGAGACATAAGAATCTATTTTTCGCACATTTCCGACATCAGAAATGACGTAGATTTTTTGAGTTGTTTTAATTAAAGGAACGGGAAAAAATCTAAGAACCAGTATTCTTAGACTGTAAATAATACCAATTTATGAGCAGCCTAATTTTTTATAAGTGTAATAAAAATTAAGCTCGTTACTTTAGTAAATGCTTACGACCGAAGAAGTATCGAAAAAAGAACAATAATTAGATTTATTTTACAGAGTTCAATTAATTTTTTGGGTGAGTTAAATTTGCCGCAGTTCTTCAAAATTGAGCTTGATCGCCCGGCAGTAAAAAAGCCTAACGAAAAAATTCGCTAGACTTTAACGGAGAATATAGGCATTAGCTTCAATATAAGATCAATTCCATTGAATCAGATCAAGTTGGCTTTCACCTTCGGCGAGATTCATCTTTATAATTTTGTTGTCTTTACTTACTGTGATTAGGCGAGGAATTCCTGCTTCCGCAAATTGTCTATAAATATTCCTGTCGAGATCAACTGCAAGAGGAACTTTAATTGAATGCGTTTTGCGCCACGCTTTAACGGTATCTTCACTTTCTTCCCTTGCGATTGCGACGACTTCCAAGTTTTCGTCATTCAACATTGGAGATTGATTCAGAGCTTTTAACGCACGATTAGAATCTGAGCACCAGGTCGCAAACAGGATGACCAACTTTTTTTTGCCAGGGCTATCTAATTCAATTAAATTTCCATCAACATCGGTAATTTTAGTGATAGGTAGCTCATCACCTGAACCAAGGAATTCCTTATACTTAGATTTACTAGCTGAGGCGGACCATAGCTGGCAGCCAGACAAGAATAAGCTCAACAGTATGATAGAAATAATTTTTGAAGTCGTTGGCTGCATTTAAAAATTGCACTCGCTAAATAGTTTGGTGAATTTATATATTGCTGTTAAAAAAAAGTAAAGCGATTCTGTAAAAATAGCGAACCCGTTTAATACAAGTTTGCTTTTCGACAATACAATAGGCGTTACTTATATATTAACCTTTGTTCTTAACGGGTCTAAATGGATGTACCCAAGAGGCAAATGCATCTACACCACGGGTTTGAAGCCAAATTTTACCCTTTCCTGAAAAACGACAAACAAAACCTTCCCCAGAGAAAAACAATGACTTATATCCGCCCACTTTACTGATGCTATATTCCAGTCCTTCAGTGAATGCAACTATGTTTCCTGTATCGACAACGTAACCATCATCCACATCTAATTCGATCATTGCGCCATAAGTATTGAACCAAAGATCACCTTTTCCCTTACAGCGAATGAGAAATAAATTCTCTCCAGAAAAAAATCCTTTAGTCAGGCCTTGCCACTTGGTTTCAACTTCAACTCCGGCAGTGGATGCAACATATGCCGAATTCTGAAGATAAATCGTCTCATCGTTTAAAAACATGTGCCCAATATCTCCAGGCGAAGCAGGAGCAATGCCTACTTCTCCTTGACCGCCTTCTGCAGTATATTCATTAATAAATAACGACTCACCGGTAAGGAAACGACTAAAACCGCCTCCTAACTTAGTCTTCATCTTAATGTTGGTATCCATGGTTGCCATCGCCGATGCTTCGACTTTTAAAGTTTCATCTGCAGGAATTTTTACTGTGACAAAACCATAATCAGGTCGTCCCTCAAATTGAAACTGGTAACCCAGCAGGGGATCAGCATTGTCGTGCTTGAATTCTTCGTGCTGACTGTTTGCGGTATTTTCTGGAGAAACTGCTGCAACGCTACTTATGGGCGAATCGGTAGCAACGCCTTCAACTAGCTGCTCATTCTGAACACTTGCAGTAACGCTAGTGTCCGGCTGTACGACATCTTCAGCCAGAACTCTTTGTTCAAGTACTTCCAAAGTACATTCGATCCCTTTTTTGGCAAGGGCCATTTTGTATTTCTTGCCGGTAGCTTCATCCACTGATTTTTTAATTGTGATTGGAGCGCGCGCGAACGTCTTTTCAGCTTTTTCCGATGGAATTCGAAACATGGTAGCCAATGATTCAATCGCCCCTTCCAGAGATGTATCGTCTAATAACTTACCAGTAAGGACTATTTTGTAGTTCATACTTTTCTCCCTGTTATGCTTTGCGAGGTTTCAAGCCGGAAGTCAGGCTTGAGCCAAAACTTCCAGGATTGTGAGACTGGCACCAAACGGTCCCTTTTCCTTCAAACTTACAAACTAATCCTTCGCCGCCCAGAAATGAGTGAAGCCAACTCTTTCCTGCTTTAGTGATTGAAAAATCTAATGTTTCATTGAATGCTACTATGTGACCGCTATCGACTATCATTTCACCGTCGACTTCAATTGGATATATTGCGCCAAATGAATTCAGCAGCACTTTACCGTTGCCTTTTAAATTCAACCAAAAAATACTCTCGCCGGAAAAGAGTGATTTAAATCCCTGCCATCCTAAATCAATCTCTACTTGGTGTTCACAGGCTACGAATGATCCACCTTGAACAATCAAGCTCTCGTTATCCAAGTCATAGGTCATCATATCACCAGCAAGATTTGCACCTAGCCAGAGTTCCCCAGGGCCGCCTTTCGGCTCGAAATGATTGATAAAAAATGATTCTCCAGAAAGCAATCTTTTAGCCGCTTTTAAAATTCCTCTGCTTTGCTTTTTATGGGTCGTAGTGGTTACGTCCATATTGTTACTAGTGGCGATCATGGCGCCGGCTTCGGTAGTACAAATTTCATTTTCAGCAAGTATGATTTTTGCCGCAGTATTTCCAGGTTGGTGCATCAGTTCTATTTGCATAATAATTTCCTTTCCCTAAATTTTGTTCACTCGACTCTATATAGTTCTCAAATAGCTAATAGAGCTTAGGGTTGATCCAACTAGTTAAACCGGAAATACTTCTTGTCTGAACTACCACTTTGCCTTTACCTTCGACTCGAGTAACCAGTCCCTCTCCACCAAAGAAACTCGAAAAAATTCCGCCTGCTAACTGTAGCTTGAGTTTTATACCTGGCTCATAAGCGACTATGTGACTGGTATCGATAATATATTCGCCATCAATCTCTTTATCGATTAGCGCACCGTAAGCGCCATACCATACTTTTCCATTGCCGCTAACTTCAAGTTTAAACAATCCTTCGCGCGCGATAAAAGAAACAAGACCGGCCCACTTAAGACCCAATTTGACACCTTCTGTCATCGCAATAAATGCTCCGGGCTGAAAGCACATTGAATTCCCTTTCAGTTCGACACAACGTATCTCCCCCGGCGTATTTTGAGTCAGCGTTATCTTTCTTCCTTGTTTAGTTTCGTTTTTAAAGTAACTAATAAATAAAGACTCACCACCAAGAAACTTTCGCAAAAGCCCCCGAAAAAAGCCGCCATTAAAACCCGCGGTTAAATCAATCGATGCGTCCATACTCGACATAGTATCGGGCTCTGCAACTAACACTTCATCCGGCTGTAGTTCAATATCTACATAAGAAAAAGCTTTACCACCTCTAATTTCACTCTTCATTATTTTTATCTGCCTCCGATTGATAATCCGTTGTGAAAGCTTCAACTTCCCTTTTTAGTTGTTGAAAAACTTCATCATTAAATGAGTCGTACTGCTTTGAGTCAGCAAGCTTTTGACGCATTGCTTCAATTCTGTCTTGCGTTGCGGGGTGAGAACTTAAAAGACCTAACGAGCCTTTTAACCAAAGTGCAGCCTGTTCATCTCCCAGTTCTTTTAACTTCTCTTCTTCTAATGCTTTTAGTCGTTCAAAAAAACTTACCAGACCTTCTTGTGGAATTTTGGCTTTAGAAAGCAGCTCGAATCCAGCATCGTCGGCTTCAGTTTCGAATCCTCTAGAATAACTTTGATTTAAAAGTAGTGGAGCTGCGTTAGCGACAGCACCTAGTAATCCGGATACATCTCCGAACAATGCTTGTACGGTAATAAATATTCCGACATTACCCATCAAGCTTCGAATGCCGTGTTGATGAGTTACATGAGAAATTTCATGAGCCAATACACCCAGTACTTCTTCTCCAGATTCAGCAGCTAAAATCAGTCCACTATTGATCGCAATATATCCACCCGGTAACGCGAATGCATTAATCTGAGGATCATTAACTATGGCTACCCGGTATTGATACCTCTCCGACTTTGCAGCGTCGAGTAACGGCGCAATAAACTCATCCAATCTTTTTACGGCTTGTTCGTTTTCAAGTATTTGGTGCTCTATTGATATTTGCGCCCATACTGACTGACCTAACTCTTGTTCCCATTCTGCTGGTACATTTGGCGCAATCCAGCCTGTGATTCTATCCATTGAAAAAATTAGAAATAGTGGAGCGCCGACAATGATCAAACAAATAGCCGCAAAGACGGACCAGTTAAAAACTCGTCTTCTTTTGGCTTTGTGTAGTTGTTGATTAACGTTAGGATTAGCTTTAAGTTGCGGTAGACGCAAAACTGAACGATCAGCGGTATAAACTTTCCAATCAGGTTTGGCTGGGTGGCTAAAAAAGACCAATCGATCACTCGCACCGCCAAGAGTAACTCTTGCACCTTGAATGGGAAACTCTACTTTTTCGCTTTTGGTCTCAAATCGAATGTGAGATTGAGAAATAGAAAGACTTCCTGAGGATCTTCCTCCGGGTAAGTTATCATGAAAACCGTGACCGTCTACAAATATAGACTCAGACAAGCAAATCCCCTAAAAATACCATGGTTAACGTCGCTGTTAGTACGGAATAAACTCTATTCGGTTTTTGACCGTAAATTTTCCAATCTACTGAGTATAGGGAGGCTGAATTCAAGTTGCAAGACACAGGCTTCATAATTTGAAACCTGTGCACAGTGTTGAGAAATTATTATTGTCTACAGAAACTGCTTGAATGCGGGGTTAGTTGTTTCTTCTTTAAAAGAATAACCCAATTGTTTAAGGTGACGGAAGAAATGTAATTGTGCAGAATCTGAAACATCGAACCCCGCCAGAACCTGCCCAATAGCACTACCATGATTGCGATAGTGAAATAGGGTTATATTCCAATCTTCGCCTAGGGTTTCAAGAAATTTCTCCAACGCACCAGGATATTCAGGAAATTCAAATTGAAAAACTCTCTCGTTAAGCTTGACCGGACTTTGACCACCTACCATATAACGTACGTGCAATTTCGCTAATTCATTGTCGGTAAAATCCTTTACCGAATAATGACTTGCCAGATCAGAAATCAGTTCTTCTAACTCGCTTTCTCCTTGGCTTAGCTTTACCCCAACAAAAATATTCGCCTGTTTGTTATGGCTATACCGATAATTAAACTCGGTGATCACCTTTCCGCCGATAATTTGACAAAACTTTTTAAAGCTACCTTTTTCTTCGGGGATAGTTACGGATAACACCGCCTCTTTCTTCTCTGCTAACTCACACCGCTCAGACACGTAACGTAAAGTATGAAAGTTCATATTCGCGCCACTTAGAATTGCCACAAGCTTCTCTCTTCCGTGACTAGTCTGAGTGTATCTAACGCATCCGGCTAAAGATAATGCACCGGCGGGTTCAGCGATAACTCGTGTGTGTTCAAATATTTCCTTAATAGCACCGCAGATTTCATCATTGGAAACAGTGATAACTTTATCGCAAAACGCTCTTATGAGGGGAAAAGTCTCTTCACCAATTCTTTTAACCGCAACGCCATCTGCAAACAGTCCAACCTGAGGCAAGTCTACCGGTTTTCCCTCAGCCAGAGCTGCAGTCAAGCACGCAGAATCTTCAGCTTCAACGCCAACAATTTTTATCGTTGGTCTTAACTGTTTCAGATAAGCAGCAACACCAGCGAGTAACCCTCCACCTCCGACAGGCACAAAAACGACGTCAGCATCAGGTAGTTGTTGCAGTAACTCTTTGCCCAATGTACCTTGTCCTGCAATAACGTCCTTATCATCAAAAGGTGGGATAAAAACTGCGCCACTCTGCTTTGCCATTTCAATCGCTGCGGAGTTTGCCTCATTGAAACTTTTACCAATAAGTTTGACTCGCGCCCCAAGCTGCCGGACGCTTTGGGCCTTTATCTCAGGTGTAGTGATCGGCATCACGATAGTAGCCTTAATGCCGAGTTTTTGGGCCGATAAAGCAACTCCTTGTGCATGATTACCAGCGGAAGCTGCTACCACGCCACGTGACTTTCGTTCCGCATTGAGGTTTGCCAGTCGGTTATATGCGCCACGCAATTTAAATGAGTGAACAGGCTGCTGATCTTCACGTTTAAGATAAATCTGATTGCCGTGCTCTTTAGAAATTCGAGAAAGAAAATTCAAGTCGGTTTCTTTTGCAACATCATAAACCGGCGCCAATAAAATCCGACGCAGGTAATCCATACCCAAGTCCAAATTTTTTGCCGAAGCTGTTTGCATTTTCTTTCTCCTAGTTTTGAATCAACTCAATGGTTCAACAATACATAAAACAGATTGAGCGAGTTCGAAGTCTTCACGCAAAAATAAAAGCAGTCCTTCTATTTCGCTCGTGGGCCTTCTATTTTATTTTCGATAAATCTCTAACTGCACCTTGGTCCGCACTGGTGGCTAACATTGCATAAGCCTTTAATGCCGCCGAAACTTTTCGAGCTCTTGCCTCAGCCGGCTTCCATCCTGATTGGTTCTTTTTTTCTCGGCGCCTTGCTAGTTCATCATCGGATACCTTTAAACTTACTTCACGACTCGGAATATCAATAAAAATATGATCGCCCTCCTCAATTAATCCGATAGTTCCTTGATTAGCAGCTTCCGGAGATACATGACCGATTGATAGCCCTGATGTTCCACCAGAGAAACGGCCATCCGTTATCAAGGCGCACTTTTCACCCAAGCCCTTGCCTTTTAAATAGCTTGTGGGATACAACATTTCCTGCATGCCCGGCCCACCTTTAGGACCTTCATAGCGAATAACAACGACATCGCCCTCTTTAATTTGATCGCCAATAATTGCCTGTACAGCACTATCTTGACTTTCAAACACTCTTGCAGGTCCTTCAAAGGTTAAGCAACTCTCCGCTACACCTGCGGTTTTAACGATACAACCTTTCTCAGCCAAGTTACCTTTTAACACAGCTAAACCGCCATCTTTACTATAGGCATTTTCTAAAGTACGAATACAACCCTTTTCACGATCGTCATCAAGAGAGTCATAACGACACGATTGGCTCATTGCCTTAGTCGTTCTTATTCCAGCAGGACCCGCCTGAAAAAATTCTTTAACTGAATCGTTTTGAGTAACTTTTACGTCCCACTTTTCTAGCGTCTGGCGTAGAGTACCGTCAGAAACATTGAGACAATCCGTGTGCAAAAGATTTGCTCTAGCAAGCTCCCCTAAGATTCCGGCAACACCGCCAGCGCGATGAACATCCTCCATATGATACTTGTTGCCAGAAGGCGCTACCTTACATAGATGTGGTACTTCACGAGACAAACGATCGATATCCGTCATATCAAAATTAACGCCCGCTTCTTGCGCTGCTGCAAGCAAGTGAAGAACAGTGTTGGTAGATCCACCCATTGCAATATCAAGCACCATTGCATTTTCAAAAGCAGCTTTGTTAGCGATTGAACGAGGTAACGCAGAGTCATCATCTTTCTGATAGTAACGTTTGCAAAGCTCAACTATTTTTTGCCCCGCGGCTTCAAATAATTTTCTGCGATCAGAATGAGTAGCCAGCATACTGCCATTTCCAGGTAGAGCTAAACCAAGCGCCTCAGTTAAGCAATTCATCGAATTTGCAGTAAACATTCCGGAGCAAGAACCGCAAGTAGGACAAGCAGACTCTTCAACCTGTTGAACTTCTTCATCAGTTGCGTTGTCGTTAACGGCTTGAACCATTGCGTCAACCAGATCAAGTTTGATTAATTGCTCAGACAATTTAGTTTTGCCTGCTTCCATTGGTCCACCAGAAACAAATATCACTGGTATGTTTAAGCGTAATGCAGCCATCAACATACCGGGCGTTATCTTGTCGCAATTGGAAATGCAAACCATCGCGTCAGCACAATGAGCATTGACCATATATTCAACTGAGTCAGCGATCAGATCGCGCGAAGGTAGACTGTAAAGCATGCCGTCGTGCCCCATAGCAATACCATCATCGATTGCGATGGTGTTAAACTCCCTCGGAACACCGCCAGCTTGTTTAATTTGTTCGGCGACCAATTCACCGATTGGCGCTAAGTGCACATGGCCGGGAACAAATTGGGTATAAGAATTTACAACGGCGATAATTGGTTTACCAAAGTCAGACTCTTTCATACCGGTGGCGCGCCATAAAGCACGCGCACCAGCCATTCGTCTTCCTTGGGTGCTGGTAGCCGATCTGAGCTTAGGCATTGGCTACCTCTTTAACTTCTGCTAACTGAGCATTACTACTGGAACCATGGACAGGTTCTAACCAATCCCACTCATCTTTGGTTGTTCCATCAAATAAACCAAAAAATGCTTTCTGCAACTTTTCTGTAATTGGTCCGCGTTTGCCATTGCCAACCGGAATTTGATCAACACCTCTTACCGGAACAACTTCGGCAGCCGTTCCAGTCATAAAGATTTCATCAGCAAGGTACAAAGCTTCCCGAGCAATACTTTCTTCACGCACTTCATAGCCATGTGCTTTTGCAAAAGTGATCAGAGTATCACGGGTCAAACCAGGTAAGATGCAACCTGATAATGGTGGTGTAAAAATAACCCCGTTGCGGATAACAAATAGATTCTCGCCAGCACCTTCGCTGATCATACCATTCACATCCATCGCGATCCCTTCATGGTATCCATGACGCTTAGCTTCCATAGAAATCAATTGCGAACTCAAGTAATTACCGCCAGCTTTTGCGCCGGTTGGCATGGTATTCGGAGCCAACCGATTCCAGGAAGTGACACAAACGTCTACGCCGTTAGCTAAACCATCTTCACCGAGATAAGCCCCCCACTCAAATGCAGCGACCGCAACTTCAACTGGGACTCGAGGAGGAGTTAAACCTAAACCGACATTCCCGTAAAAAGCGATCGGACGAAGATATGCGCTTTTTAGGTTATTATCGGCAACAGCAGATTTACAGGCTTGATTAATATCTTCTTGAGTAAACGGAATATCCATTCGATAGATTTTTGCCGAATCAAATAATCGTTGCGTATGATCTTTCAAACGAAAAACTTGTGGACCATCAGGCGTCTCATAAACACGCACACCTTCGAATACCGATGAACCATAGTGAATTGCGTGGGTTAAGACATGAACTTGTGCATCTTGCCACGGGATCATCTTGCCGTTAAACCAGATTTTTTCGGGTGTATTGTTCGCCATTACTTCGTCCTCAGTTTTACATTTGTGTTTCGGTATAAAATATATTTTTTACATGTGAGCTTGCGCTACCGTAGCGTGCTCAATAAATACTTGATTTACGTCCACCAACTTTTTCAGCTGGTTTTCTAAAAGATGAATCGGCCGCTTACTCTTTACACTTACCTGAATGTCCATAACCTGTTCTTGCGGCAAAATATTCATTGATATCTTGTCTACCTTAAATCCTCTAAAACGAACGACTCGCAATAACTGCTCCATGGTTGCGGGTTCGTTGTTCGCCTTTATTTTTAGTAAGTGTTGTTTCATCTCCTATCCCTCCAGCATCGCTTGGTTTGCTGTATTAGGTGGCACTAACGGCCACACGTTTTGGTCTTCGTTAATTCTTACATGTAGTAAATAAGCGTTTTCAGATTTCACCATTCTCTGAAGTGCACCTGTTACCTCTCCGGGCTGCGAGATAGTCTCCGCTTGAATATCGAACGCTTGTGCTAACTGAAGAAAATCAGGATTATCTGATAAATCAGTTTCACTAAAGCGCTTGTCAAAAAATAATCTCTGCCACTGCCTAACCATTCCAAGTTTGGTATTGTCAATTAACAATATTTTTACTGGCAAGTTAAACCGTTTGATGGTGCCCAACTCCTGTACATTCATCATAAATGAACCATCACCACTTACCGCGATTACACAATCATCAGGACGTGACATTTGTGCGCCGATGGCCGCGGGCAAACCGAACCCCATTGTTCCTAGAGCACCACTCGTCAATAAATTTCTGGGCTCTGCAAATTTCATGTGTTGGGCTACCCACATTTGGTGCTGGCCGACATCTGTAGTTATAACGCTAGTTTGCTCCATCAATTGACTCAGTTCATTTAACATTGATGTTGGGTCAATATTTCCCGTCGGATTATTTGCATTAGCTAGATACTTAAAGCCAGTTTCCTCTGATAGCTCAATACATTTTTTTCGCCATACACTAAAATCAACTTCGGTTGTTAACTTGGGTAAACTCTTTTTAAAATCGCCTAACACTGTCACGTCTGCGGGCCTTAACTTGCTCACCTCAGCCGGGTCAACATCAAAGTGAATAACTTTCGCCCTGGGTGCAAATTCATCTAGTTTTCCTGTAACACGATCATCAAAGCGAGCACCAACCGCAATTAATAGATCACACTCTTGTACAGCCAAATTCGAAGCCTTAGTTCCATGCATTCCTATCATCCCCAGATATCCATGGTCCTGAGGGTCAAGCGCTCCTAACCCCTTCAAAGTAGAAACACTAGGTAGGCCTGTCGACTGAACAAAAAACCTCAGCTCTTCAACAGCGTTACCTAAAGAAACACCGCCACCAACATATAAAACGGGTTTACTCGCGTGCCTTAACAGTTGGTTCGCCTTTTCGATCGAGTCAGTCTGTGCAACAGGCAACTCCTGAGTTTCAACAAGAACCGGTTTCGAACTCGCTTCTGCCAGTTGCAAATCTTTCGGGATATCAACAATTACGGCACCCGGTCTTCCACTTGTGGCTATTTCAAAAGCTTTATGTAAAGTCGATTCAAGTTCCTCAATTTCGGTAACTTGAAAGGAATGCTTAGTCACCGCCAAAGATAATCCAACAACATCTATCTCCTGAAACGCATCGGTCCCCATTAAAGGCGAAGCAACTTGGCCGGTTATTGCAACTACGGGAACTGAGTCGGCAGTTGCATCAGCCAGCCCTGTGATTAAATTGGTAACGCCAGGACCTGAAGTTGCAAAACAAACACCAACCTTTCCACTGGCCTTGGCGTAACCCAACGCAGAAAATGCAGCACCTTGTTCGTGACGACATAAATAATGCTTAACTTCACTATCATATAGCGCATCGTACAAGGGCATGATTGCACCGCCCGGATAACCAAACACAGTATCAACGCCGTACCGCTTCAACACTTCGAGCGTTAAATTCGCGCCATTCATTTGTTGGTAGCTCCGCAATTAAAAAGTTGTTGTTTCAATTTTTTTGGTCCATTTAGTAAAAAACCCCCGGTTCTTTCGAAGCGGGGGTTTTGTTAGCGTTTGTTTTTGTTAAACGATAGCTGTCCCCCGCGGAGATATAATAATCACCACGACGAGAATAATAATGCTGTTCAATTTTGAAATTAGCTTGTTCATTAAACTTGTTTGCTTTTTAAAAACCTACTGTTTTAAAAAAAGATCCCGCATTGCTATTGTTAAAAGAAATCTCAACTTAAAATTTTTAATCGCAAAGAATATTTCCACACAGGAGTACACCCAGTGCAATTAACTGATGTGCATATAAGTATCATAGAGTTTTAAATTAATACAAATAACTTTTTGAGAAGGACAAGGAACTTTCAATTCTGCAACACGTTTTAAGGCTTTCAAAAGTCAATTAATGCTTTGCCACCAATGAATAAACCGCTTACAAAACAATAAGATAGATTCCTATTTTTTTATGAGGCTATAGCAATGAGTTCTCCAACAGACCAATACTAACTTTTAGTTATATCACCCTGCTAGTTCGTTAACGCTACGGAATATTGGCTTTTAGCCATTTACGCTTACGTAAATGACAGGTCAGTATTATCGCGAAGAAACCTCTTACTATTGTGGGTTATTTCTTTTTCAGCTCGCTAAATAAGATCGAATTATTGAGCCTTAACAACACTTCGTTCTGGTGCTTCTTCATACGGAATATGTCCGAACAACTGACGAAGCATAAAATTCACCACGGGGACTCTGTGTCTCGCCCAAACGTAAGCATCGACGGGTTTCGCTCCTAAATTAGCTTTCGGTTCCAATGCAGTGCGCCCAAACGAAATTGTTTTCAATCCTCGTTCGATAGCACATTCAATAACTAGTTGAAGTAACCGAAAATACACCGGCATTTGCTTGTTTATCTCGTAATCAACACCTACGTAATAGGCTATAGCCTTATCTCCATCAATAATTATCGAAATGAATCCAACTATCGCTTCATCGTTTTGGATTACGAAGCAAACGAACTTATCACCCAACGATTCTGCTAGTCCACAAAAATAACCTTCAGGCAGGGTGGCTAATCGTGTCGTGGATTTATTTTCAACATTTAAATATAACTGATAAAGCTTTCGATCTATCTCCTGTGTAACTTCAACTTGCTCACACCGATAGCCATTTTTCTCAACGGCTTTAGCAATTTTTTTGACTTTACTTCGATACTTTGAAGTTAACATTGCCAGGTAATCATCAAAATCATTAATGGATTTGTCTAAGGTTAAAACCATGTCTGGGTCAGTTTTGATCTTTCTATAGCTATACCTTTCCACAACACTCGAATGTGCAAGTTGCTCTCCTTTTATATCTTTGATCATGGCAAAATCGACAGCACCATTTAAATGTTCTGCTTTGCGCAATCGGTAGGTTACTTCAGCGACTACACGCCAGGCAGTTTCCAAGTCAACCGACTTATCAAATGCGACGCCATGCAGTCCGCTTGAAACTAGATTGCCACAAACGATCATTCTTTCTTTATAGCTGGCAGCGACTTTTTCCTTAACTTCATTGCAGGAATGGATGAAGTTAAGCCCTGTAATCTCTGCAATTTGACAGGCAATAACGACAACAGGCTTATTGCCTGAATATGCGATGGCATATCGTTGTTCGGTATTAGCGGGAGAGAACTTTTCAATCGTAGCAAGATAATCTTGACTCATAAATACACTGCCTTGAGCCGCAACTATTTGCCAATCTCCTTGATTTACGAAACCTATGCTGTCTGCAAGAACATATTTAAAACCAAGGGGAGTACTCCTTTCTTTATGCCTTTTTACTTTGTCTTTAAGACGATTTATAACTTTCATAACCTTTCCTTAAGTATTTTTCATGCTTTATTCAGACTCATTAACTTACCTAAGATATTAACCAAAGCTATTGATTTAAAGGAGGAAAGTGTAAGAAAGATTAAATAATGCTACTTTGAGTAGCATATCGGAAATAATGATATGTGAAACTCGGATGTAATAAATTTGTCTATAATTAAAAGGAAGAAGTAACAAAAGGTAGTATATGATTCTGGATCATCAAATAACTAATATATCGTCTCGCCCCACCATTAACGCATCAGTCACTCCACGAGGAAGTCTGGAAATCCTTTCACAACTCGAAGTTGAGAAGTTGAAAAAAGTAGGTGAAAACGGACTTTACGCATTGTTTCGCCAGTGCGCCCTGGCAATTTTAAATACCGGCTCGGATAGTGATAATGCTAAAACTATAATGGAAGCTTATCCTGACTTTGAAATTGAAATTATCCAACAGGACCGTGGAATTAGATTAAATCTGATCAACGCTCCGGCAAACGCTTTTGTTGACGGATACATGATCACATCAAGTCGTGAAATGCTTTTTAGCGCAATGCGAGATATTGTGTATTCCGAAGCAGAAAGATTGCGCAAACAAAGCGATCTATCAAAAGGTGTTGGCATAACCGACTATGTTTTCCATCTTTTACGCAATGCCAATATTTTTAAAAGTGGCGAACATCCCAATATGGTTGTGTGCTGGGGTGGGCACTCAATATCCGATGAAGAGTATAAATATACCAAAAATGTTGGTCATGCTCTCGGTTTGCGTGGTCTTGATATTTGCACTGGCTGCGGCCCGGGAGCAATGAAGGGACCAATGAAAGGTGCGACTATTGCTCACGCCAAACAGAAAATTTCTGACTCTAGATTTTTAGGGTTAACTGAACCGGGAATTATTGCCGCAGAAGCACCGAACCCTATCGTAAATGAATTAGTAATTCTGCCTGATATAGAAAAAAGGCTGGAGTCTTTTGTACGAGTAGCACACGGCATTATTATTTTTCCTGGCGGAGCAGGTACGGCCGAGGAACTACTCTATTTGCTAGGTATTTTGCTTGATCCCGAAAATAAAGATAATCCTTTTCCTTTGGTTTTGACAGGCCCCAAAGATGCGGAACCCTACTTTCAACAGCTACATGAATTTATTAATGATACTTTAGGGTTTGAAGCTCAGCAGAAATATAAAATAGTGATTGATGATCCGGAAGAGGTCGCCAGGACCATGGCTCAAGGAACTAAAGAGATCTTGAAGTTCAGGCGAAAAGTTAATGACGCTTTCTATTTCAATTGGAATTTAAAGATTCGTGAAGATTTTCAAAAACCCTTTGAACCGACTCATGACAATATGTCCCAGTTAGAGCTAAGCAAAGACCTGCCGACGCATGTTCTTGCCGCTAACCTAAGAAGGATCTTTTCTGGAATTGTGTCGGGTAATGTAAAAGAAAGTGGAATCCGTGCAATAGAAGAGTTTGGTCCATATAAAATTGATGGCGAAAAAGAAATCATGCAACCTCTCGACAAATTACTGAAGGCATTTGTAACGCAGCACAGGATGAAACTTCCAGGTAGCAAGTACGAACCTTGTTATCAATTAGTCGACTAGATTTCTCTATGCATAAAAAAACGCAGCTCGATGGCTGCGTTTTTTCGCCAATGAAAGATAGCTTATTCGTTCGAGTTACCTTCAGTTGACTCTGCTGCGTCTGCTTGAGGAGCTTCAGCTGGCTCTTCTTTTGGCGCAGGAGGATCAAGAAGCACTTTACGGCTTAAACGAATTCGGCCTTGACGGTCAACTTCAAGCACCTTAACTTCAATTTCCTGACCTACTTCAAGATAATCAGCAACTTTATTTACACGCTCATGTGCAATTTGAGAAATATGCACAAGACCTGTCTTGTTACCCATAAAGTCAACAAACGCACCGAAGTCTGCAATTTTAGCAACAGTACCGGTGTAAACTTTACCCTCTTCAACATCTTCAGTTAGTTCTTTAACTCGTTGAACAGCTAAGTCTGATGAAGTCTTTTCAACCGCTGCAATCTTAACAGTACCATCTTCTTCAATTTCGATAGTCGCACCAGTTTCTTCAGTTAACGCACGAATTGTCGCACCACCTTTACCGATAACATCACCAATTTTTTGTGGGTCAATTTTAATCATTGTGATGCGCGGAGCAAATGGTGAGATATCATCACGAGCAGTTCCAATCGCTTCGTTCATGACCTTAAGGATATGTAGTCGACCACCTTTCGCCTGGTGAAGAGCTTTTTCCATGATCTCCTGGTTAATACCTTCAATCTTGATATCCATCTGCAGCGCGGTGATACCATTTTCAGAACCGGCAACTTTAAAGTCCATATCACCTAAGTGATCTTCATCACCTAAAATATCTGAAAGAACAACGTAGTCGTCCCCTTCTTTAACCAATCCCATTGCGATACCAGCAACCGGCGCTTTAACCGGAACCCCAGCATCCATCAATGCCAAGCTCGTTCCACAAACAGATGCCATAGAGCTAGAACCATTTGATTCAGTAATTTCTGATACAACACGAATGGTATAAGGGAAGTCCACTTGTGAAGGAATTACTGCTTGAGTGCCGCGCTTTGCTAATTTACCGTGACCGATTTCACGGCGCTTAGGCGCTCCCATGAATCCAGCTTCACCAACACAGTATGGAGGGAAGTTATAATGCAACATAAAGGTTTCTTTAGTTTCACCTAAAATGCCGTCCTGGATTTGTGCGTCACGCTCAGTCCCTAAAGTAGCGACAACCAATGCTTGAGTCTCACCGCGAGTGAAAAGCGCTGAACCATGGGTTCTTGGCAGAACACCAGTGCGAACGTAAAGTGCACGAACCATGTCATGTTCACGACCGTCGATACGAGGCTCACCCGCAATAACTCGAGTACGAACCACAGATTTTTCAGTTTTTGAGAATGCAGCTTTTACTTCATCGGCCGTTGGAGCACCTTCTTCTTCAGTTACAACTTCTGCAACTAGCGCTTCACGAACTTCACCAAGTTTATCTTGGCGCTCCATTTTATCGGCGATAGAGTAAGCTTGAACGATTGCATCTCTTGCTTTTGACTCAACGAGTTCTAGCACAGATGTATTTTCTTCTGGAGCTTGCCAATCCCATTTTTCTGTTCCAGCCTCAGCTGCAAACTCCTGGATTGCTTTAATAGCGACTTGCATTTCTGCATGGCCGAACATTACCGCGCCAAGCATAATAGATTCTGAAAGTTCTTTCGCTTCAGACTCAACCATCAATACCGCATTTTCAGTACCGGCTACAGTTAAATCAAGTTCTGACTCCGCCATTTCTGGAATTGAACCGTTAAGAATGTATTCACCATTTTTATATCCTACGCGAGCAGCACCAACTGGCCCGTTGAAAGGAAGACCCGAAACAGCGACAGACGCGGAAGCACCAAGTAATGCTACTAATTGAGGGTCAATTTCAGGGTTGATAGAAATTACCGTACAAATGACCTGAACTTCATTTTTAAAGCCTTTCGGAAAAAGAGGACGAAGTGGACGGTCAATTAGACGTGCAGTTAAAGTCTCTGCATCTGAAGGTCGATTTTCGCGCTTGATAAATCCACCGGGGATTTTACCGGCAGCGTAACGTTTTTCTTGGTAGTTAACTGTCAGAGGGAAGAAATCCTGGCCTTCTTTAACATCTTTTTTACCAACAGTTGAAACAAGAACAGTAGTTCCTTCAACGTCAATAATTACACAGCCAGAAGCTTGGCGAGCAATCTCACCGGTTTCTAAAATGACGGTTCTGCCACCAAATTGAAATGATTTTTTAATCGGATTCACGATTTATCCTTAATTAATTTATGATCTCTTTTTAGATCAATGTTTATCTTTGTCTAGACTATTCATTTAGGTACTTGTTAGTTGAGTATTTGAGCCCAATTAGGACAAATCGCCCAAATGAATAACCTAGACACGTTTTAAAAGAATTTAACCTGTTTGACTGAACAGATTATCAGCAAAAGACCTTTCGCTGTTGGTTCGACAAGATAACAGGAAGCATCATTAGCGGCTATCCTTATCACCTATAACCAATTAATTCTCAAGCAATTTTAGTCGATTTCAACTCAAATATCTCAATAACTCAATATTTGATTTAAAAAGCGCCTTTATCTTAAGAAATATTGGTGAACCTGAAAAGACAAAAAGGGGCCTGAAGGCCCCTTTTTTAGATTCATCGCTTATCGACGTAGTCCTAAACGACCAATCAAGGAAGTGTATCTTTCGACATCTTTACCTTTTAGGTAGTCAAGAAGTTTACGACGTTGGCTTACCATTCTTAACAAACCACGACGCGAATGATGGTCATGGATATGCTCTTTAAAGTGGCCTTGCAAGTGGTTGATCTGGTGGCTTAAAAGTGCAACCTGAACTTCAGGTGACCCTGTATCGCCTTCTCCACGTGCATATTCTGCAACGATCTGTGCTTTCGCTTCAGCAGTTAGTGACATTCTAAATACTCCAAATAAGTAACTGATCAATCCGTAACTGAAATCAGTACAATTTAAACAACGACAAAGCCGATCACTAATTCAGCCCTGTCAGGACGGGGCGAATTGTACAGGAGGTGATCGCAGCAAGCAAGCGTCGAGCAGTAATAATTTTGATAATGGTCGGTGCGGCTCAAGCCAAAGATTACGGGGGCTTGAGCATAAATTTGGGGATCCTGCCAGGTGGTTAAAAATGGGTATCAAATTGAATGTAGTATTCTCTACCGACTGCTGAATAATAACCACCACCGTTGGCGAACCAAGGCCAAGTGGTTTGGGTGGGATCCTGGGGCGGCTCTTCATTAGTTAAGTTATTGATACCAAACCGAATTTTCGTATACTCAGAGTATAGATACCGCATGTTTATGGAAAAGGTCTTCCAGGAATCAATGAACTCTGACTTATCACATTGCAAACAATAAATGCCGGCTAGTTCATCTATGTAATTCATCCTTAAGGTTGCGCCCAGATTTTCTTTTTGCCAGTCTAGAAGCAAGTTAGTTCTATATTCAGGTAGTTCCCCAAGGCCTATTCTTTCGATTTGATCAGAATCCGGGGTAAATCGAGTTTCAAAATTCCTTACCCAAGTCGTGTTTGCGTTCACATACCACTTACCTAAGGTATTTTGCCATTCGTAATTAATTCCGATATCAAAACCGTCGGTCGTCTGCTCCGCAAAATTAATGGCATAGGTTTCAACATAGGCTGAATGCCCGCTAAGAGATCCCATCTCATCACGATTGACAAATTCACATAGGAAATCAAATGCAGAACAAACATTTACAATCCATTGAACCGATGGTGCTGCCACCACCTCTTCAAGCTCAATTTTGAAATAATCGACGTTAACCGAAAACTCTGAGCTAGGCTCCCAAACCACACCAATATTTAAGTTACTACCTTCTTCCTCAGATAGGTCAATATTCGATAATGTATAAGTGTTAACAGACTGTACTAAGGTAGGTCTGCAAGACGGGTCCACACTGGGATCTGGGCAAAAATTACCATTGCTATCGGTTTGAAACTCAGGATCGAGGATATCGTTAAATCCTCTTGTCGGCCCTCCAAATAAACGCTGCATATCCGGAGCCCTGAAACTTCTCCCCCAAGAAAGGCGGGTTAAAATTGTTTCAGTAGGCCTATATCCCATTGCCACTCTGGGACTAAAAGCGCTATCAGTTGAAGAATCGTCGTCATAATCATCCCAACGAAGTGCTAAATCCAATTCAAAATTATCACTAAAAGGAAAACTCATCTCGGCCCCAATGCCTAGGTGATCTCTTTCTCCTGCCCCAGAACTTGCGCCATCAAAAGCATCCTCTTGGATAACTCTTGGATCCGGCTCATCTTCATATTTCTCGTGTACCTGCTCTATAGCCAAGGCAAATTGGACGGGACCTGCATCAAAACCAAAATTCATATCTCCGGTTATCGCAAAATCGAGACTTCGATTAGTTGAGTAAGAATCTTGATTTGCAGTAAATGACAAAGCATCAACTACTGGTTGAGGAATAGGTTCAAATAGGTCTAATCCAAAGTCAACAGCCTGATTTAATGCGCTCAATAAAATATTGTTGTTTTTAATATCTAATTGGGTTTTATTGTAGGAAACACCAAACTCCCAATCAAAGCTCCCATTTGCGAAGGTTCCTTCAAGACCCGCTAGAACATTCACAGAGTTGTTCTTGATCTTCGTCTGGCGCGGTCCGAATTCAACTAGCCTTCTGACAAAAAAACCAGACTCTTCATTTGCAGTGCCAGCGGTTGGATTATTAACATCTGAACCAAGAAGAATTCCGCCAAAATTGAAAACAGCGCTACCAAATCCGTTAAAAGGTGCACCGCCATAAAAATTAGGTTCAAACTGTAAATCGGTTTCGGAAGTTGAATACCCAACTCGGCCAAAAAACGTTAAGTCGGGGTTGATCCCATATGACAACCGGCTCATCACTGAGCCTCTTTCTTGTGGTGCAATCAATTGACGATATGGGGCTCTATCAAAACCACACCACAATTCACCAGTATTAAAAAAGTTAACCTCAGTATTAGGTTGGCCAAGTCCACCGAGTGGATCATTTGCGGTACCGCAATCAGGATGCTGATAGACAGTTCCTGTCTCGCGCCCATAAAAACTTGCACCGCCTCCGCTATAAGTACCTCGAGAATTTGCTACATCGCTGGCGGCATAATTTCTTTGCGTAGCCCACAACGGATCTTGATTCCAAAAGTCGACAATTAAATCGATTTGCGTATCCCCGCTACGCGCACCTGTCATTAGATTAAATCGATGATTTTCAAACCCACCATCACTGGTATCAGCATACCGATAATTCAAAGTGATGCCTTCAATATCTTTGCGTGTAATTACGTTAATCACACCTGATACAGCATCGCTTCCATATACGGCAGAAGCACCATCAGTTAACACATCGATCCTTTCTACAAAAGCCATCGGGATTGATGATAAATCGACGAAATTACTCGTCCCACCTATGCCTATTGGATAGATGGGCAATCTTCGCCCATCGACCAAAACAAGTGTATGTCCAAATCCAATGCCGCGAAGATTTACAGACGAAGCTCCCGGAGTAAAACCAAATGTAAATGAGCTATCCAGCGTACCGCCCGTGTTTTGAGTCAAACTGTCAACAACGTCTTTTACGGTTGCAAATCCTTGCTTATCTATGTCTTCTCTGCTAATCGACAAAATAGGAGATAAGTTATTGATATCAATCTTTTTTATACGGGTTCCTGTAACTGTAATTTTCTTATCTTCTTTTTCCAATTCAGAATTTTCAGACGCAAATACGGGCTTACTAACTGTCATGCCAACAGCCAAACCTGAAGCTAAAAAAAGTTTAATTGTTTTTGAAAAATTGAATGTTTGCAAAGCGATATCGTTTTTATTACGAGTTATATTCATTATCTAAAGCAGGAGTTCCCACAATATCTTCTCAGGCCAAAGATATCAAATTTTCATTGCAAATGCAGTTTTTTGCTTGTCTAGATCACATAAAAACAATTAATAGAACGCCAAACAAAATATTATTACTTCTCAAAAAGAGAAGAATAGTTTCGCCAACGTCCTATTGAACGAGCGTGCAGAGGTTCTCTGACTTGCCACAAGCTGGCAGTTTTGACTACTTGCTGTCGAGGCCGGTCAACTAAATTTTGCGGAGAAGATAATTGCAAAAATTCGAAAATTCGTTCCAACGACGTTTCAGGATTTGCAATTAACTGTTCGTAATCCACCGTCAATATGTTGCGAGGGAATTTTCGTTTCCAAAAATTGATAATTTCTTGCTCTAAAGATTGATAGTGCTGAATAGAGTCGACTTGGTTTGCGTATACAAATTTGTTTGAAAGTTGTTGGCCTAAAATAGAAACCGCGTTATCTCGAGGGTCGCGCCTTGTATGAAGGATTTTAGCATTGGGGAAAATAGTCAAAATTAACCCAAGATATAAAAAATTATCTGGGCGCTTGTCAATTAAGTAATCGGCACCGGGAAATCGAGACCTACAGTCTTTTAAATAGTCTTGTGCTAGTTGAGATAATTGTTGTTCACCGTTGATATAATTTTCCGGTTTCCACCAAGGTGTTTTGAAAGCTAGTTGAGGAAAAAAATCTAACTCGCCTGCCGCAGTGATCTGCTTATGTCGAGCTAACAGTTGTTCCAGCAAGGTCGAGCCTGAACGAAACATTCCACAAATGAAAAATGGAGACTCCGTACGTTCTGCCTTTTGTATTTGAACGAGGTTTGTCTCAAAACTATCGCAAATGTCGTTCATTAATTGAACGAAGTGTTCTGGATTATAATCACCTACTCTACTTCGGCTTAACTGATTTGCTTCATCGAGATTAGCTAACGCCTCGTCATAACTTTGCCTATCATCACAGATCTTGGCCAATGAATATAGCAAGGACTCTTTTTGCGGAACTTCCAAGTTACTACGTCTCAATGTTCTGCGTATTTTTTTTTCAACGATCAGATTATTCTTATCTAAGTAGGCAAGTCTTACCAAAGCTTCAGAGTAGCCTGGTGAAATCTTTAGAATTTGATTATAAATATCTCTCGCTTTATCTTTCTGGCCATGCTCCTCTTGCAAGCCGCCGAGATTAAACATGGCAGGGACATAATTGGCATCTATTCGCAGTGCCGTTCGATAATTGGCCTGTGCTTCATCATATTGATTCAATTCAGCATAAATCACGCCTAAGTTGGTATAGATTTCTTGCTGCTTGCTAGCGCCTAACTCGATCGCTTTGTGGTAATTGAATATCGCTTCCGAAAAGTCGCGCGAGTGTTTGTATAAAAAGGCAAGGTTGTAATAGGCGTCAGCATCGGATGGATTTTCATCTATGTGCTTTTGGTAAAGGGATATCGCATTCTTATGCTCTCCCTTTTGAGACATAACCCAGGCTTGTTGAAAAATGCTATCCGACATTAAATTCGCAAGTGTAAAAAAGCGAAGCTAGCCAATTGGCTAGCTTCTTGGTTTTAAGTAAGTTCTAAGTTTTAAAATTACCCTCTTACAGAGTGTAAGTTACACCGGCAAATACATAACGTCCCAATATGTCATAAGAACCAGGAAAAGTGTTTCCGTTTCCTATACTTGAAGGTGCATTGGGTACAATCGGTGGAGCCTCGTCTAGCAAGTTCTTAATACCAAAACGTAACTTGGTCTCACCGGTTACATCCCAGGTTGCGCCGATATCTAGATAGTTTTGCGCATCCAGAGTCGTTGGTCCATTGTTTAACTCGTCAGCTTCACCAAAGTAGCGGAATGTACCGGTAAACGTCATATCCCACGGCGTTATCCAAGTTGCAACCAAATTCCAGCGCCATTCTGGGCGAGGATTGGTACAAGAAGTTCTATCCCATTTACCAACACACTCAATAACATCGGAGACTGGTGTAGGTTGGTTATTAAACTCCATTAAATAAGTACCTAATACATTAAGGTTTAACTTGCCGTTTTCCCCCATTTCATATTCATAAGAAACGTCAAAGTCAAGGCCTTCAGTCTCGAGGAAACCAATGTTTAGGTTGGTTTGTAGGATGTTGTCTTGCCCAATCCACAGAGTTTCGGTCGGTCCACGGTTGATCATGTCACAGAAAGACTGCACATTATCGATAGCGCATTTTTCAAGAATAAAATCAGCAGGAATTGTGCTGATCGCCTTTTGAACATCGATATTGAAGTAGTCCAATGCTACATCTAATCCTTCCATCGGCGAGAAAACTACGCCAAAAGAAGTCGTATCTGACTCTTCAGGATCCAGATCAGGATTACCGCCCTCAAAGCCATTGTATTGGCCGGCAGGACTATCTGCGATTGTTCCGTAACGCGCAGCGGTTACCCCTGTACGCTCACATTGCTCTAAAGTGTAAGTTGGGTTTGCCCCTGCACAAGGGTCTTCATCCATATTAAATAGTCCGATTACCTGCGGCTCAAACAACTCCCTGATATTTGCGTGGCGGGTTGCACTCTGCAAGCTCGCTCTAAACTTCAAACTATCATTCACTTCCCAGTCTAATGCGACCTTGTAGGTATCGGTTGTTTTACCGCTAGAATAATCAGAATATCGATATCCAAAATCCAATGTGATGTAATTAGCAAAGTCAGAATCTTCGACCAGCGGTAAACTCAATTCACCAAAGAATTCAGTCGCATCCAATGCCCCGGTAACCGCGGAAGTAGGCCCTCCCTGTCCGGCACCATCACCAGAAAGGAATCCAATGTCCGGATTGTAGGTCAACTTATCTTCACGGAATTCATACCCAACAACGGCGCTCGCGCCATTAGTTGCTCCAGGCATAACCCAACCGGCATCAGTCAGATCACCGGACAAGAATCCTACAAACTGAGTTGATTCAGTGTCTCCGTCTGCAAACAATGGAAGGACAAGGTAGTTGATCATGTTTTGAGTTACAGCCCCGGTTTCGAACACGTTCCAAGGCACACAATTAGGATCACTGCCATCAACAACTGATTGACAGACAATGTTGCCACCGCCATCAGTAGTTGCATTTAGTGCCCTTTGAATACGAGTGGTCGACAAGTCATTGTTATAAACTTCACTCATGATAACTGTTGAATAGTTACCGAATACGTCATAACTCCAGTTTTCATTCAGATCACCGCGAACTCCAATCACGCCACGATAAGAGGTGTGTCTCAAATCATTATTACGCGGCCCGCCTTCCACATTACGGCGGCCGATGTAAGCGGTTTGAATATCATTCACTGTCAATCCAAACTGTCCGCACAATTGTTGGAACTGTTGAGCAGACAGGAAGGGATTACTACAAGGAATTTGATTGGTCACAAAGAAAGCACCTGAAGGCGCTATTTGAGCATTACTGCGGTCATCCATGAAATTAAACTCAGCGTATATTTCTGAATCATTTGATATTTCATAGTGAGCAAACGCTCCTGCGGTGCGCCTTTCATCCGGTCTTTGGAAATGGTTTAGCGGTCCGTAGTTATAGAGAGAGTTAAATGGAACAAAATCGGTTCCATCAACCTGAAAATCGAACCCTCCGGCAAAATCGGTAACACGCGTATCAGGAATAGTACTCGAGCCCGCACACACCAAGTCAGTTCCATCTAAATCTAATGCACAACTACTATAGTCTCGAGTATCCTGAGTGATTGATTCAATGTCTCGAATGGTCGCATAGGCCGTTACATTGCCTTTTCCGTTTGCACTATTAGCGCCCAGGATTATGGAAAAGTCATTAGTATCACCATCAGATACACTACCACTGGCGGTTTCAAATCCAGATGACCTAACCAAATTTTGGATCTCTGAGTTATCATTATCATGTTGATAGAAACTGTACTGATAATCTAACTGCACACCTTCAAAATCTTTCTTCATGATGAAGTTGATTACACCGGCAATAGCATCAGAGCCATAAGTAGCTGACGAACCACCGGTTAACAGCTCAACTCTCTCTATTAGGCCCGCTGGAATTTGATTGATATCAGCCCCAGCTCCATCTGCCTTAGGAGAACCAACCGGAAGTCTCCTACCATCAATTAAGGTTAAGGTTCTTTCAGCGCCTAAAAAGCGCAGATCGACAGTTGCAGTCCCTACCGCACCATTAGCGGTACCAGATACTTGCCCAGGAAATACTTGCGGCAATTCATTGAGCAAGTCTTCGACCTTGGTAATACCTCTTATTTGAAAGTCTTCTGAACCAACAGTTGTGACAGGCGAAGCTGTCATAAGATTGGAGCGTTTAATTCTAGAACCAGTGATGACGATTTTTTGTTCTTCACCATCAGCCTCTTCCCCATCTGCTTCTGCGGCAGAAAGGTTAGTGGTTAGTCCCGTTGCCCCGAGAGTTCCACAAACTAGTGCAAAGCGTATTGCTCTGGCCAGCCTGCTATGTTTATTACGTGCTAACATAGAATTTCTCCCTTCAAAGTTGAATTTATAATTTATTACTAATATTTATTAGGCTTTTTCTTCCGGATAACGACTTCGTAAAATCTCTACGAACTGCAACCGTACAACTATCAAGAAATGAGCAACTATGTAATATGTTGCTCTATCATCAAACTAAATAGACGATGGGCGTACAAGAGATAAAACGTTGAAATTTTGTTGAAAAAACATTCAACAAATTTCCCGGATGGACATATTCATGGTGTTCAAAATTAACTCAAGAAATAATACTTCTTTGAAATAATTTTCAATGTTTTTTAAATAACTTTCATTGCAAATTAGAGATAATAAACAGCAAAATACGAAAATTTTCGTAAATATTGACTTTTTTTAGCAGCAGATGCTTTTTGATTCGTCCGAACCGACAAAGGAATTATTTCAACAAATTCAAGCAACTCCACTGTTTTCAGGGCCTAAAAGACCGAGTTAGGCCTTGAAATTAGCCACTCAGATAAACACTTTGAAACACTTACAAACAATTATCTGTATTTCATAAAGTTATAATTTCCTTGAATTATTAACCAAACCAGTGTATTAATACGAATAACTTCGTAGTTACATGAAATTGACTAAACCTACCGTCGTTTAGTAAACCGAGTAAAACTTTATGAGAACGCTAAGATTCAATGATCAATTAAACTCTGTTCGATTTTGCGACTGTCTTCTAGATGGGGAGACTCAAACATTGCATACCTCCAGCGGAGTCGTCAGATTAAGAAGTAAACTCTGGCTTGTCTTAAATACGCTAGTCAACAATCCGAATCGACTGGTTCTTAGAGAAGACTTAGTAAAAGATATTTGGCGTGGCAATAACTATACTGGCGAGCAAGGATTAACCCATGCAGTTTGTCATTTGCGCCGAATTCTTAAAAAGTACGAAATTTCTGCCTCAATTATAACTTTGCCTAAAAAGGGGTATATATTGCAATTCAATGGCGAAAATTCGGTAAACGCAAATTCTGAAAATAGAATGGACGGTTTTTATCAAATGAATAATTTCTCACAGGAACAACTTCAACCATATTCAAATGATTTTGAAATCAGTTACATCATAAGCTAATAAAACCTATTCTGTTGGGCTTACCATTTAACAGACAAATTGTAGTGCTTCCGTGATCAGAGGTAGTCAGGCTACCTCTCGAAGCCTATCCTAAAATCCCTCTTCTCCTTACATACGGTTAATTGAAGCACAGCTTTATGACTTCATAAGTTGAGCAGAACAACTCTCTCTATTTCAATAATTTTTGAATGCCGATATTTCTCTTTGCAATAGCAGAGAACTTTTCTTTTTTATAAGTAAAAAAAAACCCTCGGATCGGCAGATCATGAGGGTTTACAACCAGGGATGTAGCGTTTAACTTGCTACCCCTATATAAGACTATTTTTCGAACAAAAACTCAATACTAGTTCGATTGAAAAATTATTGAAAATAGGTTGAAAGTTTTCTCAATAAAACGATCCATAAAACCACAGAAAAATTAAGCTTAATAGTTACTTTTTTTCATAAGAAAAACGGAATAAAGGTTACAATTTGTAAAAGTTCATCAACGAAAATAAATTCAATACTAATTCAACATTTCTTAAAGATTACCGGGATTGTCTCGGCTATCTAATTTTGCTTTTATAGCGGCCCAAGCTGGGAATCTCAAATCTTAATAAGCGTTACTTCTGCAAATCAGATATTGAGACGAGGCTTTATAGAACAATCAACCAATACAGGGTAAACCAATGAAGAGAAGTATTTTTAATTTGAAGCCTGTGTCGCTAGCAATGAAGTCAATTCTATATTCTGCGACAGGACTTATGGCTTTCAATATCGGTTCAGTATCTGCAGCCGAAGAAGATCAAGCAGAAGAAGATAACAAAATTGTAATCACAGGTTCTCGTATTAGCCGTGCGGATGCAGAAACCGCATTGCCAGTTACAGTAATTACCCGTGAAGAACTTGATAGAACTGGTGATATCAGCGTTTCAGAAGTACTACGCGATTTGCCATACGCAACTACCGGTAGTTTCTTTGGAGCTGGTGGTAACTCAGCATCAAATCACGCGAATACTGATTTACGCGGTATCGGTGGTGGTCGTACGCTTTATTTAGTAGACGGTATTCGTATTGCTGGTGGTGCAACAGCTGGAGCATCAGAAGCAAATGCAAATCTAATTCCAATGGTTGCCATCGAAGAAATTCACATTCTTCGTGAAGGTGCTTCTTCAATTTATGGTTCTGATGCAATTGGTGGTGTCATTAACATCATCACGCGTAAAGACTACGAAGGCGCCAACATTACAATTCACCGAGGAGAGCCCTCTCAAGGTGGTGGAGAAGAGCAAGATACGCGATTAACTTTTGGTTTTTCAGGTGAAAAAACCTCTGGAATTATTGCCCTAAGTCATGGTTCTTACGGCGGTATCAAAGGTGGCGAGCGCGAGCACTTAAGAAATGCTGCAGACGATCCTTACAACGGTTATGCTACTAGCGCAATTGGGCCATACGGTTTATGGCGTGCGCAAGAATTTGATCCGGCAAACACTGATTGGAGTGTTGCTGGTCGTTGGAATCCAGGTCCAAACTGTCCCGCTGAATGGATTGAAGTTGTAGGCGATCGTACTAACAGTGACTGGTGTAATTATCCTATTTATGAAGGCAAAGATTACTTCCCTTCATACTCTAACGACACTATTTTCTTAAACGTTACTCGTGAAATCAACAGCGATATGAGCGTTTGGCTCCGTGCAAACTACAACTCGCAAGATTCAAATGTCGAATCGACAGACTATTGGGCTGGATTCAACCTGATGGCAGCCGACAATGTTTTCAACCCGACATTTGGTACGCCTGACCAACAGCAGATCGGTTACTACCATTTGTTAACTGATGTTGCTCCTCGTGTTTATAAATACGATTCGGCAGCGAAAAGTGTTGTAACAGGATTTGATTGGAGCACTGAAATGGGCGATTTCCAAGCTTATTTCTCTCAAAGCGAAAACCGCACCGATATCAGAGGCGAGTACTATATCTTCCGCCAGCAGTTCCAAGACTTAGTAGACGCGGAAATTTACAATCCGTTTATTCCTGGCGGCGGTCCTTTAGTGACTCAAGAGCACTTAGATTCTTTCTTACACACAAACTATCGTGTTGCGAAAGCTAAAACTCAATCTTACGGTATAACTTGGTCTGCTGATACTGAGATCGAACTAGGTGGCGGAACGCTAAGCTATGTAGTTGGTTATGAGTCACACGATGAAGAGTTCTCAGATATCCAAGATAAGCAAACCAATGCAGGAAACGTTGGTGGCGCTTTCGGTGGAGACTCTGGCGGTGCACGTGATTACTCAGCAGTCTTTGCAGAAGTTGAGCTACCGCTTCTTGACGAATTAACGGTTAACTTGTCGACTCGCAACGATAGCTATAGCCTACCGGACGAAAGCTCTCAAACTAGCTCGGCAAAAATTGCTTACCGCCCAATGGATGATCTATTAATCAGAGCATCATACTCTGAAGGTTTCCGCGCCCCATCGCTAGATAATTTGTTAGCAGGTGCTGCGGTTAGTTTCGATACAGTTTACGACCCATCTTGTGCAGGCCAGGATAACTGTCCTTCAGAGCAGGTGGAACGTCACTCAACTGGTAACATCGCCTTGAGACCAGAAGAGTCAGTACAGCAGTCGTTCGGTATCGTTTACACACCAATCGAAGATTTAACCTTTGCAATTGACTACTATAATATTGAAATTGAAAACCAAGTTTCATACATTGGTGCGCAATCAGTATTAGCCCTCGACTTCCGTGGAGAGTTAGGTCCGTTCGCCGAAGCTGGATGTGGGATCCAGTACAACGGTGCAGGTACAACCTTTGATGATATCGATGTAATCAACGCCTGTTATGGTAATTCTGAAGGGTATAATACTAGCGGTATCGATTTCGACGCAACTTATCGCATGGACTTGGCTGAACTTGGTACCCTGAACTTCCAGTTTATTGGTACTAAAGTCAACGAATGGTCATTCAAACAAAACCCTGACTCACCACGCTTTGACTGGGTTGGTTTTAACGGCGTACCAGAGCTGCGTTATACTCTAAGCACAGGTTGGGCTTATGATGCATTCTACGTAGGTCTTTCTTATAATCACGTTAAAGGTTTCTTAGGCGAACGTCCTGATCTACCAGATGCGGAAGTTGGTGATTTTGGTGATTTCAATACCATTGACTTAAATGTTAACTATGACATGGACGAGTATGGTCGAATTGCTTTCGGTGCAAGAAACCTTACGGATGAAATGCCAACTCTTAACCGTGAAGAAATGCTTTTCCCTGGTTACGATGAAAACAATCATGACATCCACGGTCGTGTAGTATACGCGAGCTACTCTTTAGACTTCTAAGAAATAATTCTTAAAAAATTTAAAAGAGTGAGCGGTCACATATGTGACCGCTTTTTTTTTACCTATTCAAATTTAACATTGAATTTTTTAAAAGTGTAAATAGTCCACTAGAACCACAAAAAACCATCGGTTAACTTGAGGCTTTTATCAGCTAAATTCGAGAATATTTTCTTTTTTGTTTTCGATAAAAGACACTACCATTATTAAACGGATAACTATTTTTATGAAAAAAATATATCTTCTGCTTACGCTCGCTTTTTTTGTCGGGAGTACCAGTGCATCAAATGAGATACCTCTAGAACAATTTGCAAAGCATGCTAAATTTGTCAATATGCAGCTTTCCCCTACAGGTAAATACATCGCCTTTACTTATGAAGAAAACTCCGAAACTAAATTGGCTGTGATGGAGCGTAAAACAAAAAAAATTACTGCCGGATTCGCTGACGGAGAAAACAGGCACATTGACTATTTTGAATGGTTAAATGATGAACGACTTGGCATGATTACTCAAACTCGAATTGGTTGGTTGGATGGGGTAAACCCCGAACCAGTTTGGCTCGCGGCAAATGCCAATGGGAAGAAGAGAAAAGTACTCTCCAAGCAGCGCTCTTCGCTAAATATGATCTCAAGATTGAAAGATGATCCGAAGCATGTCCTAGTGTTAAAACGGCACTTTGCTGACCAAGGAAAGGTCAAGCTCCATAAGTTAAATATTTACACCGGAAAACTAACCTACATAAGCGATACACCAGAGTCAGCTAAACATACCAAGCCGGGGATCGTCGGGATTGGCGTAGACTTGGAAGATAACGTTCGCTTTGCTTACGAGTATGATCGCGGAAAAGACGAGATAGATGATAAAGATGACAGAATCAGCTTACACTACAAAAACAACCAAGGGTTCTGGGAAAGGTTAAGACTTTCGGCGGTGAGAGCGAATCCGAATATCAACCTTCTTGGAATGTCAGCTAAAAATGATAAATTTTACTTCACATCAAATCACGATCAAGCTGAGTCCGACTCCTTAGGACTTTTTGAGTTTGACTTTAAAAGCAATAAAATATCATTAATTTACCGCCATGCCGATGCAGATATAGGTGGCACCATCTATGGCAAACAAGATCAAGTGATTGGCGTAACTGCTCAAGCAGGATATCCTGAAGTCTTTTACATTGACAACGAAGAAAACAAGCAAGAAATTTCCTTTAGAAAATCAGTTAACTCTACTTTTAAAGGCGAATACACAAGCATAACTAGCAGTACCAGCGATCAGAGTCTTTATATTATCAATACGTGGAATGATCGAAACCCAGGTACATTTTTTCTCTACGACAAAAAGCGAGGAAAAATCACTTACCAGGGCGATAGAATTACCGGACTAGACTCCAAGCAGATGGCTAGAGTTGAACCATTCTCTTTTAAAGCCCGTGATGGTTTAAAAATGTATGGATACCTAACAGTTCCAAATAATGTAGAAGAAAAAAATCTTCCAATGGTCGTTTATCCACATGGTGGGCCATATGGCCCAAGAGATAATTGGCGCTGGGATAACCGCGCTCAAATGCTTGCAAGCAGAGGCTATCTTGTATTACAAGTTAACTTTAGAGGTTCGGGCGGGTACGGAGAAGATTTCGCTGAGGCAGGCCACGGCGAGTATGGTCAAAACATGATCGAAGATATTATTGACGCGACTAAATGGGCGACATCATCCGGCATTGCTGATCCAGAACGAGTCTGTATCCATGGTGTATCTTATGGTGGATACGCAACAGGCATGGCTGTTGTACGTGAGCCGGATCTATTTAAATGTGGGATTCCTGATGCTGGGTTTTACGATATAGAACTTCAATGGTTGAAAGCAGATTCCTTTGGCTCGAACAATGATGCTCGTGAATGGTTTTTCCAAAGGATGATGGGAGCTGACTGGAAAACCGATATGAAAAATCACTCTTCGATTGATTCAATGGATAAGCTTAAGGTACCACTTCTGATCGTACATGGCTCAGAGGATGTACGCGTTCCCATTATCAATGCATATAAGCTCGAGGAAAAACTTAAGGAACTAAACAAACCTTATGAAAAGATTTATAAAAAAGAAGGCCATGGCTTTACCAAAGAAGAAAATCGAGTCGAGCTGTATAGCAAGATTTTGGAATTTTTGAACAAAAACATTGGCCCAGGCGCAAAACCTAAGAGCTAGAACACAAAATCGGATACATTCAAATTAGTATTCTAGAAAGTGGCGTTTCCTGCGCCACTTTTTTGCCTCTCCATCATCATTTAAGCCACTCATAAAACTAAAAGCGATTAACCAGCCATAGACAAAACGCTACCTAACTTTCGTTAAAAACATCTGCTTTTAGCAAGTGTTTAAAATGGAAAATCGACTAATAAATTGCTAATTCTCGCCAGCAAGTATTGAATATATATTTAATATTAATTGATTTATTATTGAATACTCAATTATGCAACAGTTTGATAAAGCCCAAAGTGTTTCCTTAATCTAATTACTGAATGGTTTATGAGAAAACCAATCTGACCTTTGAGCAAAAGAACAATTTCATTAAAGTCAGAACTTTCACAAACCTATAACCCCTAACGTAAACTCAACACTTTTATCAATCTTAATTATTGAAGCAGAAATCAGGTTGAATTTTCGATGTATTAAAAAGTCTTTCTCAATTAAACACGCCTCCATATTTTCAAACTAAACAAGCAGTTAATTTTTATTGAATTTAGATTTAATTTCAATTAAACAACTAGAAAAAACAAACATCAGATTCTAAAATATATAACGTATCGTCTCATAAAAACCCAAAAGACTCTCTCCCCAAAAACCTTTATTATTATAAGTTTTTCGTTCAAAAACATATCGATCCAATTCAATATATTTTCAACTTTTGATCAATATAGTTTTATTGTTCTTACATTTGGATTTTGGTTTCATTGAAAGTGAAAGTGTTTTGTTACTTTTTCATACAGAATGTTTTCCACAACAATAAACTCACAACTACAGGGTCCACCAATGAAACGAAAAACATTTAAAGTAAAGCCACTCTCATTTGCATTGAGGGCAACTTTATTTTCTGCAGCAAGTTTAGTTGCATTCAACGCTCCTTTAGTAAGTGCTGCTGAGGAAGGAGAAGAAGCGAATGACGATAACAAAATCGTCGTAACAGGCTCTCGGATAAAACGAGTAGACGTTGACGGTCCATCGCCGGTAATTACCATTTCTCGCGAAGATATGAATGCCCAAGGTTATGGAACAGTCGCCGATGTTATTGACGGTTTATCGCAAAACGCAGGCGGAACCATTGACCAATCATTTACTTTTGGATTTACACCAGCCGCATCTTCGGTAAACCTACGAGGTTTAGGCTTTGGCCGTTCTTTAGTATTGATAGATGGTCGTCGCATGCCAATATACCCGACAGGAATTAGCGGAACTACCAACTTTGTTAATTTAAGTTCAATACCGACTGCAATGATAGACAGAATTGACATACTAACAGGCAGTGCTTCTGCAATTTATGGTTCTGATGCAGTGGCAGGTGTAATTAACGTAATCACGCGTAAAGACATCGAAGATGCTAGCCTAGAAGTTCGTATGAGCGATACGAGTGAAGGTGGTGCAGAAGGCACTCGTGTTAACTTTTTGGGCGGTTTAACAGCTCAGAATACCCATGTCGACTTCATTGTTGACTACTTTGAACAAAAACCACTATGGGCTAGAGACAGAGATTATGCAGCTTCTGATGTTGCAGATCCTCGCGGTGCATATTCTATTGGTGGCTCTACTTTTTACACCAATGGCGACTTTGAAGCGATTCAAGATCCAAATTGCGGTACTCCAAACGATGCATTAGGTGGGTTGGGACAACCTGACAATGCTGTCGGCATTATCACAGGAAATGAAGTTTGGTGTGGGTTTGACCGCTCTGCCTTCAGGCAATTAATTGCTCCGCAAAAGAACCTCTCATTGACCGCTCGGTTAGAACATGAGTTCGATAATGACTTGCTTTTTAACGCTCGTTTTGGAATGACCAAGAACTCCGTTAATCCTGAACTAGAGCCAAACTTCTATGGCGGTGGGTTATTTACTGGTACTGGAACTCTCGTTCCAAACAACGGTGGACTTGTTCCCGCTGGCGCATCGAATAACCCGACAACCGGAACTGGTAACGAACGAGCAGGTTTCTTTGTCCGCCGTTTAGTGGAATACGGTCCTCGTTCTAGTGATATCGATGATACCAGCCGAAATGCACTCCTTTCATTGTCGGGTACATTTGGTGATGATATGTTTGAATGGGAAGTTGGCTATATGACAACCCAGTCTGAGATAACCAACAGACGACCAAACATCATACTTTCTGCGTTAAACCTTGCTGTAGAAAATGGGCTAGATTTATTCCAACCAATTCCGCAAGACGTAATTGATGCAACCAGGTTTGACTCAATTCGCTATTCTGAGTCAACTTTATCGGGATTCGATTTTAGTATTACCGGAGAGCTCGATTATGAAATGAGTGGTGGCAATTTAGGACTTGCGATCCACGGCGAACTAATCGAAGAAACTTATGATGACAACCCTGACCCACTGACTATTGCTGGGCAAGGTTTTGACGGCGCTTCAGCAGGTGGCGGTACGCGCGAGCATACCGGACTAGGCATTGAACTTTATATGCCGATACTAGAGAGTTTTTCAGTGTCAGCCGCAGTTCGATATGACGACTATGACGATGACTCGAGTACAGGTAGTGCTACTAGCCCACAACTTTCTTTCGAATATCGTCCAACAGATGACATTTTGGTACGTGCAACTTGGGGCGAAAGTTTCCGTGCACCAGATATGCAACGGTTATTTGGAGCAACTACACGTGCTTTCCAAACCGTAACCGACCCATTTAACGGTGGCGTTACCGTTCAATCCGTCAACATATTGACTGGTTCAAATATTGGACTAGAAGAAGAAACCGGCGAGAACATAGGTTTGGGTGTTGTTTGGAATATCACTGAAGACCTCTACTTCAGTGCTGACTACTATGATATTGAACTTGAAAACATCATTAACACACCTACGCCACAATTCATTTTGAATTCCTGCTTCTCCTCCGGTTTACTGTGTGACAACATAACGCGTGATGCCAATGGGACTCTTCAAGGAAATGCTGCATTTATTTCCGCCACTGCACAAAATCTATCTTTGAATTCGACCAGGGGTCTTGATTTAGCATTGGATTATAAATGGGATTCAAGCATTGGTAACTGGAACTCGAAGCTTTCATTAACCTATATTGATGAGTTTTTAACTCAGTTTGATGAAAATAGTGAGCCACTTGAAAATATCAGCATAGGTGCACTACCAGAAACTCGCTTTAATTTCGTACAAACATGGAATCACGGAGACTGGTCAGCAACTGCTCGTGTTAGCTATATTGACGAAATTGCCGGTCAGTTCTGCTTGAATACTCCTTGTTTATCCAGCGAGTATATGGACTCGTATACCACTGTAAACATATCTACTGGTTATGATATGGGAGACTATGGTCGAATCTTGGTAGGCGTTAACAATCTGCTAGCTGAAGAGCCACCTGTAGATCCAACCCAAAATAACTGGCCATGGTTCTTCCAAAATGGCGGTTACTACAATGCAAAAGACAGAGAAATGTACGTTCAATGGAATGTTAGTTTCTAATAGTTGAAATTGTCATTGTCAAAAAAATAGGCGCAAATTTTGCGCCTATTTTTTTATCTCAACTAATCCTAGAGATAAGTTTGTCATTTAAAAGTTTGCCTATTCAGTTTAGGCGTCACGACTATGCAAATCGAATATCAAGCGTTCGACGTGGGCATCAAATCTTAAGTTTATTTTTCAGCTCCATTAAGTGGCTGTTATAGTTCTTCCAACGGTTCAAACTAAGCTTATTAATTTTAGAGCGGATCTGAAGTGCGCTTCCGGTTTTAACACTGCCCCTCTTAACATGCTCATCTAAATAAGAATCTTTCCACTCCAACCCGCAAAACCTATATAGCTCACTCGACACATCCTTCGGATTTAACACCAGAGATTCATAATTCAATTCAAAGATTTGCTGCGGATATAACGATCGCCAATGAGCCATCAGCTTCCGATAAGTTAAGAAATAATCAGCGCAATCGTCCAAACTGTAAGAATAAGCATGACCCTCTTGGAAACTCTGTTTGAAAAGCGAAAAACATGTATCTAAAGGGTTCTTACAACAATTTATAATTTTCGCCTGAGGAAATAACATATTGATAAATCCTATGTGCCAGAAATTCGCTGGCAACTTATCTGTACTTCTGACTTTTTGACTATTTCCAGTAGCAGACAAATAGATTCCGGCTAGCTCGTTATAATCTGCTGCACTTATTTTAGAAAGTACTTCAGGATAACTTTCGCCAGCTTGTTGACTCGCTGTTACCCGCTGCACGATTTCCGGCAAATAACCGACTTCACCACACGGATTAATTGATTCACAACAAGACAAAATAGACTCTACCAGGGTTGTCCCAGTTCTGGGTAAACCGACGATAAAAATAGGAGAAGCTGCACTCGCTTGATTCCCAGATAAAGCATCCCGCGTTTCTTCAGTAAAAAAACGAATGATTTCTTCTGCATGCAAATCAACAATACGCTTGTCGTAATTAAACTCTCTAGCTTTCAAATCGTTCGCTCTCGTGTAAAAATTGAAAGCATCGTCGAACTGCCACTCTTTTTCACAGGCGTTTGCCAGAGCAAACAATAAATTGGATTTTGTAGATGATGAGATCGACTTTTCAACATCATCCAGTATTAATTTCCTGGCATCGGCATCGAATTTGCTAATTTGACTGATAGCAAGAAAAGACATAGACCGCTCGTATTGGTGAGAGGTTATTTTTGAATATTGAATGACTTTTTTATAGGACGAAAGCGCTAGTTCTGCTTTACCTAACATGGTATAACTTTGTGCGCACCCAAACCAAGCCATTACATTTCGATTTTCGAATTGTATGATCTGTTTATATTTATCAAGTGATAAATCTGGTTCATTCAGCAGTTCATTACAACGCGCTGCACTAAATAATATTTGTACCCTGTAAGCATTTTCTTGTTCACCAGCTAACACCAGCGTTTGCTCAAAATATTGTAGTGCTAGATCATAACGATGCTCTGCAAATTCAACTGAAGCAAGCGCATAATTCGTATCAAAGTTGTCGTAACCAGTTGACTTAAGAGACAACAAAGCGGTTCGAGAAGCCTTGTAGTCGCCATTTCGGTACAGCTCATCCGCATGTGTTATCGCGTCAATATAGCGCTTGTCATATTGCATGAAATAGTCTTATCTTGCTTAACTTGAGGTTGGGATCGCATTAAGAATATTGATGGAACTTGCGAGTTTATAAAGCGCTTAGAGTAGCACGATAGAGCTTTTGAAGGATCGTTTATATAAGTTATTCAACCTTTTCTCCAAACAGATTATTGGGCTTTTGGAGATTGTGGATTATAAACCATGCACTAGAGCTTCATCATATTTTAAGTTATTAACAATCTGTTCACCCTTTAGTCATTAATGAACTGAAATATACACAATGAAGCTTACTTTTTATTCTGATTATCCAGAGAAAAAAGCGATCAATCCAAACAATCTCTTCCATCGGGTTGACCTGAATATGTCTTAATTATTCACTTTCCATATGGCCTGGTGAAAGAATTATAAATCTCATGGAGTAATCATTTATATACGGCCGTAATTAAAATTGAGATATCTGAGATGCTGCAGCGAACAATTGCTACAAAACTGCACAAAATAAAGCAGTCGTTAAATATGTGATTAAAGCGTACAGAATAAGACGATCTTTTATTCAGAAAATAAAAACGTTGTTAGAAAGAGTCATTAGCCTCTCAATCTCCTTTTAATAGATATATGTTATGGTAAATAGACTATTCGAGATTAAAACAATAGTACAGACAAGTTTATTGGTATTTTCTCACGCATCTTTAGCCCACCAAGCTGTCAACTGAACAATCTATAACCACATTTTCTAAATGTCCCACAAATTAACACCGACACACTGTCTTTTAAGATAAGCTGTTGATCATAAGGAAGAACTTGAAAAACCCCAAAAAACGATTCAATCTTTTTCAATCTCAATTCAATATATTTATCTACTAAATCAATCTTTTTCAATAACTATTAAACAAATGTCAATACGTTAATATTCCCTTTATTTGCGCGCTCTTGTGTGTTAAAAAACCAAACGGTGCCAGCGTGTACCCAAAAAATAATCATATAACTAACCATATAACTAACATCTATACAGGGTTAACGAATGAAAACTAATAAATTCAAGTTCAGGCCTCTGTCGGCAGCAATGAGGACTGTGCTCTTTACGGCAGCCACAGGCTTACTCGCCATGAACACGGCTTCAATTCAAGCGGCGGAACAGGACGAAGAAGCTAAAGAAGATAACAAGATCACCATCACGGGTTCTCGTATCAAGCGAAACCAAGCTGAAGGTGCTAAGCCAATCACTATTATCACGGCAGATGATATCCTTAATAGAGGCTATGTAACTGTACATGAGGCTCTAAACGACCTTTCTAAGAACACAGGTATTCAAATTGAAGGTCCGGAATTCTCAAGCGGATTTACGCCAGCGGTTGAGACAATTAACCTTAATGGTGCGGGTGTTGGTTCAACCGTAACATTAATTAACGGTAGACGCGTATCTGACTATCCAGCAGCTTACCAGTCAACTGGTTCTGTATTCGATTTCGGCGCAATTCCTGCCATCGCAGTTCACCGAATTGAAGTTATGTCTACTGGCGGTTCTGCAATCTACGGTGCGGACGCGGTAGCTGGTGTAATCAACATTATTTTAAAGGAAGATGTTGATGACTATGTAGCGACTTATCTACACGGCCAACAAGGTGCAGGCAAAACTACGGACCGTTTCCAATTTCTTGGCGGTAAAACGTTTGACGGCGGCAATATTACATTTGCATATGAATACCAAGAACGTGAAGGTGTTTATGGGCCTGACTATGACCAGTTTGATTCAGAATTAGACTTCCCTTATGAGGGTGTGCCTATTTTAGCGCGTGGTATTTATAACATTAATAATTACTTCCAATTCGGAGACCCGTCGCTAGGTAATGACAACTACATCACTCCTCCAGCTGGATCTTGTGAAGCATTGAATAACGGCTTCGTACAAACAACTCGCCCAGCAGGTTCTGGTTCTTTAACTGGTGATGACCGCATCTACTGTGGCTATGACCTAGCACAAGATGTTTCTTTCCGAAACCCATCAACGCGTCACTCAATTTTCATAGATTCCAAAATTGAACTAGGCGGAGATCTTGAGTGGTTCGGTACAATGCTTGTCAACACTTCCGAAGTAGAATCTCATGACAATGCTTTGACTTTAGCTGCGGACTTTGTTGACCCGAATAATTTCAACGCTGCCTTCGGTCTGCCTCAATGGTCTTCTGTATTGCGTCGTATCACAGCTGCTGAATTTGGTAGAGAAACTCTTTCTTCTACTTATGATAGTGAAGCATTAAGCATTTCTACTGGCTTAACTGGGTTATGGGGAGAGAATGATTGGGAGATTAGCTTAACTCATAGTGAAAATTCATTAGATCAAGCTCAACCATGGTTTAAAGCCCAGGAGACTATCGATATCTTCATGGGAACCTGGACCGACGTTGACCAAATAGTTGGCCCAATTGGCCTAAGTTGGATTGATGGTTGGGATAATAGCGGTGAATTCAGTTTAATCGACAACCTTTGGAGCCCGATCCCTCAACAATACTTAGACCGAGTATTAGGTGAACAAACATACAGAAACGAAAGCTCTTCAACCCAGTTACAATTTGTTCTAAGTGGTGATGTTGGTGAGTTAGATGGCGGCCCAATCGGATACGCTATTGTTGCTGAATATGAAGAAGAAGAAATCAATTACATTCCTGATGCGCTTCTTTTACAAGACTCTCCAGATCCAAACGTCAATGGTACTGGCTGGTGGGGACTGACCGGTTTCTTCGGTGAAGGTGATCGTCAGCGCTCTGCACTAGGTGGCGAGATGGTTCTTCCGTTCTCTGACACTTTCACAGTGAATCTGGCAGGTCGTTTCGATACTTACGATAATACTTCCTCTTCTATCGGTACGCGTTTCACTCCTGGGGTTGATTTTGAGTGGCGTCCAACTGATTCGTTACTTGTTCGTGGTGGACATTCAGGTGCTTTCATTACTCCAGATATGGTAATGGTACACATCAACTCAGGTTTCTTCACTGGTGGAACTGACTTGGTTGGTTGTTTCGAGCGATACGCTGCTGATAACAATATTGATGTATCAACGTACGCAAATCTTGATGCTGCTGGCCAGCAAGCAATGCGCGACGCGATGGGAGACTTCCAAGACGATTGTGAAAGTCAATCTGTCTATGCGGAGCGTACAGGTTCGCAAAATTTAGGTGAAGATGCACTTAAAGATGAAACTGGTCACAGTTCTCACATCGGATTTGTCTATGATATCAACGATGACAACTCTCTTGAAATGACCTGGAGCCAACAGTACCTTAAAGATCGCGCTGTTACAGAAAGCGTTCAAGGACTTTTGAATGATGAATATTTGTGCTCAGCATATAATAACATTGTCCAACTTGATCCAACACCTAATCAAAGTGAATGTGACAGAGCCGCTAATCGTGTGACCGATGGTCGTTCAACTGGTATGCTGAATGGGCTACCTATTTCTCAATTAGGTGATTTCAACGTTACTCCTGTGAATCAGGCTGAGCAGTTAATCACTTCTTTTGACTTGAAGTTCAGAAACAGATTCGAAACTGAAATTGGTACTTTCCGTACTTATGTGGAATACACCAATATCATCGATAACAAGTCTAGATCATCTGCTGGCGACGACTGGTTCAACAGACGTTCTTCTTTAGGTTTCTCTGGTTATAACTTCCGTTCAAGACTAAACGTTTCATTCGGTTACGAAGCTGACGATTTCCGTACTACATTAACCGCAATATACGTTGGTTCTTCTCCAAAATGGAATATTAACAATGTTGAAACTGATGTCGATGGTAACTTCACTGAAGATCCTCGTATCGACCCATTCACAACCTTCAACTACTCAGCAGTTTATGACTTTACGCCTGACCTAAGTGTCGCGCTTCGAGTTAGTAACTTGCTTGATGAAGAAGCACCTAGAGATGATACCTTCGAGTACTATGAGTACCCGTGGTATAACAACTTTATGTACGGTGGTGCTGGTTTAGGACGTGATTGGTCTCTTGAAGCTCAATATCGTTTCTAATCTAGGTTAGACCCTATAAGCCCCTTTTATAGGGGCTTTTTTTTATTTGTTTATATTTAAAGGAGAAGAAAATGGCTAGATTTCTGTTAGCAGTCATCATTCTTTTTACAAGTTCATCGGCTTATTCGCAAAAGCTACCGGTTGAAGCGTTTTATAAAAATCCAGATATATCTTCGTTAAGGATCTCTCCAGATGGAAAACACTTCGCGGCAATTGTAGAAATCAAAAATGACAAAAAATTAGCTGTACTAGATGCGAAAACAAAAAAAATTAAACACATCTTTAGCTTTTCGCAAGGCCACAGAGAAATAGGCCCTATAGGATGGTTCAACAATGAACGTGTTTATGCAGAAATGGTTCAAAAAGTCGGCCCTTTAGCTCAAGCGGCTCGCACAGGCTATTTATTTGCAGGTAATATTGACGGTTCTAGAAAAAATCAAATTTTACCACGTCCGCGATCTGCTGGACGAACTTCTGAATTGCCGAAAAACTTTAGAATCGTAAACTTTTTACATGACGATCCTAAATATGTACTGATTTCCATGGCAGATGGAAAGTTCGAAAAAATCTATAAACTCAATATTTATACTGGAGCGAAAACTACGTTTGAAAAGTCTCCTTATAAATATAGCGGACTTATTCTTGATCATAATGGAATTGCCAGAGCTATCGAACAAGATCACCCGGATGATAAGAAGTACCGAATCTATTTAAGAAATGCTAAAACAGACGCGTGGGAGCTATTCAAAGAGTTCGACACGAAAAAAGTAGGCATGAGTGTCACTGACATTTCCCATGATTTAAAAAGCCTGATCATTAATGTAAGAGACAAAGGCAAAAAACGAGGATTGTACAGGCTAGATTTATCCACCAAAGACTTTTCACTAATTAAAGAAATTCCTGGTGATGCGAGTATTGAAGGCCATATTTACCATTACAATAAAGAAATGAAAGTATCAGAGTTAATCGGATTTAGGCAAATGCCGGGTTATATTGTCGATACTTACCTTAGTGAAGAGCATCCGGGCGCAGTAATTAGAGAATCTCTTAAAGAGGCATTCGCCAATCAGATAGTTGATATAGTTAATACAACTCGAGATGGTAAAAAGTCGCTTATTAGGGCTTGGAATGACAGAAACCCAGGAACCTATTATTTACTCGATAACGAAACAAACAACGTTGAGTATTTATTAGATTCGATCCCTTGGCTTAACCCTGAACAACTTGCACCAATGGAGCCGATTGCTTTCAATGCAAGAGATGGCTTAGAAATCAGAGGTTACTTAACTCGTCCAATTGGTAAGAAGAAAGATCTGCCGATGATCATCTACGTACACGGTGGTCCTTATGGCCCTAAAGATAGTTGGGGCTACGAGCGAGATACTCAATTCCTGGCGAATAGAGGCTATGCGGTCCTACAAGTCAATTATCGAGGTTCCGGAGGCCGTGGTTCAGCTTTTCAGTACGACGCATACCGACAAATGGGTGCAGAAATGCAGGACGACTTAACCGATGCCACTTTGTGGGCTGTTAAAGAAGGAATCGCAGATAAGGATCGCGTGTGCATCTACGGTGCAAGTTATGGTGGTTATGCCTCCATGATGGGGGTCGTAAAAGAGCCTGATCTTTATAAATGCGCCGTTGCCTACGTAGGTGTATACGATATCGCAATTCAAACTAAGGAAAGCGATACTGCTGAAATCAAATGGGGTAGAGAATTCTTGGAAGATGCTTGGAATGCTTATGACAAAGACTTTGTCAGAGAGCGCTCTCCAATCTATCACCTAGACAAGTTAAAAGCAGCGGTCATGTTGGTACATGGGAAAGATGATCCTCGATGCCCAATTGAACAGTATGATGCGTTAGCTGATGCCCTAGATGAGCGTGATTACCCTTATGAATCGGTGGTTAAGGCATTTGAAGGTCATGGCTTTAGAAATGAAGAAAACAACTATGATCTTTATTCTAAAATGGAGAAGTTTCTAGAGAAACATATAGGCGGATAATTCTGCCTATTTAAAACTTTTCCAGGTTTGACTGATAGAAGCCGCTCTCGTTGAGAGCGGCTTCTTTGTTTGAAAACTCGATTAAAACCAGAAAGTTATTGCCAGCGTTATTTCATAGCTATATTATATTCAAAATTCCTTTCAAAAGACTTTAGCTATGACTCTTAACGAATTGAGATATGTAGTCGCCGTCGCTCAAACCCAGCATTTCAGTAAAGCAGCTGATGCCTGTCACGTAAGCCAACCTAGCCTTAGCATTGCAATCCGTAAGCTAGAAGAAGAGCTTGGAGTAACTATTTTCCAACGAGGTAAACGCCAAGTTGAAGTTACTCCAGAGGGCGAGGCGGTGGTCCAGCAAGCGCAAAAAGTAATAGAAGAAGCAGAGAAACTGACTTATCTAAAAACCTTGCAAAAGAATCCATTGGAAGGTGTATTAAGAATCGGAGCGATATTTACTATCGGGCCTTACTTGTTTCCGTCTTTAATCCCCTTTATGCGCCAGCATTATCCAGAAATGCCATTACATATTGACGAAGATTACACCGAGAACCTTAGAAAAAAACTCTTGAAAGCAGAAATAGATCTCGCAGTTCTTGCTTTGCCTTTTTCCGATCCGGCTATCGATACCATGGAAATTTATGACGAGGACTTTATGCCACTCTTTTATGAGGGCCATCCCTTTGCAGAAATGTCCGAAATCAAAGTGTCTGATATTCCAAATAAAAACTTGTTGATGCTCGGCAAAGGCAACTGTTTTAGGGATCAGGTTGTGGCAGCTTGCCCTAATTGTCAGTCTCCTACTGCGAGCGAAGACAACTGGGTGGTAGGTAGTTCACTTGAGACCATTCGCCATATGGTTGCAATGAAGCTTGGGATCACGGTCATGCCGGTCACGGCCTTAGCTAAACAAACCGACTATCCAGGCTTAGACTCTCGTCCCTTTTCAGAGCCAGCTCCCAAACGGCGTATAATTCTCGCCTGGCGTTCTAGCTTTCCGCGTAAAGAAGCGGTTCAAGTGATTGCCGAGTCTTTACAAAAATCGCTTGCAGGCCAAGTCGACTTACTGCCGCTTAAATAAAAAATACTTAGCCCATTGCAATCTAAGTTAGCATCAATCAAGGTCGAAACCTTAAAAGGGGTCGGCCCTAAGGTAGCCGAAAAATTGGCCAACCTTTCGATCACTAGTGTGGAAGATTTACTTTTTCACTTACCTTCAAAGTATCAAGATCGCAGCCGTATTCACCCAATCGCCAGCTTAAGGCCTGGCGAATACGCTCAAGTTTGCGGAATGGTAGAAGCGGCCGATATAGTGTTCGGTAAAAGGCGTTCTCTTATCTGTAAAATTTCTGATGGCAGCGGGATTTTAGATATTCGCCTTTTCTATTTTTCGATGGCGCAGAAAAAACAGTTTATCCGTGGACAATATGTTCAATGCTATGGCCAGGTTTCTTTTATTGGCAAAAATTTCTCGATGATCCACCCCGAGATTAAGCATTTAAAAGACAATCCCGAACCACGTTTAGAAAATGGGCTTAAGGCGATTTATCCAGTTACTGATGGATTACAACAAAGGACCATTTCATCTTTAATCCAGCAGTCTTTAAGCTTATTAAAACGCTCCAACCCTACAGAGCTTATTCCTCAAGAATGGCTTGGGAAACTAGAGTTTCCACCACTTGCAGATGCTTTAAGGATGCTGCATCGGCCCCCTTTAGACATATCTTTAGAATCGCTACAAAAAGGTGAACACCCATTAATACGTCGCCTAGCTTTCGAAGAGCTAGTTGCACAGCACATCGCTTTTGAAAATATTAAAATTAAAAATAAAAAAAATAACGCAATATCAATCAGTGGAAATTCGGCGCTACAACAAAAACTGCTAAACAACCTTCCCTTTGCTCTCACAAATGCTCAAAGTCGAGTAGTCAGTGAAATAGAAAGTGATATGCACAAGCCCTTTCCCATGATGCGGTTGGTACAGGGAGATGTGGGTTCCGGAAAAACATTGATAGCGGCATGCGCAATTTTCAATTGTGTAGAACAAAATCTGCAAGCAGCATTAATGGCGCCAACAGAAATTTTGGCAGAACAACATTATAAGAACTTTCAATCTTGGTGCGAGCCATTGGGGATTGATTGTGTTTTATTAACCAGCAAAATGAGCGCGCCAATAAAACGTGCCGCCTTGGAGTCAATACAACAAGACAAAGCAAAGATTATTATTGGTACCCATGCCTTATTTCAGAGCCAAGTAACTTTCGCAAATTTAGCGTTGGTAATCATTGATGAGCAACATCGATTTGGTGTCGAGCAAAGAAAAACCTTACTTGAAAAAGGATTCGAAGCAAACCAAGGAAGAAACTATCCGCATCAACTTGTTATGACTGCTACGCCTATTCCCAGGACTTTGGCACAAACGGCATTTGCGGATTTAGAACTATCGGTGGTCGATGAACTCCCACCAGGAAGAAAACCGATACAGACTGCAGTACTTTCCGATCAAAAGCGTGAACAAATCATGCAACGCGTTAGAGACTATTGTACGACTGATAACAAACAAGTTTACTGGGTTTGTACGTTAATTGAAGAATCGGATGAGCTTCAGTGCCAAGCAGCCGAAGCAACCTTTCATGATCTAAAACAAGCCTTGCCAGAACTTAAAATCGGTCTAGTACATGGCCGGTTAAAAACGGCTGAAAAGCAGCAAATTATGCTAGAGTTCAAAGAAGGAGAGCTCGACTTATTGGTTGCAACAACAGTTATAGAAGTCGGCGTTGACGTTCCCAACGCGAGTTTAATGATAATTGAAAACCCGGAAAGACTTGGACTGTCACAACTTCATCAATTAAGGGGACGAGTTGGTCGAGGTGAAGCAGAAAGCCACTGTATTCTAATGTATCACTCTCCCTTGTCTAAAAATGCGAAACAACGACTTGAAGTAATGCGTAGCTCAAATGATGGTTTTATTATTGCCGAAAAAGATTTAGAACTAAGAGGTCCAGGAGAAGTGCTCGGAACTAGGCAAACTGGCGCTTTAGAATATCGATTTGCAGACTTAGTCAGAGACAGCCATTTATTACCTGACGTTTATAATTGTGCTAATGATTTGGCTTTACACTCACCTTTAATTGCACATGCATTGATTACTCGATGGATCAAACATGATAAGAACTTGGCCAAGGTCTAGAAAGATTTTGAACAATTAAAATTTCAATACCATCAAATCGCCCTCTGAAATTCCCTCGAGAGAAAATAATTATTACTTGTCCAATAAAAGCAAAAAAACAAATTCAATATTTATTAAATATAAATTCAACTTATCTTTTCTAAAGTTTCAAGTTTTTTTAAATAACCTTGAATAATTCTTGATCTAAAGATTTCGATGGATACAATCAAATTAGTTGTTCATAACATACGGACAACTGCAATTCAATTTCAATAGCAGAATAAATCGAAATTGAACTCATAACTAACAATAAAGGGATGGCAACATGGCAATCAGTAAGTTAAAACATTCGCCTCTCCATAAAGCAATTACTTCAACTTTGGCGACAGCACTTGGACTTTCGAGTCTCAATATGGCTGTTCAAGCTGCCGAAGAGGGAGAAAATGCGGAGGAAGAAGGCGATAAAATAATAGTAGTAGGCTCGCGTATTCGTCGAGATGGTATAGACAACGCTGAACCTATTGAGATTATCTCCGCTGCAGATGCAAAATTGCAAGGCATAGATAGTGTAGGAGCACTTTTACGAGCCTCAACACTGGCATCAGGTTCACCTCAAGTAACAGCAGCAAGTTCAACGGCCTTTGTACAAAACGGTGGAACAGGGACAGAAACATTATCTCTTCGCGGTCTCGGCGCAAATCGGACCTTAGTTCTCCTCAATGGCAGGCGTGCGGGCCCATCAGGTACTCGAGGTGGAGTATCTGCATTCGACTTAAACGCAATTCCACTATCCGCAGTTGAGCGTATAGAAATCCTTAAAGACGGGGCATCCTCTCTTTATGGTTCTGACGCGGTTGCGGGCGTTGTAAACATTATTACGAAATCTGAAGATGGCTCTGCTGTAGACATGTTTATCTCTCAGCCGGAAGAAAGCGGCGGTGAACAGTTTCGGCTTAGTGGAACCTGGGGAAAAACTTATGACCGAGGTAACTTTTTAATTTCAGCCGACTATTCGAAAGAAGATCAGCTTGCTCAAGGCGACCGTGATTTCTTCGCTTGTGGCGAAAGATATCTGTTTGACCAACAAACTGGCGAGCGTGGTGACGTCATTGACCCTAGAACCGGCAGATACCATTGTACTGATCTGTTGTGGGGACACGTGTGGTTGTATGACTATCAAGGAGCCGGAGGAAATGTTCCTGGTAGCTTAGCGCAATTTGACTATGATGGTGATTTAGGAAACTATATTCCTGGATACGCTGTTGACCCAACAGATCCTGATTTCTTAGTTACTCCTCCAGGTTGGTTTCCTGTCGGTTATGATCGAGCATCCGATGCGCTAGCCAATGCTGATCACCCGTTCCAGGATCTTACCTCTCTTATTCCAGAGACAGAAAAAACAACCATATATGCTCAAGGCGAATACGAAATAAATGATAGTACTTCGGCGTATGCAGAGTTGTTACTCAACCGCAGAAAAACAACCACCGATGGTTACAGACAGTTCTGGGGTTACATATACAATGAGAACTTTTTCGGCGGTAATCCTTTAAGTGCTGGCTGGACTGGTGCTCAATGGTTTAGCCCTACTCCGATTACTGACGAAGGAAGTGATTCTGAAATCACAGTTGACTATACTCGATTCGTTGCTGGGCTGACCGGAGACATAGGTAATACTGACTGGTACTACGATGTATCGATGCAGCTGAGCCGATCAGATGGTGATTATCAGACAGACTTTATCTATAACGATAGAATCGTAGAACAAAACTGGCTGACAGGCTCCTGCGTAGGCATAACCCATAGCGTGTCTGGTGGCCCTTGTATGGATATTCCATGGCTGGACCCGCAATTCCTAGCCGGCAACATATCTCCTGACATGCGCGCCTACTTATTTGGGACAGAAATAGGCAACACCGTTTATGAACAGCAGGCTCTTGAAGCAGTAATCTCAGGAACTGCAATGGATATGGATGCCGGACCATTGGACGTTGCGATAGGTTTCCATTACCGAACCGACGAGATTGAAGATGTTCCTGGAGAGCAAACCAGGCTTGGGAACACTTGGGGCTCGACTTCAGCAGGTATAACTACTGGTGACAGTACGACGAAAGCGATCTTTGGTGAAGCGATCATTCCGATAATAAATGGTGTTCCAGGCTTTCAAAATGTTGAACTTAAAATCTCATCTAGATTTACCGATGTTTCATCGTTCGGTGATGACACAACATTCAAGTTTGGACTAAATTGGGACATAGTTGAGGGAGTGAAAGTTAGAGCCTCGCGTGGTACCTCTTTCCGCTCTCCAGCGTTATTTGAACTGTATTTAGCGGACCAAAGTTCATTTGCAGGTCAAAGAACTATCGACCCATGCTATAACTGGGCAGATGCAAATAGCACGGCAACGCCAGTTCAGCAAGCTAACTGTGCAGCTGATGGTATTCCCGGTAACAATGCACCAGCAATTTCTGCTACCGTTTTCACTGGTGGAGGAGCAGGAGTCTTAGAAGCTGAAACATCAATTTCCGAAACTATTGGAATTGTGTGGACACCTGAATTTGCAGATATCGCAATCTCATTGGATTATTTTGATTTCCTAATCGAAGGTGAAGTCACCCAGTTAGGAGCAGCGACTATTGTCGGTCGTTGCTACTCGTCAGAGTTCTTCCCTAATGATCCTTTGTGCGACCAATTTGATCGGGACCCAACCGACCTTCGAATCACAAATGTTCGAGATAGTTATCTAAATATCGCTTCTCAAATTAATAAAGGTTTTGATTTAGCAATTAATTATCAAACCGAGTTTGAGTTTGGGACTTTGAGACTAGAAAGTCGACACACTTACCAAGACGAAGATAGCATAGCAGTATTTGATGACTTTACTACTGACACTAATGGAGAGTTTGGTGACCCCCAACTAACCGCGTCACTTAGAGCTGCTTTGACGATTGATGATTGGACTTATAACTGGACCATAAACTATTTAGGTTCGGTTTCAAACGTAGATAGAGATTTAGGTAGTACCCTCGATTACCGAGGAGAAACCTACAATATCGTTAATTATGACGATGCTACCTACTATCATGCGTTTTCGGCAAGTACTACCTTTGACGACTTAAGCCTTGTCTTTGGTGTTGCCAATCTTACCGATGAAGAACCACCTCAAGTAAGTCGTGGAACTTCTGTTTCTCGCATTGGTAATGCGGCTTTCTATAGCCAATATGATTGGCGTGGAAGAAGAGCATTTGTAAACTTATCTTATAACTTTTAAGTAAGTTTTAATGCCTTTAAAAGGCCGACAATCGTCGGCCTTTTTTATTCTCTTGATACTTAGGTTGAAAGAGGTATATTAGAAAAGAACCAAATAAAACTAAAAGAGCTTCAAATGCCTCGTGTAATTGCCAAATCCGATAATCTTAATGAAAGAAATAAGGAGTTTACTCAGACTCCACTAAGTCAACCAGTATTTCTTAACTCAGTTCCCAAGTGCGGTACCCACTTAATCCGAAATATTTTTAGAATGTTTGTTCCAGTGGAACAGCAATACCACCAAATGTTCATTCAAATTCCGGTGTTACAGCAACATCTCCAGGCGTTTGCTCCAACTTCTCCAAAGCTGAGTTGGGGGCACTTGTTATTTTCAGATGACTCAGCAGCTGCACTACATGGAGTAAAGCATCTTCTTATGGTTCGCGATCCTTATGATTGGGTCTTGGCTCGAGCCAGATTCTTTTTATCTGACACTTTCCAAGGTTCTTTAGAAAATCTGAAGAGTGGAAAGATCTCGGTCGAACAAGTTCTCAATATGATGATTTTTGGTATCTACCAAAAGGCTCCGACTTTGAGCGAAATATATACGCACAATGCAGTTTCATGGTTAGGCTCTGGAGTAAAAATCGTTAAATATGAAGATGTCATTTTCCATTTACAAAATCTCGACCAACCTGCTGCAAAAAATTATTTTGAAGATTTACTCAGTACCTTGGGAATAACAACTCTTCCTGAAGACTGGGAGACTAGGATAAAGGTTGGTTCAGACCGCAAGCAAAGCGGCACCGCGAGAGAAAATCTTTCCGGCAAGAAATTTGAAATCCCAAATGAACTCCCAGACATACAAAAACAAATGGTCGACTACGCAGCCCCTAATTTACGTAAAATACTCGGGTACGAATAAGTTCAATACATATAAAAATAATACGTCCAACGTGAGGCATATATAATGAGAAAAATAGCAATAATTGGCGGTGGCTCTTCAGGTTGGATGTGTGCTGCGTATTTAAACGGCGTATTAAACAAACAGGGAAGTCAAAAAGTTGTAGATATCACTCTGGTGGAGTCTCCGGATATTCCACGCATTTCGGTTGGTGAAGCAACCATTCCGTCTATGCGGCATTTACTATCAGTGATTGGAATAGACGAACTTGACTTTATGCGCAGTGCAGACGCAACCTTTAAGCAATCAATTAAGTATGTAAACTGGACTCATAACAACAATACTTTTTACCATCACCCTTTTAGTCGCTATCGCAATCAGCCGATCGATCATTCAGGTAAGAATTGGGCTCAAAGTGATCGAAGCATTCCATATATGGAAACAGTTTCTGCTCAGCCTGTAATATGTGAAATGGGGCGTTCTCCTCTGACCCTAGGGCCTTGGGATTTAGGCGCCCCTCTCACCTACGCTTATCATATGAATGCACAAAAGTTTGCCGATTACCTTAGAGACTTTTCTGTTGTGCGAGGCGTCAACCATGTCTACGCCAATGTAACTTCCGTTAACCTGGAAAATCAGGACATCATAAAGTCCGTCTCGACCGACAGAGAATTGGAAGTTGAAGCTGATCTATTTGTAGACTGCACCGGATTTAGAGCGAAGTTAATTGGAGAGACACTCAACGTAGGGTATCAGGATCTCTCTCAGTGGCTGCTATGCGATAGAGCCGTGACGATGCATTTACCTTACGACTCCTACTACCCTGGAATGATCCGCCCTTATACAACTGCAACCGCTTTATCAAATGGTTGGATTTGGGATATACCAATGAGAAGTCAACGTTCAATTGGCTACGTTCATTCGAGTCAGTTTATATCCAAAGAAGATGCGGAAATTGAAATGCGCGCTTACCAAGGAGGTGACACTAGCAACTTGGATTGCCGATTTGTTGATTTTAGAGTGGGTCGTCGCCACCGTCACTGGCATGGCAACTGTATTGCTTTAGGTTTATCTGGTGGATTTATTGAGCCGTTAGAGTCGACCGGGCTTTATTTAAGCGATTTGGGAGCTGTCGCATTAGCTGACCATTTCCCGTTCGATAGAGAGCATATGCCGGCACTCGCGCAAAGATACAACCGAATCGTTTCAAATCGTTATTTTGAAATTCTCGACTTCATTAATATGCACTATTGCCTAACACACAGAACTGACACAGATTTTTGGAAAGAAGTTCAAAAACCAGAAAGGATCACGGAAAGACTTCAAGCGAAGTTTGATTTCTGGAAAATCAAGCCGCCTTCAGCATTTGATTTCGAAGACCAAAGTCTTCCAGGACAATCGCAATCAGCACTGGATGCAACAATCACCGGAAACGATGCCCGTGCGCCTGTTGATACTGCGGGATTATGGAATCACGAAAGTTATGAGTGTATTTTATACGGCATGGATTTTATGCGTGAAGAATATGAGCAGAAGTTGAGTGGCTCCATTCGCCCTAAACCTACTGTATACCCTCACATTATTAAACGCTTGCAACTAGCAAACCAAAAACTACCTCCCCACTCAGTTTGGCTCAAAGAAAAACTAGGTATGGAGGAATATAGGGCGACAGTAAAACCAGCTGGCTGGGTTTGTTAACCACTTAAGAACAATATAGCTGTAGATTTTAGCTCTGCAGCTTGACTATTTCCTTTGGCCTTAATCTGAACCAACTAAATATTCGGCATACTTTTTCTTAACCATCAATTTAGCTTGTGTACCCTTCAGTGAGAATTCATAACCGCATAGCTTAAATCGATCTCTTTTAGCAATTGCTTCGATTAACGCTTTAGTATCCACCGGAGAAAAATCTGCATAATAATCTCCACGGTTTTTAGAAGTCACTTTTATTGCTCGAAATTTAGTTTGACTATTAAATACAATATCTACACAACCTTGATCACCCTGTCCAGTTATAGTTGACCATACTTCACCGTCGTCTCGAAAATCTCCTTGCCATGCAACAGTGAGAGCATCATTTTCATCAAGCATCAACCAAAAATTATCCGGCATTTCGGCCTTATGCAAACGCTGTTTAAGTTGTTGTATCTGTTGAGCCTGCTCTTCAACTTCTTCTGGTTGGTCTTCGGTAAATATTGGCATAAGTGCGGCAACGATAACGATGATAGAAACCAAAGCACCTGCGCCAATTGCTAACGGCTTATTCTGATTTACCCAATCAATTAAGTCGAATTCTCGATTTTGTGAAGAGACGCCTGCTCGTGTGCCAGAATGCCCTACGTCGGAAGATGGACCTTTTTCTACAAACGACTTGCTTTCATTTTGATGGCCGCCGGCCAATGTCGGCTCAATTCTTTGATGGTGCAAATGCCCGGTGGCTTTTTTAGGGCCATTTAAATTAACGGGACCGTGATACCCCAAAACATAATCAAGATTGCGTCTCACTTTAGCATTACTTATCGTCGTAAAGACAAATGTGGCAATTACCGCTATCAACATTAACAGCCACGCTGAGCCGTGTTCAATATAAGTTACGCCAAAAACACAAAACCAAAACACCAATAAAGGAATTACACCCAAAGGAGTTGCAAAACCGGCATGATGAATACGCCGAATCGCACTGGCAAGCATAATTGGGGAACAAACAAGAAGCAGCAGTACAAGTAATACGGGCGCCTTGGCCAAAACAGAACTAAGTGCCAGAAATAACAGATAGCAGGCACCACTGATAGCTAAAAAACGACGACCAATGTCATATCCCTTGAAACAGAATAACGACTTTAACAATGGCACTGAATGCTCTCCAAAATCAGATTAACCTTATGGCGCTAATGTTAGCCGATTTTGGCGCTTAAAATCCATGCTATTCAAGGCCATATGAAGCAAAACTAATGACGAATTAAGGCATTTTCGCCTATCATGTGAAATAACTACGATTATTATAGAGTTCTGTAGGCCAATGTTTAAAAATTTCCTGGTAGTTTTAACAATTCTCATTGTTGTTGCTGGCGGGATTGGCTACAGCTATTTTTCCGATGAACAATGGCATGAAAGACGACTTTTTACCCAATCTCTCGAATCTTTTGGACACCACCAGCAGACTTTAACTGCTTCTTTCATTAAAGACGGTCAAATTCCAGCCTACTCTAAAACATTAGCTCTCAACTATACCGCCGCAAATAATGCGCAATTAGCTATCGACCTTCAGATAAGTACCGCCAACAATCAGGTCATACTCAGGTTTGGCCAGGGGGAGTCTCAATTAGCAGAGCAGACAATCCTCCTCGAACCGGTTGTAAAACAACTAGATGATACTAGTCAGCAAGTGCTCTGGAAGTGTCTTAACGGTACTGTGTTGTTAAAATACCGGCCTAAAGCCTGCCGTTTAGGAGAAGCCATTTTAATTTCATCCAACTAACCTACCTAGACTAATCTCAAACCAGCAATATTTATAGATTAGTTCTACACTTAAATGATATGCACTAACTTTACACGGATAGGTCCGGATGAGCCGAAAAACTATTCTCCTCCAAATACATAAGGACTTGGCAGCCGGAGAAGTTAAATTACCGACACTTCCAGAAATTAGCCTGCGGATTAAAAAAGCCGCAAGCGATCCTGATGTGGACATTGGCAAGCTTGGGAAAATAGCAGAAACGGACCCGGCATTTTGTGGCTACCTCCTACAAATTTCTAACTCACCTATTTATCGCGGCGCGGCCAATATTGAAAATGTTGGATTAGCGGTTGGCAGACTAGGCTTACAAAATACCCGCAATATTGCTATGACCTATGCAGTTCGAGCTTTGTTTAGTTTTAATAATAAAATGATTGCGAAATGGCTCGAAAAAGTCTGGCAGAACAGCACCTACACGGCGGCCGTAGCAAGTGTAATAGCGGAGCATATTGAACTCCCATTTGATCCTGATGAAGCGGTGCTAGCAGGCCTTTTGCAGGATATCGGCTGCCTCCCTTTAATAGACAAAGCGACAAACTACCCGCAACTGGTCGAAGACAGTGAAGCCATGTTTTGGTTATTTGACCGTTATGCGGCAAGTGTCGGCAGCGCAATTCTCCGTAATTGGGGCTTACAAAGTAAATTTATCGAGGTCACCAAAAATCGGGATAACTGGCTGTATAACGATCAGGACGAGGTAAACTTGACCGATTTGATTTTGATTGCGAAGTTTCATACTTACTTAGGGCAAAAAGTCAAAAATTCTCCGCCAAGAATAAATCGAATGCCTGCCTTTATTAAACTGCATTTGGAAGCCGATTTATCTGCCGAAGATAGCCTTCAGTTTGTTGCCGACGCCAAGCAAAAAATTGCAGAAACTAGACGTGCTTTAGGTGGCTAACTTTGCCTATATAATCGCCTTAACTTGGACACTTTTTGAAATTTCGACATAATCTGGAATTTCAACTTCGACCGGCCGTGATATAGTCTGTTGACACGCTAGTCTAATTCCTTGATGGATTTCTTCCTCGGTCAATTTATTTTTTTCCGCATTAGATAGATGAGCGCTTCCATTTATTTTAATACGGCATCTTCCGCAGGTCCCTCCGCCACCACAAATAGAATGAAGTTCAACTTGTTTCTCCAATAAAACTTGGTAAAGATTGGCATTTTTGGTCGTTTTAATCTCTATTTGATTTCCACTTGAGTCCTGCGCAGTTAATAGAACTTTTTTGTTTAAACTAAACCACGCAAAGTCTTTAGAGCTGAATGCATAGAAAATCAGAATAAAGCCTGCACTAGCCATAAACAATATACTAAGAGAAACGAAAATAACTAACGCATTATTCATATCATTTCTTTCTGAATAATCCATGATGTGGAGCATCCAAAAAATATCGAATAAACGCCAGGTATCGGTTTTAACCCCAAACACTTCTCCCGTCTCGGCACTCAGATAAAGGCTAGAGTTTTGTTCGTCGGAAAAATCCACCCGCCATAAAGGAAGCTTAAACTTGCGGTTTTCCGTTGTCTTTTTTGTTTCCAGCGTTAAGGAATCTATCTTTTTATCACCGGAAAATCGAGAAACTGCGATTTGCCTCGCTCTTTCCTCGGTTATCTGCTGAGTTGAGCTTGTCTCTACATCAATTATTCTCCTGCCGCCATCTAATCCTTCAACAACTAATAATTTCTGTCCATCTAACTGATAACTCTTGATCGAAGAAATCTCTTTGCCCTCATTTAGTGCCGCTTTAAATGAAACCAGGGAAAAGTTCAAGTCATAGTTTTGGGCAGAATTAATCAAGTAACGGCCGCTCACCTCTTTTTGAGAAAGTAAACTAAACATTAAACCGCTAGCCATCCAGATAACTAGCTGAATCCCGAGAATCAGTCCTGTCCACTTGTGCACAATCTTAAGCTTTGACGTAATATTTGGTTGGCGAATTTGATTATGCTTGAAACTATAAAACAACATGCCAATACCGGTTAAACTGAGTAAAAGACCTATGCTTGCAGCTATTCTGAGAAGGTTGTGATTAACTTCTTCCCTGGTTTCGTAATCCATAATATGCAGCATCCAGAGAAAATCGAATACTCGCCAAAGATCACTTCGCTTACTTCTTAACTGTCCGGTATCCGGTAAAAAATACAGTGTCGATTCAAGCCAATCGTCGAATTGAACCTGCCAAATAGGAGAGTTTCTTCCTCCTAATTCTCGGGGATATTCATCCAACAGTTTGATCGCTTCAATGTTTGCATCCCCAGCATATGATTGAGTAGCCAGTTTGCGAATAAACGCTTCGTCTATAGCAGGTAAAATACTGCCGGTAATAGCGTCAATCCGTTTTGTCTCATTCCGTGTTTCAACAATGTAGACAGGTTGCTCGCCATCAGCAGTCAAATATGCAGAGTTTACCCTGCCAATATCAGTTAACTCGGGAAGATCTTTTATTTGATTTTTAAACTTGGAAAGGTCCAATGGCTTGCTTGATTTTACCAGATGCTCGCCGCGTACAATGTCAATATGCACCACGGTCATGTACACACCGCTAGCGCACCAGATTAAGGCTTGAATACCGACGATTAAAGCTAACCACTTATGATATTTTCTGAGGTAGAAAGCAAGTTTCAAAATATGCCCCTAAAATAAAAAACTAAGATTATTATTAATTTGACCTGGCTCACGAGTTATCAAAGTAACATTTCACTTTTTGCTTAATCAATGCCATATTTAATTAATCTTTAAACACTAGAGATATCACTATGTTTGAATCAATTAAGCACTGGTTTCAATCCGTTAACAACGATAACCATCTATTCGACCACGCTGACGATGAGAATGTCCATTTAGCCCTGGCGTCGGTGCTGCATCATACCATTAACGCCGATCATCATGAATCGCCTAGAGAAGTTGCAGAGTTCGAAGAATTGTTAAAGTCCGAATTTGACCTATCCGATGAACAGGCCAATTATCTTCATCGAGCCGCCGAGTCGGCCAATAGTGACTTTGAACAAGACCTTCAGACAATTAACGAACACTTTAAAAATAATCCCATGGTTAAAAAACAATTTATGGAAAAACTCATCCATCTAATTAGCATTGATGGCGTGCTTGATGATGAAATGGATGATTTCTATCAAGCACTGCATGTTATTTTTCCTGAAATCAAACTAGAGTAATAAAGAACAAAGCCTAAAACTCTAGCCTTAAGCATTTTATTCAGAAACTCCTGTAACTGATGTTAATGTGGCAGTAGCTAACAAGATGAGGATTGCAATTACAATCTCGCGCGATATAGAACGTTCGAGAGAAATATGAGCATCAGGTATGTCGATTAACGCAGGTACCAGCCTTAATTTATGGTATAGCGCAATTAGTAAAATAGTGCCAACCAACAAAAATTTTCCAAACAAAATAATACCGTAGGCAGTAGTGAAAATGCCCAAACTTCCGTTTGCAAATAAGATTACTAAAGTTGCTCCGGACAATATAAGTAAGGCGACGACAACAGAAGCTAGTTTTCCAAAGCCATCCATCAGCGTAAATAGCGATTGAGTTTCAAGTAATCGACAGGCACTTCTTAACGGAAAGAGCGCTCCAACCCACCATGTAATACACATAAAGTGTAAGCTAAGAATTAACTGAAATACCCATCCATACTCCGCCGTATGTCCAACGATACTAAACGAACGACAAAGAAGCGCTATACCTATAACAAACAGAGGAGCTGATAGATATTCTCTTCTTATTTTAAGGGTTATTACGCTTGATATGGGGTAAACCATTTTGCTAATCCAAATTAGCAAAAAACCAGATACCTGATAATAAAGAGCATCTCCCACAACACTTTGCCAAAGCATATGGACAAATTCCATATTAAACATGCCAATAAAGCCTTCTTCAACAAACGCTCCTACTTGAACAAAGAAGTAGCTCAATGCCCCCCATATCCCAGTAAATACAAGTAAGTTCCAATACCTATCAATAGATCTTTGGAGCTTCTCGTGGTCACCGGTCAATGCTCTGATAAATCCTCCACCAATTGCAATCGACGCACATAGGTAAAGAAGTAATTTAAGACTAATCGACCAGATGCTCCAAATCGAAAACTCCATCATTTCTCCCTAGCGCTTGCGATCACTTTGTATCCTCTCTTCTGAAAGGATCTCAAATGAAAATTTGCCTTTCATTTTATGAGAGTCCTTGCCCATGGCAATCCAATGAACTACATAACCATCTTCGGCCAAAGGTGGTAACGGAACAGAAAAAGACTCACTGGAAATTTGAGATAGTTTGAATGACAACTTCACTTTATTACCGCTTTTAGTTCTTAAATCAACTTTCATTAACTTAACTTTTCCGTCAAACACTAAATTTAGTTCTTTCGGTGAAGAATAGATAACGCTCCCATCCATCGGAGAGCTTTCCTTAAGTTTAGTATGAGCGATAACTTGCGTTGAAAATGCCATCACCGAAAATCCAATTAAGAAATATTTTAATACTTTCATACCCATTACCTTTACTTTAATTATTTGTAGCTAACACGTTCGAATTCACTTTAGCCATTAACCATTGATTTTTCTTGAACGCCACAGATAGTAAATTACCGGTAAAACTAACAAGGTTAAAATCACTGAGCTAATCATTCCTCCGACCATAGGAGCAGCCAATCGACTCATCACTTCAGCGCCAGTTCCGCCGCCATACATAATTGGAAATAAACCAACGGTTGTAGCACCAGCAGTCATTAATACAGGTCTAACACGTAATCCCGCACCATTTACAACTGACTCAAACAACATCTCTTTATTCATTGAATCCGTGGACTCTTTTAGCTTGGCAAAGGACTGATTGAGATAAACCAACATTATCACTCCCGTCTCTACAGCAACTCCAGCAAGTGCAATCATGCCTACGCCAACCGCGATAGAAAAATTAAACCCTTCCCAATACATCAGCCAAACACTTCCGACTAACGCAAGCGGCAGGGTCAGCATAATAATGGCAACCTCAATAAAATTTCTAAAACTCATGTAAAGCAAAATGATGATAATCGCCAATGTCAGAGGCACAACATAAGTTAACTTTTCTTTAGCCCGTAACATATATTCATATTGACCAGACCAATTAAGAGAATAACCCGGGGGAAGCTTTAAATTTTCGCGCACAAAATCTTGCGCATTTTCAACATAACTTCCAACATCAACGCCTTCTATGTCGATAAAAGTCCAGCCATTAATTCTTGCATTTTCACTTTTAATGCCAGGAGGTCCATCTTCAATATAGACGTTGGCGACGTCTGCCAGAGATATTCGTAACCCTGCCGGGGTCACAATTGGAAGAAGAGAAAGTTGCTCAGGCGAATCCCTGAAATCTTGCGGATAGCGAATGTTAACCGGGTACCGCTCCAGCCCTTCAACAGTTGTTGTCACATTCATTCCGCCAATTGCAGTCGCTACTACTTGCTGTACATCAGCGATATTAAGCCCATATCGAGCCGCTTTTTCCCTCTCAATATCAACTTTAATATAGCGACCACCAGCAACTCGTTCAGAGTAAACCGAAGCCGTACCAGGAACTTGTTTGATCAACTCTTCCAGTTGCAGGCCGATTGATTGTATTTGTGCAAGGTCAGGTCCCGCAACCTTGATCCCAACCGGTGTTTTTATTCCGGTAGCTAACATATCAATTCGTGTTTTAATTGGCATAACCCAGGCATTAGTCACTCCAGGGAGCTTAACCAATTGATCAAGTTCTTTAATCAGGTCCTGGGTATCGAGGCCTTCGCGCCATTCTTCTCTGGGCTTCAGCTGAATGAAAGTCTCTATCATGGTCAACGGTGCAGGATCAGTCGCGGTTTCTGCTCGCCCGACTTTACCGAATACATTTTCAACTTCAGGAATAGTACTAATCAGCTTATCCGTTTGTTGCAATAACTCTCTCGCTTTACCGATAGAAATGCCTGGGTAAGTCGTCGGCATGTACATCAGATCACCTTCATCTAAAGACGGAATAAATTCACTTCCAATTTTTTGCACTGGCCAAAATGTCGAGATAAAAATAAACCCTGTAGCGGCAAGCGTTATTTTGGGGTAACTCAGAACTTTTTTAAGAACAGGCATATACCCTGCTGTCAAAAATCTATTAACTGGGTTTTTACTTTCAGGGGTAATCTTCCCACGAATAAAATATCCCATTAACACCGGCACCAAAGTGACGGCTAAAGCGGCCGATGCAGCCATCGCATAAGTTTTAGTGAATGCTAGCGGAGAGAACATCCTTCCTTCTTGAGCTTCCAAAGTAAACACAGGCATAAAACTGACTGTGATAATGAGCAGGCTAAAAAACAGTGCAGGCCCAACTTCACTCGCTGATTTAGCTACAATCTGCCAACGGTTTTCGTTTGTCAACGGCGTCTTTTCCATGTGCTTGTGCATGTTTTCAATCATTACAATTGCACCGTCAATCATCGCCCCGATGGCGATCGCAATGCCGCCAAGAGACATGATATTGGCGTTTAGTCCTTGCCAATACATCACGATAAATGCAGCCAGAATGCCGACGGGTAGACTGATTACCGCGACCAATGACGAACGCACATGCAACAGAAAAATCATACAAACTAAGGCCACTACAGCAAGTTCTTCAAACAATTTACCCCACAAATTTGTAACCGCCCGCTCGATTAAATCACTTCGGTCATAAACAGTGATCAGTTCGACGCCTTCAGGTAATCCTCGTTTTAAATCCCTCAGCTTTTGTTTAACTCCGTCGATGGTTTTTTGCGCATTTTCACCAAAGCGCATCACGACAATTCCGCCAACAACTTCTCCTTCTCCATTAAGTTCAGCAATACCTCGACGCATCTGTGGACCAATAGATATATCAGCCACATCTTTTAACAAAAGTGGCGTTCCGTTTTGATTAACTCCCAAAGGAATATTTTCTAGATCATTTTTGTTTTGCAGGTACCCGCTTGCCCTAACCATATATTCCGCTTCAGCCATTTCTACAACCGATGCACCAATTTCTTGATTGGCCCGCTTTATAGACATTTGAATGTGAGAGAGGGGAATGTCAAATGCACGTAACTTATCTGGACTGACTTTAACCTGATATTGTTTAACCATTCCACCGAGTGCAGTGACTTCAGAAACGCCGGGAACAGTTTGCAACTCATATTTTAAAAACCAATCTTGCAAACTTCGCAGTTCACCTAAATCATGTTTGCCGGTTCTATCAACCAGCGCGTAAAGATAGATCCAACCAACACCAGTAGCATCTGGACCAAGTTGTGGTTTGGCACTTTCAGGAAGAGTCGGCGCTACCTGACTTAAATATTCTAAGACCCTGCTACGCGCCCAATAAAGGTCAGTCTTATCATTGAAAATGACGTATACATAGGAGTCACCAAAGAATGAATAACCTCGGACGGTTTCGGCCCCCGGCACCGATAACATAGCAGTAGTTAAAGGATAAGTTACTTGGTCCTCAACCACTTGCGGAGCTTGGCCAGGATAAGAAGTTTTAATAATCACCTGCACGTCTGAAAGATCGGGGATAGCATCAACCGGGGTATTTTTAATTGAAAAGGCTCCCACACCAATCAGAACCAAGGTCGCTAAAACGACAAAGAAGCGATTGTGAACTGACCAATGAATAATTGACTGAATCATGATGCTCGCTCCTTAGTGATGACCATCGTGTTGCTGCTTAGCTTCGGGGTCAATGTGCTGATTAGTTTTAGCTAAACTCCAGTCAACAATGATAAAATCCTCCCGGACTTCGAACGTAAGTTCAATTTCAGTATTTTCTTTTGCAGAATTTATATCGAGTGAATCAGCTAGCAAAAAGTCCATTGTCGCCGCCGGTCGATTCCATTTTTCGATTGGTCCGCGAGAGATATTAAGAATTCTGTTGTTCCTATCGACTTGATTAATCACTCCCTTGACGGTTGCGGATTGCCAGTCTGATTTTTGCTTGTCCGCTTGCGTGATATAATTTTCTGGCTCCATTCTTTTAAAATCTGAAGATTTACTTGATTCAGAATCAATCAGAAACTGCGCGGAGGTAACAATCTTTTCGCCATCATTTAATCCTTCTAGAATTTCGACTGAGTTACTATCTTGCGCACCAACTCTTACCGCAATAGATTTAAAACGCCCATCCTCAAGAGCTAAGACCACCCTATCCTGGCTGCCAGTTCTGATCAGCGCCTGCCTAGGAATAACTAAGCTCGGTTGCTGATTCTCAGAGTGGATCACAACTTGAGCAAACATGTTAGGCTTCAATAATTGATCTTTATTGTTAAATTTTAATCTGACTTTAACGGTCCTGGTTCTCGCATCAAGCGTTGGATAAATATAGTCGACCTGGCCCTGCCAATCCTGGCCTGGTAGATAATCCAATGTCATAGTAACTGGCATCCCAATTTTTACCCAGGGCACCTGTCGCTCAAAAATTTCGGCCTCGACCCAAACTTGTTCGAGCGCACCAATTGACATTAAAGTAGTTCCCGGTTTAACGAAGTAACCCTGTCGAATATTTAAGTTATCTACCACACCTGACTGAGGTGAGTAGAAAGTAATGTTTTGGGATACCTTGCGTGTTTGTTTTATTTCCGCAATAACGTTTTTCGGGATCTGTAATGCACTCAATCTCTCTTCCGCGGCCCTAATCAAACGCCTATTGTTTCTATCCAATGCAAGCAGCAACTCTTCTTGAGCGTTAACTAAAGCCGGAGAATAAATTTCATAAACCGGTTGCCCCTTATTAATTGGATCACCTTCGGCTTTGACGTAAAGCTTATCAACCCATCCTTCAACCCGCGGATGCAAATGAATCAATAGATCTTCATTGTATTTAACATAACCGACGGTCTTTATTTTATTATGTAACTTTCTAAGTTCTACCCTTCCAGTTTTCACGCCTAGATTATTGACGACTTCAGGAGAGATTCTTATTGTCCCAGGACCAACGCCATTACCTGAATCTTGTTCGGCATAAACAGGAATTAAATCCATTCCCATTGGAGACTTGCCTGGCTTGTCTCTTTTGTAATTTGGGTCCATGGGAGCAACCCAATAAAGTGGTTCTTTCGAATCACGAGAAGAATCAATATTCTCTCCGTCGGGTTGATTAAATAAAGTATAAACAACAGCAGAGAAACCAATCGCCGTTACGATTGCGCCCAAGATAGCTCCTGTCGCCATTGACTTTTTATTCGAAGAATTTGAATTTTGTTCGGCGTCACTAAACATCATTTGACTCCTGCTAGAAAATAGTTAATTTCGACAATCGATTGCTGCTTTTGTACAGCAATATCTAATGCATCGATTTTTGCGTTTAATTCGGCGATCCTTGCGCGAACCACTTCAGCAAAATCGCCTTCATCATTGGTATAGGCATTCAAAGCTGCTTCTGCCTGTTCCTGCATTTTCGGTAGTAGTGAACTTTTATAGCGGCCTTCCCTTTCAATGAGACGTTTGTAGCGGGCCACTGCTATTTGGAAACCGGACAGCATTTTTCGCATTACTTGCCACTTTTGTGTTTTAGACGCTTCCGTTTCCAGCTTGGCAGCTTTTACCAGCTGGTCTTGTTTTGTGTCCGCGAAAATGGGCAACTCAAAAGATACGCCAACAGATAGGAAATCAGATCGGTTGGTTCCCATTGGGTCATCGTCACGATAAGCGTAACTAGCACTAATTCCCCAGCTCGGTTTATAGCTTTGTTCCGCCAAAGCGATAGAAGTTTTATGCACTTTGACTTTCTGGTCTCGAACGACAATATCAGGATGTTGCATTAACGCCTGCGTCACTTGTGACGTTGTAAATTCTTCAACTGAGCTTCCACTCATTTCTATTAATTGGCCGTTAGGCATTTTCAATGGTAAAAGAACTTGAGATTTGAACGAATTCTCATCTGAGTAATCATCCATCTGATAATTCGAAACATAATTGTCACTTATCCAACCAAGTAGTCGCTCCTTCATAATTTCTTGTTGTTGAGTTAACTTGGACAATCGCTCTTGCAGCAAAGTCAGCTCAAGCTGCGCTCTAACAATATCTTGCTGGCTTGTTTTTCCTGCGGCAGATGAGTAACTCGCTTGCGCTACATCAACTAATTGCTCAAACAGTGTCTGGTTTTGCTTGATCAAATCGATTGATTTATTTGCCCTAAACAACTCAAACCAAGTATGAGCAACTTCTTTTTCTAACTCGGCCAACCTAGCTTGTCGCAAAATTGGAAATTGAGCGGCTGACTGCCTCAACCTTTCACTTTTTAATTCAAGGCTATCGCCAGCCGGAATCATTTGACTGTAACCAACTTTAAATTGTGTCATTGCTTCTTGACTAAAATCGAGTCCATCTGTGGGCAGGTTGGCAAGCGACAAAGATAGTTTTGGATCGGGTAAAGCAGACTCACTCACACTTTTTGCAAGTATTGAGTTTTCCGTTTGTTTACTCTGAACCAACCAAGGATCATTCGATTGTGCAAGGTGAATTGCTTTTTGTAGACTAAGTTGTGCTTCAGCAAATGCGCTTGTGGATTGCAAAATAATCAACCCGCTTACCAGTCTAACAAATAAGGAACTGGATCTAGATTTCATCCTATTTACCTATGATTAAATTTAACTTTTATTTACTAGCAGCGTCATGAATAGACATGACAAAGAATTCTCGGACGCAACTCATTGATTAAGTTAGCGACCAAAATATTTAGGGTTTGAATAGCGAAATTGATATTTGGATACGGAGCAGAGTCCCCGGATCGCAAATTTCAGACGCACCGATCCCCTGTTAGGCGATAATGGGTGGTCTATATAGATTGGAGTAAGTTGATTTGGTTTGCTGAAAAATATCAGTCGACATTTGATGCGCAGTCACTAACATTAAGTCCAATTCAACCGCGTCATTTAATGCGGGACTAGTACAGGTCCCCATTGGACAGTCAGAAAGAGTTTCACAGCAATCTGGTAGTTCGGAGAGACCACGGTCAGTATGACCACTGTGGTCCATTTTGCCGTGCATATCTGTATTAGATTGGGCACTAGCCATGTCCATGCCCATATCCATGTTGGTCATATCCATAGCGCAGTGCATACTAACCGCCGTTACGGATTGCGCCGTAAAAGCAATAAGTAGCAATGTAATACGAATCAGTTTTGACATGATTTAATAGACGGCTTGTCTCAAAATTTACGAATATCAGCCATAGTCGACTGGTTATATAGGATACACTGATATCTCAAAAGTTCAAATTCGGCCTCGTAAGAAAGTATTTCCACCTTTTTCTTTAGTGTTATGTAAATTCTGTAGCGTTATATAAAACCCCATCACTGGGGTAAAGGAGTCCGACATATTGATGTATCCAAGCATCTTGCAATAGATCAATTTACAACCAATGGATAGTAGGTTAGCTCAAACGAATATGATAAAATCGCGCCCACTCGACTAAACTGTTGTCAAATGGCTTGATAATCGCAGTTCCCAAGCGTTTGGCACACCCCATATTGAGCTCCTTCAGGCAGGAGCTATCATCTTAAAATTGAGGATACTTAGAGATGAAACAACCAGTACGTGTTACGGTCACTGGCGCAGCCGGTCAAATCGGTTACGCTTTACTTTTCAGAATCGCTTCCGGCGCAATGCTTGGTGAAGACCAACCAGTTATTTTGCAATTATTAGATATCACTCCGGCAATGGACGCGTTACAAGGCGTTAAAATGGAGCTAGATGATTGCGCTTTCCCACTGTTACATGATGTTATCTGTACTGACGATCCAAACGTTGGTTTTAAAGATTCAGACTACGCATTACTTGTTGGTGCTCGACCTCGCGGGCCAGGTATGGAGCGAAAAGACCTACTCGAAGCTAACGCTGCAATCTTCTCAGTTCAAGGTAAAGCCATGAACGACCACGCTAGCCGTGACATTAAAGTGCTAGTGGTAGGCAACCCAGCGAACACTAACGCATTAATCGCGCAACGTAATGCTCCAGACTTAAACCCTCGCAACTTCACTGCCATGACGCGTCTTGACCAAAATCGTGCAATGACCCAAATTGCACAAAAAACCGGTAAAGCAGTGACTGACGTTACCAACATGATTATTTGGGGTAACCATTCTTCGACACAATTCCCTGATCTTTACCATGCTAAAGTTAATGGTGAAGCGGCTATCGACCAAGTTGACCAAGATTGGTATGAAAACAATTTCATTCCAACAGTTCAACAACGCGGCGCTGCAATCATCAAAGCGCGTGGCGCATCTTCAGCTGCTTCTGCGGCGAATGCAGCTATCGACCATATGCGTGACTGGGCACTTGGCACTAATGAAGGTGATTCAGTTTCTATGGCGGTATACTCAGACGGTTCATACGGCATTCAAGAAGGTCTTATCTTCTCATTCCCATGTGTATGTAAAGATGGTGACTGGCAAATCGTTCAAGGCCAAGACATCAACGAATTCAGTCAAGCTAAGTTAAAAGATACTGAGCAAGAGCTAGCTGAAGAGCGTGATGCAGTAAGTCACTTATTGCCTTAATCGATTGCTAAGGCCTAGACTATTAAAAGGGAGGTTTATGTACCTCCCTTTTTTGTGAATGCTCCCAATTCAAAAAGTCGATATGAATTATGAGTTCAGACGCTCCTTATCAATCTCCAGAAAGCCAAATTATAAATAAACAGGATTTCGCGACTCAAAAAGTCCGCATACTCTCATTTACTCAAAGGATTGGGCGGCTAAGATACTTAGCATATTTGGGCTGCGGCTTATTTTTGTTTTCATTTGTGAGCGGAATTTTCGGTTCTATAATCCTGGCTGCGCTCTCAGCTTCAGAAAGTATCAGCGCGACTTTATTCGGTCAACTCGCATTGGTCATCACTTATACTCCATTATTAATAGCAGTATTTGTATTAACAATAAGGCGACTACATGATTTAGATCGCTCCGGTTGGCAGTCAATATTATTGCTCATCCCGCTAGTGAATCTTATTATTATGATTGCGCTTATGCTGGTCCCAGGAGACCAACAGGCCAACCGATTTGGTCCACCTCCTGGAGAAAACACGGCCTTTACTTGGTTAGGCGCGCTAATACCTCTTATTCTGCTGTTGCTGGCTTTGGGGGTTGGCTACTGGGCTTATCAAGATTTTCAACAAGTTTCGGAGAAACAGCCGACTTCCGTTCCGCGAAATCAGAGTTACGCCTTAGCTAATTCAAGCAAAGCCTGATGCGCCCGTTCAGCTTTTTCTTCAGGCACAAACACATGGTCATGGTAGTAACCTGCGATAACATTTGCGCTAATTGACTCTTCCGTCAGCTTAGTTGAAATTGCTGCCGTGAGTCCAACCGCCTCTAAACTAGAATGCACGAGTAAGGTAATTTTTCTAAAAACCCGATCATAATTCAATCCAGCTTTATCCGCCGCCTCTTTCTCTATCACTAGCGTAATTCCCTCAACTTCTCTTACTGATGCAAATGTCATCGGACTTGATATCAAATCAGAGTTCTCTTTTGAAACGGTGGCAAACACATACCGTTCTATTGAAAGCTGCGGTGACATGTCGCTGAGTAATTGTGGTAATTCGACAATTCCGGACATTTTTATTTTATTCTCATTGGTTAATTATCTTCTGATATTTCTAGAACTTAGAATCAAGCTAATGTTCTTGGTAAATCATAGTGTTAGAGAAGCCTTGTGGCAATAGGTAGATAGTGATTTGAACACTCTAATCTCTGAATATTTCGATTTCCTTGACTATACTAAAATCAGATCTTTTAGCTCAATTATGAGGCTCTAATATGAGTAGCTTACCCAATTCAGATGAGTTAGCTCAAATAATTCGGGAGAACTGGAGTACCGTTTTAGACACGGATGAGTCAAATTTTGAAATTGAAAACGCTGCTCCCGAAGATAATGCCGACAACTTTATTACGGGCTGTATTTCAATTGCAGGTGATAATAAATTGGCCATTTTTGTCGACTGTTCTCGCCGATTAGTTGAACGTGCGGCATCGATTTTATTCGAGCATGAAAATCCTAGCAAAGAAGAAATAAATGATGCGCTGGCTGAGCTCAGCAATATTCTGGGGGGGATGATCCTCTACGGATTAGAAGGCAAAAATAACTTGGGTTTACCAATTGTTACTAAAGGCAGGAAAAACTTTCTTCAGATTCCACGTAGTCAAATTCTTAGTGACGTGCATATGCGCTTTGAAGGATTACATTTTGCGGTCACGATTGTCGGTATGAAAAAGTCGTGAAGGCAGTTGAAACTTAGATATTACAGAGTTCAAATTATAAGGGTAACGGGATGAAATTTTTGATTGTAGATGACAGCAAAGCAATGCAAAAAGTAGTGATGAAAACTATGCATAAGGCTGGCTACCAAGACCATCAGTACGAGTTTGCTGATAATGGACTCGAAGCATACGAGCTCATTAAAAGTTGGGGGCCGGATCTGGTTTTGTCCGATTGGCATATGCCACAAATGGATGGTATGGCCCTACTGAAAAAAATCCAAAGCGAGCAACTGAATGTTCGAATAGGACTAGTGACAACTGAACGCTCAGAGTCAAGTATCAAAGAAGCGCTTAATGCAGGTGCTCTCTTTTTAGTTAGTAAACCATTTACGCCAGAACAGTTGGCAGAAGCAGTAATGGACGCGGTTGAAATAAAAGACGAACAACCTGACAAGTTTAATTTCCCCTCATTAAACAAAACCACAGAAATTTTGGGAGCTCTAATTCCGCAACCATTGTTTGCCGCAGAATGCCCGGCAGTGTTGAACTTCAATTACCCATTTATTGTTGGACTTTATTCAAGTCCTAATGGCAAAGCCAGGGCGCTTTGCGTAGTCGATCACTTACTTTCTTGTTTTATGGGAGCTGCGCTTAGTGAATCTGACGCGGACCTGGCTTACGACGCTATCGGCACCTTAACTATTCCTAGCGAAATCTATGACAATGTTATGGAAGTACTCAACGTAATCAGTGCAATGTTTTACGATCCTGACTCTCAACAAGACCTTTCATTAAGAACTGGTCATTTAGTTAATGTTCATGTTAATAAGCTAGAAAACATCATTCACGGACCGCATATGAAACGAATGGATCTATTAATTGACGTACCTGAATACGGTAGTGGCAAGATGAGTTTATTTGCTCTTTAGAGAGCTATTTAATATTAGACTTGGAAATTCAGTTGATCGATTTTAACCCTGATAGCTTAAATGAAGTACTGCGAGAAAACCTTGAGATTTTGTTTCAGGACAAAGTTGGCCTGTTGGCCCAGAAAGAGCTCTTGCTTAACAATGAATGGTATACCAGTTGTATTCCGCTAATGGGCCAAAACAAGTATTTTATCTTAGTAGAATGCACTGATTCATTAATCAAAGATATTAGTTTATTCATGTTTGATCGGGAAGCTCCTGCACCTTCTCGAGCAGAGACAATAGACTCGATTGCGGAATGTGCGAATATTGTCGGAGGATTAGTTAAAGGCGAACTTAAGACTCATTATGCAATGGGCCTTCCCCTTGCCTTTGCTGGTGACGGAAGCTTTTTAGAGATCCTCTATTCCAACAAAGTTGCAGAATTCTGCTATGTCTGCTTTAACGCTCCCATGCGAATAACTATATACGGAAGTATCTAGTACTTTCATTGAGTGCAGAAATACCTCAAAACAATAAAAACTGTTCTAAACTAAAACTAATCATTAGAAAAATCCTTTAGTTCTAGAGATCTCATTATATGAAGTTTTTGATTGTTGACGATAGCAAAGCTATGCGCAACATCGTATTTAAGTCGATGCAAAAAGCGGGCTACAAAGACCATCTGTTTGAATTCGCTGAAAATGGTCAACAAGCCTTGGAGCTAATCCATAGTTGGCAGCCGGATTTAGTACTTTCCGACTGGCATATGCCAATACTCGATGGCATGGGTTTGCTAAAAGCAATAAGAGAGCAGGAGCTAGATATTAGAATCGGGCTAATTACAACTGAACGCTCAGAAGAAAGAATCAAGGAGGCTTTGGACGCGGGAGCCTTATTTTTAGTAAGTAAACCATTTACGCCAGACCAGCTTAACTCTGCAGTATTTGACGCCCTATCAATTCCAGATGACTCGGAAGAAAGCAAGCTGACAGGAATAATCCAAGCAGAGCAAGAGCAATTGCAGGAAATTTTTAACGAACAATTTGAACAAGATGTGCACTTGTATCCCGGAAAAATCCATAACCAATTCAATTACCCATTTATCGTTGGTACCTACTGCGACGAGGCCAATCAAATCGATGGTATTTGTATTTTAGATAATGCTGCTTCTTGCTTTTTAGGCGCAGCACTAACTGAAGTTCCATCCACCTACGCATATGAATCAATTAGCAACGAGATGATCTCTCGCGAAATATATGACAATGCTGCAGACATATTACATTCTTTGAGTACTGCATTTTATGACTCATCGACGTTGCAGGAGCTCAGATTTAAATCGGCCAATTTAGTTAATAACCAAGTCGAGAAATTATTATCAGCCCTAGACAGTAAAGCCATGCTACGTAACGATTATTTAGTTGAAACTCCGGGGTATGGTATTGGCCGAATGATAATATTATCAAAAGGATAACTTGCTTTTCTTAGTTTAAGAATAAGGTAACTCTATTTTAACTTGTTACTATACATTGCTTCGTCTGCCCGGTGTAAAGCGACATCTGGTTCACCTCCCACTTCTAAATATGCCGCGCCGACCGAAAACTTTATAGTCGGCCCTTTAGCCTTGGTTTGGTCTAAGTTATTATGGACAGATTCAATTCTTTCGTGAGTCATATCAGGCTCAACCCCACAGGCCACAACTACGAATTCATCCCCGGCATAACGAATAATGTGGTCTTCACGCCTAAAACTAAGTTGTAGTGCATTGGCAAATAGCTGCAGACATAAGTCCCCGATTTTATGCCCATAACGGTCATTGATCATTTTAAAGTTGTCTAAGTCAAAGAAGACAATTGTTGCGCCTGTTTGCTTTGCTTTATTTAACACGTGGCGCAAGGTTCGCCGATTCCCGAGTCCGGTTAATACATCTTTATCTACTAAATCTTGCAACTCATTTTTAACCTCAACCAAATTATCACAGGTTGTGGTAAGCTCATTTTGAATGGTTCGGTAAAGAGCAAGAACACAGCCGAGCGCAATACACCATTCCGCTGCACTATCAAAAGAAGAATGAGACGCAAGAAAAAACCGGACGATTTCCAAAGTGTTTTCGGGTACGGTGGCATTAACGCCGTAACTTATAGCTTCCACCAAAGCCAGTATCGCACGCGCGCCAAAACCAACCGCTATCCAGGCCAACACCGCACTACTCATTCGTAACGCAATAATAGTTCCGACACTTAAACCAATACATATCACACTGGCCTGTACGACCCCCAGCCAATCTATCGAAGGTATTAGTAAGCCGCCAAAAAAAGCAAAAACAAAACAGCCTAAAACAATTGTCTGCTGATGAAACTGAACAAATGGTCGGCCTACGTACTGCTGCACGCCAGCTAGTAATAGCGTCACAAACAAGGACTTAAAAAAGATGTAAGCTCCGGCAACTATTTTGAAAATGAAAATCGAGTCCGGCTGTAAAAGCCAATAGAGCACAGTAACAACTAGTGCAGCCAAATTTGCTAGCCAGGCTCCGACCCAAGGTCGTAGTTCTACTCTTTGAGTTGATCGCGCCAATGACAAGAAAAATAGTGCAATCATAATAGCTGAACTGATCTGTACGATTGTACTCCAACGCCACAACAGCAATTCCATAATAAACAGTGTCCGTCCGTCTTAAATCAGTTTTTTGATATTAGAAAAGAGGTGTTTTGAGGTTATTTATCAATATTAAGACAAGTATGGATGAAGTATAAAAACTAAACAAGCCTCAAACATCCAAGGATAGTTTCACAGGAAATATATCGCAATTGCTGCAATCCCCCCCTTATCGACTCTTAACAAACCGCTTCTATTAAACAAAATCCTCACGCCAATCAATTTCTCTCATGTAATGAATTTATTTATTGTACACATCATTACATTTCTATTATATCCATACTACCGGATCATACTGTACAGAAAACGGACAAAACTAATAAAGCTCAAAGATTGAATGAAAAAAATACAGATAGGTATCTCATCATTGGCGTCATTGGTCGTTAAAATGAAACTAAATAGAATAATCATAGCTATGTCTGCGACGATGCTTGGGGCAGGGTCTACAGCTCAGGTAGACAATCTTTCACTCAGGGGCAGCTAGGAAGGTGCCGGGTTATTGCTAAAATCCATCTCACCCGTAGCAGGATGATCCTTCAGTTAAACAATTTCCTCCAGCACAAGTTTGATACTCATCGTAAAAAACTCTTTTGCTTGTATATCAAGCATTAGCAAGCCGTTTTTATTTAACTGTCAATTGGCAAAAAAAGGATTAAAAACAATGAGTTATCAGACAAAAAAAGATGTTTAAACATTTGAAACAACTCCCCCCTTTACCTCACCCCGTCTATTCTATAGGCTTGCACATGCAATAATTAGAAAAGTCAGATCGTTCCGTTCAAGCTGTAATTGATCTGGCTTCTAGTCATATCTCAAAATTAATATAAATATATCCTCGGGAGAGTTAAATGAAGCTGATTACAAGCTGTGTTTCGGCTGCATTAACCAGTGTATTGCTCGCGACTTCAAGCGTACATGCGGAAGAAGCCAAGAAAGTGAGCAAACCAGCGGTAGCAGAAGAAAAAAAAGTAGATAAAAAAGTTGAAAAGTGGGACGTAAATAATCCTCCAGGTGAAGAAAAAGCAATCAAGATCAAAACGTCAACGACCACTTGGAGTAGCGTTGACGTGAGTCCTGATGGAAAAACCATCATTTTTGATATGTTAGGCGATATATATTCCATTCCTACGAAAGGCGGTAAGGCTAAAGCACTCACTAATGAAATTGCTTGGAATATGCAGCCTAGATTCAGCCCTGATGGCAAACAAATTGCGTTTATTTCCGACCGCAAAGGCGGTGACAATCTTTGGGTAATGAACACTGACGGAAGCAACATGAAATCAGTTAGTGATGCTAAGCGAGATCTAGCACACTCGCCTAACTGGTCTCCAGATGGAAATTATATCGCTGTAAACCGAGGATTTGTCGGTGCCCGCTCAATTCCTGGCGGTGAAATCTGGCTCTACCACAAAGCAGGTGGTTCAGGTTACATGCTGGTCAAGAGAATTGGCGGCGAGCAGGCGCAAAAAACTATAGGTGAACCAGCTTTCTCTCCAGATGGTCGTTATGTTTACTACGCCAAGGACTCTACTCCGGGCAGCGTCTGGCAATATAACAAAAATCCAACAACGCAAATCTTCAGCATTTACCGCTTAGACAGAGAAACTGGTGAGAACATCAATTTTGTCGGCGGCTCCGGTGGCGCGATCGCTCCGACACCTTCGAATGACGGAAAGTACTTGGCCTATGTTCGCCGCGTGGACACTAACTCTGTTCTATTTATTAAAGATTTAAAAACAGGTGTCGATACGCCACTTTACGCAAACCTAGACAGAGACTTGCAAGAAACCAATGGTATGCACGGTAACTATCCTCAGTTTGACTGGACGCCAGATAACAAATCTATCGTCTTCTGGGCTGGTGGTAAAATTCGTAAGGTTTCGATTAAAGACAAAAAAGTGGCTGTAATTCCGTTTGAAATAGAAGCTGAAAAGCAGATTACGCCTGCGGTTAGATTTGCCATTGACGTTGCACCAGAAAAATTTGATGTAAAAATGATCCGCTGGGCTCAGAAATCCCCAAAAGGCGACAAAGTTGTTTATCAAGCGCTTGGAAAAATTTATGTACATGACATTAAAACAGGTAAGCGCAAGCGACTAACCAGCCAGAAGGATCACTTTGAGTTTTATCCAACCTTTTCACCAGACGGCAAAAAAGTTGCCTACGTTACTTGGGACGATCAGAAACTGGGCAGTGTAAAAATAGTTTCTAGCAGAGGTGGTCGAGGAAAAACTGTAACAACAGAGCCCGGTCACTATGTTGAACCATCTTTTTCGAACGACTCTAAAAACTTGGTTTTCAGACGCTTTAGTGGTGGTTACTTGACGTCTCCAGAGTATTCGATGGAACCAGGCTTATATGTTGCGGACGTCAAAGGCAAAAAAATGAAGAGGGTACACGAGTCAGGTGTTAACCCGCAGTTCACGAAGGACGGAAAGCGTATCATTTTCTCTAGTTTTGGCTGGGGCGCAAAAGCAAAACTATCTAGCGTTAACTTAAATGGCGATGATGTTCGTGAGCATTTAAACGGCATGGATATTACCGAGTTTCAGGTTTCCCCTGACGGTAACTGGGTAGCCTTTACCCAGCAATTTAACGCTTACGTAGCGCCGTTCGTTTTAACAGGCAAAGCAGAGTCGTTAACCAAGAGCAGTAAAAATGTTCCAGTTAAACAAATCTCTAAGCGGAGCGGCGAATATTTAAGTTGGTCAGCGAATAGCGATTCCCTTAGCTGGGCACTCGGTTCAACTTTATATCAACGCGATCTAAAAGACGCTTTCTCCCATATGGCAGGCAGCCCTGAAAAATTACCAGAACCGGTAACTGAAGGTATTGATCTTTCTTTCAGTAAGAAAGCAGATATCCCGTCAGGAATGATCGCCCTTGTTGGTGGAGACGTAGTTACAATGCGTAATGCTCAATCTGAGCAAGAAGTCATTAAAAATGGCGTCGTATTAGTAGACGGCAACCGCATTAAAGCAGTGGGTGAAAAAGGCAACGTTACTATTCCTAAATCAGCCAAAGTTATTGATGTTACCGGGAAAGTAATTGCCCCTGGAATGGTAGATGTTCATGCGCATGGTGGACAAGCCAGTAACGAAATTACCCCTCAACAAAACTGGATGAGTTATTCCTCATTGGCATTTGGTGTTACTACGATTCATGATCCATCAAATGACTCTAGTGAAATTTTTTCGGCAAGTGAGATGCAGCGCGCAGGTATTACCGTCAGCCCGAGAATTTACTCAACAGGTACCATTTTATATGGCGCAAAAGCCCCGGGTTACACCGCTCACATCGATAATATGGAAGACGCAAAATTCCATTTGCAACGTATGAAAGATATTGGTGCTATTTCTGTGAAAAGCTACCAACAGCCACGTAGAGATCAAAAGCAGCAAGTAATTGCCGCTGGTAAAGAGCTCGGTATCATGGTGGTTCCGGAAGGTGGTGCTAAGTTCTACCACAATATGGGAATGATAATCGATGGCCACACAGGTATCGAACATGCCCTGCCAATTGCTGATGTTTATGATGATGTGAAACAACTTTGGTCGCAAACTGAAGTCGGTTATTCGCCGACATTTGGGGTTGCCTACGGCGGGCTTTCCGGTGAAACTTATTGGTATGATAGAACACCTGTGTGGGAAAATGAAAAGTTGCTTCAGTGGACGCCACGTTACTTTGTCGATCCAAACTCTATCCGTCGTAGCACTGCACCGGATGATCATTACAACCACTTTAACGTAGCCAAAACTGCAAAAGAGTTAAATGAGAAGGGCGTGCCTGTATTGATTGGTGCTCACGGTCAAAGAGAAGGCCTTGCTGCTCACTGGGAAATTTGGATGATGAACCAAGGCGGGTTTACTCCATGGGAAGCGCTGCGTGGCGCAACCATTGACGGCGCTGCTTACCTTGGTATGGATAAAGATATCGGGAGTATCGAAACCGGTAAACTTGCTGATTTAATGATTGTAGATGGTGATGTTTTAAATGACCTTCGCAAGTCGACAAATATCGCCTACACAATGATTAATGGCCGTTTATTCGACGCTAATACCATGAATGAAGTTGGCCGCAAAAATGTTCACAAACGCGAGCCATTTTTCTTCGAGAAGCTTCAAATGCAATCGTTGCCTGATGCAACGGCTAAAGCATTGAAGTTAAAACAACAGCAATATCATTGGCGCCATTAGTCGTTTTTATCGAAAAGGCCCGGCGGTTTAGCCGGGCCTTTTTGTTTATGACTCCTCCTTTTTAAAACTCCCTATTGAATTTTTTTCTTATATCCTCATATAAGCTGTGACTAACTAGATTTCACAATTGACAAATCAGCTTAATGAAACAAGGTCCTATACAACTTTGGCTTTTGGCATTATTTACCCTGCTAGGTGGAATTATTTCTGCCCCGTCGGGCTACGCCAAGGCAAAAGCTGATGTAGAAATTGCTGAACAACTCGATACGAGTAGTTCTTGCCAATTTGAGCTACAGGCAGGTAAGAAACGTCCCGTATCAGAGCACTACAAGCCACTTGAAAATTACTTAGCTAGTACCGCAGATTCTGATTTAACATTACTGCTGGCATACAACATACAGGATGAACTTCAGTTTCAATTACAAACCTATCAAATGAGTCTCTTTCAGCATCATTTATATTCCCCCTCTCTGTACAAATGCTTCAACCAATCCAAAGAGTCAGCTGACAGCTATAGAGCTTAAACCGATCTCTCGGTTCAACTTTACTTGGATGCCTTACAAAGGTCTCAGTACCTGGTAAAAACACCTAGGAAAGGTCGAACTTTATTCACTAAATTTTAGTTTTCTTTTGTCGGAGTTTTCTATGGCTGGTCTTATTTCGTTATTAGCTTTTATCATATTTTTAATTCAAGATGTTCCCCTCCTAATAGTTGAGCTTTTGGAACTGCTCAAAGCTTTACTCAACCCTACAGGTGTTTTAACCGAACAAAACCTTTCGTTAATTGCCTATCTTTTAATGCTCTACCTTCCCTGGCTTGTACTCACAGGGTTGTTGCGCCTATTTATTTGGTTAATTAAACGAGCAAAAAAAAGAAAGTCTGGCGTAATTATCTTACTTTCCTTTTTTCAGATGTTTTTACCGGATCCTTATGCTGAAAGAACAATAAAAACCGTACAAGTGCAGAAGAAAAAAGAAGTTAAAACCGAAAATACGCCGAAAGACAGGAATAAACAGACTGATATAGATCTCGAATAATTTTGCGGTTTGGTTAAAGTTAGGGATAAAATCAAATAAACCAATATTGAGATCCAATATGATAACTACCCAGCAATGGCTAGAAAAAGGAAGTTTTTTTGAATACGGCCAGTATCAAATATTTTTTATCGACTCAGGGAATCATACACCTAAAATTCAAAAAGAAACTTTATTGTTGTTGCATGGATTCCCAACCTCTAGTTGGGATTGGCACATGTTATGGCCTGATCTAATCAGGAAGTTTAGAGTAATAACCCTCGACTTTATAGGCTATGGGTTTTCCGATAAGCCAACCAAGCATAAATATTCGTTTTTTGAGCAGGCTGACATCGTAGAGTCTTTGTTACATTCACTTGAGATTTCTAACTACAATATTTTAGCCCATGATTACGGCGACACCGTCGCACAAGAATTGCTGGCTCGAGATAATCAAAAAACCCAAAACAGCATCCAATCAACGATATTATTAAATGGCGGTATAATTTACGAGGCAATTGAACTAGCTTTAATCCAACGACTACTTCTTTCACCAATCGGCTCAATAGTTGCTCGTTTTATGAGTTTTGCAAAGTTTAAGCAAAATTTCGATAACATTTGTGCAATCAAAAGACCCAATGAGGAATTAAAAAATTACTGGCAGTTAATCAATCATAAATCGGGCACAAAAGTTGTACATCGTCTTATCAATTATATTAGAGAACGAAAACAGTTTCGTGACAGATGGGTAAGTTCATTACAAAATAGTACAGGACCACTGACCTTTATCAATGGTACTCAAGATCCTATTTCAGGCAAAGCGATGGTCGATAGATTTCGGCAGTTAGTACCAAATGCAAGTGTAATAGAGCTGGAGAAAACTGGTCACTACCCTCAGGTAGAATCTCCGAGCCAAACACTATCTCACTCCGTTGAATTTTGGTACAAACATTTATTTCTCCAAGACATATCAATAACAACTTAAAGAGCTTGTTGTCCTTGATAACAGCGTGAGGCTATCGATTTACGACCAAATTAATACTCATGTACAACTATGGGAAGAAAATAAAGGGGAGAATATTTTTAATGAGGACAAATGGTCGAGGGTCGAGTCCAGGATGCTTTTTTGAAACCATGGATGGATAAAAAATGCCCCGCGGCTGCGAGGCATTTGCTATCTTTTTCCTATTTCTTTTCAGTAACTAACTGACTAGCATGGTCGATTTCATATGGAGGCATTTCACCTTTTTCGGGGCTGCCTTTCAAATAAAAAGTCATCCAACGCATTAAACGCATAGCATAATCTAACTGTGCAGCGCTCTTCTTGTTCCCATGAGGCTCATCTGGATACAAAACTAAACGCGCAGGAGTATCAGTACGAGTTTTGATGTATCGGTATAGCTCCATTGACTGACTTGGATGAACACGGGTGTCTTGCTCACCATGCATAATAAGAATTGGCGTCTTAGCTTTATCTGTATGATAAATTGGGCTTCTTTCTAACATCCATTGCCATTTATCCCAAGGATAATTTCTAGCATGCACGTTATACATTTCCTTTGGAATATCAGTAGTTCCAAACTTAGAAAGCTGATTGGAAATACCAACAAACATAACGCTAGCAGCAAAATGCTCACTTAACGCAGTCGCCGCCCAGGCTGACGCATACCCGCCATATGATCCACCGGTGATTCCAACTTTCTTTTTATCAATTAAACCTTCATCTGAAAGATGAGTTATCGCATCGACCAGATCATTAAACTCCGCCCCAGCGTAGTCTGCTTGCCCCATTTTTGAGAACTCTACTCCACGTCCGGTACTGCCACGGTAGTTAGGTAAAAACACTGCGAACCCATTTGCTGACGCATGTTTAATCGGATAGGAATATTTATCCAACCACTCATCGCTTACGTGACTTTCAGGTCCGCCGTGGACCATCATAATCATCGGATAACGTTTGCCTTTCTTGTAATTTGTTGGATAAATAAATACGCCTTGTAGCTCTACCCCGTCTCTTGCCTTATGGATAATAGTCTCTTGCTTAGGCATTTTTATTTCACTTAACCAAGCGTTACTGTCTGTAAGCCTTTTTACTTTGCCTGAAGAAACATCGACTACCTCTCTGGGGATATCGGAAGTACTTGCAATAGCATTTATGACTTTACCTGAATTGTCCGTCGATAGCTCTTTTAATACAAAGTGCCCTTCGGAAATTTTTTGAGTTACAGAAGTGTTGTCGATATTGATAATACCAACTTCACTTTTAGTTCCAACGTGCCCAAGATAAGCGAGTTGATAATCAGAAAGCCACTCAATATCTTTGATATGCCCCATATAGTTTTTAACCGGCTCAGTTACCTTTTGAGTTCTCACATTACCGACATATAGACGGCCTGCCGCAGGATCATTTTTATTTTCTGCGCCTATCATCGCAACATTTTTACCATCTTTTGACCAACGGCCGATAGTCAACTTACCTTCTGTCTTAAAAGCTTTAAGTTGCTTACCTTTGCGTGAATAGATTCTAAACTGAGATGCAACATAATCGTCGTCGATCAAGGCGGTGGGAGTTACTCTCATTAGCAGTTGATTATCCACTGGACTGAATGCGATAGAGCGAATGTGATCTTTTATTGACAGTTTTTTATGCTCTTTATTTGGAGCTTTTAGATCAACAAGATATGCAGAACTCTTCTTAACAGATTCTTCATAAATTTTCGCTTTAAAACCTTTTTCCTTAAGTTTCTTTTTATTTTTTGGAGCCGCAGGTTTAGCAATGTAAACCAAGCTAGATGAATCAAAGTTAATACTAAAGTCAATAATATTATTTTTTGCTGTAACGACTTTTTCTGACTCACCTCCATCTATTGCGATTCGGTAGATAGAGGTAAATTTGTCATCATTGCGTTTTGCTTGATAGTAAATGAATTTACTCGAAGATTCCCACTGGACGTTATAAACGGCTACCTTTCCAGTTACAAACTTGCGACTCTGGCCATTTGGTTCAACAATATGTAGTTCTTCAAAGTGCTTGCCGTCTTTTTCTTCATATGCGGTTCTTGGTACTGTCAAGGTATAGGCACTAAACTTTCCATCAGGCGATACAGCGACACTTGATACATGTCTTGTTTCTACTAATTGCTTCAGTGACATCACGCTTTTGTCTGCAGCCACCAGGGGCGCAGCTATAGTTGATAGCCCCAGTAATAAAAGGAATAAAATATTTCTTTTCATCAGATACTCATACTAGTTTATTTGGAATATTTTTTGTTGCTTTAAATAGAAAAAAACCATAGTTGATTCTTTAACCACCTGAAGGAAGAATATACTAAGAGTTAATTTATTTAAAATCAATTTGAACTCTATTTACCATAGTATTCGATAAATCGAGTTACAGCTCCGGGATTACGAGCTCCTTTTGCCAGTCGAAATTTGGATCACCTAACACCAAGAAAAATGGATTAAGGATGTTTTCTTTTTGATTGTATGTCATTTCGCTAAAATCAAGCTGCACTAAGCGGCCACCAGCTTGCTCTACAATAGCTTGAGCCGCAGCAGTATCCCACTCTGACGTTAAAGCTAAACGAGGATACAGATCGGCGCTTCCCTCAGCGACCAAGCACATTTTTAGTGAACTACCGCGACTAACAAGCTCAAAACTCTTAAAATTCTGACATAGCGTCTCAACTTTATCTAATCCATGTCGCCGGCTAGCGACCACGTTAAAGTGATGGTGACCATTTTTTTGAGGCAGTTCTCGGACGCTAATAGACTGTTTTGACTCGCCTTCCACTTGTTTGAAGGCTCCAATACCTTCCGCAGCGTAATAGATAGTTTTCAGAACCGGCGCATAAATTACACCGGCTTTTGATTTTCCATTTATAACAAGCGCAATGTTCACAGTAAATTCGTCATTTCTCGCAATAAACTCTTTGGTTCCATCCAGTGGATCAATAATAAAGCAATATGGCCAATGCCTTCTTTCATCAAAAGTAATTCCCTCACTCTCTTCAGATAAACAGGGTATATCCGGAAAATGAGACTGCAACTGAGAAGTAATCACTTTATGGGCAGCAAGATCTGCACGCGTGAGTGGAGAGTCGTCTCCTTTTATTTGAACATTGAAATCATCGCTATTATAAACATCCATAATAGCGTCCCCTGCATCCTTAGCAGTGTGGACCAGTTGCTCTAAGATAGACTGAAAAGAGTATTTAAGTTCCGACATTCTTGCCCTTTTTAAGTTTACGAATATTTATTTTTTGAGAAACTGCCTTTCGACTAATAACAAGGCCGCAATAGATCGAGCTTCGGTAAAATCGGGTTGCTCTAACAACGAAGAGAGCTGGTCTGCTGGCCACAAGACGACTTCTAGTGGCTCAGGCTCATCGCCAGCCAATTTTTCTTCATACAACCCGGTAGCTAAGAGCAAGGTCATTCGATGCGAGAAATAACCTGGAGCTAATGTTATGGATTTAACTTCGACGATTTCTTTTGCACCATACCCGGTTTCTTCTTTTAACTCTCTGTTACCTGCTTGAACAAAGGTTTCACCTGCATCCACTAACCCTTTAGGAAATGCAAGCTGATAATCATCAGTACCCGCCGAATATTCTCGAATTAATACCAGTTCATTGTTCGAAGTAATAGCAACAACCATCACGGCACCACTTCCACTAGAAACCATTCGTTCGTATATTCGTCTGGCTCCGTTTGAAAACTCCAAATCAAGTTCTTCGACGCGAAACAATCGAGTTTTAGCAACTTCCGTTTGCCTTAAAATGGTAGGCTTATTTTTCATTGGCAATCCATTCTTCAAAACTTGCAATAGACTCAAAGGGAGAGGAATTTATAGGCCCTTTTCTGGAATCTGGTACCAAGATCCCATAAAGATGCTTTATTCCAAATCGTTTCGCCGACTCTAATACGGTTACACTATCATCAATAAATAGTGTTCTTTGTGGATCAAATGGAAATTTTTCTCTTAACAGGTGCCAATATTCTTGTTCTTCCTTTGGATGGCCGAAATCGTGTGAACTAGTCAATTCACAAAAATATTGATTGAAGTCTGCATTTAGCATTTTGATTTCAAGCGTTTTGCGGTGTGCGTTAGTCGCTAAGTATACTGACTTTTTCTTATCAGAAAGAAACTCTAGAAACTCTACCGCCCCAGGTCGAAAAGCCACCATATGCCCAAGATCTTTTTTAAGTGCAGGGATGTCTAAATTGAGCTTTTCACTCCAAAAGTCAAGGCAATACCATTGCAGCTTCCCTTTTAACTCTCCGTAGCTTTCGGATAAAAACTTGCGACTTTCATCAAGTGATATTGCATTTTTTTCGGCAAATACCTGTGGCATATATTCAAGCCAGAAATAATTATCGAAAGCCAAGTCAAGTATGGTTCCATCCATATCAAGAAGAACTGTATCGATTTCGTCCCAATCAGTTACTGGATTCAAAACTTTACCCGCCTAAAATTTTCTATGTGTGAGGTTTATCTAAAAATTTTCTGCGTAAATTTAATCGGCAAACGTCCATTCTTGGCGTTACCGTTTTTAAACATAGATAAAGCAGTATATAAACTCTTATCTATTTCGGTTGAAATACTTCCCGAAAATTCCACCATTCCATTTGGTAATAAACTAACCTCCCCATCAATGCCCAGTTGATTCTTGTTATCTCTGATTTTGCCGACAATTGCTTTAGTTCTTTCGTTAGTAGATATATCTACCGCGAAGTTTCCAAGCGGCCATTCCTTTCCAGCAAAATTAACCGCGGCATTCCGCCACCTTAGAGTACCATCTGCATTTTTTGGTCGATTATTGGCTAATTCGAGATTGAGAGACGAGGTTGATATATTTCCCTTTAGCTTAGCCCCCATCAATTTAACATAGTCTTCTATCTCTGCCGCAGATAATCTTAAGTTGGCGTCATTTATTTTTAACGATTGCATATAGTCTGAACCAGCAGTTACGTTGAAATCCCCTTTTACTAATCCCTTTTTAATATTTAGGTCAACCGAAGCCTTCGCGGTCAACAAAGCAAAAAGGCCAAGTGAATACTCTACGTTTTCAAAACTCAAACCATTAGTGGAAACAGAATTTATCTCTCCCGACCATAAACTGCCACTAAAGCCACTCAAGGATACTCTTTTTTGTTCAGCAGTTAAGTTCTCCAGCAAACTTGCCGGAGCCATCGCAATCACAAAAATCAAAAAAAGTGGAACCAAAATTAAAATTTTCTTTTTCATTTTTCCGCCGTTTTAAGCCTTAACCTTTTCTAATTTTCACATCAATGCTGGTTAGTCCATTGCGATCCTTATTGCGAATATTTGCGGTCGCCACACTTACTTGATATTGATTGTTGAGTTCAGTTACCCAACGAACAAAATCATTGAAAGGAACATTATCAAACCAAACTTGCATTTCACCAGATGCCTTTTCTTGAACTCTGGAAACTCTTAAATTAAAACGTCTTGTCGATGTAGTAACTATATTGCTAAGCGACTGGTTCCCTCCCGTCTGAGCAGTACCCTTAGAAGCCAGAAGTTTTGGCATATTAGTCTTCCATTCGCTAATAGTTGACTGTTTAGTTTTAATTTTCATCTCAAGACTGCTTACTTTGTCATTCATCGGTTTGATAATGCCAAAAACAAGAATCATAAAAGTAAGTAATACAGAAGCAATAAGAACGATTTTCTGCTCGTTATCTTCAAGGCCTGCATACCATTGTTTAAGCTGTTCCATACAGTCCTCCTGTTATTTCTTTACAATAAAGCGTGAAGAATATCCTTCACCGCGTTCTGTAGCTGAATTCATGTCAACCTGAAAGCCCGCTTGAGTTAACGTGTCTCGATAGGCATTTAAGGTCTCGTACTCGTTTCCAATTAGATCTAACCTTAGCTCATTGCGCGAAGCATCATAGCTAATATTGGTCGGATAGAGTTTACTTAGATCGGTGATTTTTTCTGTCACTGATTCGAGCATAACTAAAAATGCATCATCGCCTTTTCCGCCACTCAGTGCTTTAATTCGGGATCTAATTTGTCTATTCGCATTTTTTGGCATTTTACGGCGCGGAAAAATTTGCTTCCAAAGAACTTCTTTATGACTATCTAAATTTTCTGCCTGAGCGCTTAAAGTAAAAACCATTGAACCTTGATAAAGCAAATTGGCGGTAAAAACTATCGCAAAAATAACCGCAGCTTTAGTTATCAACCTTCTTAATGGGGAGTTTTCAACCTTTGGTTCAAAATCTCCTTGTAGTAGATTGATAGACTCTTCTTTGGTTTCCGCTAAATATTGATAAGCTGAATCAATTAAGACCTCATTGGCAGCAAACCTTCCCGCAGGTAAAGATTGTTCAAATAACTGAAAGTCCAGTGCTTCCTTCGCTACGACATTGAGAGGTATAGCAACAGGTAAATCTTCTTCATCGTCGTTGATCAAGTGCTTTTGAATCAACCAAGGAAAATCTAATTTATTACAACCCCAGCGACTGTTTTCTTGATCGACAAATAGTACTTGCTCACCAATTAAAACAACGGTAGCGGCTTCCGCATTTAAATCAACATTGTCTAAATCAATACTGATTTTTTTTAATGAAATTTCAGCTTCCTTAAAAGCAGCATCAATTTCATTCATATACTCAAGTTCAATAGCTCTAACCGGAGTCTGGCCAGATTTATTGCGCTCACCTACTGCGATAAATACATCATCAACTGACTCTGCTAATTGTTCTTCAAGTAAAAAAGGCACCGCTTTACGTAAGTGACGTTGTGCCTTATTAGGTAATTCGACCTGATTAAAGTGTACATCATTAAAAGGCAATACCAATTCGACTTGCGAGTGCATGGCAATATCTGCCAGGCAAGCTAAATCAGCTTTTAATATCTCATGTTCTTCCAGCAATGGAATTGCTTTTGATGTAATCTCTTGAGGCTTATCAACATACCAGTAAAAAGTACTATCGCTTCTCTCGCCCCAAAATATCGTTAACTTAGTCATAATTTTCTCTAACTATGTTTCATTGTATTCCGTATTTTCAATCAATATGCTCAAGACTCTTCTAGTCCCTGCCATAATACCTTGAAATTACTTTAAAATTATTATCTTCGTCTCGTTCAAAAATCGTTTTCAATGATACTCTGGTTTTACCAATTTCTGCTTTGGCGTTCACCATAAAAAATTTGCTTGTTACTGACAGATATTCGCCTAAGTCTTTTTCACTTGATTCGAGCTTATCAGTAAATTCTTTAACTGCCGTATAGCCTTCTTCAGGCCTTTCTGAAAGAGCCTGCTGTACAGAGGATGAGTTCACTTTGTTGTTTTTTAGCGCTGCGTAAATAATTGCATAATTTTCTGCTTCGACAGTATTAACGTTGATGGTGTTTACATTCTTGGGAAGCACACATACCAACTTTTTAATACTGTCATATACTGGCCTACTGAACCCTTTAATAGTTCTCAATTCGGAAACATGTGCAATAGATGAATTAGGTGTACGATAGGCGACTTCCAAACCTTGGTAGAAATCATCCTCTGCCCCTTGATCAAATGGTTCGAAGTCTTCATCCATCCAATCTCTCGCCGCAGCAGCTAAATCTTGCGCCGGCACTTCCGAGCTATCCATCACTTGACCTAACAATTGTTGGAATATTTGCTGACCAGGCAATTCGCCTTTTGCTCCATTCCGACTCGCATTTGGGACCTCGGGTGACTCCCCTCTTCTATTATCTTCATCGTCTTTACCCCGACTATCTCCTGGGCTATTGTCAGCAGCAGCAATGGTATTAAGATTAAAGCAGCTTTGCATATCCTTGATAGTTGCTGTCATGGCTCCGCCATCAATAGGAAAAGTAATATTATCCTGCGCCCATGGCTGGTTTAGATGAACCACATCTTCTTTTTCATTTTCAAAAGCACGCTTAAGCCAAATTTTTGCCAACTCTTCCATTCCCATCAGATAGGAATATGCTTGATCTCGATTGATGAGATTGGAACTTAATTGCTTTTGAAATCGAATTGTCTTAACCGATTCGATCACCATCACGATCACAACCGCAGCAATCAGAACGACCGTAACTAGCGCAGTGCCTTTTTGTTTTGAGTGAAAGCGGTTCATCGTGATGATTCCTCAGACTTTTTATCTGAAATAGAATACAAACGCTCGATGACGCCATAATCAGTTAATTCTAGTTCTAATTTCGCCGCAACTGGAAGCTTAACTAAGTCGGCTTCCTCGCCAGTTTCTTCCAATGGCCAATATTCATGCCACGATTCGCCATCATAGAAAGTCACTTTCATATTCTCGACTTGGTCGAGCAAAGGTCTTTTCAACCCTTGATCTTCGGCCATACCATCTGCGTACGCATAACTAATCCGGTAAAGCATTTTATCTTCTATGGTATAGACTAATCTCTCTAGATTCGAACGCGGCAATTGTGCGGGATTGCGTCTACCTAATTTGGTTAAACTGATATAAGGAGCCGACGCCTGCAAATCGCTTTTCATGCTTGGTTGTCTATCACCAAACTCGTCTCGAATCAGACGAGTAGTTATTTGTGACATATCATCCGAGATCATTAAGAAAGCACGTTGTACGCTGTTCAGCCGGTTGCCATCATATCTAATTTTGTCAGAAGTTTGAGTTGCAACATTCAAAACTTGGAAAGCGCCCACGCCGATCAGTGCCATAATCGCCATAGCGACCAGGATCTCGATCAATGTGAAACCGCGCTGCCTAATCATTAAATGCTCCCTTCTCCCTTCTCGCTTTTCTTAGCAACAAAACCAATAAAGCGAGTCGCGGGATGCTCATCCGATTCATCATAGCGAACTTCAATTTCCACTTGGCGTAAGTCTTTTTCGGTTGTTTTACTGACTGTTTGCAACCAGTACCAAGTTCTGCCTCGCATTTCAGCTTCGCCGCGAGTAACTCCGGTATTAGGCCACTTACCTTCAATTCGAACCTCGGCTATTTTATTCAGCGCAACCCAATGAGCCACCGTTTTAATACCGATATCAACATGAGCCCTTTGTTGATCATTGATGTTTCGCAACAGGAAAGTCACAGTTGTGCCGAAGATCACCATCGCGACGAGCACTTCAAGCAGGGTAAAACCTGCGAAAGATCTTTTTAGACTGTTACTTTTTCCGCTAAACATCATTCGCTTTCTAAATAATCCTTGTAGTCATCTTCAATATCGTTAAATAAATTCCCTGGTAACGGCCCTTGATACATTAGTTCACCTGTCAAAGTGCCTTTAATTCGAAAGAAATTAGGCTCGTCGTTGTCTGGCATATAATCTTCTGCAGAAGCTATCGCTAGAGTAAACGAGTTTTGTTCGCCCGTTGATAGAAAATATATTTGAGGTGGCTCGACCTTTTCTTGCTGTTCTTCCTCTTCAAAGATATCCACATCTTCTTCAAAAATATCTACTTCTTCTTCGGCTTTTTTAAATAAATTCTCTCCGTCAATCGCCATATTGAACTCAACCGTTTCAGGAAACTCGTACTCATTCAACTCAGGATGATCGCTAATAATTTCCCAACGCGGTTCTTGCTCTTCATCTTCATCGTTTAATACTAAGAAACGATATCCAACCTCATCAATGGTTAATCCATATTCCTTATTTTCGATGACTGCCAGATCGCGAACCATTTCTATGGCTGCTAATAACCGGTTGATTTCTTGTTTAGCGTACCTGTCGCTGCTACCTCCTAAATTCGGGACAGCTATTCCCACCATCACAGCAATGACAGCCATTGCAATTAGGATTTCAATTAAACTAAAGCCCGAACTGGTTCGGGCTTTATAGTCTTTAGCGATTGCGATAACCATTGCCACAAACTAAGAACTACTCTGTGTCTTTTAACGCCTGAATCGCGTCATCAACATTCCAATTGCCAATATCGGAGGCTAGACCTTCACCGCCTTCTTCTCCATCAGCACCTAGCGAATAAATATCATATTCGCCATATTCGCCTGGGTAAGCATACTGATATGGATTACCCCATGGGTCATTGGTTAGCTCTTTCAAATAACCGCGACGCGCGTAATTTTTAGGCGTTGGAGTGATATCTGGTTTTGTAACTAACGCTTCTAATCCCTGTTCAGTGGTTGGTAACAAGAAATTGTCAGAATGGTATTGAACCAGCGCAGATTCTATCGCTGCTATATCAGCTTTTAATCTTTCGTAGTTAGCTCGTTCGGTTTGCCCCATAAATTGGGTCACCATAATCCCGCCCAAAATCGCCATGATCGCCATAGCGACCAAAATTTCAAGCAACGAAAATCCTGATTGCTTCTGCATGTTAAATCCTCTATTTAAAAATTTCTAAAATCTATCCCCCTCTCTTTTGGCGCTCCCAAAAGGAGAAGGGGGTTAGTTTCTAAGCTAAGGTATCACTCAATTGGAATACCGGTAGCATAATCGCCAACACAATTGTGAACACGAATGATCCCATAATTAAAATCATCACTGGGCCAATCATATTCATCATGGTAGTCACTAGATTATCAAACTGTCTCTCTTGGTTGTCTGCTGCTTTATCCAGCATTTGTTCTAACTCACCAGAATTTTCACCACTGGCAATCATATGCAACATCATCGGCGGAAAATAGCCACACTGTTGCAATGAAACTTTTAGTCCTGCCCCTTCTCTCACTCTAACTGTAGCTTCCTTTACTGCCAGTTTTAGCTCTTCATTTGTCATTACATCACCGGCAATTTTCATTCCTTCCAGAAGCGGCACGCTACTTTGATTAAGTATCGCAAGTGTTCTTGCAAAACGCGCTGAATTCATGCCACGAATAATTTTTCCAATACCGACAGATTTTAATTTCCATTTATCCCATCCCAATCGGAACTTTGGATTTCTTAGGACATACTTAAAACCAATAATAAACACTATTATGCCGATAAATACCCAAACGCCCCAAGCTTTAACGAATTCACTCATATCAAGCAAAAGCTGAGTTATAAAAGGAAGTTCCTGACCGGACTTGGTAAAACTACTGGTAATTTGTGGTACTACATAACCTAATAAAAATCCGACAATACCAACACTTACCACGGTTAAAATAATTGGATAAATCAAGGCACCCGAAATCTTAGACTGAATTTCTTGCCGCGACTCAGTGTAATCAGCCAGCCTTTCTAACACCAAATCTAGATGTCCTGACTTCTCACCTGCCGCTACCATCGAACGATACAATTGATTAAATACGCCAGGGTATTCACTCAAGGCATCTGCAAGAGTATGACCTTCAACCACTCGCGAACGGATCCCCATTAACATGCTTCGCTGCTTTGGTTTTTCGCTTTGCTCTGCCACAGCTTTGATAGTTTCTTCAACGGGGATGGCTGCACGTATAAGAGTCGCGATTTGGCGTGTTAATAATGCAAGATCTGCTGCGCTAATTTTGGTTGTAAAAAAACTAGTTGAACTGCTTCCAGATTTTGACTTTTTAGAATCATTGACACTATCAACTTCCAGAGGAATCAGTTTTTTATCACGAAGCAATTGGCGGATCTGGCGAGGCGTATCGCCTTCCATGATACCTTTCTTCTGTTTCCCTGACGGGTCTAGTGCAACGTACTCAAAAGCAGCCATCTCATCACTCCAACTTAATCTTCACGCGTTACACGTAAAACTTCTTCAATAGTAGTGATGCCTTCCTGCACTCGATTTTTACCATCTTCGCGAATACTAAAACAAGTTTCCCTTGCATGGCGTTCAATATCTAATTCGCTGGCTCCGTTATGAATTTTGTCTCTGACTTCTTCATCAACTAACAGCAACTCGAAAATACCTTGGCGCCCTCTGTATCCAGAGTTATTACATTCAACACATCCTTCAGCATGATAGATAGTTGGTGGGTTGTTTTGATCAAATCCCATCAACTCGCATTCTTTTGAATTAGCCGGCGCCGCTCTTCGGCAGTTAGAGCATAAAGTTCGAACTAATCGTTGCGCTAACACGCCGAGCAGACTAGAAGACAAAAGAAATGGCTCGATTCCCATATCTTGTAAACGAGTAACCGCCCCCGACGCAGTATTAGTATGTAAAGTCGATAGTACTAAGTGTCCCGTCAAACTAGCTTGTACGGCAATTTGCGCTGTTTCTAAGTCACGA
>JAPHTP010000175.1 GCA_026196875.1 Kangiellaceae bacterium
CGTCATAGTTAAGGATAACAAGTTGAGCAATTATTATTATGGACTAAGGGAAAGTGAAACTATTGCAGGATCTTTTCCACCTTACGGCATTAACTCGACAACAATTAACCCATATGTCAAAGCTTCATTCGAAAAGAAACTGGTAGGAGATTGGTCAATGTATCTCTCTTATCAGTCGATGCAGTTCGACTCAAAAATTACCGACTCGATCTTAGTTCAGGATGAGCAAGTAAATACCCGATTTATTGGAGTGAAATATCGATTTTAATTAATTATGAATAATGTAACGCAGCTGATTGGAATGATAATAATACTAATGTCCTGTCAGGCTTTGCGAGCAGAGCAAATCAACACTAAACAGGTAATGACCGTTTCACCAGGGAAATGTGTCGTTAAAACGAGAGGGGAGGCTTGTTTAGTTAAGCTTGATTTTGAATTCCGCTTAGACAAGCCTGGAGATTTCTGCGTTTATCAATATGGTCAATATCAAGCATTATTCTGTTTCAGCGAAGTGATGCATAGCCAAAGCATTAGCTTTAAAACTTCAAAAGACACAAGGTTAGTTTTAGTCGACCGCCTCACGGGCGACAAAGTTGCATTTCGAGATTTTTCAGTACTCACATACAAACCTGCTAAAATTAGAAAAAGAAGAAAAAGAGCATGGGGGATTTTATAAGGAGAATTTGAGTTGAACGATCCCGTCAGACTGCTATTAATTGAAGATGACTTACCATTGGCTGAATTGACAAAGGATTTCCTCGATTCAAATGGATTTGAAGTTAAACACATGGCAGATGGATTTTCCGGTTTGCAAGCGTGCCGGGAATCCATGTTTGACCTTATTATTTGTGATATTATGCTGCCTGATATTTCCGGCTTTAAGCTCATAGATAAAATTCGCCGGGCTACTAAAACTCCCATTCTATTTTTAACAGCGGTTAGTAAAGACGATGACCAAATCCGAGGTCTCGAGTTAGGCGCCGTTGATTATATTGTTAAGCCAGTCAATCCGCGCATTCTCTTAGCGAGAGTCAATAATATTATTTATCAATTTGGTCGTAGCGCTTCGCAAGAGTTTATTACCATTGATAGTCTGGAGATAAATAACCAGTCTGGTATCTGCAAAATTCAAGACGAAGAGTTAGCATTGACTCCTTCTGAGTTTAATCTGCTTTGGGTTCTAGCAAAATATATTGGACAGCCAGTGAGCCGAGAATTTCTTTTTAAAGAAACTGTAGGACGAGAGTATGACGGTTTAGATAGAACAATAGACGGGAGAATTAGTCGACTTAGGAAAAAGCTCGAGTCTACCGGAGACTCTCATTTTACCATTCGTACCGTATGGTCCAAGGGATATCAATTAAGCCAATGTGTTTAATGCTGCTGAGATACTATCAAGTACTGAGGCTAACCAGATAAATGAATAATCAATTTTATCGTCTTTACTTTTTTATCATTGTCGCAGCTGCATTGATTTTTTGGGCCTTTAGTAAACTTTATGATTCTTTATCGTCGCAACAGTATTTAGTTTCTGCTAATTCGATATTATCTGCTTATCAATCATCTGAACAACCAATCACTAAGCTGAGTGAACTTTCCGTTCAAGACATGCCTGAAGATCTAGCGATAAAATTGAAGCAAGGCGAAGTTGTAGCATTTAAGCATGAGGATAAAAGAGGAGAGTTAGTTTATTACTATCAGATGAATGAAAAAGACCAGTTAGTTGAGTTTGGCCCGGTATTAGAATTACCTCAAGAAGATACCGAAGAAATCTGGCTGTTGTTTGTTTTTTATTCGGCTCTTGCTCTGTTGTTAGTTTTTTTACTCAAGCCTATTTTTATCGACCTGCAGAAACTTCAAGATAGTGCCAATGAGTTTTCTAAATCTCCAGCAGCTTTAAATACTGGTATTACGGAAAGTTCAAGTATTTATCCTCTGGCTAATACATTTACTAAAATGTCGAGCCAAATAGCAGAATTTATCGACTTGCATAAAGATCTTTCGCGTACTATCGCTCATGAAATTAGAACGCCGCTTTCCAGAATGAAATTTGTTAGTGAGGCATTGAGTTCAAAAATCGACCATAAGCATTATCAAAGACTCCAATCAGACATTTCTGAGATTGAAGAGTTGGTAGAAGACTATTTAAGTTTTGCACGTATGGAATCGCAGGAAGATTTGTTTGAGAAAACGGAGCAGAATATTTTGCTGTGGTTGTCGGGACAAGTTAGTAAACTAAGTGATAATGAGTATGGTATTAGTATTTCCTTACAGTGCGAAGATGACTTTGCTTTTTTCCAGTCGAAGTTTTTAGAGAGGGCCGTGCAAAATTTAATCGTTAATGCATTTCACTTTGCTACCGAAAAAATTAAGATCAGATTCTATATTAAGGATGAGCGCTGTTATTTGGAAGTTATTGATGATGGGCCAGGATTACCGAAGAATTCAAACAGCCTATTTACTGCCTTTAAAAGGAAAGCCTCGGATCAACGATACGAAGGATTTGGACTTGGTCTTTATATCACTAGGAAGGTTGCAATATGGCATGGCGGAAAAATATCTACGGCTGAATCTAAGCAGCTTGGTGGTGCTAAGTTTGTGATTGAATGGCCGAATTGTCCATGAATACTTTCAGGGATAGGCCATTTAATTTAAGGATCATTAAGAGCTGATAGAATTCTATATTCATTTCTTTCGGATGAGTTAAATCAAAGTAATAAATCATAGCACTTTATCCAACCTATATAAGGCGGTTCTGTCTTATATGAGTACTGTAATACTATTATTTCGGAGCAAACTTCTGATATCAATTTCGGTTTTTTGAGTAATTCACTAAGAAGGATTTCTAACAATTTGCTTTTCAAAGATAATTTGCTTACGAGATGTCACGTTAAGTTGATTTACTGAACATAATAAGCTTGAGATTCATAAATAAAGTCAGTAAGCTGCTGATTACTATAGATAAATTTTATGGGTTGCAGTGAAGTCTCGCGTTTGGCGTGATTTACTGCACATACTGAGTGTTACACGTATTAAATATGAGCCGCACAAATAAGCAACTGGAAAAGTTACTTCGTGAAGAGTGGCATAAAAGCTTTCGACGTTACTCGATATATGCAACGATTGGAGTACTTCTAATTATTGCGACAGTAGCCTATTCAACTGGTGAAACCAGGATTATTGAAGTGCCAGTAACTCATATTTATAGTGAGGCTACCGAAGATGAGGAGCTATTTTATATCACAGTACAGTTAGACCCTATAAAAACTAAAAGAATAAGAGTTCCTAGAGCTACTGCAATCAAAATTGGTGATGAGGTTAGGGTTTTGGAAAGAACTACTAATTTATTTAATTTAAGAAAATATACTTTTCAAATGGTTTTGCAGTGAATGAAACGAAGTATAATCATGTGTTTGCAATCGACGCGAAAAATACGCGTGTCCCAACAAGGCGTTATGAGGCAAATATATTGAGAGTCTTATTGCTAATTATAGGTATCGTCTTCCCTAGTATTTCTTGGGGAGTGGTTTTTTTTGATACTAGCCCACTAAAGATTGAAGAGCATGGAATAAAAATTACTCTGGATGAAAGCAACCGATTAGAAGGACACCCTTATCATATTATAATTGACGCGCCTAAGAATTCGTCTAAATATGGAGAGTTATCGGGCATAGGTATTTCATATAAGATTCAGGGTGATGGGATCCCTAGTCTGATTACAACGCTAAAAGAGTATCCGAATGAAAAAGACAGCTCATTGGTACGGAGTTCAGTCTATTTGTCGACTGAAGTTCTAGAAAGTATCGAGATTAACATCAGTTACACTGTTAGGGAGGGGGACAAAATTAGAATGTGCCCGAATGTTATACGAATACAACAACTAGGTGAGCTGATCCAAAAAGCTCGTAACGAAAAAATTGAAAAAACGCAGCAAAGTAAAGCTGCAAATTTTAATTAAGCGCTATGCATACGGAAGTGAGTAGTACGATGATACAAGATAGATTTAAATTTAGTGATAGATGGAAATTCCATGACGCTGATGAAAGTAGTGGAATTGCTCAGTGGAGAAATGAGTTTGGGGACATCCTATCAGTAAATTACTTTCCGATGGTTCCTGACATTGAAGTTGGATTAGACGATATAAATAGCCTAAGAGGGTTCTATCGCTCAATGGCTGAAGCTAATGGTCTCGCTCCTCTAGAAATTGAACTTGAGGAATTGAAAGGACTAAGAGCAGTTAAAACCTTATACAAGATAAGGCTAGAACCAACCGGGTTCGCGTTCTTAGGCTCTTACACACTTCCATTCGCTAATTGCTCATATGTAATTAAAATACAAGCTGTTGAGTCTGGAATTGCTGGGATGAGGGAATCTGCAGTTTTGATAATCGAAGAATGTAAAGACGCAGATGAAGAAACCGGAAAACTGATAGGTTGGGAAGTTGATCCCTACGATCCAGCTTATAGAGCTGACTTTATGGCTAATAGGGCAGATCATCCTAAGTATGATGAAAAATTCCCTGAACACCCTTTATCCAGAGCTCGAGAATACATGAATGAGATCTTTGATGAGCTTGAATTTGATATATCATTACATAGCTTACCACCTTTCGAAGCTAAGAAAGAAAGTTCTAAAAAACATGTTGGAAGTTTTGGTAGGTAGAAATGCACGACAAGTTAGTCAAGCCCTCGCCTGGAGGAGTTGCTTATTAAGGCGTTATACCAAGGAATCATATGGCACAAATTAAACTAATCATATTTACTGTGAGCTTTTGCTTTACGAGTTTAGCATACTCCTCCGACTTGAATTCTATTATGGAAAGTGACGAGTTAAAAAAAGCCTCAGCAGTTTCTGCTTTCATGTCTCAAGAAGTTATGCCTATCATAATCAAGAACTGCTCGACAGACAGTAAAGAGAAAGCTCAAAAAATGGATTCACTACATCAAACGATTTTGAGTAAGTCAAAAAAATTAATCAGCTATGGAAAAAAACTTTCTGAAAATGGATTTGAGAAAATGTCAGCAGATGAAATAAAACTAAGGATAGAAAAAGCAATTGAGCAGGCTGAAAAAATGAGTGCGAACGGGAGTGAACATCAAGCTGAATTTTGTCAAGGTCAGTTAGAGATGCTTGAGATTCAGGCTACCCTATAACAAGTCGCTTTATGTGTTCAACTCTTGAATTAGATTTTTGAACTAAACAAAAAAGCCGCAAATCAATTGCGGCTTCAATTTAAAAAACTAATCAAACTAGTTAGCTTCCAGATCGATTAATCGCTTCTTTCCCATTATAAACAAGACGTGTTGTCCAAGGAATCGGGTTTCTAAGCGCATAATGTGCCATACAACCATTTTCAGCTTCGTTAAGCAGATCTTTAATATTCTCTTCTGGCTCAGGACTATCAATGAGCACGTGTGTCTCAACTACATCACATCCCCCATCAGTCATGTAACCATGCTCGCGCATATGACCAAGGTTTGTTCTAAACACAATGCGTTGCTCAAGTTTAAGGCTATCAACTTGGATTTTTCGCGCAGTAAGAATATCTGTTAAATGAGTCATCAAACAAAAACCGATCCCTGCTGCAAAAAAGGCTAAAGGGGGCGGGGCAGTATCTTCTCCTACAGGAGGTTGTTCATCACAATATAATTTTACTGAACTGAAGCCCGGAATATTAACCGAAACAACGCCGGTTTTACTTTGCATTTTTCCTGCTTCTGCGCTTAGATTCACCTCAAAGCGATAAGGCTCCGGATGGCGCGCCTTGGCGAATTTTGATGGTTCATATTGGGTTGTGGCTGGTTTTTCGGAGCTAAGTTCTCCGACATGATAAAACTTCTCTTCAGACATCTATTCTCTCGTTGCAGTTATGTTATGTATTGTTCTGAATAGATTTTACTGCAAATTTCATGACGATACTCACCAAAATGTCCTTTAAATAGTTAATATCTGATGTTAATCTTCAAAAACTAATTGTTATTTGACGAATATCTTCATGCTCACTGATCAAGATAAAAATGTACTTATCCAGCTCCAAGAAAATGGACGTATGCCTATAGTCGAACTTGCCAAGGAAACAAACATGTCCGAATCCACATGTTTGAGGCGAACTAAGAGTTTGGAAGAAGCTGGAGTTATTAAAGGCTATAGCGCAATACTCGATGCGGAAGAGGCAGGCTTTGGTGTGATGGCTTTTGTCCAGGTCAGCATCAATCAAAAAAACGAAGCGGCTTTTGATAAATTTAAAAAAGCGGTTTTAAATCATCCACTTATACTCGAGTGTTACTCTTTGTCAGGTCAGTACGATCACCTAATGAAAGTCGTTGCTAGAACCAATAAGGAACTTTCTCATTTCATTTTAAAAACACTGAGGTCATTTCCGGAGATCAGAGACGCGCAAACATTGTTTGTTCTTCAACAGGTGAAACATACCAATGCACTCCCGGTCCAATTACCAGATGAACTCCCCTAAGGCTACAGTACAAAAAATATGCAAGATTCTTGATCGAGCAACATAAATCCTTATAATTCGCATTCTTCAAAATACAAATGCACTGGATTTACGCTCCAGTTAGCAGGGGAAAATTCATGTCTAAATACGTCGTATGCGCGCTGTATAAGTTTGTTGCGCTACCTAATTTTCAAGCCATTCGCCAGCCCTTATTTGATTTTATGAATCAAGAATTGATCCGCGGAACCTTATTACTAGCCCATGAAGGTATTAATGGGACTGTCTCGGGCTCAAGAGAATCAGTCGATAAACTGCTTAATTGGCTGGACAAGCAGGAAGGCCTTGAGGGGATTTCATATAAGGAGTCTTATACAGACGAATCTCCTTTTAAGCGTACTAAAGTAAAGCTTAAGAAAGAGATAGTGACTATGGGGGTCGAAAATATTGATCCCAACAAAGTAGTAGGTACTTACGTTGAACCTAAAGACTGGAATGCACTAATTGAAGATCCTGAAGTCGTATTGGTCGATACGCGAAACGATTACGAAATTGCCGTCGGTACATTCAAAAATGCAGTTGATCCAGAAACTAAGACTTTTAGAGAATTCCCAGAATACGTCAAAGAAAATCTCGATCCGGCAAAAAACAAGAAGGTCGCAATGTATTGCACTGGTGGAATTCGCTGTGAAAAGTCGACGGCGTATCTTAAAGAACAAGGGTTTGAAGAAGTCTACCATCTGAAAGGCGGTATCCTGAATTATCTCGAAGATGTACCAAAAGAAGAATCGACCTGGGAAGGTGAGTGTTTTGTTTTTGATGATAGGGTAACGGTGGACCACGATCTTCAACCAGGTAGTTACGATCAATGTAATGCTTGTCGCTTACCTATAACTGAAGAGGATAAACAGAGTGAATACTTCGAACAGGGAGTCAGTTGTCCTCATTGTATTCAAACAACAACAGATGAGCAAAAAGCTCGTTATCGTGAAAGAGAGAATCAAATTCGTTTAGCTAAAAAACGGGGCGAAGAACATATCGGTGGTGAAGTATCTGGCATCTTACAAGAAAAAAGAGAACAGAAAAAAATTAAGCGAGAAACTCAACAGGAGCAGGCTAAGAGCCAAATTTAGCTATAGTTGATTAACTACCTGATAGAAAACTTATCTTTCTGCAACGCGAAGCGATATAATTCGAAGACCGACTAGGGAGTACAAATTGCCAGAAGTGGGATTTGACTCCTTTGCTTCGAAAATTAGGATGGACATAATTAAGTTAACACTAGTTTTGCTGCTGTCTATTGTATTAGTAGGTTGCCCTACAGCTTTTAATGCAAATATTGGAAACGATTCGGAAGGCCTTATCGTTATAGTCCCCTCATTCAAAACGGACTATAGAGTTAAAATTGAAAAAAATGAAACCGAAAGAGAGAAATGGTATCAGGAGTGTATAACAGTAATTGATGGCAATAAGAAGTATTACTTCAAAGGATGGCCCGTTCCAAGTAATGTAATACAAACGCATATTTTCAGCTCTTCACTTAACGTTAGATTCAAACAGGGACAGCTCTATTATGAAAACAACGAAGGAAAGTTGTACCCCGTTAAAAAATTAACTAAGTGCAGCTGAACTTGACATCAGCGGGCAGGCCCATACATTGTCACTACAGTTTTTGACTCCACATCAGGTGGTTGGAAGATATGATCACTATCGATTAGAATCTTTAACAGTGAATGAATTTAAGAGGAGCCATCTATGAACCTGGAATCACATAGCGCGATAGATAATAACAGTATATTCGCCTGGTTAGCACTCGCAACTGGTTTATTATTGCTCGTCCCTTTAGTTGCCATGCAATTCACAAGCGAAGTCGATTGGAATGTAATCGATTTTATAATTATGGCGATAATGCTATTTGGTTTCGGTAGTTTATTTGTAGTAATTGCTCGTAAAATCTCTCGAAGAAAACGACTTCCCGTCGGGGTAGCAGTCGTTCTAGTATTTCTATTTTTATGGGCGGAATTGGCTGTTGGAGTCTTTACTAACTGGGGAAGTTAGTTCTTCTAATTTGGTTTAGATACTAGGTTAAATTAAAGGGGCAGATTCTAGTATGAAGGACAATATGATGATGAGCAAACATGAGGCCCGAGAATTTGCATCCCGGTGGTTACCCGCTTGGAGCGGCAATAGGCCAGAAGAATTAGCATCGTACTATTCTGATGATTGTCTTTATATTGATGCGGGGATCCCTAATGGAGCTAAAGGAAAAGTTGAATTACTTGAGTATTTTAAAATATTACTTGCCCAAAATCCTAATTGGGAATGGAGTCAAATTGAAGCGATTCCTATGCGAGATGGCTTTCTTAACAAATGGCTTGCCAAAATACCCGTAGGTGATGATATTCATGAATGCGTTGGTGTCTGTTTTGTTCAATTTGATGAGCAAGGAAAAATTAAACGTAATGAAGTCTATTTTGATAGAACTGAATTGATAGCAAAAGTAATCAGTTATAAGAACAATCAGTAATAGATATTATTGTCAACTGCATTTATAGAATTAAAAAGTGAAGCGTATGAATAGCAAAGCCGTCATACCTAAAGAGCATCTTCCTCCTAAGCTGGTTAAGGAAAGAGTACCCGCATGTTTTTGGCCTTTGATTCCATTAGCCGAAAAATACGGCATTGCTGATGATGTTTATCGATACAGATTAGTAAAGTCATTAGGCCAAATTGAAAAAGAACAGCTAAGCCAATTTCTATATGATTATGATAATAAACTTGACGAATGGCTTGCTGGACCGGAGTCAATGGCTCCCGATGTATCAAATGAATATGTTGCTTTTTCGGCATTGAGGATCGCTGCTGAAGAGGCGGCCTAAAGGACCTGAATCTTGAGACGACAAAAAGACAACCATAGTGGGCTTCTGGATCTCTGAACTAATCCTTCTTTAGCTCAGGAATAAAAACATGAAGTAGGCGTTAGAATCCAATCTAAAGCTTTAAAATTGAAGTATTATTGAATGTTTAAACGCGCACTTAAACTTGCTTATCTACCTATAATCATTGCATTAATTGTCACTCCACTTAGGTTTTCCCTGGAGCTAGCCGGTATACCCGAAATCTACATTTTTTTTATTGGATTGCTCTGGCTAACTTTGGCTTTTTCTATTTATTGGGGATTTAAGCTAGTTAGGGAAAAGAAACCTTATCAACTATTGCTTTACACTTTACTTATTTTTTCTCCAATATCTAGATTGCCAGTGTTTGTTCTGTGGTGGATTACTAAGACATGGAATTTAGGTACTCATTACGATATCTTCGATAACTGGAGCCAAGCCTTAATCGGGCAGCTGTTTTATGGAGCTCTAGTGCAAATAATTCCTGGTTTTATTGTCGCTGCTTTGCTTCTTTCGATTAACCGACATAGAATTCAGGTTAATGAACCGAAGTGATTAGAGTCGATCGCAAACGAAATATTTCGCTCCAAAATCAAGAATATGTTCTTACGAGGAAATGCTATGCCAAAAGGTCAATGCAATTGTGGTGAAGTTGCTTACCAAGTTAATGTGGAACTGAAAGATGTTTATGTCTGTCACTGTTCTATTTGCCGCCGCGCCACAGGCAGTGGTGGTATTGCGGTAACTGTAATTAGTAAAGAAAATTTTCAATGGACAAAAGGTGAAGAGTTTCTAGCTAATTGGCAAAAGCCTAATCACGATTGGGAAAACAGTTTCTGTAAAAATTGTGGATCGTTGTTGCCTGCAAAGGATAGTGATACGCACATTTATATTCCAGTTGGTACCCTTACTTCGGGAGATGGGGACTTAAGAGTTGCTCATCATATTTGGGTCGGTTCGAAAGCTAATTGGGAGGAAATTGGTGACGATGGAAAACTGCATTATGAGAATTTTCAAAGTTAAAACTGGTTTTACCATGCACTCAATTTGTTTGAATTGGAAGTAGGAAATGCGCTTTAAAACAGCTACTTAGCTTACCTCAAATAAACTGCAATCTGAAATTATCCTGCTAGACTTATTAGACAACTTGGGGAAATCACGTCAAAAGAGACTGTAGGTAAGTGGAATAGTGGGAAGGCAACAAGTGCCGTTGCGATTGCTCGCACCGGTGCTCACATTACAGGAATCAAATCCAGAGCTATTCAAGGAGCTTGTGGAGCAGTTTAACCTAACTGATTTAACTGAAGACCAAAGCAAGTCTATTGATATCGGCCTGTATCAAAGCATCATTTCTTGGTTTTATACAAAAACACAAAACCGTTCTCTCGGATTTAGTATTGGATTAACCTCTGCAATGAACGCAACAGGTCCAATTGGGGTATATATATCTGGTTGCGAAACGCTGTTGAAGGCTTTTAATCAATTACAAGTTTATTATCCACTAGTAAAAATTGATGATTCAGAACTTAATATCAAGCCACATGAAAAAGGGGCAATCATCGAAATCAGTAATTTTAGTTTCGATAACATTGCTGAAGTTTATATTAAAGACACAATGTTGGGGCGCATGATTAGAGTCGGTAATCGCGTGGCTGGGCCGGAGTTTTATCCTGAACTCATTGGTTATCCGCAATCAGAGTTTGGTTTGCCGGAAAACATTGAACAGTTCACCAAGAAAGTTGTTGCGACAAAAGACAAGCTGTTTTTATTTTTCAGTGACGAAGTACTCAACAAGCCTTCACTTTATTCAAATACAGAAATCCTGAAGCTCCTAAAACCCAAATTGGATGAAGAGTTGGAGAACTTAAGAAGAATTGATTCAATTCTCATTCAGATTAGAGAATATTTAGCTACCTTAACTACTTTAAAAGACGTAACTCAAGCGAGTATTGCTGAAAACTTTAATATGAGTTTGAGCAGCCTCAGGAGAAGGTTTGCAGAAAGTGAAACTTCTTTTTCTGAGTTTTTTCAAAGATATCGTCGTAATCGATCACTTGAAATGTTGGCCGAAGAAGAAACTAAGCTGGAAGTTATTGCTGAAGTCCTTGGTTTTTCTGAACGAGCATCCTTTGATCGAGCTTTCAGACAATGGTTTGATACTACGCCAGCCAAATATCGGGAACAGATCTTAAATTTGGGTGGCAAAGACATCAAGGTTAATCATCTCGATGTAAACAAACTTCCTGCCTCGCCCAAAAGTTGTACCCAGATATTAGAGTTAATGAACAAAGAGAATTATAATATTGACGAACTCGTTCAGCTTGTCAGTCTCGACCCTTTACTATCTGCAAAAGTGATGTCTATTTCTCGCTCTGCTTTTTATGGTGCTCGTAATGTTCGGAGTCTGAGCGATGCTATCACGAAAGTCCTGGGGGTAGATCAAGTAAGATACTTGGCTTTGATGACAGCTTCAAATTCAAGTTTTGGTAAAAATCTTCCCGAAAATTTTAATCTTGAACATTATTGGCAGACCTCTCTTTTAACCGCAATATTTCTGTCTAAGTTGCACCGAGTTTCCAATAGAAAGTTTACTACTCTTGAATCCGAAGTTTATTTGGTTGGCCTATTTTTTAATATTGGCGCATTTATGTTGGCTAGTATGTTTCCAAATAGGACGCAGCAGTTCTTAGAGTCATTAGATAAAAAGGCAAGTCCATCTTTCAAAAGAGAGAAAGAAAAGGAAATTTTTGGCACCACCATATATTCTGCAGGAGCCTTACTAATTGCTCATTGGGATCTGCCTAAAGCTGTTTTCAAAGTTGTAAAGGAACTAGACGAGCTAGCAGGAAGCTCTAAACTGTCCAATGAAGCTAGCTTAACCAAGTTAATATCCAGGTTTGTATATTTCTATTTTCCTGATATGCAAGATGATGAAATGAAACAGAGGTTTATTGACGATGTAAGTCGTTGTTTAGATATTGGTCGTGAGAATGTTGAGCTAATTCTAACAAAGCAATGTGAATCAATAGAAGATTTAAGAGCCATGATAAAAGAGCTTACCCGATAATGAATGCAAATAAATAGTAGGCTAAAAAATAGAAAGCGTACGCATTGCTTTAGTATTTCTCAAGTTTCCGAAAATTTTGGAAACTTTTGATTTTTCTTCGCGGTGACTTATGCAAATGTTGAGTGATGATGCAGGGATCCCTCTACGAGAGATACCCTTTTTGATTGTCAGAGGAATGTTCACTTCCTGGTTTGCAAGATCAATAATCTTGGGTTCGGTTAGTATTTCGTCCGCTTCATTTTTTACAACAGCCACTTTAGGTCTTAATCTTTGTTTAGGTGTCTGATCGATAATCATACCTAATGAGTTATCCGAGAGTTGAACAACACATCCGACGGGATAAATTCCAACAGACTGAACAAACTGCTCTATCAGTTGTTTGGAAAATTGCTTATTAGCAACTTTAAAAAGATTCGTCACGGATTCTGCAGGAGATACCGCTCGGCTTTCGACGATAGGATTAACTGAAGATTCGAAGAAGACCACGATTCCCATCATTTGAGCGAGTAGCGGAATACGAAGCGCTGGCTTTTGCGCCGGGTAACCTAGGCCGTCGAATCTTTCACAATAATTTTGAATAGTATTAATAGCCAATCTATCACAATCAATAAAGCTACTTAGAGTGTTAAGAGTAAGATCAACATGCTCTAAATATTCTGAAGTCTCTTTGCCTGGTCTATATGAAATAAGTTTCTTTTTGTCGAGCTTAATCAACCCAATTCCACGAAGCATAAGTGACTGCGCCAATACTTCTATTTTGTCTCGTTTAAGACCCAAGTGACGGGCAAAGACAATGCCTGTTACTGCGCTGCTTAATAAGGAGTTATAAATCTTCTTATCCGCATTTTTTATCTTGCATAACCAAACCAATGCATCTGGGTTGCGAATTGCACTAGAAACCATTTTTGCGGTTAAGTGTCGGACTTTTAGCATGTCACCTGGAACCAGCTCTCTGTTATAGCTCAACATATTATTTAGGCTGGACAGAGAATCCTCCAGAATTGACGAGGCGACTTTAATTTCGTCTTTGAATTTTGCCGTAACCGGGTAGGTCTCTGTAGCAAAGGAGGCAAGCCTAGCCGATACTTGGCTGTTAGACATCCCGCCTGAAGGGCGAATTTGTCTTTTATCGCCGCCGTTAATTTTATCTATTTTGGCGCGATTAATAGTAGCTGGTTTAATCGGTGCTGTTTTTACTGCACGACTTCTAACGGTATCAATATAAACATAATTGCATGTTTTGATTAACTCACTAATCTGCTCTTTGTTTTCAATCATAAAACCTTTAAGCGGATAGTTTGTGGCTGACCAGGGGATATCCAAACTGGAAATGTACATTCCCACCTGGAGGGCGAAAACATCAAATTTTTCAGTGTGGATACTTTTGTACATCAATAAACTCAGAAATTAAATAAACGGTGTTCGTCTAACTGAGCGAAATTGTATGCTTTGTAGCCAGTATCACCTATGACAATACTTACCATAAGTATGACAAAATGGTTCAAATTGGTACTTTTGTGCAACTTGAGTGGTAATTTGCCACACATTTTGCCAAAAATCTGGATGATAGCGAAAGATAAAATAGCGATGAATTTTTCTAACTTATTGATAATTATGGAAATATAAGGTACTGGTGCCGTTCCTTGTTGCTTTTGACATTTTTGTTCACTTTCGAGATGTATTAGTTCCTGACAAAATAGATCCCTGTGAATCATGCTAATGAACAAAAAGCTGTTTACCTGGTTTTTTCCAAACTTACGCCACTTTTTTCAGTAACAATGAAGCGTTAGTTCCACCAAATCCAAAAGAATTTGAAAGTGCATACTCTATGTTCTTAGATTCAAAGACATTAGCTGTGTAATTTAAATCGCAATCTGGATCAGGGTTTTTGAGATTGATTGTCGGTGGTATAAGGCTATTTTTAATTGCTTGAATGGAGTAAATAAGTTCAACCACGCCTGCAGCACCGAGCAAGTGTCCCGTCATTGATTTAGTCGAACTGATAGAAACACGTTTGGCATTTTCAGCAAATACATTCTTAATTGCGAGCGTTTCAATTTTGTCGTTGAGTGGTGTAGAAGTACCATGGGCGTTTATGTAATTAATTTGCGCCGAATCTACTCCAGCCATGTCCAAGGCTTTTTGCATTGCCTGGCTTTGGCCACGTCCATCCGGACTGGGAGCCGTTAAATGGCTGGCATCTGAAGTAGCGCCGAAGCCGGCGATTTCGCCATAAATACGGGCTCCGCGTTTTATAGCTGATGCCATATTTTCTAATACTACAATTCCCGCGCCTTCGCCCATAACAAAGCCGTTACGTTGTAAATCAAAAGGGCGTGAAGTTTGCGAGGGATTCTCAGTCTCCGTATTGAGAGCGTTTAGGCGAGAAAATCCTGCAAGGCTTAAAGGGGTGATTGTCGCTTCCGCGCCTCCGGTGACAACGGTATCTACTTCGCCAACCGCAATCATTTTGCAAGCATCCATTATTGCATGGGCGGATGTAGCGCAGGCCGAGCTAACGCCGTAGTTGGGGCCCCGAAAGCCAAATTTTGAGGATACCACGCCTGCTGCCATACCTATAACTGAAGAAGGGATAAAGAAAGGAGTTACCCGGCGTAGCCTGCCGCTGATGAGCTTAGCGTGCTCTTTCTCAATGTTGCTGATGCCGCCCTGGCCTGAGCCAATGATAACACCGACGTCTTTAAAGTTTTGCACGCCCGCATCTAATATAGCTTCTTGAGTCGCTATCAAGGCATATTGAATAAAAGGGTCAAAGTGTTTTACATCTTTGCCTTCAATAAAGTCTTTAACATCGACATCAACTTCACCTGCAACCTTGATCGGGAAGTTTTCAGTATCAAATTTCTTAATAAAGTCGATCCCTGACTTTCCGGCAACAATGTTTTGCCAGTTTTCAGAAATAGTATTGCCTGCAGGAGTGATAGCTCCCAGACCTGTGATAGCGACTCTATTAAACATCTCAACTCGAACAATTGCCATTCATTACCGGCATTTTGCGATTTGATTGTTTCAACATTGTGGCGAGTATATTTAGATTTGGTGACAGTTTTTTGTCCAATTTATGAATTCGCAATGGAAGAGTTTTAATCGAGCTGGGGAGTATGGATAAAGAATATGCTGGTTTAACTACCTAGTTACTAAAGAGCAACCAGTATTAATTGAGATTAGGATCTTTTCTCAGATTGCTTGCCAACAGATCAATAAAAGCACGAATTTTTGTGGAAGATAATCTACCTTCACGATGCACAATGTGAACTGGCAAAATTGGACGTTCATAGTCTTCTAGAATAATTTTAAGTTGATTAGATTTTAACTGAGGAGCTATTTGATAAGATAATAAACGTACAACTCCAAAACCTCTTACCGCGGCTTCAATAGCTGATTCGTTATTTGATACAGTGAGTCGCGACTTAATTTTAATCGTGCTAGCGACGTTATTTTTATAAAACAACCAGTCATGACTGAAGCTTCCCGCATTTGAAGAAATTAGCTGAAAGCTCTCGAGTGCATCAGGAGTTTGTGGAAGACCATTTCGATTGAGGTATTCGGGGGAGGCACAAACAACTTGCCTTACTGAACCTACTCTTATTGCGCGCATACTAGAATCGGGTAATTCGCCAATTCTAATTCCCAAATCGATACCTTCCTCTAATAAACTGACTAAGCGATCTAAAAATACAGTTTGTACTGTTGCCTTAGGGTAAACGTTGAGGTATTCGATAATACTTGGCATCACATACATACGACCAAACATCACCGGCGCAGTAACGCATAAATGCCCAATCGGTTCAGAGTTAATGCCTTGTGCCGCTTCATCGGCTAATGCTATTTGTTCCAGTATTTTGCGACAATCCTCCAGATATCTCACTCCTGCATCAGTTGCTCTTACAAAGCGAGTGGTTCGGTTGAGCAACTTAACATTTAACTCCGCTTCAAGGGCTGCAATTGCTCTCGTCACAGCGGGCGGCGACATATTCAGCCGCCTGGATGCGGCTGAAAAACCTTCCTCTTCGGCGACTGCCACGAATACTTTCATCATTTGTAGCCTATCCATACAAAAGCCCGCAGTTACTTAAAATGTCTCATTATTTTAATTTACATAGGCTAATTATTCCACAAGCCGAAATAATTAATTGTTTTTAATAGGTATTCTTTCTTTAGGCGGTTTAAAGCAGAATAGCTTTATCGGATCTGATGGCTATTGGTACCGCAATCTTAGCTCTCAACTTTCGATAAGTTATTCGCTAGTTAAACCGTTATTAAAACCATTTGAGGAAAAAATCATGAGTAGAATTAATGTCGTTACTTCAGATAATGCATCGACCGAACAACTCGAGTTATTCCGTGCAATCCAGAGCCAGCTAGGTATGGTTCCTAACTTTTTAAAAGTTTTTGCTAACTCCCCGGCGGCACTTGGCGCGTTTCTAGGCCTACATTCTGTTGCGACCCAAGGGTCGTTAGACGCGCAAACTAAAGAACGTATCGCATTAGCTCTTGCCGAGCAAAATGCTTGCGAATATTGCGTATCTGCACACACGGCAATTGGTCGAAAGGCAGGATTAAGCAGCGCCGAAATAGAAGCGAATCGTCAAGGTGAAAGCCAAGACGCACGAGCTGCAGTTGCAGTAAAGTTTGCAAAATCTTTGGCTGAAAACAGTGGTGCTGTGGCTACCGCGGAACTATTGGAAGTAAGAGCGGCAGGTTATAGTGAGTCGGATATCGTCGAAATTATTACCCATGTAGGCATGAATATATTGACGAATATTCTTGGCAAGGCGAGTCGAGTTGAGATTGACTTTCCTAAAGTTGAGTTGAAAAAAGCCAGCTAGTTTGTTGTAGCTGCTTTAATCGAGGTGGACTTTACTCTGCCTCGATTTACACCGTTGACGAGGTAATATTATGGGCCATAAATTTGCAGAGATTGCTTTCACCGAACAGGTAAAACAAATTCAGTCGGAGCGGAATAGTCGCATCGGTTATGCCGGTATGGAGCAAGGTGAAGACGTTAATTACTTGCTCAGTCAAAGTGAGGCGGAATTTATCCAAGCTCGTGATAGTTTCTATATAGCTAGTGTGAGTGAGACTGGTTGGCCATACGTCCAGCATCGTGGAGGGCCAAAAGGGTTTATGAAGGTCATTGATGCTGAAACCATTGGCTTTGCTGATTACAGTGGAAACCGACAATACGTGAGTACAGGAAATTTTCGTACAAATGACCGTGTTTCGATTATTTTTATGGACTACCCAAATAAGCGCCGTCTAAAACTACTCGGCAGAATTTCTCTGGTTAGCGACGGTGACTGGGAAATGCTGGCAAGAATTGAAGACGCTGACTATCGTGCAAATGTAGAGCGTGGCTTTGTAATAAAAATTGAAGCCTTTGATTGGAATTGTCCGCAACATATTTCGTCCAGATATACTGAAGCTGAAGTAGAAAATCTTGTCCGTACTTTAACAGAACAAATTGAGGAGTTAATGGGACAAGTAAAAAAGCACTCAAGACAGCACTCAAATACCATTGACAGTGATGACAAGTTTCTAGGAGAAGGTAAATTATCTTTAACTATTACCGGCATTCGCCAATTGACTCCTCAAATACGAGCTTACGAATTTCGAGATATCAATGGCAACCAATTACCAAAAATAAATGCTGGAGCTCACCTGAAAATTCCATTCTTAAGCGTGGAAGGCAAAATAGAGCATCGGCATTACTCAATTTGTTCTAACCCAACCCGCAGAGACATCTACGAAATTGCAGTACAGAAAGAAGAAAAAGGCAGGGGTGGTTCTATTGCGATCCATCAGACACTTAGCTTAGGTGATAAAATCCGATGCGAAATACCGGAGAACTTCTTCTCGCTTGAGGAGCATTTCGGAAAACACGTATTGATTGCCGGTGGTATAGGCATCACTCCGATTAAATCAATGGCCCAGGAGTTACAGGCGCAAGGCAGGCAATTTGAAATTCATTATCTAGGCAAGTCTAAATTCAAAATGGCATTTGCTGATCGCCTACAAAGAGAGTTTGGTGAAAATATATCTTTCTATGAAAGCGAAAAAGGGAGCCTCTTTTCAACCAGATTATTAGTTGAGAATCTATCTAAGGACTCGGTAGTTTATATTTGTGGCCCTGGTCGACTAATCGATGGGTTATTGGACGAGTCGACACGATCAAACTTTCCTAAAGAGCAGGTAAAATTTGAAAGGTTTGCAGTTGTTCCCGATACAAAAGCTAGGTCTTTTACTGTAGAGTTAAAACAAGCTGGAATGACCCTGAATGTTGATGCAGGCACCACGATACTAGATGCTATTTTAGATGCTGGTGTAGCTATTCCATATAGTTGTAAAGTGGGTGAATGTAAGTCTTGTCAAGTTAAGGTTTTAGAAGGAGAACCTGAACATTTGGATAACGTGCTCACTAAAAGTGAGCGTTGTAGCGAAAACCGGATGTGTCCCTGTGTGTCACGTGCTAAGTCAAATAGGCTAGTGTTAGACATCTAAAGTAAGAATCTTTCCCTCGGTTGTAAAGGTATGAGGTTGTCTCGGATTTTGCACTTGTTGGCGCAAATTCGCAATTTTCGCCCCCATTTGCTATACCGTTAACGATTTGAGTTATTATTGGATTTACGGTTATCACAGCTTTAACGGAAATTAATCATTTGTCGAGTAGCATTGAGTTAGGTACACAATCATTCGCTAATCAAAAGCAGCAATTCTGGACACTGCAAGTTGCAGGCTGGCTCGGGTATGCTTTAGTCGTCTTCCTTGCGATTATTCGCCCCCAATTCGAGCGCCCTGACTTCAATCTATCGGGGCAAATCATTAATTTGTTTGTCGAAACTTTTAGCGGCTTTCTATTATCTTATATCCAGTGGCGATTTATTCGAAAAATTGTCCATCTACCACTAAAAAAAACAATATTTTATAGTTTTACTTCAGCAACTACGCTTGGGTTTATTTTTAACATTATAAAGCTGAGTAGTTATAAGGTGTTGGTCTACGGACAACAGTGGAATGAAGCATGGGACACTCTGGAGTTTGGTGGGTGGTTATTGTTTTCTTTGACTACCATGTTTGTTTGGACATCGATATTTTTTATCATGCTATACAACACACGCTTGCAGCGAGAGCATGAGAAATTGCTGAAAGCTCGCACTGCGGCAAAAGATGCTGAACTCCAAATGTTGAGATATCAGCTAAACCCTCATTTTATGTTTAATACAATGAACTCGATTTCGACCTTAATCTATAAATTCGAAAACGATAAAGCTAATGAAATGCTGGATAAGTTATGTGAATTTTTCCGCTATACTTTGGATAGAGGTGAGAGAAGTGTTACCACACTGCAGAAAGAGTTAGAGTTATTGAAACTCTATATTTCGATTGAAAAGGTACGGTTTGGTGAGCGGCTAAAAATACATATCGGTATTGATAGCGAAGTGCAGGAGTGCCAATTACCTTATATGCTTTTACAACCGATTGTTGAAAACTCCGTCAAATATGCTGTTGAGCCCTGTAAAGATGGTGGCCATATTCATATTAAATCAGGCTGCAAAGATAATAGAGTCACTATCGAGATTATTGATGATGGAAAAGATCAAAAAGTCCAAGTTAGAAATGGATTAGGGATAGGCATGACTAATACCAGAGCGCGTCTTGATGCGATGTTTAACGGTGACTACCAATTTGAAATCGCGGAAAACGAGTTAGGAGGAACGACTGTTTCGATCAGTTTTCCGATGATAACAAAGGTTAGTAAATGACTGAAAGAGCACTAACCGCCATTCTGGTAGACGACGAGCCACTAGCATTAGAAGGCTTAAGGTTAAGGCTTGAAAAAATCCCCCAAGTAAAGGTCATCGGTGAAGCTAGTGATGGAGATCAAGCAATACAACTTTGTCAGAAGTTAAACCCTGATGTTATGTTCCTTGATTTACAACTTCCCGGGTTAAACGGAATAGAAGTAGTGCAGGCACTCCAATCTGACGTTCTTCCCATGGTTGTCTTCGTAAGTGCGTATGGTGAATACGCGTTGGACGCATTTGAACTTAATGCAATTGATTATGTTTTAAAACCGGCTAACTTGGGCCGTTTGCAAAAAACTGTAGACCGAATTATCGAAAGACATTCACCTCAAAATAAGCACAGTGAAAAATTTCGTTTGCTGAAAGCATTGGGAGAAGCCTCCGGAATTGAGATTACTGAACTAGAAGACTGGCTTAAAACTGATCAGCCGCTGCCAACAAAATACAATCAAGAGTTGGTAATTAAGAACGAAGATTTAGAAAAGGTTTTTTTGGCAACTAAAGATATTCGTTGGATTGATGCGGCCGGTGACTATATGTGTATTCACACTAATCAGGAAACGCATATAGTACGAATTACGATGAAAAAATTGGAAGAGCAATTAGACCCTAAAATGTTTGCGCGTATACACAAGTCAACTTTGGTCAATGTTAATTGCATTAAGAGCATTAAGCCTCTACGCAACAGTGAATGTATACTTGACTTAGGCGGCGATGTGCAGTTAAAAGCTAGTAGAAACTATAGTGCCAATATAAAAAAGATCGTAGAGTCAAAAGAATTATAAATTTAATAAATTATAAAGCTAACAACCTCTCATCGCGAAAATGTACCGCCTTGTCACTACTGCATCTATTTGGGTTGTGATGCCGCACCATTTCGGTCTGATATCGCAATTCGATTGTATCCTTTTAATATTTCAAAGAGTATGAATGTGGGGGCGGTCAGGAAATAGAGTTGTATCTCGACTGCTAAACTATGGTGGGAGTTCTCAAAAAAAGTGCGCCTAATAATTCGCACCTTGAGAATTAAAAACACTCTCATTCCAAATAGTTTTAGTCTTTGGAAAAAATTATGATAAGAATAGTAGGAAAAACTCTTCAGGCACTGGCATTTCTATTTTTAGCATCCGCAGTTGGATGTGGTAGCGGAGCAGAAACCAATACAGACCCAAGCAACTTTGACGTTACCCAGCCAGTGAGCGACTGGAAATTAGTGTGGAGCGATGAATTTGACGGGGCCTCAATTAACACCAATAACTGGACTCATGAAGTCAACTGTCTAGGCGGTGGCAACAACGAGAAGCAATGTTACACCGATAGTCTAGAAAACTCTTTTGTAGAAAATGGTTTACTCAACATTGTTGCGCTTCCTGCTGCAGATGGTGCTGAAAAGCCTTATACATCAGCGCGTATCAATAGTCGATATAAAGCTGACTTTAAATACGCCAGAGTCGAAATGAGAGCAAAGCTACCTTATGGTCAAGGTAGTTGGCCTGCTTTCTGGATGATGCCGACAGATGAAGTGTATGGTGGTTGGCCTAAGTCCGGTGAAATCGATATTTTGGAAGCGGTAAACCTGAAAACTAATGATTCAGAAGGAAATTCAGAAAATAAAATTTATGGCACACTGCATTATGGTAAGGAGTGGCCTGATAATTCTCACTCAGGTAAAGCTTACAGCTTACCTGATAATGTTAATCCCGCCGACGGTTTTCATACCTATGCTATCGAATGGCAGGAAGGCGAAATTCGTTGGTATGTAGATAACTATTTATATGCAACTCAACGCAAATCTGAAGTTCGATATAACAGCAAAGGGGAGGCCGTTGGCCTATCTCACAAAGGTTGGTTTGCCGAGTATTACGATATTGCTACAGGTGAATTAACGACCCATTGGGGAAGCGAGCCTTTCGATCAGCAGTTCTATTTGATTTTGAATTTTGCTGTTGGTGGAGATTGGCCAGAAAATGTAAACAATCTAGGTATTGACGCTACCGCGTTCGAAAATGGTCAAAGGTTCGAGGTTGATTATGTGCGCGTGTACGAGTGTCAACAAAATCCTGATACCGGTAGAGGCTGCGAAACTATTCGTGCTGGTTACGATAGTTTAGAAGATGCTTTAGTTGAAGGTGAAGCGCCTATTCCTTCGCCGCCTTCAACGGGAGTTCCACAAAATTTAACGATTTTTGCCGGTACCTTACTGCCTGATTGGCCTGCCTGGGATTGTTGTGGTGGATCTACCCCTTCAGTTGTTGGGGACGCTACTAAAGGCAACGTAATTGAATTTAGCGTAGGCGAATCTCCGACGGTTAATGGATTTATTTCAAGAGATGAATTTATAACTGACCCGGAAGGAGAAGGGGCACCATTTGATGCTTCACCGCTTATCGATTCTGGTTACGTTAGATTTGATCTTAAGGTCGCTAGTGCGCCAAACGATCCTGATGCAGCATGGCTGTTTAAAGTTGAGAGCGCCGGTGGCGCAACTGCAGTGGAGCTTTCATTAAATCAAAGTAGTGAAGCGAGCGACCCTGTTGTGGGCGAGTGGCAAACTTATACTTTTCCATTGCAAGGGTTAGCGGATGCAGGATTAGATCTAAGCGCGATTGACGTAGTGATGTTTTTTCCTGCATGGGGGGCTGGTGAAGGCGCGGTTTATCAGGTCACTAATGTAACCATCGCCAGCGACGCGTTCGCTTCTCCAGAAGTCGTTCTATTTGAAGACGCAGAAAATCCAAGCTGGCCAATGTGGGATTGTTGCGGCGGTTCAACACCTGCAGTCGTTACTGATGACGATGAAATGCATGGAGCGGTTGCAGAGTTTTCGATTGGTGCTTCTCCAACAGTTATGGGATTTATCTCGCGTGCAGAGTTTATTTCTGACTCTGGTGCCGAGCCAGCTCCATTTGATGGAACAAGTATTCTTGCCAATGGAGTTATCCAGTTTGACTTAAAAATTGTCAATATGCCGAATGACTCAGGGGCTGCGTGGCTGTTTAAAGTTGAGTCAGATAATGGTTCTTCCGCGGTTGAACTTCAATTAACCGATAGTGTTGAAGGTGTCTCGCCGATTGCTGGCCAATGGCAAACATACACTTTTAACTTATCCGACTTAGCAGATGCAGGCTTAGATGCGAGCGCGATTGATGTAGTGATGATTTTCCCTGCATGGGGAGCTGGTGAAGGGGCTGTATACCGAGTTGATAATGCCAAAATTTATGATCCGACCTCATCATCAGGATTTAGAGGGCATGTGTTATTTGATGATCAGGTGATGGACCAATGGAGCATCTGGGATTGTTGTGGTGGTTCAACGCCAACCATCGAAAATGACGATACTGAACATGGCTTAACGGCAGAGTTTGTTATCGGTGCCACGCCGACCGTAATGGGACTACTTGCGGATGACGATGTCTATCTAGATGTTTCAGATGTGCTTAGTAACGGCGTCGTTCAATTTGAAATGAAAGTGGTTAATGTGCCAAATGATCCAGCGTCAGTGTGGAAATTCAAAATAGAATCGGGGGATGCAACCACTGCGGTAGAACTCGATTTGACCGCCAGCCAGGAAGGTGCTGCTCCGGTTGCTGGACAATGGCAGGCTTATACATACTCGTTACAGTCTTTGTTCGACGCAGGTCTGGACGTGAGTCAAATCGACGTATTGATGGTTTTCC
>JAPHTP010000046.1 GCA_026196875.1 Kangiellaceae bacterium
AAGAGTACTAAACAGTCTAAATATTCCAGCTCATCCAATGGTAGAAAATGTAAAACCAATTTTAAGTAATTACAAACAAGTCAGCCGAGAATTCCAAAGTCACGACTCGCAAGTCCAATTCGGCAATACAACCATTGGCGGCGGCAACTTCGCAATTATTGCAGGACCTTGTGCGGTGGAAAATAGGGAACAAATGATGGCTTCCGCGGCACTTGTGAAAAAGCATGGCGCGGTAGGTCTTCGTGGCGGAGCATTTAAACCAAGAACTTCGCCATATAGTTTTCAAGGACTAGAAGAAGAAGGATTGAAGTTACTGCAAGAAGCTTCTAGAGAATATGGTATCCCCTGTGTGACAGAAATTATCGACTCAGCCCATGTTGAAATGATGGAGCAATATGTAGATGCATTTCAAGTAGGTGCACGCAACATGCAAAACTTTAAATTGCTTAAAGCTGTTGGACAAAGCCAAAAACCAACTATTTTAAAGCGCGGTATGTCAGCCACCATTGAAGAGTTATTGCTAGCGGCCGAGTACATTTATGCAGAGGGTAATAAAAATGTCGTGATATGTGAACGCGGCATTCGCACTTTTGAAAAAGCGACCCGTAATACTTTAGATTTGAATGCTGTGGCATACATCAAAACTAAAAGCCACCTTCCAGTTATCGTAGATCCCTCTCACGGCACTGGTATAAGAGAGTTAGTCGCCCCAATGGCAAAAGCGGCAGTAGCTTGTGGTGCAGACGGCGTCATAGTAGAAGCTCACTATAATCCTCAGGTCGCATTATCAGATGGCCAACAGTCTTTGGATGAAAACGACTTTGCCAATTTGATGAAAGAACTTGCCCCATTTATTGAAGCTGCCGGCAAAACAGCCGCCTAATGAATAGCAATCAAGTTTAAGGGAAATACCAATGTATAAAGATAACTTAATTGCTCCAAGCCAAAGCAACATAGAGACCTTTGGGAAGGTGAAAACAATTTCTAAAGATATTGGCACCTCTTTAAATCCGGTTGAGCTTTTTGACGGATTATCTCGTTCACTCGCGTTGAATAACAATATGTTGCTGGAATCTAGTGAGATTGATTCGAAGGAAAACCTTAAAAGTATTTTAATGCTCAAGGCCGCAGTAAGAATTGAGTGCAATCAACAACAAGTTGTGATTGAAGCGCTAACGCCTAATGGTGAAAGTGTGATTGAAATTCTAGCTAAGCCTCTGAAATCAAACTCAGCAATTCATTGCATTTATCATGAGAAATCGGTAATTGCGGTTGAATTTAAACAGAAGCAAGAAATTCTTGATGAAGACTCAAGGCTAAAACGCCCTTCTCCTTCTGATATTTTAAGGATGCTTAAACAAGGCTTTCACAATCAACCTAATAATGAATTTGCGGTTTTTCTTTGCGGTCTATTTGCATTTGACTTTATTGAATCTTTTGAAAAACTCCCTCAAGTTAATAAAGGACAAAACACTTGCCCAGACTTTGTTTTCTATCTTGCCGAAACATTGATGGTTATTGACCACAAGAGAAATACCTGTCGCCTACTTTCCAATCAGTTTATCGGAGAAATAGAAAGTGAAAACGTATATTTTGAACTGGCGAGAGAGTTTAAGACATTTGAAGATACAATCACCCAATTAACAAAGTCCAGCCGGGATGAAGATAAAAAGCTACCACAGCCTCTACATAGACTGGTGCAACAATCTTCTGACGAAGACCAAGTAGAAGTTAACCTGGACGACGAAAGCTACCAAGACCTGGTAACTGAGTTAAAACAAAACATAGTTGAAGGTGACGTATTTCAAGTGGTTCCGTCAAGAACTTTCTCACTTGCATGCCACTCACCGATTGAAAGCTACAAACAACTTAAGTCAGCGAATCCTAGCCCTTATATGTTCTATATGCAGGACAAGGATTTCTGTCTTTTCGGCGCTTCACCAGAAAGCGCATTGAAATTTACAGCTAAAACTAGAGACGTTTTACTCTATCCAATTGCAGGTACCCGGCCGCGTGGTAGAGCTGACTCAGGTGAAATCGATTTAGATCTCGATGCGCGTTTGGAAGCAGAGTTAAAGTTAGACGAAAAAGAAGTTGCTGAACATATGATGCTGGTTGACCTTGCTCGTAATGATATTTCTCGAATCGCTGAACCTGGAACTACGCATGTACCCAAGTTATTAGCGGTAGATCGCTATTCACAAGTCATGCACTTAGTCTCTTGCGTTCAAGGCAAGCTTAGAAATGATTTGGATGCTCTACACGCTTACTTAGCCTGTATGAATATGGGAACGCTTACCGGAGCTCCAAAAATTAAAGCGACTGAATTATTGCGTAAAGCTGAAAACGCTCGGCGAGGAAGCTATGGCGGCGCGGTGGGTTATATCAATGGCAATGGTGATATGGATACCTGCATCGTAATACGAGCCGCATTCTACAAAGATGGTGTCGCGCATGTTCAAGCTGGCGCAGGTATCGTATTTGACTCTGTACCGAAATTAGAAGCACTGGAAACAACAAACAAAGCAAAAGCGGTAATCAACGCAGTACTAGCAGCTAATCATGAGATCCACGCGCATAAAAATAATGCGGAGGTTTTCTAATGACAAAACCTACTCAGATTATCATGATTGATAACTATGACTCATTCACCTATAACTTGGTAAATCAATTTAGACAACTCGATTTGGAAGTCGTTATCTTCCGTAATGATACGCCGATCGATCGAATTTTCACCGCTCAGAGACTATCTGAAAATAATTGTGTCATCGTTATCTCACCGGGCCCCGGAAATCCCAGCACTGCGGGGAATTCATTGAAGATCATCGAAAAGTTTTCCGGTCAACTACCAATCTTGGGGATCTGTCTTGGGCACCAATCGATTGTGCAGTACTTCGGAGGAAAAATAGATGGTGCTACCGAAATTGTACATGGCAAGGCGGACCGTATTGAAACAACTGACCACCCTGTTTTTGAGAGTCTAACCCAAACTTTCCAGGCAGCCAGGTACCATTCTCTAGTCGCGGCAGAAGTGCCCGACTGTTTAGAAGTTATTGCATGCTGTAATAATGAAATTACTAAAGAAGTCATGGCTGTCGTGCATAAAAAGCAAAAAGTACTAGGGTTTCAATTTCATCCTGAATCAATCCTAACTACCCATGGTCGAAACTTGTTGAAAGAGTCGATTCGCTGGTTACTTTCTTCCAAAGGTAACCATAAGAATTCGAAGCGGACAAAGGCTAAATCAAACGTTAAAGCAAAAATTAAAGCAACAGCCGCATAAACGATTTACAATTTAGGAAGAAATTTAAAATGACAGCATTAGAGAAAACAATAGAGTTACAGAATCGAATTTTTGACAAACGCGACCTAACCCAAGAAGAAGCTGAAAACGTATTTTCGCAATTTGTTAAAGGAGAACAGGAAGCAATAAATATTGCAGCTTTTCTGGTTGGCCTAAAAATGAAAGGCGAAACGCCCGCTGAGGTTGCTGGAGCTGCGCAAGCATTAAGGACTCAAGCTAATCCGTTCGCCAAACCTGATTACGTTACAGCAGATAGCTGCGGTACAGGAGGAAGTGGAAAACACACCTTAAACATATCTACGCTGGTAAGTTTAATTGCGTCAGTGAAAGGAATGAAGATGGTTAAGCACGGCAATCGTTCGATTTCAAGTAAGTGTGGTTCGGCAGATGTACTAGAGCAACTTAATGTTAAGATTGACATGTCTCCAGAAACAGCCAGAAAATGCCTTGATCAGGTTGGAGCAACATTTCTCTTTGCGCCTCTTTACCATACTGGCGTTAAACATGTAATGCCCATTAGAAATGCTTTGAAGACGCGTACCATTTTTAACTTACTTGGACCACTAATTAATCCATCAAATCCTGAGTATCAACTGATGGGAATTTATGCACCTGAATTTGCGTATGCAGCTGCAGAATCCTTACGTTTGTCTGGCTGCAAATCTGCGATGGTTGTAAACAGTTTAGGTTGCGATGAAATAACGCTCGCGGGTCCAACTAAAGTGGCCGAGTTGAAAGATGGAAATATTAACGAGTACGAATTAACAGCATCGGACTTTGGGTTAAATGAAGTCCCGCTTTCTGCCTTATTTGGCGGCGATCCAAAAGAAAATGCCGATAAATTTGTTGAGGTACTTAAAGGTAAAGCAGAACAACCTATCATAGACACCGTGGCGGCGAATGCTGGTGCGCTCTTTTACTTATCGGGAAATAGCACAACCTTAAAACAAGGCGTAATTGATGCAAAAGATATTATCGAAAATGGCCAAGCGTTTGAGAAGTTGCTCGCGCTAGCCGAGATTAGTAACTCAGGAGCTTCATAATGTCTTCAGGTAAAAAAGATGTACTGGCCGAAATAGTCGTTAACAAAAAAATCGAAGTTGCGAAAAGAAAGAGTAAAATTCCTTTTGAGACACTCAAAGCTCAAACAGTCAAATCTGAGAGAAGTCTAGCTGAAGCACTTTCCAACGATCGGGCAGACTTTATTCTTGAGTGTAAGAAGGCCTCTCCTTCTAAAGGGCTGATCCGTAAAAATTTCGATTTAGAAAAAATACTTAATCAGTATAAAGACTTTGCTAGTGCAGTATCCGTATTAACAGACGAAAAATATTTTCAGGGAAAGCTCGAATACGTTACCAAAGCTTCACAAACGATTAAACAACCTATTTTGTGCAAAGACTTTTTTGTCGACATTTATCAAGTATATGAAGCTAGATATTATGGTGCTGATGCTATTTTGCTCATGCTATCAGTATTAGAAGACAGTGAGTACCGTGAACTCGCTGAAATCGCTAATCAGTTAAACCTTGATATTCTTACCGAAGTTCATAGTGAGAAAGAACTAGCGAGGGCACTCGCATTAGACGCAAAAATTATTGGTATCAATAATCGTAACTTGAAAAACTTGAGCATTAACTTAGCGACTACTGAAAACCTGGCTAACAAAATTCCGGATAATAAGTTAGTCATATCCGAGTCAGGTATTCAAACGCATACAGATGTGAGACGCTTATCCCCAATGGTTAATGGCTTCCTAATCGGCTCGAGCATTATGGCTGAAGATAATATTCGCCATCATCTAAAATCATTGATTTTTGGTAATGTGAAAATTTGTGGATTGACTCGACCTGAAGACGCAGTGAGCGTTGATAATGCTGGTGGCAACTACGGCGGATTTATTTTTTACCCTCCATCGCCGAGAAATATTGATGTTGATGAAGCAGTAAAAATCGTTGACGCGGTAAAACTCAATTATGTTGGAGTGTTCGTTAATGAAGAAATTTCTATCATTGCCAATGCCGCCAAGCAACTAGGGCTCTACGCAGTCCAATTGCACGGTAAAGAGTCTAGAGAGTATATTTCGCAGTTACGTAAATTACTTAATAGCGAATCGCTCGGGCACACTCAGATCTGGAAAGCACTCCACGTTGCGAATAAAGTCGACTTTATCAAAGATGTTAACGTCGATAGATATCTTCTCGATACCTATGATGATAGACAACAAGGTGGAACAGGAAAAACTTTCGACTGGAATTTGTTGAAAGATATAGATGCCAATAATGTGATCTTGGCCGGTGGAATTAATGTTGAAAATATTCGCCACGCCAACAAACAAAACACCTTCGCCATAGATCTGAGTTCAGGTGTCGAGCAAAGCCCTGGAATCAAATCTACGCAAAAAATTGAAGAAGTGTTTCAGGCATTGCGTTGTTAAGTAATTACCGATAGCACTAAAACAGATTGAATAAAGTATTTATTACAAATTTAAACGGAAAAAACATGACAAGACTTAATCGATACTTTGGGGACTTTGGCGGGATGTATGTCCCCGAGCTATTAGTTCCAGCATTACTCCAATTGGAAGAGGCTTTTGTGTCTGCATCAAGTGATGAAGAGTTCAAAAGAGAGTTCTCTGATTTGCTTAAAAATTATGCCGGTCGCCCTACCCCTTTAACTTTAACAAGAAATCTTTCTCCTAACCCTAATGTAAAGATTTATCTAAAACGTGAAGACCTTTTGCACGGTGGCGCCCACAAAACTAATCAAGTACTAGGTCAAGCGCTTTTGGCAAAGCGAATGGGTAAGACGGAAATTATTGCAGAAACAGGAGCTGGGCAACATGGTGTCGCTACGGCAATAGCTTGCTCTTTGCTCGGATTAAAATGCCGTATTTACATGGGTGAAGTTGACGTTCAACGCCAGCAACCAAATGTTTTTCGTATGGAGTTAATGGGCGCTAAAGTGATACCAGTTTCTGCAGGCAGTGGCACTCTCAAAGACGCAGTAAATGAAGCACTAAGAGACTGGTCAGCAACCTACCATAATAGTCACTATCTGTTGGGTACTGCCGCAGGTCCGCACCCTTTTCCTACAATGGTACGAGAGTTCCAAAAAATGATTGGCGAGGAAGTTCACTCGCAAATTTTAGAAGCTGAAGGGCGATTACCGGATTACGCTATTGCTTGTGTTGGTGGTGGTTCAAATGCAATTGGTCTGTTTGCAGACTTGATTGACAAGCAGCAAATAAAACTGATTGGTGTTGAACCCGCTGGTAAAGGACTAGATACCCATCAACATGGTGCAACTTTATGTAAGGGAACGCTTGGTATTTTGCATGGCTCACATACTTACATTATGCAGACTGATGAAGGCCAGATAGAGGAATCTTACTCGGTATCCGCGGGCTTAGATTATCCAGCAGTTGGTCCCCAGCATGCTTATCTAAAAGATATCGGTAGAGTAGAGTATGTAGCTGCTACCGATGAAGAGGCGCTCGCTGCGTTCCAAAAACTATCAAAAAGCGAAGGTATTATTCCAGCATTAGAATCTTCTCATGCGCTTGCTTACGCATTGAAGTTAGCAGAACAAATAGAAGATGGTTCCATTATTGTCGTTAACTTATCAGGGCGCGGAGATAAAGATCTTGCCCATGTTCGTACCATTTTAAATAGTAAGGAGCAGTCATGAGCAGCAAAAAAGCAGTCATGAGCAACAGATATCAATCATGCTTTGAGCATTTAAAACAGAAACAGCAAGGCGCTTTTGTTCCTTTTGTAATGCTAGGAGATCCTAGCTTGGAGTTGAGTTATCAGATTATCACTCGATTAATTGATAACGGCGCAGACGCATTAGAGCTTGGTATTCCGTTTTCAGATCCAATTGCTGACGGACCAGTCATTCAAAAAGCGGCTATTCGAGCACTCGATAATGGCGCGACAGTGGCAAAGTGCTTTGATCTGATTACAAGCATTAGAAAAGATTATCCTGATATCCCAATCGGCTTGTTGGTTTATTCTAACTTAGTGGTAGGTAATTCTATCGATGGATTTTATCAACAAGCTGCGGATGCCGGGGTTGATTCTGTGTTAGTAGCGGATGTACCTATAATTGAGTCCGATAAATTTATTGACGTTGCCAGCAAATATGATGTTGACCCAATTTTTATCGCTACTCCAAATGCAGGTGAAGAAACACTTAAAGAAGTTGCTAGTCGCGGTAAAGGTTATACTTATTTACTTAGTCGAGCGGGCGTTACCGGAACTGATGTTAAAGCTGAAATGCCGGTTGATGGGATTATAGAAAGTCTCGCTAAGTTTAGCGCCCCACCAGCTCTACTTGGCTTTGGAATTTCAGAACCGGCTCAGGTTAAGCAAGCAATTAAGTCTGGCGCTGATGGAGCCATCAGTGGTTCTGCAGTGGTTAAAATTATTGAAAATAATCTTGAACAAACTGAAACGATGCTCGATGAGCTTTCTAAGTTTGTTGCTAAGATGAAGGCTGCAACTTTGAGTACCTAGGTTTGATAATCTTAGCCGCCTCCAGCTCTTTGCTCTGCCTTATAGGGCACCATAGAGGAGGGGAGGAAGCATGTATTCAATTAAATCTCAGTTTTGCGATGCAACTCAATTGAGCTGTGAGTCACTCTCTCCTCTCCCTCCTCTCCCTCAGGGAGAGGATTAGTAAGAGAGCTAGTCTCGCAAAACCAAACCATAATCTCCTACGATTGCTATAGCCAATCTCTGATACCGGTTTGTTTAATTTTCAAGCATAGTACTCAGCCTATTCTTTAGCAGCAATTCATGGACGGATTTCAATGAATATAAAATATCTTCCCGGACTCATCGCATTTCTTTGTGGCACTTCAAACTTTGCTTTCGCTGAAAAAGTCGATACGCCCCAACTCTTGTTAGCTAAGGAATATAAACAAGAAACGGATATATCTCAGTTCTGGATTAGCGAAAAACTTGACGGTGTTCGTGCATTTTGGAACGGTAAGCAGCTGATTACCCGCCAAGGAAATACTCTCAATGCACCATCATGGTTTACTAAGGATTTTCCTTCTTCTCACCTTGATGGAGAGTTATGGATTGCACGTCGCCTTTTTGAAAAGCTATCAGGGACTGTAAGAAAAAATGAGCCGGTAGAGAGCGAATGGAAATTAGTAAAGTATATGGTGTTCGATAAGCCAGACAGCCTCCAAAGTTTTACCAATCGAATTACAGAACTCAAGACTACTATCAAGCAGTCAAACTCTCCGTATTTAAGACTTGTCGAACAGCAAAAGGTTAAGTCTCAAAAAGACCTTGACCGATTGTTAAACTCAGTAATTGCCAAAGGTGGGGAAGGATTAATGCTGCATCGTGGCGACTCACTTTACCAAGGTAAACGCTCTAACGATTTGCAAAAACTAAAAACTCACCAAGATGCGGAAGCAAAGGTTGTAGCACACCTACCTGCTAGAGGAAAATTTGAAGGTATGATGGGTAGTTTGCTGGTTGAAACCAATGAAGGAAAGCAGTTTAAGATTGGAACAGGTTTTACCATTCACCAAAGGAAAAACCCACCGGAGATTGGAGATATTATTACATTCCGATACCGAGGTTTTACCAATAAGGGAACTCCCAAGTTCGCTAGCTTTTTAAGGATTAGGGAAGATTTTTAGATCTCTAAGTAAATACCTCAGTTAAAGCGATTATTGCTACCGCGGCTTGAAGTAAATAAGTCATTGCTGCACCTAAGCGCCGGGCAACGTGTATTTTGAGTATGATGCCCAAGGCGTGCGCAATACGGGCAGCTGTAAAAGTAGCCATAATAATATTTATTTGCAACGGCGAATAATTAATAACCATAAGTGCCAAAATGACTAAAGCGAAAATTGGAAATTGCTCTACCGCGTTTGCATGTGCGCGAATGGCTCTGAATAGCTGCTTATTATCGCCATCACCGTACGCAATTTTATATCTCATACGGAGGCTTGATACGTAGCCGGCCAAGCCAAGTAGTAATAGAGAGTTAAGAGAGACGAAAACTACGAACCATGAATATTTTTCCATCTTTGTTCCTTTTTGAACTTTAAATAAGGTGATTAAATTTTTAGGCTAGTAAACGAGGGAATGCTTCATTCTAAACGCATTTCCTGTTTATAAATAACATCGAGTTCAAAGGCGCAGACACCGCGTCCCTTGGAACGATTTATTAGACCTCGTCTTCATGACACACCATTTCGATATTGTGACCGTCCGGTCCTATAACGAAAGCTGCATAATATTTTCCACTATAGTTCGGTCGTAGACCCGGTGCACCATTGTCTTGGGCACCAGCTTCCAGCGCTGCACGATGAAAATCTTCAACCTGTTTGCGATTTTCGGCCTTAAATGCCAAGTGAAGATGTGAAGGCTTTTCCTCGATTCGGCGAATGCACAATGAAGATTCTCCATCTGAGCTAAGTTCAATGCCGAGGGGGCCCTCCGAAAGTACGGCTATATCAATTGGTTCTAGTGCCTTGAGAAAAAATGCCTTACTAGCTTCATAGTCACTAGTGCTGAATACTACATGGTCAAACATATGTCCTCCTGAAAAGAGTAACTCGAGCAAGGTCTAACACCCGATTTTGTTGCGTGCCTTTCACGTTAACCACCTATTTCTTGTTAACCCTTGATTGCATGTATGAAAATGTCGGGGTTCTTAAGCTGCAAAACAATACTGCGAGCCCCTTTGTTCTTTCTAAAAGCGATCTCTACTTCTTTCCCCTTCAGAGTAACTTCATTTATTTCATTAAGTTTAATTCGGATGGTTAAATCATAAAATAATCCTATTACACTAATCGGGAAGAATATTCCTTTTATGCATAGCTCGGCATCTGTAACAATTACGTCTAGTGCGTTACGAGCCCCTCCAATACGAGTTATGATAGATTTCTTCGAATAACCCGACGCTTGCTTTTCCCTAAATATTTCTTCCGCTTTTTCGATGCCTAAAAAGAGCGAGTCAACTTTTCGTTTTCCCCAATACATAAAAACACCGACCCAAACAACACTAAACGCAAAAAAAGCGAAGAAGTAGGATTGATTATTTTGTAATTCGTGAAGCATATGTGCTCTCTTATAGAATTAACTCTTTCGTAATTTTCGTAAGCTTGCGAACGTTAAATTCACAAACTTGTTATATTTTTTGTCCAATAAACTCAAAAAAGAACATTATGTTCAGTAAATCTAATTAATATGAAATCCCTAGTAGGAATAACCTTTTTAATTCATTTACTTAAACATGATTAAAAACAACCTAATACCCTATATCTTCCAAGAGAGTACAAACATAGAACTGTTTTTACCCACATTTAGAAAAGCAAAACTACTCAACATCCTTCCAACCAGCAATCAACTGCTCACCAACAACCATTCCCTGCCCAATGCTAACCAGTTTTTCGTCTTCAAGCCACTCGAGAAGAAAACCGGTATCTGCTTCTCTTATTCTCAAAAGCATCTCCGGACTCTTATCCCCTTTGTTGTTCTGATAAACAATCCGATACTCACCAGCAAAACCAACATCAGGACCACCATGTGCATCCCCTACCCCTTCGCCTCCTTCTGAATGCGACCAACGAGCTTTTAACGTACCAGGTTCAATCCACTTGGTATAAACAACGGTTCCGATATTTTTCATTTTACTGCTTCTATTATTTTCACTAAGGTTTTAATCGTTCTATTTAGTTACTTTAACCCAACGACCGTCGGTTAAAGTAGTTAAATCATCAGGTTTCAACTCAAACACTGAATTTGGCGTCCCCGCAGCAGCCCAGATTACTTCATATTGTTTTAAATCGGGATCCAATAAAATAATTACTGAATCATTGTGCGCCACAGGAGGAACACCACCAATCGCGAATCCAACTTTTTCTCTAACAAAATCTGCATCAGCTTTGGAAAGGCGAATACCAGTCTCTTGCTTAACTGTTTTTTCACAAACTCGGTTACTTCCAGAAGCAACGATTAACACCGGTTGCTCATTAAGTTTATCTTTGAATATAAGCGACTTTGCAATTTGTGGAACACTACAGCCAATTGAGTCTGCCGCTTCCTGAGCCGTACGCGTTGAACTCGGTAGTTGCTTAACCACAAAGTCGAATCCTTTAGAATCCAAAAAGTCTTGAACTTTTTTTGCACTCGCTTTTAATTCAGTCATTTGTTTTTCCCATAATCAATTCTATGTGTTCCAATTGCTGGCGACACTCTTCAACACCTTCTTTAATATCAAGGCTTCGATAAATATTTTCGGCTTGCTGCCATAAATCTTTTACCATTTCGTTTCTTTGCTTGGTTTTAAGGAGCGCATAACCTCTTAATGAATTTGCATAACTTAAAGATTCTGTTTCACCAAATCTTTGGTAAATAGCGATAGTTTTTTCATAATACATTTCCGCTTGTTCCAAACTATCATGTTCTGTTTTTATATCGGCAATATGTCTGAATGCATGCGCTTGCCAAAGGTGCGATTGATACTCCTTAGCAAGCTCAACGATATCGAGATAATGATTTATTGATTCTTCGATTTGGTTTTGTCGCCTTTCTATCTGCGCGAGAATATTAAGAATTTGAAAGTAAAAGTCGACTAGCTCATCATTTTTAACTAGGGACAAACTCTCTAACCCAAGCTTTCTTGCTTTACTGAGTTCATTTAACTGTTTAAGTCGCTTTATTTCTCCGACCAATTCTTTGGCTTGATCCGGAGTTAGTTTTTTCACGTGAGCAACAATCCTGTTTTCTTGATCTTTGAGATTAGACGTTTGATTAATTTAATAATAGCAATATCAGTATATTGGCTGACCTTATTCCCTCGTCCGATAAGCTCTCAGAGCAAACATTAAGTTAAACTCCTTTTTTATCATGAGGTTACCCAATTCATCAATACTAAACATGCAATTTGGTTATATCAAAGCGTAAGAAATAGCTACTTTTAGCTCTATTTCATTTGACTTGCTTTTATTGCTCATGCAACAATAAATAAAATTGAGATAAAATTTACTTTATCAGGCCAACGATGCAACAACATGAATGTCGACCGCTAGAGGACTTTGTTGAGTACCCAAGCGATGAAATGGTTAAACGATCAGAAGAGTTTTATGCCGAGATTAAACGTAGACACACGGTAAGAAGTTTTTCTGACCGACCTGTAGAGCGGGCTGTTATTGAAAACTGCCTTAAAGCTGCTGGTACAGCACCAAGTGGAGCAAACCACCAACCTTGGCATTTTGCAGTTATTAGTGATCCGCAGGTTAAGAGCCATATTAGAGTTGCCGCTGAGAAAGAGGAATCAGCCTTTTATGATGGCCGCGCTGGTGAAGAGTGGCTGAATGCTTTATCACCATTAGGTACTGATGATCATAAGCCGTATTTAGAAGTCGCTCCTTGGTTAATTACCATCTTCGCTCAACAAAAAGGTGGGATCACTAAAGAAGAAAGCAGGAAAAATTACTACGTACGTGAGTCTGTTGGTATTGCAACTGGGTTCTTAATCAATGCTTTACACCATTCAGGGCTGGCAACTTTAACCCATACCCCTAAACCAATGACGTTTTTAAACGAAATTTGCGATAGGCCAAAAACAGAAAAACCATATATTTTATTGGTTGTAGGTTATCCAGCAGAAGATGCGACGGTTCCAGAGCACGCCCTGGTAAAAAAACCGCTACAAGATATTACCACTTTTATCTAGTTGCTCCGTTTAGATAAACGGCTTAGCTAACTAGCTAGGTAAATTTGAAACGATTTTCGTTCCCCGTGATTGGCGAAAGCTCCCGAAGTTTGGGAGCATTTTTTTATCAGCCGAATAATAAGCAAAACTGGCGATTGCTGCATTATAAGTAAAGCGGGTACCCAAACCATTCCTCTGAGCGCTAAGGAGAAAGTCAAGTAAACAAGCCCACAGGAAAAAACTGTGGATACGGAAAGCCCTTTCCCGTAGCGGCAAATGTCTATTGGAGAATTTGAATAGCCAGCTTAATGTCTTGCTTGGCCTGCGAAAATTTAAGCCTCAACCAATCTACTCGCGATTTAAAGTAGTAAACAAAAAAATAGAAATACTGCTTCAATGCAGGCAAAGTCGATCAGAAAAACAATCTCAGGTAAAAAATGTAGCCAGAATTGCAATTAATATAATTGCTAGACATTTATGGGTTTTGGAAGGGTCATGCCAAGCCAGTGTTTTGCCCGTTTCTAAAAACACTCCCTCGAAATGACCTTAAGCCTATCGAAGCACCGATAATGATTGATACAGTCAAAAAATGTTAATTCGTAAATTGTTATTTATGGCTCTTTTTCGCCCAACGAATTACCTCTTTTTGATCCGCTGGAATATTATCTCCATCAGCGAGCTTAGATTTTGCGGTAGTCGCGAGCATTGTCTCCGCACTATCTTCAAGCTTCGCGAGCAGCTCCATTAAGGTGTCCTTTTCTTCAAATGTCAAACAAGATTCTAGCTTTTGAGTTCGTTCGTCAATTGCATCAACTAGTTTCTTGTATACCTCTCGCCCTTTGTCCGTCAAAGATAAGTACTTAACCTTTTTGTTAGTGTCATCTTGCAAGGTCTCAATCATTTCAGCATTCCGTAACGTCTTAACAGCACGACTTACAGTATAAGAGTCCATGCGAGATTGATAAGCGATATCGGCAGCCTTGATAGGCATGTAGGATCCAATGTTTAAAATAACGCGTAATTCTCTGGGCTCTAATTCGATAATATTTCGAATACCTAGATCACGATTAAGCTGCAATAAATTACTTACAACAGCGATCTGGAAAGGTAAATGATTGTATAAATCGAGAGGTGAATGGATGTTTTCTGAAAGCTCAAATGAAGCTTTACGTTTGCGATTGGCTCGGTACAGACTCATATTTTTGTCACTAATATTTTTGCTTTTATGTTTAATTTTATTTTTATCTTGTCTACAAAGTAGCTAAACAAATCTTGGTCGCCGCCGGATGTTTAGTCTTTTAAATCGACCCTGCAAATCTAACCGACAATTGATTAGCTACTAGTATAGACTATCTCAACAAACAAACATTGGAAAAAGATAGCTCCAATATTTGTCGATAATAGGTTCCCCACGAACGAGTGTAATTAAATCACGAATATTTGCGCAAAACCAGAATATATGACAAATAAAGCTTAGATGGTTAGAACTATATTTAAGCTTCGAAATGTAGGCTTAAGAACTACAGGATAACATTGAACAGCCAGGTTTAGTTCGAGCCCACTCGGGACGTTTCGCAAAATAACTATCATATTCTGGCTGTTCATCATATGGCTTTCGCATAACATCCAATAGCTTTTCCACTTCAGAAAAATCCCCCTCCGTCGCTTTGTCGATGGCAATCTGTGCTAGATAATTGCGCAAAATATATTTAGGATTAGTTTTATCCATTCTTATTTTCCGCTCACCGTAGGCTACAGATTGATGGACTAGTCGAGCCAAGTATTGGCGCAACCATCCGGTAATTATTGACTGTTTATCCTGGTTTATTTCTTTTGGACTATAGTAAGCTGGCTCGATCATTTTAAAAAGCTGCTCATTTGAATAGCTTTCTGACTCATTTAAGTTAGACAGTAATCTAAAAAATATCGCCATATCAGTTTCTGATACCTGCAAGATATCGAACAAGTCACTGATCAATTGTTGATCATTATCGCCACGGTGTTCATCCAGCCCCAACTTATTGGCGTACATGTCGTGCGCTTTTTGATTATAGTAATCAGCAAACTTTCCTAAAGAGTTTTCAAGACTCTCAGTTCTCTGAATAATGGGTGCGATAGCATTTGCCAGTTGATGGAGATTCCAACTGGCGATTTGCGGTTGATTGGCAAAACAGTAGCGCTTTCCTTCTTCATCGGTTGTATTCGGTGTCCATCCAGGTTCGTACCCCTCAAGCCAACCATAAGGCCCATAATCTATCGTTAAACCCAAAATTGACATATTGTCTGTATTCATCACCCCATGCACAAAACCAACTCTCATCCAATGAACAACCATATCTGCAGTCCGTTTACAGATTTCATCAAACCATTGTTCAAAAATTTCGGTATTAATTTCTTCCTTCTCTTCGGTTACTAAATGCGGAAAGTCATAACGTACGCAAAACTCCATAAGACGTTTTAAGTTATCAAAATCTTTACGAGCGGTGAAAATCTGAAAGTTGCCGAAGCGAATAAATGAAGGAGAAACTCTACAAACTACAGCTCCTGGCTCAAATTCAGGATGGCCGTCATAAAACATATCGCGCATCACTTGCTCACCAGTTAAGACTAAACTTAGCGCACGCGTAGTGGGGACCCTCAAATGATGCATGGCCTCACTACATAAAAATTCTCTAACAGATGAGCGCAATACCGCAAGGCCATCAGCTGTACGTGAATAGGGAGTTAACCCAGCCCCCTTTAATTGAAGTGTTTGGTTGTCGCCGTTAACGTCGACTACTTCCCCCAAATTTATTGCCCGACCATCGCCGAGTTGACCAGCCCAGTTTCCAAATTGATGGCCTCCATAACACATCGCAAAAGGTTTCATCCCTTCGAGTAATCTGTTGCCCGCAAATGTTTCTGTAAACTTTTGGGTTCGGTATTCGGATTCATTAATACCAAATAACTCTGCCATCTCTTTCGATACGGCAACCAGTTTTGGCGACTTAACTGGAGTGGGCTCGACCTTTGAATAACACGCGTTGTAAACTTGCCGCGGTATAACGCGGGTATCTGGATCAGCCGGTAAGGATTCAAAAAATCGATTTCTGAAAGTGAAAATACTGTCCATATACAATCACCCAAAACTCTATCATCAGGAATTGCTCCCGAAGTAATGTTTAAGTAAGACTTAACCAAATTTAAATCAGTTAAGTCACAGATTTAAATTTTAAATAATGCCCAAACGTCGATACCTTTTCTCCATGGCGTCTACATATCGCTGGGGTGATTCGGGATCTAAATTAAAATATAAAGAAGGTTCAATTAGTTCCGCTTCCATCAGCGCAAAACCTTTGCTTGTACGTACAAAATCTAACCTAGTATACAGCAGTGTTTGCTTAAACTTATTGTCAATTGCTTGCAATACATTATTGGCTTGAGCAACTAATTCAACACAAGGTTCAACCTTGCGTAGCCTACCACCGTACTCTTCTTGCACACGAAAGTCATCTTGTTTTGGTGTTTTTAAGATAGTGTGGCTGTATTCACCATCGAAATGGAAGATAGAAAACTCACCTTCGTTGACAATATCTTCGGCAAATGGCTGTATCATGCATTGACGGTCAACGTACTTTTCTATCAGTTCATCAGCTAACTCTATAGCTTGTTCTTGAGTTAATCGATAAGTATCAAATGCACCTGCGCTTATACACGGTTTAATGACAATTTCATTCGAACTAAATTCTTGGAAAAAAAACTCAATCTCTGGTTTAGATAAATCGTCACGCCAAACTGTCGGTAAGATCAGGACACCTTCAGCTTCCAAATCTCTCAGGTAATGCTTATTAATATTCCACTTTACTACTTTGACGGGATTATCGAGGTGCGCCTTCGAATTATCGATTTGCTGAAGCACATGGACAAACTTATCTGCATCTAATTGATAATCCCAAGGCGAGCGAATCATGACTACATCAAATTGATCCCAGTCTACTTCTGCGCGCCAAGGAATCACTTTATTGCTCCATCCTGCGGCACTTAGTGGAGCTTCAAGTAAGCCGTCATAAACTTCATAACCATCTAAGTTTTCCATGGATAAAATTGCAGATTTTTTCATTTTGTTCTTCCCAAAAAACTATGAGCTTATCGTACCATAAAGGTCTTGTATCTACTCAAATATTGAATTCTTTTGAAATGATTTTGGTTAGTATTTTTATTCGAAAAAAGAAGACCTGAACCAGTGTTTTCTAGGCAGTGTAGGAGCGACTTTAGTCGCGATAATTTTCCCCCGCCCCCACTATAAAAACATCTCCTACAATACTCCCCCGCCTTGTCGCCGGGCAAATAGTTAAGTTTCCAACTAACATCCAAATAGATTGTAATTAAACAATTAGCTTGTTCAATTACAAAAAAAGCGCCTTCAATGGCGCTTTTTTAATTCGGAAGAATAGAGGTTTTATCCAACCCAAATTCTCGCATTTCTAAACATACGAGTCCAAGGTCCATCCTCTCCCCACTCTGTCGGTGCATAAGAGTTTTGTACACTACGAGCAACCCGTTCAGGATGAGGCATCATAATAGTGACGCGACCATTTGTTGTAGTTAACCCTGTAATCCCATGTAAAGAACCGTTTGGATTACTTGGATATTGAGAAGCTACCTGCCCATAATTATCGATAAAACGAGCTGAAACCAGGCCCGAGCTATTCGCAGCTAACGCAGCTTCTTCAGATTCATATTCAGCTCGGCCTTCTCCGTGAGAAACCGCAATTGGAATGCGCGAGCCTTCCATTCCTTGTAAGAAAATAGACGGAGATTTGGCCACTTCCACCATCGCAAATCGTGCTTCAAACTGCTCAGATATATTTCTTACAAAGTGCGGCCAGTGATCGGTGCCAGGAATGATTGACCGTAAGTTAGACAACATTTGACAACCATTACAGATGCCTAGCGCAAAGGTATTTTCTCTTTCGAAAAAGGTTTTAAATTGCGCTTTCAACTTATCGTTAAATAAAATCGACTTAGCCCAACCTTCACCTGCACCTAACACGTCACCATAGGAGAAACCACCACAAGCAACCAAACCTACAAAACCATCTAAACTAATACGCTCTGCGTGTAAGTCACTCATATGCACATCAACGGCATTGAAACCGGCCCTGATAAATGCCGCGGCCATTTCCAAATGACTGTTAACACCTTGTTCACGTAAAATCGCTACTTTCGGTTTATTGTCGATATCTAAGTATTGAACCGCAATGTCTTCAGAAGGATCAAAAGTTAAACTAGGTACGATACCCGGATTGCCTGCATCTAAACGCAAATTCTTTTCTTCCAAAGCGCACTGAGGATTATCTCTCAACGCTTGCATACGATAGGTAGTTTCAGACCAAAGCGCTCTTAGCTCCATCAAGTCACGACTGAGCCATTCGGCTTCACCGTGTTTGATATTAATCACTAAGTCTTTGGTTACACTACCAATATCATGAGCAACTTTATCCAAACCAAACTGAGTAAGCGTCTGTTTGACTTTCTTGGCATGCTTTTCTGAAACCTGAATGACACAACCGAGTTCTTCGTTAAACAACACATTGAATGCTTCACTCGACAAAGACTGTAAATCAATGTTCAAACCGCAGTGTCCAGCAAACGCCATTTCAACTAACGTGGTGAATAAACCACCATCAGAGCGGTCATGATAAGCATGAATCTGACCTTCCGAATTCAGATGTTGAATAGCTTTAAAGAATGACTTGAGCATTTCAGCATCTTCAACATCGGCGCATTCATCACCGACTTGATTAAACACTTGCGCCAATGCTGTGGCACCTAAACGGTTTTTGCCATGGCCTAAATCGATCAAGAATAACCGGCTATCAACATCACGTTTAATCTGCGGCGTTAATGACTGACGAATCTCAGTTACCGGAGCAAAGGCTGTCACAATTAATGAAAGCGGTGCTGTTACGCTTTTCTCTTCACCTTCTTCTTGCCATACGGTACGCATGGACATTGAATCTTTACCAACAGGAATAGCGATCCCCAGTTTAGGACACAAGTCCATACCAACCGCTTCAACCGCTTCATAAAGGCCGGCGTCTTCACCTTTAGCACCACACGCAGCCATCCAGTTAGCTGATAAACGAATCTTGCTAATATCTTCAATCTTCGCGCTAGCAATATTGGTTATTGCTTCGGCCACGGCCATACGAGCAGAGGCGCCATAATTAAGATTAGCAGCAGGCGTTCTTTCGCCCATTGCCATTGCTTCACCGGTTGTGGCACTCAAGCTGGAAGCGGTTACGGCACAATCAGCAACCGGTATTTGCCAAGGACCAACCATTTGATCACGGTGAGTTAAACCACCCACCGTTCGATCGCCAATAGTAATCAAGAATGTTTTATCTGCAACAGCAGGTAAACTTAAAACGCGGTTAACGGCCTCATCTAAAGTTGAATCAATTTGCATTTTTTTATGCACCACTTTTGCGGACTCTACAGTGCGGTGCATTTTGGGCGGTTTGCCAAACAAAACATCCATCGGCAAATCAACGGGCTTATTATCAAAGTGCTCGTCATTTAAAGTTAAGTGTTCAGCTTCTGTTGCCTCCCCCAAAACAGCAAATGGACAACGTTCTCGTTCACAGATCGCTTCAAACTTGGCAAGATTCTGTGGCGCAACTGCCATCACGTATCTTTCTTGCGACTCGTTACACCAGACTTCTACAGGACTCATGCCTGGTTCATCATTTGGTACACGGCGCAATTCAAATGAACCGCCGCGCTCACCATCATGAACAAGTTCGGGGACGGCATTGGAAAGTCCGCCAGCCCCAATATCATGAATAAATTCGATAGGGTTAGCTTCACCCATTGACCAACAGCGATCAATAACTTCCTGACAACGACGTTCCATTTCCGGGTTTTCCCGTTGCACAGATGCAAAATCTAGATTCTCTTCACTTTGCCCTGATGCCATGGATGAAGCAGCACCGCCACCAAGCCCGATCAACATTGCTGGGCCGCCTAGTACGATAACGTGATAACCAGGTTTTATTTCCGCTTTCTCAATATGCTGTTCGCGAATGTTACCCATACCGCCGGCGATCATGATTGGTTTGTGGTAACCGCGAACCTGTTCGCCAAAATCAAATTCAACATTTTGTTGGTAAGTTCGGAAGTACCCGCAAAGGTTTGGACGACCAAATTCGTTATTAAATGCTGCACCACCTAGGGGGCCTTCAATCATAATATCTAGCGCTGAAACAATACGGCCAGGTTTACCGTAGTGAACTTCCCATGGTTGCTCAAATCCGGGAATTTCTAAATTAGACACGCTGAAGCCCGTTAAACCGGCTTTAGGTTTACCACCTCGACCTGTTGCCCCCTCGTCGCGAATTTCACCACCTGAACCGGTAGAGGCTCCTGGGAAAGGAGAAATTGCAGTTGGATGGTTATGAGTTTCAACCTTCATCAGAATATGAATAGGCTCGATATGATAGTGGTACTCACCGGAATCTGCTTCAGACCAAAGTCTTGCTTGCTCAAAGCCTTCGATTACTGCAGCATTATCTTTATACGCAGAAAGCACCCCATCAGGTGAAACCTTGTGAGTGTTGCGAATCATACCGAATAAGGAAATATCTTTGTCTTGGCCGTCAATAGTCCAACTTGCGTTAAATATTTTATGACGACAATGCTCTGAGTTTGCTTGCGCAAACATCATTAATTCCACGTCAGTTGGGTTGCGTTGTAATTCGGTAAAGCGATCAACCAAATAGTCTATTTCGTCATCTGCTAACGCTAGGCCTAAGCTCGAATTCGCATCAACTAGCGCGTCTCGACCGCCATCAATAATGTCTACGGTTGTTAGAGGCTTAGGTTCTTCTTGCTGGAATAAAACTTCCGCCGCTTGTAATTCGGCGAAAACGCTTTCCATCATTCGGTCATGAATCAGCGGGAGGAGCTTATTAAATTCGGCATCATCCAAATCTTTGCCATCGATATCTTGAGCATACCAACTGATGCCACGCTCCAACCGATTCACCTCGCCTAAACCACAATTGTGTGCAATATCGGTCGACTTAGATGACCAAGGAGAAATCGTCCCCTGTCTTGGCGTCACTAGCGCGAAGGAACCCTTGGTTTCCTTTATTTCTTTTTTTGAGCCGTAAGTTAACAGCTTTTTAAGCGTTTCTAGTTTTTGGTCAGAAAGCTCATCGTTAAGGTCGGCAAAGTGAACGTACTCGGCATAAATACTGCCCAGTTGTGGAACAAGTTTTTTACCTTCGTCGAGTAATTTTTTAGTACGAAAAGATGATAATGCGGGAGCACCACGAAGAATTAGCATACTGATATGACTCAAAAATGTGGGTTAAAAATCAAGGCGCAATGATACGCTAAATTTGACAAAGAATGTACCCAAAAAGGTTCTTTGATATGCAAAAGTTTAGCTAAAATATCGGATACTGCCTAATATGCTGCGCCCCTCAAAACATCTCAATATTCAATATTTTCATTAAGCTCATCATCTTTTAGTACAACTTCGCTGTAAGCCCCGTGGTTGCTGGGTTTTATTGGTATAACCAGAAATAACTCCACATTTTTTTACAATGAGGTGACAATTGTACACTTGCGAAATTTAGATTTAACGACGATAATTTATACAAAATGGATTAAAATCAAAGACTTGGCGTGAAGCCCTCGTAAATAAAGGGCTTGGCCCGAAGTGACTGCTTTTGGTCAGTCACTCGAAATTAAAAACCTGGGTAAGTGGTTTTCAATCGGAAATTGCTTATGAATTTAACAGATTTAGTTTTTGACTAAAGTCGTCGCGAACGGAGAATGCAGATTTGGAAACAACTCCAAACCAATAAACTCTTATGTTGAGATACCTACAAGTTTCCCCACAACAACTGATTTCGGGCCTAAAACTTAATGTTTTAGTGAAGCCCGTGTTGCTTGTTATTGGGTTAAGCCTGGTCTCAGCCTGTACCGAGAAAAAGCCATCAAAACTTGAGCAGGTCATGCGCAAGGGAAAAATAACAGTAGTCACACGTAATAGCCCGACTACTTTTTATGAAAGCGCCAATGGCTATGCTGGCATTGAATATGAGATGGTGAGTCAATTTGCCGAATTTCTTGGAGTAGAAGTTGATTTTATCGTTAACGACAACCTAAAAGAAATCAATGAACTGGTTAAAAATGAATCAGTAGATTTTGCCGCTGCTGGTTTAACGGTAACCCCTAGCCGAGAAGAGAATTTACGTTTTGCACCTGCTTACCAAAGAATTACTTCAAAACTAGTTTTTAAACAAGGAAAAAAATGGCCTAGAAATATCGGCCAGCTTGATGGAGAGCTTAGAGTTGTAGCCCACTCGGCTTACTCACAGGAATTACTCGAATTAAAACCTGATTATCCTGAGCTCCATTGGTCGGAAACTACCGAACAAACCGCAGAAGAACTATTGATGATGATACTCGATGAAACTATCGATTACACCATAGTAGATTCGACTGAATTGGACTTAAACCGAAGATTTCACCCAGAATTGGCAGTTGCATTTACTGTTGGCAAACCCCAAACTCTCGCGTGGGCTTTCCCACAATCTCCAGATTACTCTTTGTTCACCAAGGTGATTGAGTTTTTCGGAAAACAAAATGCTCAAGGTAAAATCGCACAGCTACAAGAGAAATACTACGCGCACGTTGAAAAGTTTGATTATGTTGGCGCCCGCCAATTTCATCATGCTGCACAAAACAAATTGACTCCTTACAAAGACCACTTTGTGAAGTCTGCTGGCGATGACATTGACTGGCGATTATTAGCCGCACAAAGCTACCAAGAGTCGCATTGGAAACCTAAGGCTAAGTCACCTACTGGTGTTCGCGGCATGATGATGCTGACCTTAAGAACCGCCAAACAATTGGGTATATCCAACCGCCTCGACCCTAAGCAAAGTATTGAAGGTGGAGCAAAATATTTTAGAAAAGTGAAAAAGCGCGTACCTGATAGAATCGTAGAACCCGACAGAACCTGGTTTGCCTTAGCAGGATACAACGTTGGTTGGGGGCATGTGGAAGACGCCCGGATAATTACTCAACAACAAGGTGCCGATCCTGATAAGTGGTCAGACGTAAAAGAAAGACTACCGCTCCTACAAAAAAAGAAGTGGTATAAAAAAACCAAACATGGATATGCCCGTGGTGCTGAACCGGTAAGATACGTTACTAATATTCGACGCTACTATGATGTTTTAGTGTGGCTCGATGAGGAACAGATGGATCCGCTTCCGGATACACCAGAATCAGAACAAGAAGAAGGCACCTTGGTCGCCGCGCAACCTTCTGACAAATAGCCTATACAATCGCAGCTTTTCTTCCTAAAGCAATCTCCTGATCAATTTGATCGCAATCAAGTCTATTCAATAAATTGTGCAACTTTTTGGGAGTTAACTATACTGAATTAACAACGATTGTTGCTTGAACAACAAAGAAAATCTGTTAGGGTCCCTTTCATGTTGCAATTCCTACTTCGACCAGGTGTTGAGATTATTAGCCGACTGTCATTATCTAAGAAGTTTTGGTTGATCTTTATCCTGTATCTATTTCCCGTCGGTTATATTTCATACTATGCCATTACCAAACACCGCGCTTCAATCGCGGCTACAAATAATGAGATTAGTACGGCTGAATTTTTATATCTATTTAAACCCGTGTTTGTAAACATGGCTAAATCACGCGGGCTAACCAACGCCTACCTAAATGGGAACCAAGGAGTTCAATCTCAGATCAGCGACACTCGCCAAGAGGTTGATAATCAATTGGGGTTTATTACTTCTTCTTCGTTTTACAGCTCACTAAGTGACAATATTAAAAGCAGAATTAGTGAAATTAAAACTGACTGGCAGCAATTAAAAGACCAGGCATTCGAACTACAGCCTATGGATTCCTTCGAAAGGTATTCTGAGTTGATTAGTGATGTTTTGTCGGTCATGAAGTCAGTAAGTGAGCAAAGTAGGCTAATGACCGATACTGAAGCACATACCGCTTTTCTAATTAAGGTTTTTGTCGAAGAGCTACCTGTGCTTGCAGAAGTTACCGGAAAAACTAGGGGTATTGGCGCCGGCATAGCCGCCAAAGGCTCATTCACCAGCGATTCTTTTATCGCGCTTTCCAATTATCATAAATTGCTTGGTAATATTCGGAACTCGGTAGAACACAGCCTTACCGGAGCGCTGCAGAGCTCTTCTAAGTTGAATGTACTAACCAGCCCTATTAACAATTTTGACTCTGCCGTAAAGTCTTTTATGAAAGAGACCAAAGAGTCACTTCTCGACCCAGACGAAGTCTCAATTTCCTCAAATGATTACTTTGCCTCAGGAACACAGGTCATTGAAAAAACTTTGTCCTTGCTCGATTTGACTTTTAATCAACTTCAAGAAGCCCTAGCAGAACGTAAAAACGGTATTATTAATGAAGTCTGGATGAATATAATTTCCAGCGTTGCTTTAATTCTCACTGCCATATATTTGTTTTCTTGCTTTTCAAGCAGCATGATGGACTCAATAAGTCGAATTAAAAATTGTGTAAATTCCGTAGCGGACGGCGATCTGACCGTTAACACAGACATCCAGTCTAGTGACGAAATGCGTGCCATTGGTGAAGATGTGAATGCGATGGTCAGGAACACAAAATCACTGGTAGAAAAAGTACTTTCCGCAACCAATGACCTAGTTGATACGGCCCAGAATAATAGCCATTCTGCCAGTCAAACCAGTGAACGCATTTATCAACAAAATATTGAAGTGGAACAAGTCGCCACTGCCATGAATCAAATGTCAGCTACGGTACAAGAGGTTGCAAGTAACGCTGAGCAAACAGCTTCATCCACCGCAAGCGCAGATAATGATTCCAAAGCAGGGTACTCCATAGTAGAAAACACAATTAATTCTATTGGTTCGTTAGCGAATGAACTGGAAGCGGCTTCTTCATCCATTAACGAATTACAAAATAATGTGAACGGAATCGGCTCGGTGCTTGATGTTATTCAAGGAATAGCTGATCAAACCAATTTATTAGCACTCAATGCTGCGATAGAAGCGGCTCGGGCAGGAGAAAGTGGTAGAGGCTTTGCAGTTGTAGCAGATGAAGTAAGGACCCTTGCAAGCAAGACCCAGGAGTCCACCGAAGAAATTCGACAAATGATCGATAAACTGCAGAACTCCGCATCACTATCAGTTAAATCAATGATTAGTGGGAACGAAAAGAGTCAACAAACAGTTGAAGATGCTCACAAAGCAGGAGACGCTCTTAAACAGATTTCCGAATCAGTCGGGCATATTAGTTTAATGGGAGAACAAATTGCATCAGCGGCCTCAGAACAATCAAGTGTCGCCGACGAAATTAACCGCAGCATAATGAGCGTAAAAGAAATATCTGAGATTACCGGAAAAGCAGCTTCAGATTCAGCCAAAAGCAGTCAGTTTCTAAATGAGGTTGCAGGAAATCTAAAACAACTAGTCGCACAGTTTAAGGTATAAGATCATTTAAAGTATGAAAGCTATTTTGCCTAGTAGTACTTGCCAGATCAAAGATATGTGATTTGTTGCTAACCTGCGAAAGGAGATAGTCTCATTAGCCCATAGAGGTGCTTAACAACATGATTCGTTAAGCACCTTCGGTTGGATAAAAGGACTGTGCTTTTCGTCCCCTCCTCCCTAATCAAGCTTCAGTTAAAAGCCAGCATTCTCAAATTTTCAGTGTACACATGTACGCCCAATGCGCTATGATAGGTAGCTCCAGGTACGACCAGTCCCAATTTAACCAAGTCGAGATAATGCCAAATGCAATCAAGCACAATGGATCAGAATACATATTCTGGTGAATACTCCAAAGCAGAGGAAATACTTAATACGCTAAGCCACGCTTTGGGATTTATTGTTGCGATCGTAGGTTTAGTCCTGATGATTCTAAAGGCAGATGGGAGTACAGCCATAACCAGTGTTAGCATTTACGGCGCTACATTGATTATGATGTTCTTAGCATCCACTTGCTATCACTGGGTCTCTCACCACCGTTGGAAAATTGTATTAAAGCTCTTCGACCATTCGGCTATCTATCTGTTAATAGCAGGCACCTACACTCCGCTATTGTTAGTTTCCCTGGACGGATGGGTTTCAATCACCGGCCTGGTATTTATTTGGACGCTGGCTTTTGTTGGCGTTGGATTCAAAATCATCACAGGTACCCGTTTCCCCAAAGTGGCGATAGCGACCTACCTTTGTATGGGGTGGTTTGCCATAGTATTAGCCTACCCTTTGATTCAATCCGTTCCCAGTGGCGGTTTGTGGCTATTATTGGCAGGTGGTGTTCTGTTTAGTGTCGGCGTGTTGTTTTATGTAGCGAAACATAAAAAGTACACCCATGCGATTTGGCATTTATTTGTCGTTGCGGGTTGTAGCTGTCACTTTATGAGCGTCTATCATTTTGTTATTTAACTCTATTTCTAGTTGTACCAGCTTAGCTCTGAGTCTCGAAAGTCAGAATCAATTAGAGGGATTTGGATTACCGGTTTAGCAAGTTCGATAACGAATATATCGATGTCTTTATGTGTTTTATCTTGCGATTGTGAAAATGCGATCCATTGACCATCTTTGCTCCAGACCGGATGCCAATTGAACCCTTTTTGAACTAACCAATTGATCGGCATTTCGGGTTTTGAAATATCTATAATACCAATTTTTGAATGCTCATCAGTACTATGATAAAACACAATAGATTTCCCGTCAGGAGAAAAATTGGCTCCTCCATTATACCCGGCTAAATCTGTCAACTTTCTGATTAGTTCGCCATTCGGTCTCAATAAGTAAAGCTGAGTTTCACCATTCTTTTTAATACTGGTAACAGCCAAACTTCCGTCAGTTGTCCAACTTACCCCCACAGAGTTAGCAGGTGATTCTCTGCGCCACTTGGTAGGCATTTTTTCCGCCAGATCCATTGAGTAAAAATAATTCGCTTTCTTGTCTTCACCTAAAACATCCCACCGCGTATACGTTAATACTCCAGAATCGCCTTTTAAAGATGGCAAATAGTCATGCTCTTTGTGCGTCGTAAGTCTTACTAACTCTCCATTTGCCAGGTTCTTTTGGTAAATATCGAATTTGCCATTTCTTCGGCTTTGAAAAAAAATACTACTTGTTGATTTCGACGCGATTGGCCAATTGTCGGTATTATCGTGCGATGTAATTTGTGTCGACGAATAGAGTAGAGGGTTATATAAATAAATATCACTATTTCCTGAACGATTGGAAGAATATGCAAACTTGGTTTCGCTTATTTCACTTCGATAAAAACGCGTAACACTTTCAATTTTCGCCCATGTCGACCAAATTTTTGCTTCGTGTTGTTTCAACTTTAAATCAGCCTGTCTAATTTCGTCAAAAACATCATGCATCTCACCTCTAAGCTGCGAATATTTGGCAAAGAACTCGATACTCTTCTCCCATGCTTCAATATGCTCATAAAACGCTTCTCGAAATACATCTGGTGTTTGCGCCCAGTCCAATTTTCTTAAGCTCACGGCATATTTTTCAATCACCAAAGCAATTGGCATTCGCTCCGTGTCATGATTACGTTTACTGCCAAGTTCATTATCACTCACTAAAATTTTTTCTATATTTACTCGATATGTTTGTAGCAAACTTTCAGAATAAGCATTTGCTGTTAGGAACGTAAAGCAGACAGAAAGAACTAATATGGAAAAGTTTTTTGAGCGCAGTGATAAAGTTTTCATAAAAACGATTAGCAAAGCTAGGGAAGTGTTATTACAGTTTAGCTCAGTTATATTAGCCGGCAAAATTTTACGAAAGATAAGTGGATCAATTGGATTGCTTTTGTTTAGTTGCTTCACGCTTGTTGCGAAAAAAGAGCTTAAGAAGGTTTGAGCTTTGCTCCTGTAAAACGCCTTCAACAATTTCTATTTGATGATTATGGCCAGAATGCTGTAACAGCTGGTAAAGGCTTCCCCCAGCCCCTGTCCTCGGGTCACGTGTAGCAAATACTACTTTGTCTACTCGAGCATGCACCATCGCCATGGCACACATTGCGCAAGGCTCTAAGGTGACGTACATAGTAGTTTCGATTTGACGGTAGTTCTGCAGCTTTTGGCCGGCTTCTCTTAACGCCATTACTTCCGCATGGGCAGTCGGGTCGTGACAGGCTATAGGTTGATTATATCCTCTTCCTATTAATTGATCGTCTTTAACGAGTATTGCTCCGACAGGAACTTCACCATTCGACTCAGCCTGACGGGCCAATTCTAACGCTTGTTGCATCCAGAATTCGTGCTCGTTTTGAGGATTAGATTCAGACATTTATAAATTAGACGCTAGCTAAAATTGGGCGGATTCCGGAATCAAAGGATCCGCCGCATGCAATAATAGAAAATTATTCCCACTCAATGGTAGCCGGAGGCTTACCCGAAATATCGTAAGTTACTCGGCTAATGCCATCAACTTCATTAATAATTCTGTTAGAAACAGTGCCTAATAGCTCGTATGGTAAATGAGCCCAATGAGCGGTCATAAAGTCGATTGTCTCAACCGCACGAATGGCAACAACATAGTCATACTTGCGACCATCGCCCATTACGCCAACTGACTTTACCGGTAAGAAAACCGTAAATGCCTGGCTAACTTTATGGTAAAGATCCGCTTTATGTAACTCTTCGATAAAGATTGCATCAGCGCGTCGAAGCAAATCACAGTACTCTTTTTTCACTTCGCCTAAAACCCTAACACCAAGACCAGGACCTGGGAATGGGTGACGATAAAGCATGTCGTAAGGAAGACCTAATTCAAGGCCAATCTTACGAACTTCATCTTTGAATAATTCTCGTAGCGGCTCAACTAAACCTAGTTCCATATCTTCAGGTAAACCGCCGACATTGTGGTGAGACTTAATGACGTGTGCCTTACCTGTTTTAGAACCAGCTGACTCGATAACATCCGGATATATAGTTCCTTGGGCTAACCATTTTGCATTTTTTAATTTACCTGCTTCTTCATCAAATATTTCAACGAAAACACGACCAATAATTTTACGCTTCGCTTCAGGCTCGTTCTCACCTTTTAATTCATTCAAGAATCTATCTTCTGCATCAACATGAATTATGTTTAACCCAAAGTGTTCGCCAAACATTTCCATCACTTGCTCAGCTTCATTTAATCGAAGAAGTCCATTATCAACAAAAACACAAGTCAGCCTGTCGCCAATTGCGCGGTGTAAAAGCATTGCAGTAACAGATGAATCAACCCCGCCAGACAGTCCAAGGACAACTTCATCAGTGCCAACTTTCGCTTTGATCTGCTCGATTGCATCTTCAATAATTGACGCTGAAGTCCAAAGCTTTTCACAACCACAAATATCAATAACAAATCGCTCTAAAATTCTCATGCCTTGCTTGGTGTGAGTAACCTCAGGGTGGAACTGAATACCATAAAAACGCTTTTCCTCATCAGCCATAGCAGCGTGCGGGCAACTCGGTGTAGTTGCAACTGTAGTAAAGTTTGCAGGAATGTCGGTAACTTTGTCGCCGTGGCTCATCCACACATCCAGCAAGCCATTACCGTCTTCGGCGATGGAATCTTCGATTGCTTCAAACAATTTACAATCGATAATTTTTTCAACTTGGGCGTAGCCAAACTCTCTTTCGTCTGTTGCTGCTTTAACTGTTCCCCCCATCTGATGCGACATAGTCTGCATGCCGTAACAAATACCAAGAACAGGGACACCTGCGTTAAAAACATATTCAGGCGCCCGAGGAGAATCAGCTTCGGTTACACTTTCCGGCCCGCCACTTAAAATAATACCAGTTGGATTAAATTCCTTAATCGCTTCTTCGTCAACATCCCAAGCCCACAGCTCACAGTAAACGCCAATTTCGCGCACACGACGAGCAATTAACTGAGTGTATTGAGAACCAAAGTCTAAAATTAAAATCTTCTGGGAATGGATATCAGCTGACATCGATCTTCTTCCTACGTTTATTGATTCGTCTAAAAAACTAAAAGCCGCAATAAACTATTGCGGCTTTAAAACTAATGTTGTTTGCTAACTATCATCTTAGAAAACTATCGCTAAAATCGCGAATTGGCCGATCAAGATTTCTATCTATTTAGAAACCTGGCTACTTAGAGACCTGATAGTTAGGAGCTTCTTTTGTGATTTGAACGTCATGCACATGGCTTTCGCGCATACCTGCTGCAGTCACTTTCACAAATTCTGTCTTGGTTCGGTAAGCCGGAATATCAGGACATCCTGTCAATCCCATTGAAGAACGTAACCCGCCTAACATCTGATGCACAATTGCGTTAATTGACCCTTTGTAAGGAACACGGCCTTCGATACCTTCCGGTACAAATTTGTCTGCTGCATTTGAAGATTGGAAATAGCGATCACCAGAACCATGTTTCTGCTGCATAGCGCCTAATGACCCCATGCCACGATATGACTTATAAGAACGGCCCTGATAAAGCTCAACTTCCCCTGGAGCCTCTTCAGTTCCGGCTAGCATTGAACCAACCATCACCGAGAATGCACCCGCAGCAAGCGCTTTACACATATCGCCTGAGTAACGAATACCACCATCAGCAATTAACGGGACACCGGTACCTTCTAACGCTTGGGCAACATTGTTTACTGCTGAAATTTGAGGAACACCAACCCCGGTGACAATTCTGGTTGTACAGATCGAACCGGGTCCAATCCCCACTTTAACTCCATCAGCACCAGCTGCGACTAAATCTTTTGCGCCCTGAGCTGTCGCTATGTTGCCACCGATAACCTGTACCTGCGGGAAGTTATCTTTAACCCATTTAACCTTATTTAATACGCCTTGAGAGTGACCGTGAGACGTGTCAACCAAAATGATATCAACACCAGCTTCTACCAAAGCGGCAACCCGCTCATTGGTATCTGGGCCAGTTCCAACAGCTGCACCGACACGTAAATGTCCTAGAGAATCTTTACAAGCGTTAGGCTTATCTTCCGCTTTTTGAATATCTTTAACTGTATATAGACCAGTTAAATGGAAATCACCATCAACCATAAGCACTTTTTCAATGCGGTGCTTATGCATCAGTTTCAGCACTTCTTCTTGAGTTGCAGATTCGGTAACCGTGACCAAATCTTCTTTCTTTGTCATTACTGTTGAAACAGGGCGGTCAAGATGGGTTTCGAAACGAATGTCCCGACTGGTTACAATACCGACCAATTCTCCATTGTCAATGACAGGCATACCAGAAATACCGTGATGCGCGGTCATTGCTTTTATTTCTTGAATACTAGTTTCGGGGGTAACAGTGATAGGATCGGTAACAACACCGCTTTCAAATTTCTTTACTTTAAGTACTTCAGCTGCCTGACTCGCAATATCCATATTCTTATGAATAAAGCCAATACCACCTTCTTGAGCCAGCGCAATTGCTAGATTAGCCTCAGTAACGGTGTCCATAGCAGCTGATACCAAAGGAATATTTAACTCAATTTCACGAGTCAACTTGGTCTTTAGTGAGACTTCATTGGGCAGTACTTGAGAGTGGGCAGGAATTAATAAAACGTCGTCAAATGTGAGAGCTTCTTGAGTGATTCGCATCTTAAAATTCACCATATCTAGAAGGGCTTTGCAGCCAAAGCGGGATTATACAGATAAATTGTGCAGAGTAACAATTTTTTCTATAGATTTTTTATATACTTGCCACGCCTAGTGGGTTGTTTTTATTCAATATTTAAACAGTAGTATAGATTTTCTAAATATCCGTGCCTAATCAAGGGTCTTTAAGCTACAATCGGCCTAACCTAAAATCCAGCCGTTTTGTTAATGATTAAACCTGTACTACAACCACAACAACCTCCTAAAAGAACGCTCCTTAGTGTCAGCCAGTTGAATCGACAGGCCAAAACGTGCCTCGAATCTGGTATTGGGTCTGTGTGGTTAACCGGTGAAATTTCCAATTTAACCAAAGCGGGTTCCGGTCACTGGTATTTCTCTTTGAAGGACGACAATGCTCAAGTTCGAGCAGCTATGTTTCGTTTTAAAACCCAAACTTTACGATTTTCACCAAAAGAAGGTGATCAAGTTGTTGTTAAGGGCAAAGTTAGCCTTTATGAAGCAAGGGGAGATTACCAGCTAATCGCTGACTATATGGAGCCTGCAGGAGAAGGAGACTTACAACAAAAACTAAAAGCGCTAATGCAAAAACTTCAGGCAGAAGGGTTATTTGCTGAAGAAGCTAAGCGCCCTCTTCCCTTTTTACCGCAAAGAATTGGAGTTATCACTTCACCCACCGGCGCAGCCATTCATGATGTGCTGACGGTGCTAAACAGACGTTGCCCTATGGTCCCGGTGATTATTTATCCAACTCAAGTACAAGGAGCTCAAGCAACTGAGGAGATAAAATCTGCATTGTTTCTTGCGCAACAAAGAAAGGAATGCGATGTTCTGCTGCTCACACGTGGCGGAGGTTCACTCGAAGACTTATGGTGCTTCAACGACGAATCTCTCGCTAGATTAATTGCCGAATGCCCAATTCCAACGGTAGCAGCAATCGGTCATGAGGTTGATATAACCATCACCGAATTGGTTTCAGACCTACGCGCGGCAACACCATCTGCGGCCGCAGAGCTATTAGTCCCTGAGCAACAAGCCTTGCAGCAGAAATTAGATTATTTATCCTTGGGACTAGCAGGTGGACTGCTGGCTAAAATTCAAGAGCTAAAAAATCGGCTTGGACTAGCCAGACTTAAACTTTCCGATCCGGCAACCGCAATTACTCACAGTAAATATAGGTTAGCAGCTCTTGAACATCGGTTGCAGTTGGCAATCATACAGGCACTAAAACATCAGGGTCACAACCTGAAAAGTTTGAAGCTGAGACTTGAAAATGCCAACCCCGCTGAAAAATTAGAACACAATGCCCAAAAGCTAAATGCACTTTTCCTACGATTATCACGCGCAATGGACCAACGCTTGGAAAGCTCATCTAATGAGCTTGCAATTCGAGCATCCAGACTAAATGCGATGAGCCCTTTGTCGGTAATGAGCAGAGGATATTCGATCCTCCGTCAACCAGAAACGGGTAATATAATCAATTCTGTTAAACAATTAAAACCATCAGAGTCTATAGAGTTGTTGCTCACTGATGGCAATGCAAAAGCCGAAGTCACTCAAATCAGTAATAAACCCATTTTTAATAAAAACCAAGAATCTTAGATCATTTGTTTAACTAAACAAGATTAAAGATCCAGCCGCATATCTCAAATCAACTATAATAAGAACATTCGTCAGGCGACAACAAGAATTCTAATTAGCTATTGAACGGTATTTGAGGATGTTATCGTGCAGAGTGCTATTCTTCCGCTAGATGAGCCAGAACGACAAAAGTCGCTCGACTCCTTACATATACTAGATACACAAACCGAAGAAAGGTTTGATCGTTTTACTCGTCTTGCCAAAAGTCACTTTGAGGTAGCTATGTCGCTAGTGACTTTGATTGATCATGAACGCCAATGGTTTAAATCCCATCCGGGAATAAATATTTCAGAACTTCCTAGAGACACTTCATTTTGCGGCCACACCATAATAGAAGAAAAAATTTTCGTGGTGTCAAATGCGACTCGAGATGAGAAGTTTTATGATAACCCACTGGTGATTGGAGAACCCTTCATTAACTTCTACGCAGGAGCTCCGTTGCATAGCCCGGAAGGTTATCGTATCGGTACGTTTTGCATTGTCGATGATAAGCCACGCAATTTCTTACAAGAAGATCGCGCGTTTTTGGCTGATTTAGCAAGTTGCGTAGAACATGAAATCAATACTTCTAAAGCCGCTACTCAACTAATAGATGAGAAAGCCCGTTACTTGGAAACCGTACTTAATACTGCAACTGACGCTATTATTGCAGTAGACAAGGAAGGCAAAATCAAAACGATAAACCTCGCAACTGAGGAAATGTTTGGTTATCCAAAGCAAGAATTAGTTGGTCTAAACGTAGTGCAATTACTTCCAAAAGAACTACACGCTTTACATAAAACAATGTTGTCGAAATATAAACGTCCAGAATTTAATGCTCAGAAAACACAAATTTTCGAAATTGAAGGCCGCAAGAAAAATGGGGGGCTTTTTCCGATCTCGCTTTCGTTTACTCCAATTGACAATTACAGGGAAATTCGATTTGTCGGTGTGATTCATGACGATACAAAAATAAAGTCTCAGCAGAATTTTCTGGATGCTGTTATCGAGAACATACCCAATATGGTCTTTGTAAAGGAAGCAGAGTCTCTTCGCTTCACCCTGTTTAATAAAGCTGGTGAAGAGTTATTGGGAATTCCAAGAGAGCAAATGATCGGCAAGAACGACTATGATTTTTTCCCGAAAGATCAAGCTGATTTTTTCGTTCAAAAAGATAGGGAAGTTCTCAACCGTCCGGATGCTATCGACATAGCTAAAGAGCCGTTAGAAACAGCCAACAAAGGCCAACGAATGTTACACACTCGCAAAATTGGTATTCGAGACAAAAATGGAAAACCTCAATATTTGCTGGGTATTTCTGAAGATATAACCGAAAGAATTGCGATGCAGGAAAGAATCCTTAAACAAGCTCGGGAAGATAGCTTAACCGGTCTTGCTAATCGCACCGCCCTATTTGATTTTTTAAACCAAGAGATCAAACGTGCCAAAAGAACGGATTCAAAGTTAGCTGTCTTATATTTGGATCTCAATAATTTTAAGCCGATCAATGATTCCTTTGGCCACAGCTTTGGCGATCGAGTTCTTCGGCAGGTAGCTCGACGTCTCTCCAATATTGCTCGCGAATCTGATTGTGTAGCAAGAATTGGCGGAGACGAATTTATTATCGTACTTTCCAATATTATAGATACAAAAAAATAGATCTGTTTGAATCAAGAGTGAAAAGCATTATCAATCACCCGATTACTATCGAGCAAAACGAATTTAATGTTTCAGCTAGTTTAGGCGTCGCGATCTATCCTGACAATGGCCTGGAAATACCTGGATTAATTCAGTTTGCCGACCAAGCCATGTACAAAAACAAGAATAAAACGTAGCCTAGTTGACTATTCGGTCACGGTTTCTGAATCACCCGAAGACTCCTCTTGAAGTTCAAACGTTTCGTTCAGCTTAACAAATTCAATCGAGTATTCATTATCTGTACACTTCGCTTGATATAAGTGGGCTTGCGGATTCAATTTTGATAAATGGGACTTTAGTTGTTCAACAACTTTTTCGGAAACGTATATCCCTAAGTAAACGCTTTGGATTAAGCTCGGCACAAAATCTAACCACTGCTCGGCGTGTTCATTGTTATCTACGACTAAACGCCACTCTTTTTGCTGTCTCTTAGCATAATTTTGAGTAAGCAATGAAGCTTCCGGATTCACTTCAATTTCGGGACGAGAACCGATCATATATTCAACATACTCTTTTTCATTTACCGTCGTAGCAGGTATACGCTTATACACAGCAGGTTTGCAATGTTGAAAAATAGAGTCTTCTGCACAGCGAAATTTAATCGCGGCGCCCTTATGGTTTAAGCCAAGACTTTCCCACATATCAAGGGTCTGAAATTTTTCATATAGACATGCCAACCTCTTCGAGGAGATAAAATTAACCCAGTCTTGGTGAGATTCTTTTGCTTCATTAAACGACTTTTCTACCATCGCCGGTAACAAACCTTGTAACGCTTCTTTGATTTCGGATTCATCATTAAAACGATTTTCCATACGCCAGCGCATAATCGCTTTTTGCAACGGGTGATTCGGCTGGCCGCGAGGTGGCGATTTGCCTAAAATCGCATGTGCAATAGTTTTTACGGAACCATCAAAAAGCTCCTTAACGGAAAAAGGCATGTGCGTATTTTTGTCTGGCAAAAATGGGTCATTTAGCTGATGCGCTTCCACTACCGGTAATGCGCACCGATTGAGTACGTGCCCAACGTTTTGCAGGCTACTGAAATAGGTCAAAGTGGCGGGTAGATCGCTCATTTAATATCCGTCGCTTTTTAGCGCCTGTTGTATTCTTATTAAAATAAAATCTCCTATTTACTTAGTTTAGACGGAAATAGAAAAATCACATGGTTATCGCAGAAATTTATAGGCAGATTAGCCAAGAATTATCTCAAAAACAAAAAAAGCGCCGTTAGGCGCTTTTTTTAATCTTTATTATTCAAGGCGATTAAAGGCGCAAGTTTATTCGCGCACTTGCCTCAAAGTTAGTATAGGTTCGAATAAATTCTAACTTATACTTAAACGGACTTTTGTAGGTCTTCTATTATTGCAGCTAGGAATCGTGCTGCTTCGCCACCTGTACAAGCTCTATGGTCGAAAGTTAACGATAAAGGTAGCATCTTGTGCTTGGCAATACCTTTGTCGGTCAACTTAAGTTCCTCACGGAAACGACCAGTCCCTAAAATTGCAACCTGTGGCGGTGACACGACTGGAGTACCATAACGACCAGCGATCGAGCCAAAGTTAGATAAGGTAATTGTTGCACCCTGCTGATCTTCTTGCTTTAAAGATTTGGTTTCAATCTTCTGACGAAGATCTTGAACTCGCTGGCGAACTTGATTGGCATCTTTTTTATCCGCGTCGTGAATGACAGGTACGTAAAGACCGTCGGGTGAGTCTACAGCTATTCCAACATGAACATTAGGATGAACTAAGCGCTCATATCTCTCTCCATCAAACCAGCAATTAAGTGCGGGTTCAACTTTCGATGCGTAAACCAAGGCTCTCACATAACGAGCTAAAAAGTCTTGTTTCGGCCAACAGGTAATGTCCGCGTCCTCAACCAGGGTTGTAGGCACAACCGTTGCGTGCGATTTTGCCATTCCCATTGCCATAGCACGACGTACTCCGCGAACAGACTGCGGTTCTACGCTTACCTGAATAGTCGGTAAACCTTGTCCAGATGGAGCTGCCGCTGGAACACTTGCTGCAGGCGTAGAAATCGGTGCCGACTTTCCAACAGCAGCGTCTACATCTGCTTTAGTAATCGATCCTTTTTTGCCAGTCGCCTGGCAAGCAGAAAGCATCACTCCTAAACGACGTGCGTGCGCTCTTACAGCGGGAGATGCTTTAAAGTCTAAGGGATTTTCATCGCCTCCAGTTGATGGAGCGGCAACCGGTACCGGCGCAGGAGTAGACGAAGTGCCGATTAACTTGCCGTCTTTTTTGGCCTGCTTTACATCGGCTTGAGTAATTTGACCATTTGCCCCTGAACCGGTTACTTGTGTCAAATCAACTTTTAGTTTGCGAGCTAATGCTTTAACCACTGCATTTGCAGATTCAGCGACAACTTGGTTACCCACTTGTACTGCTCCAACAACCGTTCCAGCATCACCTGAAGGTTTTTCGGCCGCAGAACTCTCAGCCGCAGGAGCTTCAGCAACGCCAGCATCACCGAATGAAATTAGCGGTGCGCCAACTTCGATAACGTCTCCAGCTTGGCCATGCAGTTTTGCAACTTTTGCCGCGAACGGTGAAGGCACTTCTACCACAGCTTTAGCCGTTTCCATTTCAACCATTGGCTGATCCAGAGTTAACTCGTCGCCTTCACTAACTAACCAACGAACGATTTCCGCATCGGGTAAGCCTTCTCCCAGGTCAGGTAAGTTAAACACTTGTCCGCCGGTGGTCGCAGGGGCTGGCGCAGCAGCTTTAGTCGTTTCTTGTGTAGGTGCCACAGCTGGAGTTGCAGGCGCAGGTGCGGAAGAACCATCTCCATCAAATTCAACTAATGGAGCGCCAACTTCAATAACATCGCCAGCTTGACCATTTAATTTTGTAATAGTGCCGTCAAATGGTGAAGGCACTTCTACTACCGCTTTAGCGGTTTCCATTTCAACCATGGGTTGATCGAGAGAGACCTTGTCGCCTTCTTTAACTAACCAACGAACGATCTCCGCGTCAGGTAACCCTTCACCTAAGTCGGGTAAGTTAAATATTTTCATCGGTACTCCACAATTCTTTTAGCTTCTTCTACGATATGCTCAACCTTCGGCATATATTGTTTTTCTAATCGGTAGTAAGGCATCATGGTGTCGTAACCAGAGACACGTCCGATAGGTGCTAATAAATGCATCACCGCTTTTTCGGCAATTTCAGCGGCAATATCAGAACCGACCGCACCTGCTTTTGGTGCTTCCTGAACGATACAAGCACGGCCAGTTTTTTGAACTGACTCAAGTATAGTATCGATATCCAAAGGATTAACAGTAGCAACGTCAATAACTTCCGCACTAATTCCTTCTTGAGCTAGCTTTTCTGCAGCTTGTTTGGTTTCGTGCATCATTGCGCCCCAACTGATCAAAGTAATATCAGTTCCTTCACGGTCCACAAAACACATACCTAATGGGTACTCTTCCCCATTGTCTTCAATTTCGTGCTTTTCTATTCGGTATACACGTTTTGGCTCAAGGAAGATAACCGGATCTGGATCGCGCATCGCAGCCAGCATTAACCCATATGCACGTGAAGGATTCGATGGGATAACAACTTTTAACCCAGGGATATGCGCGAAGATTGCTTCAGTACTCTCGGAGTGATTTTCCGGCGCGTGGATACCGCCACCGTACGGAGCACGGATAACCAAAGGCAACGTAATACGGCCACGAGTACGGTTACGCATACGAGCGCAGTGAGAAATAATATGGTCTGCCGCCGGGAAAATAAATCCCATAAACTGGATTTCTGCAACTGGCTTCATACCTTGAGCTGCCATTCCAATAGCAACCCCTGCAATCATAGCTTCAGCCAAAGGGGTATCAATAACCCGCTCTTCGCCGAACTTTGCCTGCAGACCATCAGTCGCTCGGAACACACCACCATTTACGCCGACGTCTTCTCCAAAGACAACAATCTCTTTGTCCTTTTCCATTTCATGCGCCATCGCCAAATTGACAGCTTCTATTAAAGTAATCGCAGCCATTATTTCGCTCCTCTCGCAATCGCCAACTCGCGTTGTGCAAGCGTTCTTTCCGGAAGTTCATCGTATAGGTAGTCGAACATCGCTTCTGGTTTATCGACTGGCGTGTTGAGATAGTTATCTACACCCTGTTGAACTTCCGCCACGATTTCTTTTTGCATGGCGTCTTCTTGTTCTTGCGACCATTGCTTGTTCGCTTCTAAATAGCTGCGTAAACGAGCAATTGGCTCTTTTTTCCAGCCCTCATCTAACTCACCATCAGGACGGTAGCGACTAGCGTCGTCAGCCGTTGTATGGTCACAAAGACGTAAACTGATACACTCAATTACAGTTGGGCCACCACCATTGCGCGCTTTTTCAGCTGCTTCAACTGACGCTTCATAAACCGCCAAAATGTCGTTGCCATCAACCTGGATACAATCAATGCCCGCAGCAATGGCTTTTTGCGCGTAGGTTTCGCAAGCGGTTTGGATTTCACTTGGAACAGAGATTGCCCATTGATTGTTATTAATTATAAAGACCACTGGAAGGTTCCAAATACCCGCAACATTCAAGGCTTCATAGAAATCGCCTTGTGAAGTTCCGCCCTCTCCGATCTCGGTAAATACCGCACGTTTTTCGCCACGCAACTTAATTGCTTTACCTACACCGGTAGCGTGAAGAGACTGAGTGGCAATCGGTACAGCAATCGGAAAATCTTGTCTGGCTCTTTCACTTTGGAAGTCAGAACCGCGCTCGTCGCCGCCCCAGTATAAAAATACTTCTTCCATTCTCGCCCCGTGCTGGACCATAGAGGCCTGGCCACGATAATAAGGCACTAACACATCGTCATCTGCCATCGCAGATCCAAATCCTACCCCAATCGCTTCCTGACCGGTGGCAGCAGGGTAAGTCCCCATCTTTCCGGTCCGTTGAAGTGCGTATGCCTTGGTATCCATTTGGCGAATTAAGGCCATATCGCGATAAAGTTTTTTCAATGTCTCGAAATCTTTAGCGATGGCGGGTGCTTTTTTAGTTGTTAATTTGCCATCTTCATCGAGGTATTGCTTGTACTTGACTTCAAATCGTGCAACTGTTGTCAAAACGGCTTCTCCTTCATTGGTGAAACGCTTGCAGGAATTTCCGTGATTCGGAAACAGCCTGTGCAGACTCAAGCGCTTAGACTGGAACGAAATTGTCTCGAGGATTCCATACTCAACTACCCTATCTCTACAAGCCTAAAAGGTAGACTATTTTTATCACTTTTAAATCTGTGCTTCGATTCCTGGTAAAAACCACACAAAAAGTGAGGAATTCAATGACCAATTTCGCTGGTTTTAGCTGGGGGTGGATAATAAGGGTTCAATCGCCACTTGTATAGCAAAATTAACGAAAATACCCATACTTTCATGGATATTTACGGCAAATAACCGCATTTAGAAACTTTTCAAATATTCTCTGGTCTTACCACTACCCGCTTTGATTAGTACTTCCCTTTCTATTCCTAGAAAGCACTGATACACTTTCAAATCTTTAGTTTTCAGTCACTCAATCAGCCTTGTCGTTACGGCTCTCTGGTCTATCATGACAGCCCAACAAGACGCTTTAAGGCTGTAAGGTTAATTTTAAAAATGAAAAATTCTGCTCAAACGCCTGAAGTTAAGTACCGCAAGGACTATCAACCCAGTCAATATGTCATTAAACAGACCGATTTATTATTTGAACTGTTTGAATCTCACACTTTCGTCACCAGCGAACTAAAAATTGAGCGGAATCCACTCGATGTGAGAGAAAACTTAGAGCCGTTAGTGCTTGATGGAGTTGGGTTGACTCTTCAAGACATTCAAATTGACGGTATTCTATTAGATAAAGATGACTATTCCGTTGATGATGATCATTTAACCATCTCGAAAGTAAGTGAACACTTTATTCTTAAAACTAAAGTTAAAATTTTCCCTCAGAATAACAAGTCTCTCGAAGGGCTTTATACTTCAGGCGGTAAGTTCTGTACCCAATGTGAAGCAGAAGGCTTCCGCAAGATTACCTATTACCTTGACCGCCCTGAAATAATGGCGGAATTTAAAGTACGCGTAGAAGGTGATAAATCAGCTTACCCGCTATTATTATCCAATGGCAACCCAATTTCACGTGGTGAACTTGAGAATAACCGTCACTTTGTGGAATGGCACGATCCTTTCCCTAAACCTAGCTATTTATTCGCATTAGTCGCAGGCGATTTAGATTGCTTAAAAGACACTTTCACTACTATGCAAGGTCGCGAAGTAAAATTGGAGCTCTACGTCGATAAAGGCAAGCTCGACCAATGCCGCTTTGCCATGGATTCGCTAATTGCTTCGATGAAGTGGGATGAGGAAAAGTTTGGCAGGGAATACGACTTAGACCTTTATATGATCGTAGCTGTAAGTGATTTCAATATGGGCGCTATGGAAAATAAAGGCTTAAATGTCTTTAATACCAAATACGTTTTAGCAAACGAAAAGACCGCAACCGATGCAGATTTTGAAGGTGTTGAGCGCGTAATTGCTCACGAGTATTTTCATAACTGGACTGGTAACCGAGTCACTTGCCGTGACTGGTTTCAACTAAGTCTAAAAGAAGGTCTAACTGTATTCCGCGACCAAAAATTCAGCGAAGATATGCAGTCAGAAGCGGTTCAAAGAATCGACCAAGTCAAGATTATTCGTGCATCCCAGTTTGCTGAGGATTCAGGACCAATGGCGCATCCGATACGTCCAGACTCTTATATTGAAATGAATAATTTTTACACAGTGACCGTCTATAACAAAGGGGCAGAAGTTATTCGTATGATGCATACCTTATTAGGCGAACAAGGATTTCGTAAAGGGATGGATTTGTACTTTGAACGTCACGACGGACAAGCTGTTACTTGTGAAGATTTCGTTAAGTCTATGGAAGATGCGAATAATTGCGATTGGAGCTTATTCAGAAACTGGTATCGCCAAGCCGGTACACCGATTGTCAAAGCCCGTCTAGAAAATCTTGGTGAAAACCAATTTGAACTTTACTTCGAACAGTCTTGTCCTGCGACACCGGGTCAGGATAAAAAGAATCCATTTATGATCCCAGTTAAAACAGGTTTCCTAAACGCAGAAGGTGAAACAATTAGCTTTAGCTTAGAGGGTGAGAGTGAATCAACAAATGAATCACTTTTAATCGTCACGGAATCCAACCAATCATTTAAGTTTAGCGCTCAAGCAGATCAACTTATCCCTTCTTTACTTCGTGACTTTTCTGCGCCTGTGAAACTTGAATACGAATATAGTCAGCAAGAATTAGCAACCATGTTTGCTTCGGATCCAAATCCATTCAATCGATGGGATGCAGGTCAAAACTTGATGGCGAATATATTACTCAACAGTTCAAGCGAAATTTCGAACGATGACCTGGAAACTGTAAGTAGTGCTTTCCTAGAATTATTAAAAGATGAATCTCTAGACAACGCTATTAAAGCGCTTGCAGTCCAAGTACCTGAACTAAGCAGTTTGATAGGAGCAAATGACTCAATCAATGCCGACCAGCTTTTTGCCAAACACAAACAACTTAAAAAGTATCTGGGTAATCAACTGGAAGCCACGTGGTTTAACTTATATAACACTACCGCAGGTAAAAACTCGGCAGAACGCTGGCTTAAAAACGTGGCTCTTGGCTATATGATGATCGCAGATGACCAAAAACACTTTGAGCTGGCCGCCAATCAACAAATTCATGCAGAAAATATGACCAATGAGTTGGCGGCGCTAAAAGTTATAGCTAATTCGAAAGAGGGATACAAGTCAGAGTTTATTCAAAAGTTCTACGACAAATGGCGGGACGAAGAGCTAGTCATGGATAAGTGGTTTATGGCACAAGTGGTCAACGACGATGATAATATTTTGTCTCACGTTCATGACTTGTTAGAGCACGAAAAATTCTCGATAGAAAACCCAAATAAAGTTCGTGCCGTTATTACCAATTTTGTATCAGGTAATCTGCCACAATTTCACAATCCAACGGGGAGCGGCTATGAATTTCTCGCCTCCGCTATTATTCGTTTGAATTCGATTAATCCGCAGATTGCCGCCGGGCTTTCTAAGCAGTTCAATCAATGGAAGAAATTTGATGCTAAGCGCCAAGCCCTAATTAAAGAGCAACTAGAACGAATTAAGTTGACAGAGAATTTATCGAATGATGTTTTTGAGATCGTTGATAAGTCTTTGAATATGTAGTTTTTCGGTTGATGATTTAAAGGCTCTCGGGGAAGCTTGAGAGCCTTTTTTTACTTACATTGAACATTCTTCGACTTTAGCTTTCTTAAAGAATACCAAAGCAAGAGAAGTGTTAAGCTAAGTACTACAAATAATACAAATGCTCCCGCAGATTCGATTTTAAGGTGAAAGAACCTTTTATATCCCAGAAATACTTCTTGAGCGGTTGTACAGGCTCCATAGCCCATCCAGTTCTGAGAAAGAGTTCCACCGCATAGCGTGAACGTGGATATGCTTACAAGCGCAATAATTAGAACCATACTCCACAATATTATCCTTTTAGTCATAGATTCCATACTAACCAATATATCTTTTTGAAAGCGCTAAAACATCCTGCTCGTCCACTAATTTAAATCCTTCTAAACGGAATTCTTCAAGTTCTTCGGCGGTAGGAAAGGAATAGTAATTCCCCTCTCTTTCTTGTTCATCACATGGAATGCTACCGACTTCTGCAACTCGCTCAATCGCGTTTAAGACTAACTCACAACCATCCGAATAAAGCGCTAAAACATGCCACAAATAGGAGCGGCTTTTATCGATGGGCATTGATGACTTAGCAATTATCTGCCCAGTATCAATACTAGCGTCACCAATATAATGCAATGTCGTACCAATCGTTTTATCCCCATTTAGCATCGCTCTAAAAGTTGCCATAACGCCTCTATACTCAGGTAAGAGTCCTGAATGCAGATTAATTACGCCCCATTTTGGAACCGCAATAACCAGCGCTTTTAAAATGGTGCCATATCGAATGGAAACAACCAAGTCAGGCTCAGTCTCCTTATACAAGGCTAACTCTTCTTCGCTATTAATCAGGTTAAGCACTTTGATTGGTTTCTGAACGAATTTTTCCAAACCATCGAAACTGAGTAGTTCACCACTTGACTCTGAACTGGATTTTGAGATCAGCGGAAACAACAATTCATTAAACAAGCTCTGTTCAAAGAACTTAAGTCTTTGAAGCTCTTCCGGAAGTGATTCGCTTTTTCCTACTTTTGAAGATAAAAATACGTTAACCTCATGGTTAGATAAACGAGGAAGAATTTTATTGAGAGCAATATTGCTCGCAATGTCTTTATTAGCAAGAATGGTTATTTTCATGTGAGTCAATCAACTTTTGCTAACCGTAACTAGAAATGCTCTGCCTAGCTAACCATGTGTATTAACTAAAGATCCCTGAAATCAAGCCCAGAATACCTTCAACAATGGCGACGACTCCCTCTAATAGCGCTTCGAATATCCCAAAAATAATTTCCAAAACACCTCCCCCCGCAATCACTACAGGAATCGCCACACCAATAATCGCTGCGGTCATAACCCCGAATGCCGCCAGTTCAATACCTCCCGAGACTAAGTAAAATAGCGCGACGATCAAGACCAGGGAACAGATTGCGTTGAGTATTTTTAACTTTTTTGATGATTTAGTTCTTTTCATTTCCTTTCCTTTCCTTTCCATAGGTACTATATATGGTTACATACGTATAGTTCGATCTCAGTTAAGTTAATAATAACAACATTGAGTTTTGTACCACAATAAAAACCGCCCCTTGGCTACCTATAAACTGACCATATCGATCTTGCTGGTATTTTCAACTAAACTGAATAACACCCTGACATGATCTTCGAGACAAATGATGCCTGCTTCTTCACTTAAATCAAACCATGGCTTCAGCTTATTCAAACTATTGGTTGTACTATTAATAATTGGCTCTATTGTTGGGTATTTATTTGTGAAGACGGATTACCTACATAAAGCTTATAACAAATTGACCGCCGTACTTGGCCTAAATAGCAAAGCTTCTCAAGTCACTTATTACCAATGGACTGACTCACAAGGACGTCCTGTTATAAGCCAAACTCCGCCAAAAGGTAATCAAGACTACATTGCATTCGAAGCGTCTTCAGACCTAATGAAAAATGAAAATATTGTGGATGAAGAATTGCTTCAACAAAGTGCACAAGCAACAGCTAGCGTACTTAGCGGTAATCAAGCAACAACGAATAAGAGTAAAGGGGCAAAGGATGGTTCTTCGATAACTGTTGGACCATTTGCCGCGATAGGCAAAGCGAAGAACTGTACAAATTTAGCCAGCCAAGTTGCAGCAGCAAACCGCGAGTCACCCAGTAGTGAGAAAACCAAGTCTTTGAAAAATCAATACAACAAGGAATGTCGCTAATAAAAAAAATGCCAAACCCAATCGCGAGCTTGGCTATCACTTGAGGACTTAATCAAGAAGAAATAAATTTGAGTTACTAGCAGTTATGGGTCCCTGCATCTTTATCAACGACCACAATTCTTGCACCGAATAAACTTAACGAAAACTCACCTTTAGTCTCGATAACTAGTGGTGCCGTCACTTTGCTTTTGTCGAAATCACTCTGCTCAAAACAGTTAAGCGGGATCTCTAACTCACTCCAATTATTGAGAGCTAGTGCATTAATTTTTTTCGTTATGTCCAGCGTGCCCGCACATCCACTTTCACATAACATCGCGAGCATAACTTTATCGGTTGGGATCTTTTCAACTCGTAACGATAGCTTTAATAAAGCTCCAGATTCAAAAAATCCGCGCAGATCATTTGGAAACAGTTCTCGAAAGCCGAATCGACCTTCTCCATTACCGTTAAAACTGATTGCCATGATATCTTCTTGTACCTGCCTGTCACGAGTTCGATAACTTACCGCGTTGTTTTTTGCGACACTGGAATTAATATCTTCGCTACCATTCTTATCAGCAACAAAGCTTCTCCATGGCGCCTTAACTGATCGTTCGAACAAAACCAGCTCCGCAAGTTGCTCAATCCCACTTTCGTTATCTTCAGATAAGTCACTTGCCAGAATACTCTGCACGCCGTACCGCAACCCAAAACCATATGGCAGCAGTGGATTATAATCTTCATCAAAACGATTTACTGTCGCCTGACTTACTTTGGCTGGCCAGGAAAAAGATAGCCTCCCTTTAAAATCATGTTGGATATTTCCATGTCTATCTCTGAAAATTACATCGGCTATCGCTCCGCCTTCTGAACCAGGCAGCCACACAGCGACAAATGCGTCTGATTGATTTAATTCCGGGTTAACCCACATTGGTCGGCCACTGATAAATAAGGACACTACGGGAATCCTCTGATCCTTCAATTTTTTCAACAGAGCTAAATCTCGCTTATTTCCCCGTTGGTACTCCATATTGTCAATATCGCCATGTCCTTCTGCATACGGCTCTTCTCCAAATACCACAATTGCTACATCCGGTTTTTCACTGAAGTTCCCATCACTGCTAAGTTCGACAGCGCCACCAGCTTTCTCGACTTCCTCAGCGATCCCTTGATAAATTGAACTCCCCCCAGGAAAATCTTGGTTGCCGTTACCAGTTCCCTGCCAGGTAATAGTCCACCCTCCTGACTGTTTGCCGATATTATCTGCGCCATCACCGGTAACGAGAATTTTTTGGTTTGGCGACAGGGGGAGTAACTGGTTTTGATTTTTGAGTAAAACCAGAGATTCCCGTACTGCCTGCCGAGCAATTTCTCGATGTGCTTTGGCGCCGATTAGTTCAACCTTACCTGCTAGAGGCCTTTTTATTGGGCTAGGTTTGTCAAATAACCCAGCTCGAATTTTCACACGTAGGATTCTAGTCACGGCATCGTCAATTCGACTGATTGGAATAGTGTTGTTTTTAACTTGCTCAACAGTGTTATGAAAAAGCGGTTTCCAACTACTCGTCGGTGCCATGAAAATATCCAGGCCGGCATTAATTGCTTGAGGACAGCTTTCGTTACTACACCCTTTAACCTGGCCATGACCATTCCAATCACCGACAACCAATCCATCAAACCCCATTCGTTCCTTTAGTACGTCTGTTAACAAATATTTATTGCCATGAACCTTATCACCTTGCCAACTATTAAAAGAAGCCATCACGGTTTGAGCGCCAGCAGTTAAACCTCCCACATATCCTTGGGCGTGGATTTTAAATAGTTCTGGTTCATCAGCTGTATTGTTTCCTTGGTCATCACCATTAATGGTGCCACCATCACCTAAGAAATGCTTAACGGTACTTATGACCTTATCACCCCCTAAAAAACCTTCGCCTACTTTTCCTTGTAATCCATAAACGATTGCTTTCGAATAAGCTCTCACAATTTCAGGATCTTCAGAATAGCCTTCATAGGTTCTTCCCCACCTATCATCTCTGACCGTCGCGACTGTCGGTGCAAACACCCAATCGATACCTGTAGCCATCACTTCGGTTGCAGTTGCACGAGCAATCCTTTCGATTAAATCAGGATTATTTGTCGCGCCTAATCCAATATTGTGTGGAAATAAAGTCGCACCAATCACATTGTTATGACCGTGCACAGCATCGGTTCCCCACATTGTCGGAATGCGAGAGCCATCCAAAGAATCATCAACTGAAGCTTGATACAACTTTTCTGCTAAGTCGATCCAGTCAGATGGCGTCGAATGCTTGTTGTTTCCAGGAAATGCTCCTCCTCCATTAAGATAGGAGCCAAAGCCGTATTCACGCATATCTTCAACCGTAATATCACGAATTTCCGGTTGAATCATTTGCGCAACCTTTTGCTCCAAGGTCATGCTGGATAAGATCTCCTTTATCCGAGTTTCGACATCTTTTTCTCGTTTGACTTCAATAAATAATTTCGGCCATATAACGTTTGTATTAGTTGATTTCAATACTCTGACTTCATCTTGTTTGGCGCAGCTAGATATTAAAAACGTACCAGACATTAAAACCAGAACAGCCAAGAGACTGATAAATTTATCTAATAGCATCTTTTTCATTCTTCCCATCTTCATTTTGGCCTAGTTACTTTGACTACCCCAAAGGGCATAATAGGCAATATATATGTAACAAATCGCAGGTAAGATGAACGCGATCTGTAAGTTAATAGTATCTGCTAGCATTCCTTGAAGTAGTGGAATAATTGCCCCGCCAACAATTGACAAACATAGGATCCCTGAACCTTGGCTAGTACACTTTCCTAATCCATTAATTGCTAAGCTAAAAATTGTCGGAAACATAATTGAATTAAAAAGCCCGACTCCAAGAATGCACCACATAGCAAAGCTTCCCTTGCTAACAATGGCCAAAGAAACAAGAACAATTGCGCCAATAGAATGGAAGAAGAGCACTTTACCAGCGGCAACCTTTTGCAGTACTGCTGCGCCGATAAAACGTCCGACCATTGCGCCTCCCCAATAATAAGTTATTAGCTTGGAGGCTTCTTTTTCTGAAAGTCCAGCAATATCATCTTGGGACAAGAAGTTCACTAGAAAACTACCAATAGAAACTTCAGCTCCCACATAAACAAAAATTGCAATAGCACCTAAAACCAAATGGCGATGATTCCAAGCGGAGTCACTGCCTAAGTTGCTTTGTCTATCACTAGTTTCAATGGAAAGCCTTGGCATCTTGAGCTTAAAAAAAACTACAGCTAGAAAAAGCAAAGTCAGTGCAAGTATTAAGTAAGGAATTTGTACACCGGATGAACTGGCTTGAGTCTCAACTTCACTACTAGCTGAATAAATCAGTACAGCGCCAAAGTATGGTGCTAAAGTTGTTCCCAAAGAGTTGAATGCCTGAGTCAAAGTCAATCGAGATGACGCTGTCTCAGGTTTTCCAAGAGCAGTAACATATGGGTTTGCAGAGACTTGTAAAATAACTATGCCGGAAGCAAGTACAAATAGCGCGAATAAGAACAATGCGTATACTTCAACATAAGCAGCCGGTATAAATAACAAACACCCAAAGCTAGCAACCGATAAACCAAAAACAATTCCTTTTTGATAACCAACTTTGTCAATCAATTTTCCTGCCGGAATGGACACAATAAAATACGCTCCAAAAAAGCAAAACTGAATAAGCATTGCCTGAGTGTAGTTAAGTTCAAATGCACCCTTTAAATAGGGGATCAAAATGTCGTTTAAGCAAGTTATAAACCCCCACATAAAAAATAATGACGTCAGTGAGATTAACGCAAACCGATTGCCGCTTAATGAATGAACTGCAGAAGTGCAATCTTGTTGCTCTATAACAACCGATGGTCCAGCCATAAGAAAATCCTACCTAATATTTATTTGTAAAACGAGTCTGCCTCTACCACGTTAACCGTAGTAATCCAGTTACCAGAGCGAAAGATTCAAGAGTGCGCTATCTATTGAAAATAACTCATGCTTCCGGTTGAGTTATTTAAAGCTATATCTAACTCCCAGGGTATATCTTGGGCCATATTGATTCGCTTGCAAAAATTGTTCTCTAAATCGACCAAAGTGTTGTTCGGTCTCGTTGTTCAGGTTTAGTCCCTCAAAAAACATATTAAGGCCATCCTCAAACTCATAATTCACATTGATATCCCATTGACCAAATTCTTTGGCGAATTGAGGAGGGCCTTCTGATGAACCTTGCGACTGTCCTACGCCGAGTAAAAACTCATCACGCCACGCATAAACCACCCTTACGGATAGACCGTACTTTTCAAAAAAAGCTTGAAAATTATAGGAGTCGCTCAGACCGGGAAGTGGCGTTTGTTGATCCATACTCATGACATCAAACGAAATATCCCCATCGACTAGTGTTGCGTTTGCTCCAACACCAAAGCCTGATTCACCAAACATATGCTGGACGGCAATCTCAAATCCGTCGACCTTTTTAGGATCAGGATCGTTAAATGGTCTCGAAAAATCCCAGACCAAAAGAGGATCATCTGCTGCCGGTTCGATATACCCTTCGGCATTTAAAACAGCGCCATTGGTTTGCATTTGTGCAAATATTGCATCATTAGTAGGTTGTTCACCGCGCGCAATAATATCCGCTTCAGCTTGTAACCAACGAGGGCCTTGATAAATATCACGAACGCCATCTAATGTTTCCTGCCGGATATCAGTGCCGATAAAATTTTCAACTTCTTTTTTATAATAGCCAACTGCCAAGTAGCTTCCTTCGGCGTAGTACCACTCCAAGCTCAGGTCTAAATTTAGCGACTCATATGGCAAAAGACTTGTATTTCCCTCAGTACCATTACGCGAACCTATTTTAGGGCTACCAGAATAGGATTTAGATGGTAGTAGTGCACCTAGATCTGGCCGAGCAATTGACTTTCCTAATGAAACCCGACCAACCAACTCTTCGGTTAATTCTATTTTGAAGTCAAAAGCAGGTAAGAATAAGTCATACTCGCCAGTTAGGTCGACTTGTTCAACACCACTATATTGTGTATGCCACTCACTGCCGCCTTGCCACCAAACTTCACTAGGGATATTTACCAATGCGCTCGCCGGGACTTCAGACTCCTCATAACGAAAACCCGCATTAATCTGAACAGGGTAATTTGCCAGGTCAAACTCCCATAAAGAGTTCAAGTAAATACTCTTAGTTTTTTCTTCCACTAAACTAGAACTCGTCGTCCCCAAAGGATGATAAGCAGTAGTATCAAAATAATCCTCGCCGCCTAAGACTTCATTGGTTAAGAATGCGGCTGAGCGAGCAACCACTTCATCAAAATCGAAACTATAATAATAGTTAGGGGTCAGCGCTGAACCGCCGCCGTCAAATTCGTCTAAGAAGCCGCTAGTATCATGGAGGGTAAACATACTGTCCGGGAAAATAGCGGTATATGAAGGGTTAAATAAAAACCCACCGATGAGACCGCTCCAGGCATGAGAGCCGCCGGCAGTTTGTTTTGTTGTTGAAACACCAAAGTTCAGTTGGACCAGAGGAACATCGAAAGTATCGAAATTTTCCCAAGTACCATCTATCTGAAGTTGCTTAACGGTCGATTCGCCGGGAGAATGAATGAATTGACTAAAATGAGAGTCTATTTCACCCGCCCCCAATGTTGTAGTACCGTTATTCCAAAAGATCTGTGAGTGTGGAATATCGCCGGAACGGAAATCATATATTTTTGTGATCAATTGATCTGATCCTAAAACCAAAGATCCATAGCTACCCAGTCCTTTATCAGCGCCGTTATCTGTCTCATTTTTAGAATCATGGTAATCAAATGAAAAGATTAGATCGTCTGCCGCTTGCCATGCGAAATTAATTCCGACTGAACGCTCATTAACTTCAGTGGTTCCTCTCGACGCTGTGAATGACCCATCGTTCCCACTAATATCAGCGTAAATTGCTGTACCATTTGCGTCTAGCTCATAAGCATTAATGTTACCGCCATAATCATTCCACATTCCCCAGCCTAACGAATTCTCACCCGTTATCGACTTAGTGCCAGTAAAATCTAAAGTGACTATTAGCTCATCGACAGGAGCGTATTGAAAAGTAACATTCGCGTTTGTCCTTTCTCTCTTAAAATCAGCGATACTGTAATTCATATCCCTCGGAAAAAAGTAAGCAGCTACCGGTCCGTCTTCAGATGTATAGTTTGCAATCGGATCTCCGTTTGCATCCGTCGGCCGGTTATCAATTGCATTGACGGGATCAATATTACTAGGAAGTGCAACATTAGCTTGCCATCCTTGAATGCTAGCTGATTGCCGTTGAAAATCTCGTCGGTGATGATTAAACGAAAAGGCAACGCCAAAAGTCTCATCATTAAAAGTATTACTATACACAGCACTTAATTCGGGTGTTGCATCATCCCCAGTCACATTAGATGTATCGTTTATTGCTTTAAGTGATGCAGAATATCTAAGACCCGGTAAATCGAGCGGTTTGGTCGTGACGATGTTGACTGTCGCACCTAAACCACCACTAGGGTTGTCCGCTCTCGTCGTTTTATGAATTTCAAGCGCACTCACTCCATCAGATGATAAATTCTCAAAACTATAGTTACGTGAGTTCCCGGTACCAGGCATTTGGCGACCATTCAGTGTAACTAAGTTAAACTGAGGCCCCCAACCGCGAACCGTTAACTGACTCCCCTCACCGTTCGAACGACTAATTGCAACCCCGGTAATTCGTTGCAAAGACTCAGCAAGATTTGTATCGGGAAATTTACCAATATCTTCGGAGGAAATTACATCGACAACACCAATTGCATTTCGCTTCATTTCGACGGAACGAGTTAAACTTCCGCGTATACCAACAATCTCAATTACTTTTTCATTTACCTCTTCTTCGCTCGCTTCAGTCTCTTGTGCAAAAACCTGGCTGGTGATTCCGGAAGCGATTATTGCTGAGATACAAACAGCTATTCTTTTTTTAGCAAAATTAAATTTTTTCATCTTTACCCTACTTATTATTTAGTTATTCCAAAGCGACTGAACCAATCGCGTCACTTTCAAACCACGAGCCTACGGCACTCTTATCGAAACGTTATCAATCCGATACACAGCACCGTCGCCCGCCCCCCAAGCAGGGAAAACCATCAGTACATCAATTGCACTGACATCTAATCCAGCGTCAAATAAATCTGTTAATGAAAAAGTATAGGTTTGCCATTCTCCGGTGACAGGTGAAGCACCTTCCTGGCTGGCGGTCAAATCGAGTTCTACCGCAGTGGTTGTATCGCCCGATTCTATTTTGAATTTCCAAACTGCTGTAGGGTCGTTTGGCGCGCTAACCACTTTTAAGTCAAACTGCACTACGCCATTTTGTAAGATATCTGTTGCATCGTAGTAAATACTTTCGTTGGCAAGGAAGCCCATCACAGTTGGAGTCGCGCCGATAATAAATTCCGCGACCATGTCATGCTCTACGCCATCATCTTCCTCAGTCGGTGTGGAACCGCCACAACAATCCCAAATAGGCCACTCAGGGTTTTGTGCATTGTCGTAAATAGTTAATCCTTGCGGCGCCGGTACGCTAGACGGGTCGTAAATCATCACATTATCAAGACGATAAACAGCCCCCTCTCCAGTTCCCCAAGCAGGGAAAACCATCAATACGTCGATTTGACTCACGT
>JAPHTP010000174.1 GCA_026196875.1 Kangiellaceae bacterium
CAGGTTGAGAGAATTATGTAGGAGCGGTTTTAACCGCGAAGCGATGGTGGGCACTGAGAGAGCTTATCGCGAGTGACGTCGATCATACAGGTTGGGAGAATTATGTAGGAGCGGTTTTAACCGCGAAGCGATGGTGGACGCTGAGAGAGCTTATCGCGACTGACGAACTATTGCTCCTGCATAGTCCGCATATATTACGTCCCTGTAAAAAAGATCGCTCCTACATGAGCCATAAAACACCTTCCTTTAGAAAACACATTCATAACATAATATTTCTTTAAAAAAATCAATAGCTTATTGGCTACTTGTCGTCTTAGTGATATACATCTTGGCGCATTATTGTAACCAATTGGCAGCTTATTGTAGCCACTTGGCGCATGGATGAATGTTGTTGCACGGCCAAAAAGATACCTTAACCCTCACGTAAATTTAGCTCTAGTATGAGAAGCAAAAAGGAGAGCTCTCAGTAAATCGTCTAGTGCTAAATGACACTTTTAAGTGAGGTTTAGTCAAAGTGAAGTCCCGAATCTATTCGTTGTTTTTGAGCCTGTTTACATGTCTAGCATTTGCGTCGACCGTAGGTGCAAATGTTCAGTTAGACCAAGATTTTGGTAGCTCGGGTATTGTTCTTACCAATGTTCAAAGTACTGACTCAGGCAATCAAAAAGCATACCACATTATTCAATTAGCTAGCGGTAAGCTGCTGGCAGCAGGCCGTAGTTATGGCGAGCAAGAGAACGGAGAAAGCAGCGATAACTTAGCTCTCGCTCGCTATAACACCGACGGTAGTCTGGATACGAGCTTTGGTGGTTCTGATATGGATGGTACTGGCCTGGTAACCACTTCTGTTGGTGACTACGACATGATTCGCCGAGTTTTTGAGTTGGATGATGGCAAGCTGTTGGTTGGCGGTTATACCCAGGGTGATGACAATGATTTTGTGATTGCTCGATTTGAGAGCAATGGAGAGTTGGATACCAGCTTTGGTAATAACGGTATTGTCGTTACCGATTTTGGTTACAACGAAGATGATTATGTTACCGGTGTGGTGCTGCAAAGTGACGGCAAGCTCGTTCTTGTAGCTGAAAGTTTTGACGGTACGTCTTATTTTATTTCTCTGGCGCGTTTTAACTCCGACGGTAGTTTAGATACCAGTTTCGATAGTGATGGTTTATTAAGAATTGGTTCAATAACTGGGGAAGGAGATTACCCGCGAGCTATCACCCTGCAGAGTGATGGCAAGTTATTGGTAACCGGCTACACAGCCAATAATAGCGATGACTTATTTGTTTTGCGCCTTAACCAGGATGGCAGCCTGGATGCTTCTTTTGAGGGTGATGGAATTTTAGTCGTTGATATCGGGGGGGACGATGATCAGGGCCGGGAGATTCTCGAGCAAGCGGATGGTAAGTTAATTGTTGCTGGATATTATTATGACGGTTCAAAGCGTAATGGGCACCTAATTCGCTTGAACACTGATGGCAGTCTGGATACCTCATTTGATAGTGATGGGATCGCTACTTTTAATCTGGCTGGATTTAACGATAAATTTTATTCGGTAATCCAGGAGGCAGATGGAAAGTTAGTCGCTGTTGGATATGGCCAAAATTCAACCGGCGTTGATGAGTTTCTCCTGGTTCGTTTCAATGAAGACGGTAGCCTGGACACATCCTTTAATAACGATGGGAGTGTAACAACTCAATTTCCTGACGTTGACGAATCCAGATCGCGAGTGCTTATTCAGCAAACTGATGGAAAGTTTGTTGCCGTCGGTTATACCATCAAAGACGACGACTATGATTTTGCGATCGCTCGATTCAATAGCGATGGCAGTTTAGATACTACCTTTGATAGTGATGGTCTGGTGACTACTCAAGAGGAAGCCGGAACCGCTGATTCACTTAAAGCCATGATCAAGCAAAACGATGGCAAATTAGTTGTTGCCGGTAGCAGCGACGATGGTAATGGCAACGATATGATCGCGCTTGTTCGTTATAACTCTGACGGTACGCTCGATACCGATTTTGATAGCGATGGTATTTTAACTACTGACGTTTCTAATAGCGGCGATGATATTGGCAATGCTTTATTGCAACAGTCAGATAATAAACTGGTTGTTGCCAGTCAAAGCGATGCTAAAGAATTTATGCTGGTCCGATATAACGATGATGGTAGCCTGGATGATTCATTTGATAGCGATGGCATTGTTACTACTGCGGTTGGAAGTCCCGCAGCGATAAACGCATTATTGCAATTATCCGATGGCACATTAATGGCGATTGGTGATAGCACGCAAGCTGGTACTAAAGCAATCACTTTAGCTCGCTATCAAACAGACGGTTCCTTAGATAATAACTTTGAATCGGATGGAATTGTCACTAATCAAGTTGACGGTGCAGAATCAACCGGTAATGCGATTATCCAGCAATTGGATAATAAACTGGTGGTAGCCGGTGCTCGAGATAGTAATGGTACAAATGAGTTTGTTGTTGCCAGGTATAACCTCGACGGTAGTCTTGATAATTCTTTCGACAGCGATGGCGTAGCGACATTAGATTTTGGCGGTGATGATACCGCCTATGGTGTGGTCCAGCAGGACGATGGTAAGTTGGTTGTCGTCGGCATCTCCGGTCAAAATAGCGACCACTATGTTGCGGTCGCTCGTTTTAATTCTAATGGCAGTTTAGACACAGGTTTTGAGGATGATGGTTATCGTCTATTGTCAGCAGGAAATACAGAATATGTGGGTTTCTCAGTTACCCAGCTGGCCAATGATAAACTTCTTATTGCCGGGCAAAGTTTCAACGCAGACTCTCGCCATGAATTAAATCTTATTCAGCTTAATAGTGATGGAAGCATCGACAGCGACTTTGGCGAAAGTGGCTTCTATAGTGTTGATTTAAGTACTGACATAAGCAGCGTTCAAATTAATTCAACCGACGGTGATATCTTGGGATTCAATGGTTTTGTCGTTGACGGAAATGAAGCCTTTCTTGCGGGCACAGCAGACAAAGATTTTTATACCCTAAAAGTTACCAATTTAAATGATAGAGATGGTGATGGTGTAAGCGACGAAGAAGATTATTTTCCGGGCGACGCGTCGAAAACGCTCAAAGCAACTTACCTGATTGAAACTGGCAGCGTCGACATTACCAATACCATCGATAATGTTTCTGCGACGACAGTTAATCTAAAGAACACTTTTGTTGATCCGGTAGTCATTCCGTTTGTAACAACAATGGCCAATACATCGCCATTAGAAGCTCGCGTAACCAACGTTTCCACAAGTAGCTTTGATATTTTTCTTGAAGCGCCTGACGGAAGCAGTCAGAGCGAAACTGAAACAGTATCTTATCTGGTTGTAGAAAAAGGTCGCTGGACTTTATCGAGCGGATTGATTGTAGAAGCGGGTACAACCACAACAGCCAATGTTCATCGTGAACTGGATATCGGTCTTGATGGAGATGCGATTAGTTTTACCAGTGCTTTTGACTTTTCTCCTGTGGTACTTCATGCGCTGAATAGTTACAACAACGGTAACTTTATGACTAGTCGAATTGATAACGTATCTATGACTGGATTCAATATTGAACAAGAAGCTGGGAGCTCAGGCTCGACAGCTGTTTCAGAAACAATTGGCTGGGTTGCCTTTTCTACCGATAACGGAAGTGGAAGTATTGGCGCATACAGCTACGAAATTGGATTCGCGAATAATGGTACTGCCGATGGCGTAGACGATGGTCCTCATAATATCAGCATGAGCAGTTTTGGTGATACGCCTGCTGCAGTTTATCCTAATGTAATTGTTGATGGCCAGACATTAAATGATGGCGATGGTTATTGGGCAAGAGGAAACAACTCACATGAGTCTGTATATCGAAACCACCCTTTAAATCTTGATGTTTTCGCAGAAGAAGATCAAGTTTTCGATCAAGAGCAAAGTCATGCCGATGAGACTTTCGGCTGGGCGGCTTTTGAAAGCGGTACCCAAATTTGGTTGCGTGATTTCGACGGCGATCTTATCGATGATGCGCAAGATGATGATGATGATGGTGATGGTGTTGATGATGCCAGTGACGCGTTTCCATTCGATAACACCGAGACAACCGATACGGACGGTGACGGCGTCGGTGATAACGCTGATGCTTTTCCTAATGATGCATCGGAAACAACGGATACTGATGGTGATGGGGTAGGCGATAATTCAGACGTTTTCCCTAATGATGATTCAGAGTCAGCTGACAACGATGCTGACGGAATTGGCGACAACGCAGATACCGATGATGATAATGACGGTTTTAGTGATTACGATGAAACCGATAATGAAACATCAACTACAGATTCATCTTCCTTTCCACACGATATCGACGGTGATTTCATTTCAGACCTATATGATAACGATGATGACGCTAATGGCGTGGTTGATGGTTTAGATTCAGATTGGAATACGAGTGGTTATATCGAAGCACAATTAGTTTCGTCCTTCTCTTCTGACTATGATGCATCGGCTCAAGCAGTTGCCATTCAAAGTGATGGCAAAGTTATAGTCGGTGGCGAAACAGAAATACCTGGTGAATCCGATCAAGCTTTCATTTTACGGTTTAATACTGATGGTGCTCTAGATACTTCGTTTGATAGTGATGGCCGGGTTAATTTAGACATTGCTGATCAATATAACGAAGTAAAAGGGCTATTGGTACAAGAAGATCAAAAAATCATTGCGCTGGTTGATAATGTTAACAGTGATCGACAATGTGGATTAATTCGTTTAAATACCGACGGTTCGTTAGACAATGACTTCGGTACAAATGGCGTTATCGAATTTAACTATCTGAATACCAATCGTCATCATTGTCTTGATGTTGTTCAGGACGAAGACCAAAGAATATATGTTTTATTCGAAGATGACGATAGCAATACCTCCCATATTGCAAAGTTTGACAACCAAGGTGGTATCAATACCGGTTTTGATTCAGACGGGGTCGTTGAATTGGAGTCACAATTTGCTGAGTTTTTAGTAATTGATTTTTATAAGGGCGTGTTGGCTGTTGGTAAAAGTGATAGTAGCACGGTACAAATTACTCGATATTCATCCAGCGGTACTATTAGTACGTACTTTGGAACCAACGGAATTTATCAATTCGATTTTGGTAGTGAGATCAACAATATTGCACTGACATCATTTGGTGATGAAGACAACAATGGTTTCTTTATCGCAACATCCATAAAAAATAGCAATGATTTGAAAGTGGTCAAAGTAAAACAGGAGGCACAGGAGCTTTATACGGATTTTGGAACGGATGGAGTAGCAACTCATAGTATCGATAGTAACTATTTTAATTTAGCTAATAATCAAGCGATGCTAATCCAGGCTGACGGCAAAATGATGATTGCTGGTAGCTCTTATCTTCAAGCGCCAATAACGCAACGCTTTATCAGTTTTACCGGAGTACGCTTAAATACCGATGGTTCGCTTGACTATACCTTTACTGATAGTGGCGCCAAAAGTTTTTATTTTAGCGGACAAGACAATGGTCGTGCGCTCGATAAAATTAGTTCGATTGTCCAGTTAGACAGCGGCAGCATTTTTGTTGCCGGTGAAACTGTTGAGGCATCTTCCAATTCAAAAGACGCTGTGATCGCTTTTAGCTTTGAAAGCGAAGCGGATACCGATAATGATGGTCTTCGCGATACTTTAGACGAAGATGATGATGGCGACGGTTGGAGTGATAGCGAAGAGTTGGATAATGGCACATCCATAACTGATGCTAGCGATACACCTGTTGATAGCGATGGGGATGGCGTTTCTGATTTGTATGATAACGACGACAATAATGATGGCTTGATTGATGGACTAGATGCCAGTTGGAATGTACGAGGACTGGTAGAACATCAAGTCGTTTATCCATTTGATGGTGATCGTAGTGCTGAGGCTTATGCTGTTGCAGTTCAAGAAGATGGAAAAATATTGTTGGCGGGTGAATCTGATATAGAAGGCAGCGGTCCGGATGAATTGTTTGTTGTTCGCTATCATACCGATGCAAGTCTGGACGAATCCTTTGATGATGATGGTATTGTGAATTTTAATATCGCCGGCGGATATAATGAAATAAACGCTTTAATGCCACAGTCCAATGGAAGAATTGTTGCATTAAATCAGGAAACCAATTCAGATCGCCAATGTGGACTTGTCGCCTTAAACAGTGATGGTAGTTTAGATACTGATTTTGGAGTTGATGGTCTAGCGGTTATTGATACTCTAAATACTGACAGCCAAACTTGCAGAGATGCTGAACAAGATAATGCCGGCAACTTTTTAGTTTTAGCCACTAATAGTGATACATTGCTTGCCCGATTTGACGCTGATGGAAACTTAGATACTAGCTTCAATGCTGATGGCATTATTGAGATCAGTGAATCGAACTATTCTAGGAGTGATATAGCTCTTCAATCAAGCGATAAAGTACTCCTTCTCAGTGATACGAATATTTTCCGATATGATAATGATGGCAATCTAGACGCAACATTCGGTACCAATGGTACTTACTCGATCTCGTTAAGTGAAGGGATTCGCTATAACGATATTAAAATACTACCCGACGATAGTATTTTGGTTATGGTCGGGCTAAGTGATAGTTGGGATCTACAAGTAATAAAAATCCTGGCTGACGGTAGTGGGCTTGATACCGGCTTTGGCGATAACGGCATTACGACGATAAGTGCAGACGGCGGTAACTTTTACATGTCCGACTTTGACTCTTTTGTTGTGCAAAACGATGGCAAGTTAATGTTGGTTGTCGAATCCTATCGGCTCAAACCTGTATCACAGTCCCAATGGCACTTGACAGCAATACGTCTAAATGCTGACGGTTCTATCGATACAAGTTTTGCAACCGATGGTTATCTCGATGTAATACTAAGCGATGCAAGTGGTTCTTCAACACTGGGAGATATCAACGACTTAGTTCAACAAAAAGATGGAAAAATTTTAGTCGCCGGTGAAATGAGCTACGACTGGCAAAATGGTGGCGACACTATGTTTGCCGTTCGTTTTGAAAGTGAACCCAATACTGATGGTGATGACTTAAGTGATTCAATTGATCCTGATGACGACAATGATGGGGTAGATGATAGTGAAGATGCATTTCCATTAGACGGAACTGAGACTACTGATACAGATGGTGACGGTATCGGCAACAATGCTGACAATGACGATGACGGCGATGGCGTTGATGATGCTTCTGATGCATTTCCTTTAGATAGTTCTGAATCTGTTGATAGCGACGGCGATGGTGTCGGCGATAATAGCGATGCTTTCCCGAATGATCCAACGGAAACGACTGATAGCGACGGTGATGGCGTTGGTGATAATAGTGATGCTTTCCCC
>JAPHTP010000103.1 GCA_026196875.1 Kangiellaceae bacterium
TGTATTGGCCTATTTTTCGAACAAGGCGCTAATCAATTTTGTTGCGTCGTCTTCGTTCACATAAGCACTGACTACATGGCCTTTGGAATCGCTGGCTGTAGTAAGGGGTCAGGCGCGTTTTACAATAAATAATGCTTGCTGTATGATAATTAACCATGCCCAGACCAACTCGCATAGAATACGAAGGCGCTTTTCATCACGTGATGAATCGCGGTCGTCATCGTCGGGCCATTTTTCACGATACTCGCTATTTTGAAGCGTTTCTGAAGACTCTGGAAGAGGCGCATCAACGGTTTGACGCCATTATCCATGCTTATTGTTTAATGAGTAACCATTATCATCTACTCATTGAAACGCCTAAGGCTAATCTCAGCCAGATAATGAAACACATTAACGGACTCTATACCCAACGTTATAATCGACTCAAAAGAGTTGATGGTCCCCTGTTCAGAGGACGTTACAAATCGATATTGGTCGATGCTGACGCTTACCTACTTCAACTTAGCCGATATATCCACCGCAATCCCCTAGAGGTTAAACGAACTTTTGTTAATCAAGTGGAGGATTACCGATGGTCGAGCTATCCCGCTTATCTAAACAAAGAAAAAGCGCCGGATTGGTTGTATCGAGAGAAAGTCTATCAAATGTTGGGACAAAGACAGCGCTATGTCGGGTATGCGAATTATGTGGAGCGAGGTATTGATGAAGATATTAAACGCTTCTATAACAAAGGAAATATGTTATCAGTACTCGGCGATAAAGAGTTTAGGGAAGATCGAAGAAGTGAGAATGAAGAATTAGACTTGGTTCACTTACGCAATGCGTTAGAAGACAAGCCGCCAATAGGGGACATTGTTAATCGTGTTGCCAAAATTTTACGGTGCGAAGTTAAAGATCTCATTCAAAGAGCTCTGGGGAGAAGGCGCAATTCTCCCCATCGCGCCTTTGCCATTTATGCCGTTCGTCAATATAGTGATGCAAGTCATCAACAGGTCGCGGAATATTTTAATTTAACCCATAAAGGCAGTGTCTCGACGCCATTGACAAGAATACGGAAAGAAATTGAAGTAGGGGGTTGGAACAAAGAAGTTTCTACGTTGGAAAAAGAGTTATTTATTGTAAAACGGACATGACCCCTTTTCTCTACATTCTAAAAGATTTGGCCACAAATACTTGGCGAAACGAGAGAATTGATAGTAGTTTCGATACTGCAGAAGCAATGGGAAGGTTAAAAGCTCAACAAACGATTGATAATTTGAATTCAACGAATGTGTTTGGTGAAGGAGAAAGTGGCTTAAGGGATTATTACCTGAACTATGATCGCAGCAGGGAAATCTTAGGGCAGCGGGAGTTTGTGAATGATGTTGTCCAAGGTGGGATGTTTTTGACAACATTGGCTGCTGGAGGAGCGGCGTTGGGTGGTGCAGGAATCATGGGATTAGGACGTTTTGTAGGTACTCAAGGTCTTAAAGCCGCCGGCTACGGGTATTCAGCAGGTGCTGTTTACGATGTTGCAGTTCAAAGAGCGGTTCATGGTCGAAGCTTTGATGAATTGGATTTTGGCTCTATTCATGCGACAGGTTTAGCCGCTGCGGCCATTGCAATTCCCGCAACCAAACTAGCTATGTCGAAAAGCTTGATAGGTAAGGGATTAGTTTATGCCGCGGGAATTACTGGAAGCGCCTTCGAAATCGCAAATGGATCAGGTAGAATACTTAGTGGTATCAAAGAAGATAATTGGGCGAAAATAGCTTTAGGTGTTGCAGATACAGCTGGCGGACTAGGAGGTTTTTCTGCTAGTTTTAAGTTAGTAGGTGCGAAGCTCGAGTCTATATCTGGATCTGGTTTCGGTAGGCAAGCGGGTGCGATTGGTGTTAAGTTTGATGGTCGTAATAAAAGTATTTTTGACGAACTAAAATTACCCAAAAAAGGAACATTAGAATACAGGCGTTTGCGCAGAACAGAAAAGACAATGTCTATGGAAACGATCCCAGGGGCTCATTATGGTAAGTCTGGTGGAGATTATGAGAATGTTTTATTGTCTGGTACGCCACACTCAAGATTGCATACCATTGACGAAACATTATACTTAGGTAAGAGATTTCTGGGAGATAACTACACAGTAAACTCAAAGGGGGATACTTTTCACTCTGCTCCCTGGAAAGAAAATGGTACCCTCTACCGAAAGCAGTTTAGAATACCAAGAGCAAAAGGATATGACACAAATCTTGTCTCAAATTATGAGGTCCAAGTTGGACGCAAGGTATTTACATATAGCCCTCAAGACAAAGCACTAAAATCTCCAACGGGCTTTTATATCGAGTACCGTACAGTATCAGATTTTCATGTTAGAACTGATGTGAAAAAATAGGAAAATAGATATGATTAGATATGTAATAAACCCAAATGACTATTCGATAGGGCAAGAGTTTTCTCGCGAGTTATGGGGTGAATTAGTTCGTAATTACTTCTTGAAATTTCCGTATGTTGCATTTCGTGGAGTTAAATCTAATTCGGATTATTTGGGGTACGAAGAAGGAATGAGTTCGCTTAACTTATGTTCATCAGGGCATCTTAGAATAAAAATGGAATGGGATTTTGCAAAGGGAAAAACTGAAATTAACGAAGTGGTAGAGTTGTATCAAACCAGCGAAGAATTTTGGTCTATGTTTTATAGCTTATCATTTCGTAGTTGGACATCATCGAATTTTCCATTTGATGAACTTTTTTTCTTAGATGAAAAAAAAACATGTAAAGAGCTTGTTTATGCTGAGCCATTAGATAACTCACTAACAATATTTAATTCCACAGATGAGATCCCAAAAGGTATTGCTATTTCAGATCCAGAAGTTAATGAGCATATTTTTAAGTATGATGGTTGGAAAGATATAGAAGTAATTGAATGATATTAAATGGAAAAAGGATAACTCAGACACCTGCTTTTAAGTAGCTCTTGATTAAGAACTAATGGGGAAGTTACTCGTTCGAAAAAGTTTATTATAGATAAGGTGATTTGCCCATGCTTGCTACGTCCCATTGTGGTCTTAGCAGTGATGTTCGGTATAAATAAGTTGAAGACTATTTACCTTTGACGAGGATAAGGAAAAAGGTGAGTTGGGCCTATGGAGTAGAAAGTTTTCTAAGTAGGAGGAGCGTTTGCTTATTGTAAAACGGACCCACCTCCTTATTTCTTTTTGCTCGGCTCCAGTTATCCTCTAGTGTATATTTTTTCATCGAATATTGAACAAAAAATCGTACTAAAGTGAGAGGTTGAGAGTTGTTGCAGCGAGAGAATGTAGATATAGCTCTCATCTAAAAAGCAACTCATAATTCTGGGATTAATATTGTGGGGCAAGTAATGATTAACCTTCGGGCGTTAGCAATTTATTCGGTAGTCGTGTTTGTTGCTGCCTTGTCTGGCAGCTTTTGTTATGTGAATGCAATTCAAGCTAGATCGCAAAGCCCTGAGGTAACTTCAATTCAAAAGTTGTTTAAGGCTGTTTCTAACGGGGATTTAGACGATATAAAAAGATTGGGCGAATCAGGCCTAGATGTTAATCGAAAATTGAATGGGCAGTCGGCTATTCATATTGCAGCAATATATAACCAAGTCGATTCAGCAGAACTATTGCTTTCATTTGGTGCAGATCCTAACAGCGTTGATGAAACAAATAACACAACTCCGATATTTTATCCAATAAGAGCTAAACAGCTTGAGATGATAAAAATACTACTGAAAAATGGTGCATCCGATAAAAGTCAAGACACCATTTTTAGCCCACTAAAAGTTGCAGTGTCTGATAGCTATCTGCCAGCAGTTAAACTATTACTCGAATATAAATTTTCCCCCAATATTTTTTTTGATGATCCTAATATTACACCTCTCATAGCATCTATTCTGGACTCAAATAAAGAGCTATTTGATCTACTTATTGCGTATAAGGCAGATGTGAACTTACAAAATAAAGAAGGTGTTTCTGCGCTACACACAGCAATCTCAAAGAATGAGGAGTATATGGTCAAAGTGCTTCTTAGAGAGTCTGCTTCAATAAATCTAGAAACTAAAGATGGAAAATCGATTAAAGAAGCATTTCAATATTTTGGTATGTTAAGTCTAGAAGCATTGGATGGTTATCGAATGAATCTTGAGACTAACTATATCGATGAAGGGAATGCGAGTTTTGAAAAAGGCGATTTCGACAACGCCTTCAAAGCTTATACAAAAGCATCCGAACTAGGATATGCCTTCGCGGATTTTAGACTCGCTGGTATGCATGAAGCTGGGCAAGCAAAGAATAGTAATAGTGACAAGCAGCTATTTTTCCTTCGACGTGCTGCGGAAAAAGGACATGCTCTTAGCCAGTTTCAGTTAGGTGAGTACTATCTCAAAGGCCATCTTGTCAATCGGGACTTGAACTTGGCTATTAATTGGTATTCAACTGCTGCAAAAAGTGGTTCTGCGCGTTCTGCAGACAAGTTAGCCTACATATATAGAACGTCTGAGTACGACCTATTAGACTACGAAAAATCTGTTCACTGGACAGTATATGCTGCAAAACTAGGGTACTTAAGAGCACAAACAGAATTATGCCTTAATTATAAGACAGACTCTGGATTCCTTAAGAAAGATCTATCTCAAGGCGCCTATTGGTGTGAAAGAGCTGCAAATCAAGGAGACTCGTTTTCACAATACAATATTGGTTTTGCCTATCTTTTAGGAAAAGGGGTAAAGCCTGATGCGGAAAAAGCTAAGTATTGGTTGGAATTGTCCGAAAAAAATGGAGAGAAGTTCGATAAGTCTGACAAAGAATTTATTAAGTTAGCCCTTTGCAAACTTTCCACTACATATTGCGAATAGTCAAAGAGCCCCTTCTAAACCTATAAATTTGAGTGAGCTTGATCCAGATAATCCGGTTTTAGTATTTACTCCAGCAACTAAATCGCAATTAGCAGGTTTGGGGAAGGAGTTGAAGCATCGTATGGTCCTACCATATACGGTAACAAGTCTCAAAAGATTACATTCTATTCTGATGACAAAAAACAGGGGACACCCATAATGAATTAATCGGATTCTTCAAAATTGATTTGACTAAGACTACTTATATGAGTAGTCTTGTTTTATGTGAAGCTTGAAA
>JAPHTP010000052.1 GCA_026196875.1 Kangiellaceae bacterium
CACCATCGCTTCGCGGTTAAAACCGCTCCTACATAATTCTCTCAACCTGCAGGAGCGACTTCAGTCGCGATAAGCTCTCTCAGTGCCCACCATCATTTCGCGGCTAAAGCCGCTCCTACTAATTATGCTCTTTTTGGTAATCCGACGGACTCACCCCATAATGCGCCTTAAAGCACTGACTAAAGTAATTAGCCGTAGTGAAACCTACTTCCAGGGATACTTGAGTAATTTGCTGCCCATTTGCCAACAACTCGGCTGCACGCTGTAATCGATAGAGTCGCAGATAATCTCTTAAAGTTTGATCGAGCAATGCTTTTAATTTGCGTTGAAGTTGGCGTTCACTCATCGCAACAGCCTTTGCTGTCATTTTTAAATCGAGATCCGGTTGTTGGTACGTCTCTTCGACAAATACTTCAAGCCGATTTAAAAATTGCTGGTCCTTCGGCGATAGCTCCGCCAAATCGGATCTTCTTTCCTCTATCGACTTAGCATCCTGATTCGGAGAATGGATTAAATGCCCTAAACGGCGACCTAACATCTGACGAATATTGAGGATATTTTTTGCCCTAATCACCAGCTCTTCACTATCAAATGGTTTAGCTAGATAAGCATCAATATCCGATTTCCAGGCGTCAATCCGGCTTTGATTATCTCCTTTAGCGGTTAGCATAATAATCGGTATATGCGAGGTTCTTTCATCTGCTCTCAAAGTTTGGGCAAGTTCGTAGCCTGATTTATTGGGCATCATCAGATCGGTCACAATAACATCCGGAACCATCTCCAGAGCTATCTCGATTCCTTGCTGACCATCATTGGCAAAACGACATTGGAAATGTGGCGTTAAACATTGACCGATAAACTCCTGCATATCGATACTGTCTTCGACAATAAGCAGCTTGGGCTTGCCATTATCTATTTCAAGATCTTGACTATCAGCTGACTGATCAGCGTTTAATTTATTTTTAGTGTTCTCCCAATTATCAAGGATATCCATTTCTTGCCGGATATAATCCTCATCCAATTCAAGTTCTTGCTGTGCAGCTGGCGTCTCAACTTGTGGCAGACTAATGGTAAAAGTTGTTCCCTCACCCGCTTGGCTAGCGACGCTAATCTCACCATTTACCTGCTCAACTAACTCCTTAACCAGCGCCAGGCCTAATCCGGAGCCTTGTATATTTTTATTATGTCGTTGGTTGAGTCGAACAAAACGCTGAAATAGCATTTCCAGCTCATTTACATCAATGCCAATCCCTGTATCTGAAACGGTTAAAATTATTTTTCCATCAATGTTTTTAAGCGCCAGATTAACACGACCATTATCGCTATTATATTTAACCGCATTAGTGAGTAGATTAACGATAATTTTCTCAGCCGAATCACTGGTCAGTGCGACAAACAATTCGTCTTCAACATCCATAGTAAAGGTTACCTGGTGGCTTACGAATAACGATTCCAGCGACTGACAAATATGCCTTGTCAGCTCACTCATATTTATCACACCGTTTTGTTCTTCTTGGTGGTAATCCAAACGGGCAAGTTCTAAAATCTGCTCAACCATTCTTTGCAGTCTTTGTGCATTTCGTTTAACCAACTGCAAATCATCACTTTGTTGTTTATTTTCTGAATGACTAATCAGTGATTTCAAAGGGCCTAATATCAAAGTTAGCGGCGTTTTAAATTCGTGAGAAATATTTGCCAGCAGTTCGTTCTTTTTCTCAAGCAGTTCTTGTACTAACTCTGTACGTTCTGCTTTCATCTTAATCTCGGATAAAGCTTTTTGTTGTGCCGATACTGTTTTAATTCGCCGCTGCATAAACCAATATAAGCTAAAAGCGGCAAGCAGACCGACCAACCATTTAAACCAGAGTGTTTGATAGAAAAATGGCATCGCCTCAATGTTAAGTAAAACTGAGTTTTCCGACCACTCGCCGTGACGATTCGAGCCTTGGATAAGCAATTGGTAGTGACCCGGAGATAAAGACTGGTAATTGATAAAACGTAACTCTGAGGAAACTGTCTTCCATTGTTCATCAGCCCCCAGCATTTTGTAGCGATATAAGTTCGCTTTTGGTTCGGTATAATCGAGTGATGAAAAGCGAATCGAAAAATTAGTCTGGCCTGGTTTTAAACTTAATCCTTGCTCGACTGAATTGACAATGACTTCCTCCCCTTCAATCTTCGCTTCTGTAATAACTAATGGAGGTTGATACTGCCATGGTTTAAATTTATCGGGGTCAGCAAGTAACATTTGCTGGGTCGACACGTTGATTATTTTTCCATCTCGAGTAATTAGCATATCGGGCATTTTCGTTTTATCGATATTGCCGTCCGCCGGTAGAAAATGGGCTAGCTCCCGACCATTTGAATCGATATAAAATTCCGTACCGTACCAAAAATTCCCATTTTTTAGCGGTAGGAGCGTTTTTAATCTTTCCGGCTTCTGAACGACTTCAGAAGCAAATGGTTCAAAAATAAGTTCGTTGTCCTTGACTTCAATTAACTTATCGATCCCTGCATTGTGACTTAAATAAATGTTACACCGATTGTCCTTTGTGAGACCTGCAAAGTTGCTACCTCTAACAGTATCCAAGCCATCACCTTTGCTAAATGGACGTAGCTCAGCTTTGCCCTTTGTCACCACAGCAATCCCTGTTCGGGCCATTAAAAGTAATTGTCCATCACAAGATTCAATGGCTCGACTACTGGAACCTTTTTCAATAATCCCCGCAGGATTAACTACCGGTTCAAACTCTAGTGTTTTAATATTTAAACGGTGGTTGCCAGCGGATGATGAAAACCATAAGTATTTTTCATCTTGAACGATCAGAACTTTTACATGATCGGCTTTGGTCACTCGGGGCGTTGGCGCTTGAACCATTAACTTTTCTTTTGATTCGGCATCGAAACGTAGAATTTTTCCATTAGTGCTGCCAAACCAAAAAGTAGTTGCACTTTCGCGTATAACAGAGCTAATTCGCCCAAAGTCCGGGTCAAGACCTTCTAAAAAAGCGCTAATACCTCCGTTGGTTAAGTTAAATTTAACCACCTTGTCTCTGGCAATTACCAGCAAATCTTCGTCATTAAGCAAATGCGCATCTAAGGTTCCACTTTCAAATAGGCGTTTGGTACTTTCTTTGCTGGCGCTGATCATTCGAAATGCCTTATTAAATGGATTATAAAACTGCAATCCCCTTGGCGTTGACAACCAGACCAATCCCGACCGCGAAGCCATTAGTTCAAATACTTGATTATTCGACAAACCATGTTCATGCGGTAAATCTGCTTTAATCACATGTTCTAATGCGCCTGTGACGGCATTTCTAATTTGAATTCCCTCGGTTCCTGAAATCCAAACTTGATCACCGGACTGAGTGATACCGACATGGGTTTTTCCTTTACCTTCCTCTTCCATCGGCAGAGCAAAAAACTGTTGCTGTTTATGGTCAATAACAAATACCCCTGCGCTAAAGGTTGTTAACCAAATCCTTTCATCTGCTGCAATAAGAATACGTGAAACGACGATATCTTTGAGTTCTTTTTTATACTCGTCACTGCTGACACTATCTGTATAAACTCGGTGAAAACCTTGGGATTCGGGATCAAAGTGTGCAACACCATTAGCCGTTGCTAACCATAGTCTATTACTCGAATCAAAAGCTAAATCGAGAATATAATTAGCATAGGGATTTTGCGGCTGTTCGCTTGAGCGAAAGTTTTGGAAAGATTTTGTGGTAGGGTTAAACTTGCTTACCCCCTTAGCCGTCGCTACCCAAAGCTGAGAAGACTGATCAAAAGCCAGCCCCATTACATGAGTATCGGCCAGGGAACTTGAATCGCCTTTTTTGGCACTATATTGAGTTGCCTCACCGGTTCGCATGTTGTAATGATATAGGCCTTCACTACGAGTCCCTATCCACAAGTGTTCTTTATCTGGCAAAAGCGCCAAAACATGCAGGTTTTCGACTTCGCCGGTGGGTAATTTTAACTTAGTCTTTTTATATTCATATCCATCGTAACGGAATAAACCACCACCCGACCCATACCAGATAAAACCTTTATCGTCTTGAGCTATGGCTGCATCGGCAGAAAATGCTCTATCGTTGTTTGTATTGGCGCGATAGAGGATGGGCGAAAACAGATCCTCATTTATTTCAGCGATGCTCGAAGCGCTTGCGAAATAGAAAAGTAATGTGCAAAGAAAAGGTGTAAGTCTCATCCAGTTGGAGTTAAACAATCAGATTAATTTGCTATTATAATCGCATAGCTAGGCGACTCAAGCTAGCCAAATTCTCACTCCTCGTATGAGCTATTACTCAAAACTTAATGTCCGGTGACTTTTTACGAGGGTATAATATATGCGGGCTATATAGGAACAATAGTCCGTTAGTCACAATAGCCTTAATCAAAATCCTCATCCCATTCTGGCTCTGGTAATTCCAAAACATTAGAGGCCACAAGAGTTAAATCTCTTGTTTCATGATTCCACCATAGAACACCGTCCTCCATTTGGCCGTCTTCGCCAATACGATACAACAATAAATCGCCCGTACCATTTCCAGCAATTGCAACCAAATCGTCACCAAGTTCCCAACCTTCACGCGCAGACATCGTTTCCTTAACAATATCATTACACGTACGTTTAACTCGTTTGCGATCACTATCATCGAAAAATGGAAAAAAATCGAACTCCTCCGCAAGAATACACTCTTTAACATATACCTCGCGTGCATTTACTTCCATCATCGCGTTGCGGAAACCTTCAGGGAATTTTGCTTTAAGCCGTTCCTCAGCGCTTATAATGAACTTTTCGTCTAATGGAAAAGGCATATAACCTCCTTATTAAAGTTAATAGTCGATGAACTTTGTAGAATTAGTATTCGATTTAATCACTATCATCTTCCTTATGGAGATCTTTAAACTGAGAGATAAACTTTCCTTTTGGAGTGACATGAATTTTATTCTTAATAATCTTAATCAATCCTGACTCTCGTAAGAAAACATGGGAGTCATTTTTTCTGTCATACCTGAGTACTTCAGGATAACCTCGACCTTGCCTTTCGATTTTGTTGAAATGATAAAAAGCTTTGTCTTTAGGGATAAGACCTGAGTTAATTTCGGCCAGCCACTGTTCCACTGAACGAGAAGAATAGTCTGGGAGATAGACTCGTTTAGAGTGTATATCTTCGTTATCGATTATGTTGGTTATTAGGACAAATGAGCTACCAATCAAACAATATCCAATTATTGTCCCGATAACTACGTTGTTTTCGAAAAAGTTGATGTACTGATTCAGCATAGTAAGGCGGTCGGTCGAAATTGAAAAACCAACTTCTATAACTAACAAAATCATAACCGCGATAGAAAACTTTCTAGCAAGTGCCGCTTTTTCTATTTCTTTTATTTTCTTTTCGCAGTAACTATAAATAATTGAATTAGATTCAACGATTGCTCGTTCTCTCAAGTGTCCCAATCGAATCCACTCGTGTTTATCATAGTTTTCGTATCTGTCCCTATAAGGTAGCAGCCTATCAATAACAAACAAAATGCTGGGGACAAAAATCGCATAGAAAACAGAAAAGGAAAAAAAGAAGAAAAGAATATGTGGAAGAAAAATGTTATATTCTAGCCAAGCATAGCGCGCTGAAAATATACCTTTTTTAAATTCATATACTAAAAATATATCGGCAAACAGTATCAGGCTTAAGAAAAAAATTAAGTAGTCAAACTCCATTAAATTCTTATACCATTCAACGTGTTTATTCGTTGGGTGAGACATAGTTACATTCCTTGTAATTTGAAAAGGCAGCTATCTGTAAGGTACTTAGCGATACTTCCCTATTGATGTTAAGTTATTGAACTTATTAAATAAAATCTGTGCTATTGACGATATACATGACTTCATAACATGTCAATCCTTTTCAAATTGTGCTATGTGAGAAATCGATTTCGCTTTGAATGATTAAAATAAATGCAGCTAGTCAAGTTGCGTTTTTAATAATTTGGCCAGATAACAAACTAAACATTGAACAAGCGCCTTGACCAATTTTCTATTGTGCTGGTCATACTTTGCACAAAGACCAGTTAACTCTATATCCTGGAGAATTAATTGCCACCCGAAACCATTATCTAATTACGCGGCATGACGGCAATTTAGTGCTATATCGTTTTAACAACAGACAGGTTGGTGGGCTACTTTGGACAACCGGTACCAACAAGATTAATCAACATCAGGTAATTTTCCAGTTCACTATTCAATAACACACTATTATTATTAGCAATGGTTTTGAATTCACCAACAAAGCAGGTTTTATGACTGACCCACTCATTGGCAAAATACTCAACGACGCTTATCAAATTAAGAGCGTGCTCGCCGACGGAGGCATGGGGTTGGTTTATATTGCCGAGCAGCTCAGTCTTGGTCGCGATGTCGTGCTTAAGGTACTACGCCCCAATTTAGTCGATAATGATTTCGCAGAGCTATTTCTTAGGGAAGCCCGGGTCAACAGCCAGCTCAATCATCCGAATGTTGTGAGCGTCTTTGATTTTGGTAAAACCGATGACAATATCGTCTTTCTGGCAATGGAATATTTAGACGGACAAACCATCGGCGATATTGTCAAAGCACAGGGCGGACTGTCACTCGCCAAATGTCTGTGGGTGATGGAACAGATCTGTAGTAGCGTACATGCTGCCCACAAAATGCATATTGTTCACCGTGATATTAAACCCAATAATGTGATGGTCAGTGTAGTTTCCGGCGATACTATGGTCGCCAAGATACTCGACTTTGGCATCAGCAAGCCACTGGAAGAGCGCGACCTTAAACATACCCGCATGGGTACGGTCATGGGCACTCCCGGCTACATCGCGCCGGAACAGATATCTGGAGAGCAAGATATCGATATTCGAGCAGATATCTATGCCTTGGGCGCCTTACTCTACTTTATGGTTACCGGACAAGCGCCCTACCGAGGCGGTAGCGGCGAGGTGGTGATGCATAAACAGCTATCATCTTTACCTACACCACTGGCGCAAAGCCCCCTTAAAGATTCTGACGCGGCAATCCTGCAACAGGTGATCGAAAAAGCCATGCAACTGGAGCGAGAAGAGCGTTATCAGGATGTTAACAGCTTTTGGACAGACATCACCCAAATAGCCAGCGGCAAAAAAAACGCAAGCTCTCAAGCGACTCCCTCTGCAGCTACTCGCTATTATTTCATTTATAAAGGTGAGTTAAGTGAGGGCGTCTCGGAGCATGAAGCTAAGCTAGGTTTGCATAAAAGCCTTGGCTACAACACCAAACAAATCAGCAAACTGTTTAGCGGCAAAAGTATCGTAGTACGTAAAAACGTCAGCTTCGAAGAAGCCAGCAAACTCGCAGAGCAATTTAAGCTGCAAGGTGCTCTGGGTAAAATTGAAGAGATGCAAGACGCCACCCGGATTGTTACCCGTCCGGGACATGATCCAAACACCCTGCCCTCGGTGAGTCGCTTGGAAGCAATCTCCCTTGATGACATTAAAGCCGCTGCGGAAAATGCAGAAAAAGAAAATCAAGCGTTGGAAGTGCAAAACTCTCGCCCTATGCCTGGTGCCCGTGATGGTCATACCGGCCCCAATGTTACCGCCAGCCAAATCCTTCATGGAAAACAGGCCGTAAAATCAAAAAGTATGCGACGAGGCCTCATGGCATTAATAGGCATTGGCGTGATCGCTGCCGGCTTATGGTTTTATCTGCCGTTACGCTATCAATTGCTCGATTTCTATCACTACTCAATACAAGGTAACCCGGTCCCGCGAGGCGTCCACAGCGACACACTAAACATTGGCATGAGTGCTGCCTTTTCTGGCAGTGCTCGCGAAATCGGCCACTCCATGCGTACCGGTATTAACACCTATTTCCAGCATATTAATAGCCAGGGTGGAATTCATGGTCGCCAATTAAAATTAATAGAACTGGACGATGGTTACGAACCCGCGAGAGCACTCGATAATATAAATCATTTTTTAGACCCGGAAAAAGGTTCATTCGCGTTACTCGGCAATGTCGGTACACCAACCGCAAAAGCCGTTCTACCAACCCTGCTTGATAATCGGACGATTGTTTTCGGCACTTTCTCCGGTTCGTCAATTTTGCGCAATAATCCACCGGATCGTTATGTGTTTAACTACCGCGCCAGCTATGCTGAAGAAACCGCGGCTTTAATCAATTACTTTACCAACGAATTAGAAATACCCGCCAACCGCATCGCAGTGTTTTACCAAAACGACAGCTATGGCACCGCAGGATTAACTGGAGTTGAGACGGCGCTACATAAACAGGGGATATCACATGATGATGTTGTAAAAGCCAGTTACGAACGCAACACCTCACAAGTCAGCAAGGCAGTTGAGTTTTTCTCCGCCCCCGAGCAAAGTATTGATGCAATTGTAATGGTAAGTACCTATGCAGCCAGCGCTGAGTTTATTAAAGAAATGCGGCAAACAGGTTACACGGGACACTTTGCCAATGTGTCCTTTGTTGGTTCCATTGCATTAGTAGAACGTTTACAAGAAATTGGTGTATCTGGTGAAGAGGTAATTATTTCGCAAGTTGTTCCCCCTTTTAATTCATACGCGACGGGCGTCTTGAAATATCGAGAACACCTGAAGGATTATTATCCCGGTGAAAACCCTAATTTTATTTCTTTGGAAGGTTATATTGTCGCGCAGATTTTCACTGAAGCACTGACTCGGTCCGGTCGCTATTTCGATACAGAAACAATGGTCGAAGCACTGGAAACACTTGAAGATTTTGATTTAGGCATTGGAACCCCTATCAGTTTTAGCCTCTCCAATCATCAAGGTAGTCACCGGGTGTGGGGAACGAAGATCGATAAGGATGGTGGTTTCGTTTCGGTTGAGTTGACGGAGTGATGGGAAAGAGCGTAACGGGGCAAGTTGTGTTTGGAGAAAGTAAATGTTACGACTATCGTTATGGGTTAACTTAAGCTTACTTTTGATTGGGTGTGGCTCATTGCCTTATCAAAAACTAGTGGTCGCCTCTTCACCTTACGGTTATGAAGAGAAAGTTATCGATAAATCAACTTTCCTGGTTTCCTATCATGGGAAAAAAGGAACACCAACTGATGTTTTTAGAGCTTACCTTGCTAGGCGAGCTACTGAACTTTGTGAAGGAGACTTTAAGATCTCAGAAATATCAGAAAAAATCTCAGTTGCGTCTCATCGAAAACCTGGAACGCTTCCACTCATCAAAGGTAAGGTTCAATGTTTTTAGTCGACATAACCGGTTCTGATCGCATTTTTTATTTTCATTAAAAATTAAGACGAACAGCTATAGTGCGACACACCGCCCGCATTAAAAAACTCTTTAGGTTTTAGGCGGTAATATTTCTCTTCAACTTCTTTTGATTGCTCGTCATAAGGATAGCTCAGCACTTCTTGAAGTTCTTTAACCAGAGAATAATCGCCCTGCGAGGCTTGTTGGTAAGCTGGGACTATTAACCACTCGCGCCATGTATATTTAGGGTTAGCTTGTTTCATTTTTGCAGATACCCCGGATAAATCTTTATCGGAGTTGACAAGCTCGCGCCAATTGTCTAACCAAGACTGCCATTGCTCGTCGAGCGCCTGAGAAGTTTTGACGTAAAAACTCTTTTTTAACACTGATACATCGTCGGGTATATGGGATAACTCGCGGAAGAAAATGGTGTAATCCACCTCAGAACGAGTCATTAGTTCTAGCAGTGTTTTAAATAGCTGTGGGTTAAATTCAGCTAAGCCAAGTTTGGTTGCCCACATCTTTTGAATTTGATTTTGCATTTCTTCTGCAAAGCCACGACGTACTTGGTCGAACTGCTCTAAAGCTTCTCCATCGTCTTCGGTTTCTTTTGCAGTATCTTTTGCCAGAAGCGGTCGCACTGCAGTCCAAAACATATGAAAATTCGCTTCCGCTGCGACTGGCTGATTGAAGAATGAAAAGTGCTTACCGCCACCAGTCCAAGGTTGAAACTCAGTATCAAAAATTTCACAAAAACCAAACGGGCCATAATCAAGCGTAAAACCACCGGCAGCACAGTTGTCGCTATTAAAATTGCCCTGGCAGTAACCAACCCGAAGCCAATTGGCCACCAATGAAGTAAGGCGCTGACGAAATAGCTTTGCCAACTCAACTAATTGTTCTGCAAAATCTAGTTTTTGATCAATGTCGTTTTTGTATTCTCTTTCAATCAAGTGTGCAACTATCATATGCAACTCTTCTAATGCTCTTGGATGAGCATTGCTGCGAACGCGACGGGCAAATAATTCCAGCTGACCAACGCGCAAAAATGAAGGAGCCACGCGGGTAGAAATAGCCACCGGATTGTCAACCAAAATATCGGGGTCATTGGAGCAGGAACCCTGGGAATACCAAGGTCGGGTAACGGTTTCAGATTTGGAAACGTACAGTGTTAAAGAGCGCGATGTCGGTACTTTTAAGGCATGCATATATTCTTGAGCTAGAAACTCTCGCACACTTGAGCGCAAAACCGCTCGCCCGTCAGCACCACGACAATAAGGCGTTTGGCCGCCACCTTTTAACTGCATTTCCCAGCGCTGGCCGTTGAACACAGCTTCAAATACGGATATTGCTCGGCCATCACCATAACCATTGCCAGTACCAAATGGGCATTGTTGGACGTACTCGGTACCATAAATAGATAGCGCATAACCTGTCGCCCAGCCGACTTGGCGCATCGGAGCGCGCGCCGCCGAGATATCGCCACTAAATACCAGGCGAAATTCTTCGTTTAGCGCCAGTTCGTCGCTTAGCCCAAGCTCATTAAAAAAAGTGCTGCTATGGGTTACATATTCTGGTTCTGCAAGCGGCGTTGGTGCCACTGGTACGAAATGGCCAGAAAACACTTGGCGGGCCAGGTGATCATCACCACCGCTTTTGGCATCAGGATCGGCATTTAAGTTATCCATCAGAGAATAGTCAGCCAACCGTACAAACTCATCGAAAGTTGCCACGTAAGTTTGAGCCGGTGATTTAGATGGGAGTGTCATTTTGTAAAAACCTATATTGGATATTGAGCTGCCGTGATACTAATGTGCTGTGATACTGATGCGCCGTAACTGAGTATACATCAGCAATAACGGTTCGGGTTTACACCAATGATGGCATGATGCAACAAATACAAGGAGCAATTTATTGTCAGTCTACATTCTCTAACTTTTACTACCTTCGATTTAAAGCCAGGTAACAAACTGCAACTATGACAAGCGTTTGAGCCATTTCAATTGACCCATAAGTCCATCTCTCCTTATTGTAACGCTTTTATATATAACGAGTCAGGTTACGTTTTTAATGTTAACCCTCGACCGCTGCTTTTTTGTCACATTTTGTAAATAGCTATTCAAACCCCTTTGCTTTACACTATCACTATATGAGATATTTAATTTTAAGCTTAAAGTCTATGTAGAGAGGTTAGGTTTTGAGACGATATAGTTTATTTCACAGGGAATTGAATGAGGTTATTGAACTGGGGCCCGTTTTAGTACAGAACAAGTATCTCGCTCCATCAAACCGAGAATACGAAGACCATGCCTGGAATCTCGCGGTACGTGAAGGGTTGGTTTCTGAGATGGACCGCGGAGACTACATATTTGAATACCAAGAATCACGAAAACTTCGCTATATTCAGCACCTGGATTCTTAATTGCTTATCCAAGCATTTCATTGATGTTTAGTTCACAACCGCCCTAATTCCAAACTGCCTCGCTTTCACAAATTTTATTCACTAAGGCTTAATGAAAAATAGCCTAACTTTTTGGTTTCCCAACCAAAACCAATGTATTCTCCATTTACATAAAAATCTTTAAGCTCTCCACTAAGATTAAGATAAGCGTCACAGATTTGGTTACGACCTATTTTCAATTGGTTGCCGTTAAGTTCATAAGATAGTGGTTCAGTCGCTGGAAAAAAACTCTCATCCGTAGTTTGATAAGACTCGACAATAATATTTCTCCAATCACCACCAATGCACGAAGCGGCTTTCTTCGCTGAAAATTTAATTTTCAGCGTTGCTACTAGTTCGCGTTGTAAGTTCTCGACTTTTAATACCCATATACCATTCAACTCCAGGGGAAAACGATAAGTCTTTTGTTCTGGTTGAGTACTTTGAGCCCCGATACAACTTGTTAGCAAAAAGAACGTACAAATGAAAACAAGCCTTATTTTTGCGCCCCCTATTTTTACAGCCCTGTGAAACGAAATATTTTTCATGATAAACCTATCCATATTGGTTGAATATCTACAGCTCGGCAGACTATCAATCTAATCACTATCGGTCTAATCACTACTAATTTAGTCAATTACAATCCGATCACTAAAAGCGCCAAGCAATTGATAGAGTGCCGTATTGAGTTAAGTTTTCCAAAGTTTCTTCTTCTGTGCCAGTTTGGAGGATATTGGCGTCGGCCATTGCAAAGGAAAAAGAGTAATTATCCCATGAATAAGCCACACCGATACTTAATTCAACAAATGTTTGCTCATAATCAATCGAAGGGCTATCTCGGAAAGTGTTTCCGTCAGTAAAAATCTGATTAAAAAGATAACCGCCTTGCATACGTGCATAAATATACCACCCCCTATTAATAGCGCTAGGGTTGATTATTCGAGAGTTACTAAAAAGAGTGGTGACATAAGAGTTTTCCAGCCCCTTACCATAACGCATTGTTACTCCGGCACTAACGTAGCTACTGATAGTGCCCAGGCTGAGTTCGGTATTTTGAATAAGGTCAAAATCACCGGAATCAGAAACCCAGCGACGCTGAGCACGAGAGCGGGAGAATTGAAATACCAACTCATTTTTTAATTGGGTTCCCCACCCTAGTGGCTCGTCTGCCCCAAGAATCTCGTGCACAACTTTTTGTATTTCTTCTCCTAAAGCGGCGGGCCCAATGATTCCTACTGTTGTGCTAACTTGATCAGCGACAAAACCATCAAAGGTGACATAGCTATTGGTAAACGCGAGCAATGCAGAATAAGGAATTTCGTTTGGTCCTGGCTCTGCTTCGTTGATATCACTAGGCGTTATCATAGTTTGGCCAATCATATAGGCATTAACAGCACTTCGCTTCTGATCTTTCGACATACTCCATAATAAAGGAGTGACCCAAAAATCAGAGGATGGAGTAGTTTGTGATGATTCCCCTGTTTCAAACAAGGATACGTAAAGTCCATTGGTATATCCGTTGTCAGTCTCAAAGAAAAGATCGTTATCCAGATTGACGGACATCCAGTCAAAATCAGCTTTTGTTGATAGTGACACGATCAGTAAACTAGCAAAAATTATCATTTCTACTATTTTATGTATTGTTTTCTTCATATCAGGACCGTAGGTTTGGTCGAGGAACGAATACCTAATTTGAGGCACAACGCCCCTATAATTTCATGGATTGAGTCTCCAACCGATACAGACTTTTGTTGTTTGATCTACTTGTTAGCTCTACTTTTGCTATGTGCCCCCGCAAAGCGCTTCGAGTATACTCGAAGCCAAGCAAAACTACTGAGCTATTTTTTTATCACAGGTATCCACCAACGAATTCCCATTTCCTTTAGGGGTCTAAAAGCCATCGGGAAATAAGCCGCTATGTCAGGTTTATTTCCGTCTCGCTCATACCCAGTTGAAGCAAACCATTCGCCATAAATATATCTATTTGTCTTCATTGATGTTTGGTACGTGCAGTTAAATTCAGCGTAAGTTGCAGTTGGAATTGAATAAGTATCAAATTTATTTGAGCCTATCTCTTTTTTTGAGCTAACTTCTTGCTTTGAGTCAATTTCTTTGTTTGAACCAGTCTCTTTTTTTGAACCCGCTTCGAAAATTTTCTCGATAGCAAGAATATCGGTAAACGCGTTTTTACTTCTTTGCTCATTCGGAAAGTACACTGACATAAGAGGGGCTTCTGATATCAGACCACACCTGCCATTTGTTAATTCCAAAAGCAATTTATATTCATCTGAGCTGACGTAATCTTTCCAGAACTTTGGGCCTTCTTTTACAAATTTATCGAACTCGAAATCTTTACTTTTACCAAGCACCTTGAATGCTGGTTTGTCAATAATTCTATAATCTAACATCTCTTTTCCTTTTGTTTCTAAGTGAAAGGAGACACGGTTATATGCAGAGAGTTTAACTTGCGATGAGCGAACTTTGCTGGGATTTAAACCGTGTAACTTTCGAAATGCTCGAGTAAAAGCATTCGGCGAGTCATAACCATACTTTGACGCTATATCAATAACTCGTCCATCCCCAGATACCAGATCTGCTGCCGCCTTAGTCAGTTTGCGGTTTCGGATGTATTCCGCGGGAGTGACGTTAAATATGGCATAAAACATACGATGAAAATGATACTTAGAGGAATAGGCTATTTTTGCCACCTCCTCGATAGCAATATCACCATCAAGATTATCTTCAATATATTCAATCGCCAAATTCATTCGTTTAGACCAATCCAAATTACCAAGCCTCCTTTTTTACGAGATAGAATAAATGGTTATTTAATATTGAGTCTCACCTTTTTTTGCTATTTTGATTGGTGGGCTATGCTATTTGCTAATAAGTAGAAAAAATAAGCTGGCACAGTACCAAAATAATCAGGATGTTTACAGACCAATTTCTAGCCTTTTTGATTTGAAGCTGGGTATACCTGCGGATAAATCAAAGCCTATCAGCTTCAATAGCTATTTGGAATTCCAATGCGGATAGTCTCAATATTACCCGGCTCTCAATGTTAAATATTGGGATTAGTGAAAACAAAGATACAGATTTGATCTAAACTCTAAGTTATTTGACCTTGGATTAATCTTATTATCTGATCTCGGATGCAGGATCCCTGCTCAATAACTCCAAAACTAACAAACAAATAAAGCCCAGGTTTTAAATGAAGCAAACACCAAAGTCGGAATTACTAAAACAACTTGATATTATCACTGATAAGGCGCGCAGCTTAATTGGCAAAGGCAAAGTCGCCGACTATATTCCAGCATTAGCTAAGGTTGTTCCCGACCAATTTGCTTTGGCTTTATGCGATCTGGATGGAAATGTCTATACTAGCGGTGACGCTAACAAAGCATTTTCAATTCAAAGTATCAGCAAATTATTTTCTCTGGTGCAAGCAGTTAATATTTACGGTGAAGATCTTTGGCAAGGATTGGGGCGAGAGCCTTCCGGCCAGAGATTTAATTCCCTTGTTCAGTTAGAGTCGGAAAATGGAGTGCCTCGTAATCCCTTTATCAATGCCGGCGCTTTATTAGTATGTGATCGATTGGAGTCACGATGCTCAGCGCCCAATTTTCAATTGTTGGAATTACTCAAATCCTTATCAGAAAACACCAAATTAAGAGTCGACCATGAAGTTGCACGTTCGGAAATGGAACATGGCTCACGCAACGCAGCTATGGCCTACCTGATGAAAGCATTTGGTAATTTCCACAATCCAGTTGAAAAGGTTTTAGAAAGCTACGCCCATCACTGTGCGATTGAAATGAGTTGTATAGATTTGGCCAAGGCGGCTTTGTTCTTGGCAAACCAGGGACAGACTCTCAATGGAAGAGAGATCCTATCTGCTTTGGAAACTAAAAGAGTCAATGCCCTGCTATCGACTTGTGGCTTATACGACGAAGCAGGAGAGTTTGCGTTTAAAGTGGGCTTGCCAGGGAAAAGTGGTGTCGGCGGAGGTATCGTTGCTATATATCCGGGACATTATTCGATCTGTGTCTGGTCTCCGGAATTAAACGTCGCGGGAAATTCCCTCGCCGGCTTTTATGCACTGGAATTGTTAGCTGACACTTTAGGCCTCTCGGTTTATTTGTAAGCTACAAAAAATCAGCGGAGACCTTTATAGGAAAGACTTTTTACCATCAAGAAACTAATACAGTTTAAGCGTCAACTAGAGCATCCAGGGTGCGGTCGGAGTCACTTTTTCCATCACATGGTCGATAAAGAGTCGAATGGGTTTCGCCATGTATCGATGAGACTGATAGATAACAAACATATTTGATTGGGGCGTATCATAATTTTTCAAAACTTGAATAAGCTGACCACTGTCGAGATAAGGTTTGCTTAAAGCAATCGGTATATATGCAACTCCTAAACCATTTAAGGCAGATTCTATAACTAAATGCATGCTATTTGTTGCATATTTGCTAGACACGGTCGCATGGAAAGCCTTCTTATTTTTGATGAAATGCCAATGATTGTTGGTCAGAGATTTCCCTAATACAATACAGTTAACCTTTTCAAGATCTTCTAATCTTTTTATCCCCCCTACTCTTTTTAAAAACTCCGGACTCGCGCAACAAATATTTTGCTTCGGACCAATCCTTCTCGCAATTAATGAAGAATCTTGTAACGTACCGGAACGAAATGCTACATCGATTCGATCTTCCACCATGTTGACATAATCGTCAGATGTATCTAACTCAATACTAATTTCAGGGTACTCTCGTAAAAACTCGGTAATCCAAGGTTGCACATATCTAATTGCAAAATCTAACGGCGAAGTGATGCGGATTTTCCCTTTCGGCTTTGACTGTGCTTGCGTGATTAAAGCATTAGCCTCTTCAAGAGCAACAAGGTGTTGCTGGCACAACTGAAAATAATGACTGCCTTCTTCGGTCAAAGAAAGCTTGCGAGTACTTCTATGCAGCAGTTTGACTCCAAGACAGGCTTCAAGCGCTAAAACTTTTCTGCTGACAGTGGTTGAAGGCATATCCAGCGCTTTACCTGCCCCGGCAAAACTGCCTGCTTCAACAACGTTAATAAACACCTTGATATCATTAAGGTTCACTTTTATTACCTACAAAAATGGGATTAAGAAACCAGAATACTCCATCTAATCATAGATTAAATCCTGTATTAGCATGTATCAATAGTATTTAACTCAGGAATTAATCACATGAAAAGACAAATTCGAGAAATTAGAAATGGCAGTAATCATGGGCCGGTAAACAGCTACGTGAGCTCAGCAAATATTGCCGATCTTAACCCATTTGTTCTGTGGGACCATTTCTATATGCCGCATGTTGAAGGGACTACGGGGTTTGGCTTTCATGGTCACTCCGGCGTAGCAACCATAAGTTACCCACAAACCGGCGATATAGAACATGAGGATACAGGCGGGCACTCAGGTCTATTGAAGGCCGGCGGAGTTCAGATTATGTCGGCAGGCTCAGGCTTACTACACAAGGAAACGGTTTACCCAGACAACTTTAAAGCAGATGCATTCCAACTTTGGGTTGCATTACCAGCGAAAACTCAAGAAATGGGGCCGGTAGCCTACTCAACTGTGCAACTAAATCAAATGCCAATTGTTGAGGAACCGAATTCGGCAACTAAGGTGGTTATAGGTCAGTACAAAGGCAATAAAAGTACGGCAAAAGCCCCTGTGGATATGACTTATCTACACATCAATTTGAAACCGGAAAATGATTGGCATCACTCCGTTGAAGGGTCTCAAACAACAGTATTTATCTATGTTCGCTATGGTTCAGTCGATGTTGGAGGAGTGGCAATTTCATCTGGTGAACTCGGCGTATTTGAAAAGGGTTCTGAGCCTATCAATGTCAGAGCGTTGCAGCAAGGTGCGGAGTTTTTGATTGTTTCAGGTACGCCACTGGAACAGGAAATCATCAGTAATGGCGCCTCGGTCCACAGCAACACATCCAATTTAATCGCAGGCACGCAAAAAATAAGACAACTGCAATCACACGGCGTAAGCCAAAATCATTAATAGAGAGGTTATCCACTATGAATTCTACAAATACTACAATCTTTACCCCTGAAAATTCAGTCATGTTACTGATCGACCATCAAGTAGGTACTATGGGTTGGGTCGGTTCAGCCGAACTAGATGAAATTAAAAAGAATACGGTGGCTTTAGCTCGCGCAGCAAAAGAAACCGGCATGCCCTTAATTTTAACTTCTAGTATGGAAGACCAAGCTCAAGGCCCGCTTTTTGATGAGTTAATTCAAGCGGTGCCGGAAGCATACGAAAAGCGTATTCTTCGCGCCGGTGTCGTCGATAGTATGAAAGATGAAAACTTTGCCGCTGCTGTTGAAGCAGCGGGAAGAAAGAATTTAATTATTGCAGGGATCACTACGGATGTCTGTGTTGTCTACCCTGCAATCACTGCAAAAAACAGCGGTTACAATGTACAGGTCGTGGTTGATGGTTCTGGTTCACCTACAACATTGGCCGATGAAACAGCATTGAGGCGAATGGAGAATAACGGTGTAACATTAACATCTACCAACCAGCTTATTGCGGAACTTGCGCAAGACTGGAGTAGCGCAAACGGAGGTAAATTAATTCAGGTGCTGTTTGAAGAAATATTATCAAAACAACATTAAGAAATAATAAATGCCGTTACGCAAAGTTGTGTAACATCTGTGTAACGGCATAATAATTCGTTAGCATGTACACCATGAAAATAATGCCTTAAATGGTTATTTAGATTTTCGCTTATCTCTTACCAGATATTGGTTTCCAGGAGCCTTCTTTAACTCGAATAAGTCAATAGCTTTGAATAGATCACTTAACTTTTTGAATCCATAATTTCGAGAATCAAAAGAAGTTTGGTTTGATATATGAGCGCCAATGGGCCCTAACCCAGCCCAGCCTTTGTCATCTTCGTTGGCCTCGATAGCCTGCCTTAGCAAATTGATCAATTTGGCGTCTCCTTTGAGACTTTTACTCGCAGCCTTTTTTACCTTTTCCCTATCTTCGGGCTCATCCAAATACAGAAACTTCGAACACGCATTTACGAATGGCATGGCAGACTTTCTTTCTCCGAAACCTATAACAACCTTTCCTTCCTGTACAGCTCTTGTCGCAAGTGGAGTAAAATCACAATCTGAAGAAACCAAACAAATAACATCTATATTTTTGGTATAAAGCACGTCCATGACATCAATAACTAACGCAATATCAGAGGCATTTTTACCTTTAGTTAAGTCAAATTGTTGAATCGGCTGAATCGCCGACTCCAAGAGAGTGTCCTCCCATGGCTTAATTGCTGGCTTTTTCCAATTTCCGTACGCTCGTCGAATATTTACTACACCATATTTGGCTAACTCAGATAGTATGGTGTCTATCTTGTTTGCAGGTGCATTATCGGCATCGATAAAAAGTGCAATTTTCTGTTTTTCTTCCATTAATCTAGTTTCCTTAAAACTTATTTGCATTTATCGGCCACGGCAAATCTTAAGCCACGGGCTGATTAAATTGTCATTTAATTCTGACTCAGTTGTTTAGAACAAGTTCTTTTGTCTAAATTAACACATTACTCAACATGTTGCAGACACCAACTATTATCATACAAATGCCAAAGAATTTGCCGATTCGCTGATTTTAGATTCGATCTTATGATTAAGATAACGTCAAGACTGATAAATAGAAACAAAAGGGGCAGGACTAGCTTCAAGAATTTTATTTACATTTCTTGCACAAGGCTATTGAACCAATATCTTAGATAATAGCTGGCTGACAAGCACCTTCTCATCTTCGCCAAGCGCTACCAGGGCTTGTTCGTTGATTTCCGCCAACTTTGGCTCCAATAGTTTTGGTAAAACTTGACCAGCGATACAACTGTTAGATAATGCTCTAATAATTAACCTTAAACCATATTGACAACATATTGTCAATATGGTTATATATGACACAGAGAGCATTTATGAAAGAGAGAACACCACCTGGAGCTGCGTTGACAGAGTTGATTCTGGAAGTTTTTCAATTAAATGGCGCTCTTTTAGACGCCGGCGATCAACTCACCAAACCACATCAACTTACTAGCGCTCGTTGGCAAGTGATGGGGGCGATAGAATTGGAAGGACGCTCACTAACAGTAGCTCAAATTGCCCGACGCATGGGACTTGCACGACAAGGTGTGCAGCGAATCGTCAATGATCTGGAGAATCTGGGAATGGTTTTCTTTGAAGACAACGTCGATCACAAGCGCGCCAAGTTAGTCGGCTTAAGTGAAGATGGAATAAAGACAATGCTCGCTATCGATAAGGCGCAGATCACGTGGGTGAACCAACTCGCTGATGGCCTTAGTGAAAAACAGATTAAACAGACGGTTAGGCTTATGCAGATCATACGTGAAAGATCAGGATGAGAAAAACCGGCGGAGAAAAACAGGAGAACAACATGCCAGCATTCAAAGAACTTAATGACCAAATATCGTTAGCCGAACAAATGCAATCCGATGAACAAGGGCCGATTGTACTAATGAATGTGTTTACGGTAGCTCCAGCCGAACAAGAAGCTCTGCTCGCAGCCTGGTCTCATGACGCTGACTTTATGAAAGCTCAACCCGGTTATATCTCCACTCAACTCCATAAGGGAATTGCCGGAAGTTCCACTTTTATTAATTACGCCGTATGGGAAAGCGTAGAAAGCTTTCGCAACGCTTTTAATCATCCGGAATTTCAAAGCCGTATTTCGGAATACCCTTCGTCAGCGGTAGCATCACCGCACCTATTCAAGAAACTTGCTGTTCCTGGTCATTGCGTGAGTTAAATCAGAATGAACTAGTTTCTCGAGCAATCACTGATAGCCGAAACACATTCGCTCGAAAATCGCAAGACCCTTTATCATCACGCAAATGTGAGGAAGCGCTATGAAAACCAGAATCCATGCGATCGCAGGTGTGATCGGATTTTTGACCATCACAACTTTTTGGACTTCGACTCTTTTCGCCGAGCTTTTAGGAACCAATGAGACTATCACGACAGTTAAGAACGCGATTTTATGGGGCATGATTTTACTTGTTCCTGCGATGGCAATTGCAGGTGGTTCCGGAATGTCACTCGGCCAAGGACGAAATGACAAATCTATTGTTAGCAAGAAAAAACGCATGCCGTTTATTGCGGCTAATGGTTTATTAATTTTATTGCCGGCAGCTTTTTTTCTTGCCAGCAAAGCCAATGCAAATACCTTTGATGCCACATTTTATCTGGTTCAAATTATAGAAATGCTCGCTGGCGCGGTAAATATTTCTTTAATGGCATTGAACATTAGAGATGGTTTACGTTTAACTGGAAAATTACGAGGCTCGTCCAAGAACAACATATCATCAGCTTCAATTGAACTGCGTGAAAATGGACCGGCTATTGTTAGTGGTGCCATTAAGCTAGTTGATGAGAGTGGTAAAACTGTCAGCACTCACAGTAGCATGGCGCTTTGCCGGTGCGGAGCTTCAAACAATAAACCCTTCTGTGACGGTTCTCACAATCAAGCCGGCTTTTCCGATAAAAAATTGGCAGCCCCAAATGACGATCGACTACTTAGTTATCGCAGCGACAAAATTAGCGTTCATTACAATCGATTACTTTGTTCTAAAGCGGCAGAGTGCGGTAAGCGATTACCCGCAGTTTTTAACAACCAATGTGATCCCTGGATAGAGCCGACGCATGGAACAGTTGATGAGATCATTGAGGTAGTGAAAGCTTGTCCTTCCGGCGCGCTAAGTTACCAGCTTCCATCTCAGAACATTCGCCACGAAGTAAATGAGGATAGCTCGATAATACTCGAGGAAAGTGGCCCCTATCATGTAACCAATGCAGAATTACGAGACACAAATTGGAACGCAGGCGCCAGCCGGAAAAAATATTCGCTGTGTCGTTGTGGCGCTTCCAAAAACAAACCATTTTGCGATGGCTCACATAAAACTGACTAGAACTTAAAAGAAAAACGGGGAGCTGAGTTAGTTACTTATTAGTGAAATAAACTAATGCTTTTCCCCTATTATTCCGGACACTCTCCAGATTGGCGAGAACTCTTTAAGACCTCAACTTAACAGTCATGTTTGCTTTGGACTTGCCAATCCAACTGTATTGGCCCAGTTAAAGTAAATCCTATCGACAACCCGTTCACTGCAATTTCAGATTTGCCACTTCGTCAGCATAAGCTTGCTTTTCACCATACCCTGTTTTATCAGCTAACCAATATGCCTGCTGATAAAGTTCTAAAGCTTTCTTATAGTTCCCATTACCTTTGTAAGCTTGCCCTAACCAGGCATAGTTCGGCGGAAAAGGGTTACTTCCATAGGCTTGAAGATTACGCTTAAGCACAACGATGGCAAAGACGGCTATCAATAAGAGCGTGTCAGATATTTGAAGTTAGACGAAGGCGGGAAAAATTGGTTTGGTTTAATTGATCTAGTGCAAGAGATACCTAATGAGCCATTGCATTTGATGGCCAGGGTTGCGATTATTGATACTACTAGCATAATTAAAGATGTTTGTTGCTGTTCCACTAAACCAACCCAAAGGTCGTGTCAGAATGTCTATGCAAACAACCAAGGTTATCATCCGATTCTTTATATTGTGTCCTGTCATTTTCTTGCCAGGCTATGCTGCTTCAAGCGACGCATCTAAGATCATCAAGGCGGCCATGGATCAGTGGCGCGGCATTACCTCACATTCTACCATGTCGATGACCATTCACCGGCCCGACTGGGAACGCACTATGACCATGGAAGGTTGGACCGAGGGTGAAAAGAAGTCACTGATTCGAGTATTGGAGCCGAAAAAGGACGCAGGTAACGGCACACTACTACTCGATAACAAAATATGGACCTTTTCTCCTAAGGTCAACCGCGTCATTAAGATCCCCTCCAGCCTGATGAACCAAAGTTGGATGGGGTCAGATTTTTCCAACAAAGACGTTGCCCGCTCCGCGGATATTATTGATCAATATGTTCACACTCTGATCAAAACCGAAACCAATAGCGAAGGCTTCAAGGTGTATGAAATCGAATCAGTGACAAAAGAAGACGCGCCAGTTGTTTGGGGTAAGGAAATACTGCGCATTCGCGATGACTATGTCATGCTGGAGCACACGTTTTATGATCAAGATATGCAAGCCGTTAAACGCATGCTAACTCTTAAGATTGGCATGATGGGGGGCCGAATGGTGGCGCTCCAGCAACGCATGGCAAAAATTGAAACGCCGGATGAATATACTGAAATACAGGTTCTTTCAGCCGAGTTTGACATTGAGATACCGCAAACAGTGTTTACCCTTTCAAACTTGCGGAATCCCAGGTTTTAACTCATGGGAATTACTTTCCATCTTGCCTGGCGCAACCTCTGGCGAAACCGTCGCAGAACATGGCTCACCGCAGGTGCAATTGCGTTTTCAACCATATTACTCGTGGCCTGGGTGCCGCTGCAGTTTGGCGCATATGACATCATGATTAATGCCAGCCTGAACGTATTTCCGGGTCATGCTCAGATACAGCGCCCCGGTTACCAGGACAAGCCCAAGATACGCAATTCAATCAATAATGCCGAGGCATTGGCAAAGCAACTCCGTGGCAGCGATCAGTACCAAGGAGTTTCTGTTCGCGCTCAAGGGTTCGCGTTACTTTCATCGGGATCACGAAGTTACGGCGCGCAAGTCGTCGGCGTCGAGCCAGAGTTTGAAGGCAATACCTCCAGTATTCCCGGACTGATAAAACAAGGACGCTGGTTATCTAGTATTGATGCGCAAGAAATAGTGATCGGTAGCACCTTGGCAAGAAATCTTAAACTTGAGGTCGGCGATGAAGTCACTTTGTTGGGTGGAGGTAAAGACGGCTCAGTAGCTGCAGCAATCTTTCCGGTGGTCGGCATTTTTAAGAGCGGTTCTAACGACCTCGATCGATTCTTCGCTGAAATCCCCCTGCGGACATTTCAAAATACCTTTAGCATGGGAGCATCAGCACATACCATCACAATCGTAGCCAAGTCTGTGGAAGAACAGCCACAACTTCTTGACGCACTCAACGATGCAATTAAAGGCCGTAACGATGTCGTTGTGGTTGGTTGGGAACAGCTAGTGCCCGGGCTAAAAGAAGGTATCCAGATCGATAAAGTTTCAGGCTTTATATTTTTGGGCATTCTGATCGCAGTGGTTGTGTTCAGTATATTAAACACCTTCCTGATGTCGGTGTTGGAACGCATTCGAGAATTTGGCTTGATGCTCGCACTTGGTTTAAAGCCGAGACGAATAGCTGGACTGATGATGCTTGAATCGACCTTACTAACTTTACTCGGATTAACTATCGGCATTTTTATCGGTAGCTTGCTGGTTTACTGGGCGCACGTTGAAGGCTTTGCTTATCCGGGTTTGGAAGATCTTGCTGAACAATATAATTTGCCGGGTTTGTCGCGTATTTACCCGCAACTAAAACTGATTAATTTTCTGATTGGTCCCATCTTCATTTTTATTGCAACCAGTATCGTAGCGTGGATCCCAATATTGCGCATCCGCAAGCTGGAACCGGTGGAGGCGATGCGTACCATATGATGATTAAAACCCTGCCATTACTTAGTGCGCTCGGTTGGCGCAATCTGTGGCGACGCCCCAAACGAACTTTTGTTATCTTGTTTGCGATTACCCTTGGTGTGTGGTTTATGATTGTGAGTGCCGGCATGATGATCGGTATTATCGAGCAGCAAGTGCGCGATATGATTTTCAATCTAACCGGTCACGCACAAGTTCACCATCCGGATTACCGTGACGATCCCGCTATTGAACATTCCATGCTTCTGCCAAGTAAAAAATTACAGGCAGTATTGAATAGCGCAGAAGTCAAACAATGGAGTTCGCGTGTGCGGCTACCCGCGGTTGTGATGAGTGAACGAGAGTCGCGCGGCGTTATGCTGGTTGGCATTGAGCCCTTGCGCGAACAAGGACTCTCCTTTATCGGCGAACCGGTTGTAGCCGGCCGCGCGCTGCAATCGATTGATGATAATGGAATCGTTATCGGACGACGCATGGCCGAAAAACTAGAGACTCAAATTGGTAAACGCATTGTGGTGATGGCTCAGGATAAACATGGAGAAGTGGCCGACCGGGGATTTCGAATTGTAGGATTGTATCAGGCAGAGTTAGAAGCGACCGAAACCGGATATATTTTTACCGGCCTTTCCACCGCACAGAAGCTATTAGGAATGAGCGAGATTTCAGAAATCTCACTCATCACTGAAAACCGCGACGAAATTGATTCCCTGGTAGCCCGGCTAAGCGCGGCTGAACCACAACTGGCCACTCAGTCATGGACTGAGTTGGAACCACTGATGGTGACCGCACTGGAGGTCTACGATAACTTTATGATCATCTGGTACTTGATCATTTTTGCCGCGATGGCATTCGGACTCATTAATACCATGCTAATGTCTGTATTCGAACGAACTCGAGAAATAGGCTTATTTCAGGCTCTAGGTATGCGACCGAGTTTTATTGTTATTCAGGTGATGATAGAAACGCTGATGCTTCTTCTTATCGGGATCACGCTCGGTAACCTCGCCGGCTGGTTCACCATCGATGTAATTTTTGCCGACGGAATAGACCTGACCCAATTCGCTCGTGGTTTAGACGCATTCCAGATGAGTAGCATTATGACGTTTCAGCTTGAGGCCAGAGATATAGTCACAATTAACATAATGGTCATTGCACTCGGCCTTTTGGCCAGCCTTTATCCGGCAGCAAAAGCGGCCCGTTATATTCCCATTGAAGCCATTACAAGGACCTGATCATGTCCACAGTCACTCTAAAAAAGGTATGTAAAACTTTCGGAGAGGGAGAACTTGCTGTACATGCTCTGAAAGACGTCGACCTTGAAATTAAAGCCGGCGGATTTCTGTGCCTCTCCGGCCCTTCCGGTTCCGGAAAGTCAACCTTGCTGAATATGGTTGGTGGCCTTGATCGACCCACAAGTGGTGAGATCACTGTGGCTGACAAACGCATCGACCTCATGAGCAAAAGCGAACTGGCGGAAATACGTTTGCATAACATTGGTTTTATCTTCCAGGCATATAACTTAATTCCGGTATTAACCGCACGCGAAAATGTTGAGTTTGTGATGCAGCTTCAAGGTATCCCCACGGAGGAACGCCACCAGAAGTCTACTAACATACTCAGAGAAGTCGGACTTGAAGGGCTTGAAGATCGTAAACCGTTAGAACTTTCCGGCGGCCAGCAGCAACGTGTCGCGGTTGCGCGTGCACTGGTATCAGAACCGGCTTTGATTCTAGCCGACGAACCCACCGCAAATCTGGATTCTACCAATGCAGAAAATCTGATGAATCTATTACGCCATCTCAATGACGATCATAAGATCACTTTTTTAATTTCAACCCATGACAAACTGGTAATGAGTCATGCGCGCCGACTGCTGAAATTACATGATGGTCAAATTATCGATGATATACAACAACGCTAGTTCGACAAGTACTCTTGCTTATCAGCTACTTTATAAGCTATCCGGCCTGTTCCTTTGCGTGTTTGTTTCCCTTTTCGTTTCCATACCGGCGGTTCAGGCAGAGGAATGGGACATCAACAGTCATGCAAAATATTTTTTCTCTCATACCCGTTATGAAAACGACAATATTTTTTCGCAGGTTGACACTTTCGCAAATAGTGAGCCTACGGATCAAACAGCAAACATTCGACTGACCGCAAAAAAACGCTGGGGCTCAAAGTGGAACGCTGTGATACATTATGAGCTCGGCGCCTTTCACAGCGACTCAATCAATGCAGCGCGTGAATTAGGCTTATTATCCAATGCCCTGGACTACGGTCCACCCAATGATGATGCTCGCTTGTTTGACCTGACATCGGTCATTAGTGATGAAGGGAAACGCATACTTTTTCATCGACTCGATCGGCTTTCGGTAAGGTATACCACAACTAACTTTGTGTTTCGTTTTGGCCGCCAAGCCGTCAGTTGGGGCAACGGCCTGGTGTTTCAGCCGATGGATATCTTTAACCCGTTTGCGCCCACGGCTATTGATAAGGAATATAAAACCGGCGACGACATGCTCTATATGCAATACCTGCTCGACTCGGGCGATGACGTGCAAACAGTTATTGTTCCAAGACGCGATATCATCAATAACAAAATTGAAGCACAGCAATCGTCATTTGCAGTAAAGTATCACACGATTTACGGTACCACAGACATTGACCTGTTGATCTCACAACACTTCGATGACAATGTTGTCGGTATCGGATTTGCTGCTGACTGGAAAGGTTCTGTCCTACGCGGTGATTTAGTTCGAGCCTGGAATTCAAATGAGTCGGCCCTTTCCGGCGTTGTCAGTATTAACTACTCATGGATTTGGGGTGGGCATAACGTATCAGGCTTTTTGGAGTACTTCCATAATGGTAATGGTATTGACGATGGGGATTATAGCCCGGCGGCGCTGGCTGTGAACCCAGCTTTAACAAACCGACTTGCGCGCGGAGAAATATTCACCTTGGGTCAGGATTATCTGGCTGGCGGTCTTACAGTGGAGTTAACTCCGCGCTGGTTGTTCAATCCATTATTAATTAACAATATGAACGACCATAGTTGGCTAACACAGTGGAACGCAACATTTGATTGGCAGCAAAACTTGACGCTCTTACTTGGCGCCAATCTCCCCTTAGGTAATAAAGGTACAGAATACGGCGGTATTCCAGGTTCGATGCCTGATGTGTACAACGGAGGGGGACGTTCGGCTTTTGTGCAGCTGGCTTATTATTTCTAATGATCGGAACCGTCTATTTGCGGTGAAATAATATATGAAGGCCATGTCGGAACGGTTTAACTCAAGATAATTATCACCTCGCTCAGGTTCAGTTTTAACCTACCAAGCTTACTTTAGCCCCCTTTTGATATAACTCCGAATAAAGTGAAAACCACTTTTCTTCCTCACCAAAAAAGGTAAAGTTAAAACTATCTACTGGCGATGAGAATTGACTCTCAAACCAGTCGATGAAATCGATCCCGAGATGTTCAAAACTAAGTCCTGAAAAAGTACTGGAAAACACTCCCTGGGCTTCATTGACGAAAATCTGCATCCTTGGATAGTTGTCGGATTCCGGTAACAGATATAGATTAACTTCGTTTTTATCCATTTGTTTAGTTTGTTAGTACCATGTTAGTCATGTTTTCTTCGTAGCACCCGGCATCGTTTCTCGGTTGGCAGTTATGTGCTCCTGCTCCAACAGTAGGCTCTTAAGAGAGAACTGCATTGGTTGCGTCGACTCAAACCACTCCTACAAAATCTCCGAATATGTAGGAGTGACTTTAATCACGATAAGACTCACAGCACCCACCATCGCTTCGCGGCTAAAGCCGCTCCTACGGGGTTCCTGTTTTATATCGGCGATAACAACCGATTAAACCAAGCACCAATATTCCGATACCGAATGACCCACCGCCGGCAGATGAACTTTGTTCTTCTTCAACAGTTTCATCATTGTCGTTGATGGTTACAGTTGCGGTTGTACCTCCAGCGATTGTTGTATTAACTGCATTACGCAACTCAACACTAAACGACTCATTATTTTCATCCACACTGTCATCGACAATGCCAATCGTCAGGGTTTGACTGGTTTCTCCATCAGCAAAATACAATGTTCCATTAGTCCCGTTAAAGTCTTCACCATTAACAGCCGCACCATCGATAAACGCATAATCCACACTAATCTCACCATAGCTACCACTGGTTCTGAGCACCGTCACCATAAGTTCATTGAATGACTCACTAATACTAAAAGCATTACCACTGAATTGGATGTTGCCACTTGACGGCACAGGATCATTTTCTCCAATGGTAATCATAGCTTCGTTGACACTGCCCAAGCTTGCATCACCGTTTAAATTGGTTAACTGCAGAGTAAAGTTCTCTTCGCCTTCATATTCACTGTCGTCAAAAATTAAAATCGACACGGTATGGCTGATTTCTCCCTCTAAGAAGGTGAATTGGCTTTCAGCTATTCGATAATCAATACCGTAAGTCGCTGTGCCACTAACCACTGATAAATCAACAGTCACTTCACCAAAGCTGCCATGGGTTCGAGTAAGAGTGACTGCCAAGCTACCTTCTGCTTCTCCAATCGAGTAAATCGCACCGCTAAATTGGATCACACCTGCCGGTGGAACAGCATCGTCTTCTGCAATGATGACAGTTGATAGCATTTGACTACTGAGCTCAGTGCCAGTTGAATTGACCAATTGCAAAGTAAATGTCTCATTCCCTTCATAGGTTGAATCATCAATCAAACTAACAGTAATTGTTTTCGCGGTTTCACCATCGGTAAAGGTCAGCGTTTGATTGACACTTTGATAATCTTCACCCGCGATGGCTGAATCATTTTGTGAAACAACATCCACACTCACTTCGCCAAAGCTTCCACCACTTCGAACAACGGTTACTTCAAATGAATCGTCATTTTCATTTACTTGATAGCTACCATTTTCAATCTGAAGTACGCCTGATGGTGGCACTGGATCATCGTCTAAGATGGTCACAGTTGAGTTCGATGTACCTAAATTCGCATCACCGGTTAGGTTGGATAAAGCCACTCTGAACGACTCATCGAACTCGTATAGCTCATCATTGACCAAGTTAATAGTGGCTGTTTTTTCTATTTCACCATCGGCGAAAGTGAGTGTCTGACTTAGAGCTGTATAGTCACTAGTTGCAACGGCAGTATCATCCAGGGTCGCTAAAGAAACTGAGACTTCGCTATAGCTACCACCGGTACGAACAACCTTGATAGAAACTTCGCCATCATTTTCATCAACCAGTTCCGTATCAAATTCAAATCCGATCTCGCCGGCCGGTGGAACCGCATCATCTTCTTGAATGGTAATCCTTGCTGTCAATAGTGAACCTAATGAGGATTCACCGACACTTTGTAAATTGCTTAGATTAATTGTGAAAGATTCATCACCTTCATAAGTTGAGTCATCAACGATGTTAACCATAATGTTTTGTTCGGTTTCACCATCAGCAAAGGTTAAAGTATCAGCGGCAAATTCGTAATCGTTAGTTGCCGTGGCGGAGCTATCAGAATCTCTACCATCTTGCATCGCATAATCGACAGTTAACTCTTGATAATCACCATTAGTTCGAGTGACTTTTACCTCAACACTGAAACCATTTTCTGCAACCAAGTAATCGGTCAACTCAAAGTTAATATCACCGGAGTAGGGATAAGGTGAGTCATCACTATTATCCCCAATGCCATCACCATCAGAATCTTGCCATTCAGTTTCATCGAGTGGGAATGCATCTTCATCGTCTGCAACACCGTCGTTATCATCATCGGTATCCGCATTGTTTCCAATACCATCACCATCGGTATCAACTGATTCGTTTTCATCGAGTGGAAATGCATCTTCGCTATCAGCAACGCCATCATTATCATCATCAGTGTCTGCGTTATTGCCGATACCATCGCCATCGGTATCTTCCCATTCACTTTCATCGTAAGGGAACGCATCGTCGCTGTCTTCAACACCGTCATTATCATCATCCGGATCAGTGGAATCTCCAATACCATCACCGTCCCAATCTGTATCCAAAATCTCAACAGATCGAGTTACTGTTGTTGCTGCATTACCGGCCGAGTCACTCACATCGTAACTTAAGAGATAGGAGCCGATGGAAGAAGTGTCTACCGATCCACCGATCACAATATCAGCCGAAAGATCGCCATCATTGTTGTCGCTGGCACTCGCGCCCGTTTCAACATAAGGATTGCCGACAGTCATCGATAGAGAAGCATCACCATTTAAAGTAATGACCGGCGCAGTTTGATCGGTCACAGTAATGGTTCGGGTCACCGAAATGGCCGCATTGTCTGCCGTATCCACAACATCATAAGTAAGGGTATAACTACCGACCGTATTAGTATCCACACTACCGCTTACGGTAATCGCGCCACTTAAATCACCATCCACATTATCACTCGCAGTCGCCCCATCATCGGAATAACTTGAGCCTTGCGCAATAGTCATCGCCGCCTCGCCGGTTAAAGTAATTACCGGTGCAGTTTGGTCAGTCACAGTAATGGTTCGAACAACTTCATCAGCTTCATTATCGGCAGCATCTCTGACATTAAATGCTAATTGATAATTACCCAATTGATTGGTGTCTACCAAACCCGTCATGATGGTTTGGGCTGTGATATCCCCATCAGCGTTATCATTGGCAGTCGCACCTGGGTCAACATAATTGTCGCCGTGAGCAACAGTGATAGCCGCTTCACCATTTAAGCTAATCACCGGTGCAGTTTGATCATTGATAGTCACTGTAGCCTGTGCAACCCCGGTATTGCTTGATAAGTCCGTTGCACTAAAGGTGACGGTGGTGACACCTAATGGAAAGACGGTAGGCGCATTATGGGTCACCGTTAAGTCACCGTCGACCACATCATTGGCGGAAGCACTTGCCAGGAAATTGGCAATAGTGGTATCGGTATCAGGTGTGCCACCGGCATCAATTGCAGCCACGGTGATATTGGCAGGAACAGTCACGACCGGCGCATCCGTATCTTGCACTGTCACTTGACGGGTGAGTGCAGTCGCGGCATTGTCGGCACTATCACTCACTCGATAGGTAAGAATATAAATGCCAACCGCGCTGGTATCGACGCTACCGCTAATTTCAACTTGGTCACTGATATCGCCATCGACATTGTCAGTAACGGTTGCACCTTGCTCGGTGTAACTATCACCAACCGCTAAGGTGATGGCATTGTCACCGTTTAAGCTCATGACCGGGGCGGCTTGGTCATTGATGGTGACTGTGGCTTGCGACTGACCGCTATTGCCTGAGCTATCAGTGGCACTAAATGTCACGGTGGTCACGCCGAGTGGGAAAACCGCCGGTGCATCATGGGTTGGCGCCAAAGCGCCGTCCACATCATCACTCGCGGTTGCCGCCGCTAAGAAAGTTTGAATTTTGCTATCAGTTGCCGGTGTGCCATCAGCATCTACCGCGGCCACAGTGATACTGGTTGGCGCGGTGACAATTGGTGCAAAGGCATCCTGAACACTCACCGAGCGAGTGACTTCGGCGGCCGCATTACCGGCGGTATCAGTGACATTATAGCGTAGGGTGTAAACACCCAAATTGGTGGTATCAACACTGCCACTTTCGGCGATGCTAGCCGTTAAATTCCCATCCACATTATCGCTTGCGGTAGCACCGGCATCGGTATAAGTTTCGCCAATATTCACTGTGACCGAAGCATCACCGATTAAACTAATAACAGGTGCAGTCTGATCGGTAACGGTAATGATTGACTGTACGTTACTGGTATTCCCTGCTGAATCAGTTGCGCTAAAAGTAACGGTGGTTGTACCCAATGGGAAAATACTTGGCGCATCATCATCGACCGTCGCAATCACTCCATCGTTTGCATCCGAAGCGGTAGCTGAGGCTAAGAATAAAGCAATATTTGAATCTGTTTTGGCTGTGCCACCAGCATCGGCAGCTGCGACAGTCAAAGCAGTTGGCGCAGTCACCACAGGCGCGGTTTGGTCGGTAACGATCACTGTTCGAGTGACTTGCACAGCGGCATTACCCGCCGCATCAGCAACATTATATGTGACGGTATAACTGCCGACGGTGTTAATATCTACAGGATTTACTGTGACGATAGCGCTTGATATTTCACCATCGTTATTATCATTAGCCGTCGCACCTTGATCGTTATAACTTGAACCTTGAGCCACAGTAACAGTCGCATCGCCTACTAAGGAAATCACCGGCGCTATTTGATCGGTAACAGTGACTGTTCGAGTCACTTCCACGGCGGCATTACCCGCCGCATCGGTCACATTATAAGTCACCGTATAATTGCCGACGGTGCTGGTATCCACCGAATTAACGGTCACGATTGAACTAGTGATATCGCCATCATTATTATCGCTGGCCGAGGCTCCAGCATCGGCATAGGTCGAGTCTTGTGCAACCGTGACGCTGCTATCGCCAAGCAGTGAAATCACG
>JAPHTP010000001.1 GCA_026196875.1 Kangiellaceae bacterium
AACCATGTGCAACCAAGAGGAATAAACTGAAGAACTGTTTGCGCAGCTGTACCGAGTTCATTTACAGATGTGATATTGGAGCCTCTTATTCGAATAGTCATGGTATTGCTCGTTTTGTTTATTTAGACTTTTAGTCCCCAGTGGGGAAGTCTTCCAATAATTTTGATGCGTTGCTTCCAATAAGTTGAAATGCTTCAGCGCTGCTTTTCACCATTTCGGATGCTTGCTGAATAATAGGCGCATACTTGTCAACTTCGCCGGTAGCGAGCATTTGAGAAATTGCCACACCCATTGCCGTGGTACTCATAGTGCTTACGTTTCTTAAATTATCCGTCGCGTCCTGTATGGCTATCGCACTCGATTGTGATACAGACTGGTAGGCCTTACCTGCACCGGAATGTTTAATTAAAGTGCCCGTCAATGTCGATTGTTGTAACGATTCGATTGTATTGACCACTTTGCCGTTTACTTCTGAATTGCTCATAGTTTTTCTCGCATAATAACTGTTGATTTATTCTTGCTTAGGCGGAACAAGAAAACGTTTAATTTTTCCAAGTAGCGGAGCTACTTTTTTCCACCTTCCCCTCCAGGAGGATTTTTGTCTTCCGCTTTTTTATTTTCATTGTTATCCTCATTTTTGTTTTCTTGCTTTTGCGGGGGAGTCGCCGTCTTATCGCTTTTTAATCCGTTTAAATAGGATTGCAGTTTAGTAATTAAATTAGTGACTTCTTTTTCATTATCTTGTTGACTTTGTCCCGACTCTTTCAGCATCTCGACCGCATCGTTGGCGAGCGTATCGGCTTCCTTAATCAGGGACGCTGAGTCTGCCTTATCAGGTCCGAGAGGCATAAAAGGAGGCGGATTATCCACCGCGGGTGCCGGCACACTTGGTAGTGTAGGCTGCGTCGAAAGCATCTTCGCACAAGCAGATGTAACTGCCGCAGAAGAGGAGATTTGACTGTTTTGCTGGGCGGATACCGCGTTATACATGGCCATGCCAATGGTTTCGCTACTGGCTATATCGAGTAATCCAATTGACTCGGGAGGCGTAGCGCCAATTAACATGGAGTTAAGTTGACTTACCGAGTCGGTGACTAAATCGTTTACTGTGCCGTCATCGTTCATTGTGTGCTCCATTTACGACATTGATTAAGAGGCTGCTCCTGCGAAACCAGCCGAAATTATTAAGTTGCAAACTTGTGTTGTTGCCGTGTTTTCGATCGCCTGTGCGTTCTTCTGTGCTGTAACAGCGTTAGCCATTTGTAGGCTGATGGAAGTTGCTAACCCCATATCAACCATTGACATGGATAAAGTTGGCGCGAGACCAATGTTGAACATATTGCTGACGCTCGTTGCACCTATCACTTTAGTATCCTTTAACTGATTAAAAATAAATAAAGCGACGAAGGTTGATAAGTTCAACGTTAGCGCTTGTTGTACTTATCAACCTTCGACAGCTACTGAGAACTACTGGAAGATCTTTTCCGTCGCAATTCCAGTCGATGCAGTATCGACGGAATATAACGTTGCGACGCCTTGTGTAGTGGCCGCCTGTGACGTGATATTGGCGTTAAACTGTGAGGTTGTCGCATTGTGTGCGGCGTTTGAAAGTGCCTGGCTAGTCGCAATCATAAAGCTACCTAAAGCTTGTGCCGGAGAGTCTCCTAGCACTTTGGTATTAACTTGGGTAACTGAATCTGTAATTTGACTATTAAGCGAAGTAGGAAAAGACATTTATTGCTCCTTGTACTTTTGTTAATGAAAGAGATCAATCAAAGTTTAAGCGCTCAAAATTGATTTGGTCGCCATTCCGGTTGATGCTGTGTCCAGTGAATACAACACGGTTACACCCATTGTTGTAGCTGCCTGTGCTGTTACAGCGGTTTGTTGTTGACTCGACGTCGCATTATGCGCCGCGTTGCCCAATGCTTGTGAAGTTGCCTGGAATAAATTTCCCATTGAAAGCGCAGGGGCATCTCCCAGAACTTCAACATTTGCTTGGGTAACTGAATCGGTGATTTGACTATTTACTGACGTAGGAAAAGCCATTTAATTTCTCCTTGGTTATGCGATGGTTGTTAAATTAACCCAATCCTTGAACTTTAGAGCTCAGGATCGCAGAAGTTGCTTTGCCTGTTGCAGCGGTATCAATTGAGTAAAGTGTTGCAACACCCATAGTAGTCGCAGCTTGCGCTGTTACTGATGTTTGTTGTTGACTAGTCGTTGCATTATGCGCGGCGTTGCCGAGTGCTTGTGAGGTTGCTTGAAAAAGATTACCCATCGATAAAGCTGGCGAATCGCCTAGTACTTTTACATTTGCCTGGGTAACCGAATCAGTGATTTGGTCGTTGACCGAAGTTGGGAATGCCATAAGATTTCTCCTTTAAGTGATGTCGTTAAATGAATTCGTTTTGTTAAGAACCGAGAATTGCTTTGGTTGCCATGCCTGTCGAAGCTGTATCAACACCATACAAAGTAGCGACACCCATGGTGGTTGCAGCTTGTGCAGTGATATTTGATTGTTGCTGAGCCATGGTCGCATTATGTGCTGCGTTTGCTAGCGCTTGGGATGTTGCTTGAAACAAATTTCCCATTGCGGTAGCCGGTGCTGTACCTAATACCTCGACATTAGCCTGAGTGACGGAATCGGTGATTTGCGAATTTACTGCGGTTGGAAATGCCATACAATTGTTCCTTTAATTTATCAAACTTAGCTATAGAAGCTATACCAGTTGATTTTTGAACAGCGAGAGTATACAAAAATCGTTATCTTCGTTAGACAAATAGAGAGTTCTCAATTAAATCGAACATTCCCTCTAATCTATCTCGTTCTTAATGTTAGTTATTCGCTAATTTAAATAATTGGTCTTTTCTACGGTTTTGTTGTGTGTTTCAACGATTATCCGTTTCAAAATTCTCTGCTCAGTTTTTTCCTTTGCCTAATAGTCGCTTAGTTTTCTGCGTTGAACTTTGCAAAGGGATCAAGTTTTCTTTTGCGATTTTTCTGAACCTGCCGGGCGTCATTCCTACGTAACGTTTAAAAGTTTTTTCAAAGTGGCTCAAGTCGGTAAACCCTGCGTCGCAACATATATGGGTAATTTGGCGGTGAGGGTTATCGTTTAAAATAGATTTGGCTTTCTCAATCCTAAGGTGGATAAGAATTTTTTTAAAAGAAAGTTCAAATTGTTGCTTAAATAAACTCGATAGGTGAGATGCACTTACGTAACATTCAGCTGCCAGCTGTTTCATTGTAATATCCGACTGAAAATTTTTGTTTATGAATATAATCGCCCTTGCAAGTGCTGGGTGCATTTGTGAGAGCTCAACTTGAGAGAAAATTCCAGAGTTTGTTAATGGGTAAGGCTGTAATAAGTTTTCATTGTTCCTGGTTGTTTTTATTGAAATTTCTCTTATCGAAAATGAGGCGGGAGAAAGTCTAAACAAAGCCGCTATAAATAGACTGCAAATTGATGATAGCTTTTCGGTGTTAACTAGCGTTTTTTGGGTAAATTCCAGCGAAATTGATACTTCGAATGGCGATTGGTCTTTTGAGGAAGAGGTCGTATTTTTATTGTTCGTACTTGCTACCGACAGCTCTTCAATCATCCTGTTTTTTGTTAGATTCTCACAACGAGTTAATGGCAGGCTACTTTGTTGGTTAGTCGTTGGCTCAAGCTTTTCAATAAATGTTTGTATTGTTTGCAAGGAGCGTTGAGATAGCAAAATGCTTGAGGCTTGGAACTCCAGTTTTGCCAGTTTTTTTCCTGATTGCTCGACCACCATACATAGAGTGTTAGCTTTAACTAGAATTAAATAGCCGCTAATCAGTTGTGTTAGACCTACTTCTTCTTTTTGAAGGCTGTTGATAAAGCCGACGGAGTAGTTAGTTTCTACTTTCTCGGTTTTAGCTCGCTCTTTGTTGCCCTTGAATACTGATTTAACTGCTTGCTCTGATAGATTCATTTTTAAAGCCGGTTGAGTTTAGGAGAAAAATATAGAGCTGACATCAATGAAGTTGTATTACAGCCTATAACAGAAAAAAGGGAACTTCCGCAGCAGTTTCTAATTGATTAAAAAGCAGAAGCAGGTTTTGTTATAGGCTGTAATAGTGCAGTGACCAAAGGAAGAGTATGCTAATTTTTATTTGTGATTCTTGAAAATTAGAAATGACAGAACAACGAAAAGTGGATGACGAATCAATATATCAAATGGCAATTTGCCGAAGAAATCTTGTGCTAGTGCTATTAGTTATATTGGTTCTAGTTGTAGTTCGTCCTAAACTGTTTGGGGTGCAAGAGGAAAATAAAAAAATCGAAGACAAAGATTTTACTAGCATCTCAAAAAAAATCAAAGAACCAATGAGTAGCGGTGAGATTGTGGCAGCGAGTCAAACTCGAGGTATTGATGTTTCCCATTACCAGGGCGTTATTGATTGGAGCCAACTCAGCCTGGAAGGCCTGCACTTTGTCTTTATAAAAGCGACTCAAGGCTTGCACTTTGTTGATCCGACTTTTTCAGGCAATACAAAGGGAGCTGAGCAAATTTCTTTGCTAAGCGGCGCTTATCACTTCTTTGAGCCAAAACAATCTCCAGTAGAGCAAGCGGAGTTTTTCTTAGAAGTAACGAGCGGATTGCATCAGTTACCGCCAGTTCTAGATATCGAAATTGCACAAGGGTTAGACAAGAAAGAAATAGTCAGTGCATCTAAACAGTGGTTGGAGAAAGTCGAAGCTGAGACGGGGTGCCGGCCGATAATTTATAGCAGCTTAGATTTCTGGCAAACTTATTTGAGCGACGACCTGGCGGATTACCAGTTATGGGTAGCGGAGTATCAAAAAGGACTAAAGCAACCAACGGGGAGTGAGTCCTGGATTTTCTGGCAAGAAACTGACTCTGCGCACTTAGCCGGAATTAAAAGCTCGGTCGATCTAAACTTATCTAAACTGGCTTTAACTGAATTGGAGAAATTAAAATGTCCTATAAACAGTTAGTCTCCAAGTTGAAAACCCACTACACACTTATTTTCGTTGTTTGTATCTCATTGTTGGCCTATAGCCAGTTCGAACATTCCAACAAGGCCATTAACTTCTTTGTTAAGGATAGTCTTTACCAAAGCAATCAGACATATCTATCAAATTTGGAAAAGGCATCTGTAGATAATTTTGTAAGATTATCTACAATTAACGCAACATTAAGCACCATGAAAAGTGGCGTTGTTGGTTTTTCTTTTATCGTAGAAACTAAGTTGACAATAGGGGAAGAGCTTAAACAATTTGAACGCCTTAGTGAAAAAGGCGTTAAATATTCTTCTTTAGTGACCTTTTCTTCGGTAGCTATCAGTTATGTTTCTAGCGTAGCCAAATCTCTAAGTGTTCCGCTGTTTTTTATTCTATTAGTAATCGGCGGTGTTTATGGTCTGGTAGGGATGTTAGAAATAAAGTTCTTGATTGCCAAGCTATTTTCAATTCTGCGGCCAGTGCTTGTCTTGTTCATTGCATTTCATCTAGTTATTCCTTACGCTATTCATGGCTCGGACTATTTGTCACAAATCATTGAGAAAGAAGCCAACAGCCAAAACAATGATTATTTTGAAAGAGTCCACCAGGAAATTGCAAAGACTGGAGGAGGTGCAAATATTAAACAAAGAGCTAACTCAATAATGGGAAAAGTTGAAGGCGTGCTGGTTGATATTGAACGAAAGATCGAAACCCTCTTACTCAATTGCATCGAATACCTTATATCCCAGCTATTGATTACGATCGTTATACCTCTTTTACTTGCTCTGTTCTTAATGGTTGGATTTAGACGCTTTATCAACAACTATATTGTTCACCCACTGGAGCTTGAAGCAAGGCGGTTAGCTTCTTGATTGGGCAACAATCGATTTGGCCTATCTAGCAAGCCTCATATTATGTTTGAAGAATGTTAAATCTCGAGCTTCTTTCACCATTTAGTTCGCATTCAAGCATTCCTCCTTTGAACAATTGCATTACTTGTCCGCCAAAACGAATTTTACCGGGCTCGCGCTGGATTAAGTAGTCTGTGTCCAGACATTGGCCAAGTTGATTAAGAAATTGTTTTCTCGCTCTGTGTATTTGAATATTAAGGTGTATATTGTTGATGCCCAGATCTTTCGACAACTGATCGACATCCACCCATCCCTGAGCGGCTTGATTAACGCCTGCTCTTGCATCTCTTGCTTTATAGCGAGCTAAAGTAGCTAGAAGGTAATGATGGGTAAATGCTTTTAAACAATATCGTTTACCTAAAAAATTGATCTGCAGTTTTGTAGTTTCTTCATCTAGGCTTAAATCAAAACGATAACTAAGATCAGATGCAGTTAGAGATGACGGTTGGAAGTTTAGCGTCTCTTCCAGGTGATCTATCAATTTTATCTGCCATTGTGTATTGGCAAGTTTTATTATCTGATTATGCTCCAGATCGGTTGATACGATTTGCTCTACCGCTTTAAATTTTGTCAATCGCCAGCCATTTCTCTTGGGGTCGAAGTATACTGCAACTTCGGGGCACTCTGCGGAAGGTAACAGAGAGTAGTCTTCTAAAAGTATTTCTTGCCGATAGGGCTTTGAATTATTGATGGGGACTAATCGATTGCAAGGAGCTGCAGTAGATTCTACTCGAAACTCTGTTGCGGATTCCCCTGGAAGCAGAATATGGTCTCCTTCAGAGAGTGCGTGGGCGCTGTTTGGATTAATTTTTTTCTGATTTATCCAAGTGCCATTTTTACTAATATCTCTGATAGTCCAATGGCTTTTCTGCCACTCAATAAGCGCATGAGACTTAGATACTGCGGGCTCATTAACAAAGGAGTTAGCGGTCTTTATTCTTCCGAGTAAGTGAGTTTGAGATAAAAAGTGCGGCCGCTGATTCGAAAGTTCTTTTAAGTATGCCATTAATACTATCCTTGTTGAGGCTGGTTGAAAAGACGAGTTTAAATATAAGTTTAAATATGAGTGTGACTAGAGAGTTTGATTTATTTAAATGTAAGTATGTTGCCATTTCATCTGATCAAAGCTTGATAATTTATCGGTGCTCCATTCACAATTCATCAATCATACGAGACCAAAAATAGTTGAATAACACAAAGCAAATTAGTGAACAGATATTCATCCTGGAAAATCAGTATAGTAATTCGTTTTGAATAAAACAGTAATTTATAAACCGATGTTAGAATTTTTTATTTTGAATCTCCCTTGGCGATGGTTGAAGCCAATTTCTACCTGTTGAATATTGCAAAACAAAAATAATTTATTTAAGTAAAAGCAATATAGATCCTATTTAATAGCAAATCTCAAATAAAAATAGTAACTCTGCTAAAAAAATGATTTATGCGATTTGTTTATACTGGTTGAGATAAGTTGAACAATTTTTATCCAATTTAACTTTTAATATTCGGCCCATTTCCCATACTGAGCTAACTGGTCGGATCTTGTCCACCAGGGTTATGGGTCTGTCGATCCAATATAAAGGACCAAAATCAAACCCATCTATTAACCTCAAGGAGAATAGAATGAATCTTATTCAAATAATTAAAAGAAGTGGGTTGTATCGAAAAAGTGCAAAGTGGTTGGCTATTTTTTCGAGTTTATTTTTATTTACAATCACGGCTCAGGCAAACGTATCCAATCAACCGATAAGTTTTCAGTCTTATTATCAGAATGAACTGATAGTGAAGTTCAAATCTGAGAATTCTGGAGTTAGATTATCGTTACAAAAAGTGGAGCAAAAGCTGCAGTCGATTAATCAACGGCTCGGTGTTCAACTTAAGCATAAGCGTTCAATGGGCTCCGGTGCTGAGTTAATTACTTACAATGGTAGTTTGCGTGGACCGTCGTTGGAAAATATTAGCCGACAAATGGCCAAGCAAAGTGATATTGAATATGCAGTGCCAAATATTCGTTTGTTTGCTTTAGCGACGCCGGATGATCCCCGCTATAACGAGCAATGGCATTATTATGAAAATACTGGAGGCATCAACATGCCCGCTGCATGGGATGTTAATGAAGGCAATGGTGTGGTTGTAGCGGTTATTGATACCGGATATCGTCCTCATGCAGATTTGGCCGCCAATATTGTTGGTGGTTACGATTTTATTTCTGACAGTGGAACCGCACGCGATGGAGATGGGCGAGACGCAGATGCAAGTGATGAGGGAGATTGGTTTGGTATTTTCGAGTGTCCCGGCGCACTTTTCTTTCAACAAAACTCTAGCTGGCATGGAACCCATGTTGCTGGAACAATCGCTGCGATTAACAATAACAACGAAGGCGTTGCCGGTATCGCAACTAAAGCAAAAGTTCTCCCTGTTCGAGTTTTAGGGAAATGCGGTGGTACTATGGATGATATCCAAGATGGCATGTTATGGGCTGCTGGGATTTCCGTCCCCGGTATTCCAAACAACCCTAACCCTGCAAAAGTTTTAAACCTGAGCCTCGGCGGTGGCGCAGCTTGTGATGCAGCGATGCAAGATGTGGTAAATCAGGTTGTAGCTGCCGGCGCAAGCGTTGTGGTTGCCGCAGGTAATAGTAATGCGGATGCTTCAGGTTTTACGCCCGCGAGTTGCGATAATGTGGTTACGGTTGCGTCTACCAACCGTAGTGGGGCGAGAGCCGGTTATTCAAACTTTGGTAACACGGTAGAGGTTGCGGCACCCGGTGGGGAAACTAGCGGTGGGGCTGCAAACGGAGTTTTATCTACTTTAAATACAGGGACCACAACTCCGCAGAATGATAGCTACGCATTTTATCAAGGTACCAGTATGGCTGCGCCGCATGCAGCTGGTGTAGCAGCCTTACTTTATAGTTACCAGCCGAGTATTACTCCAGTGCAAGTAACTCAAACACTGCAGAATACTGCGCGATCTTTTCCTGGTTCCTGCTCTGGTTGTGGTGCCGGGATAATTGATGCTGCGGCGGCGTTGGCTTCACTAAACACTGGTAATCAAGCACCGAATGCCAGTTTCTCTAGTTCAGCCTCCGGATTAACAGCAACTTTCACAGACTCTAGTTCAGACAGTGATGGTTCTGTGGTTGGTTGGAGTTGGGACTTCGGTGATGGTAATGGCTCGTCAGCACAAAATCCAACTCATACATATTCTGCAAGCGGCACCTATTCTGTAGTGCTTACCGTCACTGACGATCAGGGTGCGACCGGCACAGATACTCAATCGGTTACGGTAACTGACTCAAATAACCAAGCACCTACTTCCAGTTTTGCTTTCAGTACAAATAATCTAGATGTCTCATTCACTGATCAAAGTAGTGATAGTGATGGCTCCATTGCAAGTTGGAGTTGGGATTTTGGTGATGGTAATAGCTCAACTGCACAGAACCCAACTCACAGCTATGCGGCAGATGGTACTTATACTGTAGCTTTGACGGTTACTGACAATGATGGTGCTAGCCATACAAGCAGCCAGCAAGTATCAGTTACGGCGCCGCCAACAAATATTAACTTAAGTGTTTCAACCAGTAGCTGGTGGATCTTTACTACCGTTAATCTTAATTGGACCGGTGCTAATGGATCGCAAGTGGATATCTATGAAAATGGAAGTCTTTATACAACGGTGAACAATACAGGCAGTTGGTCTGAACTTAGGTTTGGTAGTGTGAATTCAAGCTTTAGAGTTTGCGAGGCTGGAACAAGTAATTGTTCAGATGATGTGGCACCTTAAAGGAAATTTTAGTAAATAACAAAAAAGCGGGAAGTATTCCCGCTTTTTTATTCCGGTTATTTTATTCTGAGTATTTTAGTAAGCTTCATTTTACTTCGTCGAAACTCCTTAAAGAGCTAAAAAATAATCCTGCGCCACCGGCCATTAACACAATAATGACAATTAAATCGAAAGCACTCATAGGCGCCAAGCGCATCGAAATATTAACGATAATTCCAACTATTAGCGCGACAATGCTTAAACCACTTAAAAGCCACCCAAAGATATTTTTGCTATTCCAAAAAATCATGACTACGCCGATTATAAATGGAACAAAAATCATGCCGCTGGTAACTCCGAAACTTCCACCAACGGAGTAGAGGGAGGTTCCCATGCCAAATCCTCTGGAAAAAGCACCGGTAGTGACTATCACCTTTGAAAGAAAAAGATAAACACCTACACTTAACATTGTTAAGCCGATGAAAAAACGACTGACTCCGCCGTTGGTTCCTCCCGCGCCTTTCGGTGTATGCATTTTATACCTCCTGCGTAACTCTGTTTATTGTAGAAGACAAGTCGTTGATGTGAGGAATATGATCTTCGTGAACTAACATCAAGACTGCTTGGCCTGCCGCACTTCGATGCGGTGGCGGGTTGGTACGGACCTTTCCTTGTTGATCTACGTAGCCAACAGGTGTTCCCATACTATCTTGAATAATCGCACAGGCTAATTCTGACCAAGTGTTTACACTAAATTGATGGTCATAGCGAATGGGCTTATCGCCCTGGTGTGAGAAAAGATCTTCTAGGAATTCTTCCGTACCAGGCGCTTCAAGCGCTCGTGCAATCAGTTCTGGATAAGCTCTAATTGGTCGAATAACTGACTTGGCACCAAGCTGAAGAAAACGCTCTCTGTTTGAGTCTTTTACTGCTTCAGCGAGTATGTCACCTTGTACTTTAAGGTGTGACAATTGATAAAGTAAATCTATGCTAATAGAGTCAGAAGTAGGTAAGCCGCTATCAGTTGAAATCAAAACGATGTGTTTGGCTGAAGTAATGTTGGCTCTTTCTAAAACTTCAAGTTCGCGTGGATCGCCATGAACGTAGATAACATTTGAGTCGATTAAGTTTTGAGGTATGCCGCTTTTGAATCGATCAGAAACTACACAAATAGGAGTTTGTTCAAATTTAGGAGTGATCCTCAACTGCTTGCAAAGCCTTTCTAAATAAAGTTCCGGGTTTTCCTTCGGTGTATTGATAATTACAATATGTTCTTTCATGTCTTTCCATTTCCAAAGCCCTTTTAATTTGCGGGTCTTTTTTTCGATTCTAAATTCAATGTATTCAGTTGCTAACTGAGCCATGAGGGTGATGCCCAATATGTACATCAATATAACTGTGACTAGCCTGCCGGTAAAGGTGGTACTACTTAGGTCACCGTATCCGGTCGTATTGATCGTCGTTAAGCTCAACCACAAGGAATCACCAAAACTAAATCCTTCAAATATCATCATAGCAAATGTATGCAGAAGGATAATTAACAATACAAAAAACAGCAGATATCGAATTCGTTTCTTAGACTCGACAACTAATCCTCGGGTTAGCCACCTTTTTCTTTTTCTTCTGAATACTTTGGGTAACAGTCGCAAGTTATTTCCTTAGGAATTTTCTGCCAGTTCAATCAGTTTTTTGGTTACAGCATGCTTGATCGCAATATGGTCGGCTGATTCAATTTTGAATTGCTTTGCGAGTATTTCGTAATCTTGATCTGTAAGAGTGATCGTTAACCTGGGTCTCACTTTTTTTTCTTTAAACTCTAAGCCAAGGACTTTACGAATGAAGTCAGATGGTTTGAGGTTTTGATCGACAGAATTTTTATGAACAAATTTGTGTACAGATTCGCTTACGTCAAAAGCAACCTGAGTTGCTTTTGCTGCCTTAGCCTGTTTATTCCACTTTGAATTTTTATCCGTCATAATTATTATATTGAAAATAGATTAGGTTTTACCATAAAGTTCTTTAATGTCTGCGATAGGGCGAGTCACACACAAACTGACATCAGTATCACCATCGGGCCAAACTTCAATTTCAACCGAGTGCATGTCGTCTTCAGAAGCTAAACTAATTGATTCAAAAGGTTCTGCCTGGTCATCTTCATACTTCGAAAATTTGTTGTTACGAAAATCTTTTTTATGGTAGTAGCCTTTAATCCAATCGCCATCGCGATAATATCTGTCAGCTACCCAACGCTCATATTCAGATTTAGCTTCTGTAGTTTCGATTGCATCGTTACCTGGTTCGTCGTCGAAAACGCTAGAGAAAGCATCCATATCGAAGAGTGACTCAACTTCATCACGTTCAATTTTCATAGTGAAGTTTACATATTTTTCGCCATCTTCATTTTCGACTGTCATATGATAGGCGTCACCAGTTGCCCCTTCGAGCTGGAACTCTGTTTCTTGGCCATATTCATATTGATACGTATTTACAGCTGCTACTTTAAAGGTCTGCCCCCTTAAAGACTTAGGCAAACCAAAAGTATCCACCATTTCAAACATGTCACCAATATTCAGATCTTCAGGATTTTCAAGTTTGCGCACCGGAGCGTCTTTTTTTCCAAATAGTTTACTAAACATTTTTGCGTCTCGATTTAAATTTAGCTGAGCTCTAAAAACAAGTGGGGCGTAAGCCCCACAAAATATAACCAACTATAACTATTTTTTCTTTAAACGCTCTAAAATATCATTCGCTTTAGACTTAGTCTCACCAATCCCTGCTTCAGATAAGCGAGCTTTTAAATCTGCATCACTATTTTCCGCATTTAAAGTCTCAGAGGCTTTAATCTTGTCGTCAAGACGTTGCTGTCTTTCTTTGATGCGGTTCAATGAGTCGCGAGCCGCAGAAGACTTAGATACGCCGGATGACAAAGAAGAGTTAACCGACACTCGTGCTTTTTGCACACGCTCAGTTGTTTTAACAACAGACAATTCACGTTTATGTTCTTGAATCGATTTTTCAGCTTTGCGAATTTGGTCTTTTAAAGTTGCAACGCTGGTTTTATATCCATCATACACAGGCTGCATTTCTAAAAGCTCATTTTCATATTCCGCAATTTTTTCTGCAACTTCTAGCGCTAATGCTTCATCACCTTTTTCTAATGCTTGAGAAGCATAGCCTTCATGCTCAGCAATGCGATCTTTGATAGCGTTAATTTGCCGGCCGGTCTTTGACTCGTCGGCCATCACTTCAGTTAACGCATCTTTCGCTTTAGCAATTGCATCTTGTTGGTCATGAATTTCTTGCTCCAGGATTCGAATGGCGTTGGCATCAACAACCGATTCACCAACTTCCCTGGCTCCACCTCTAATAGCAGTAACAATTTTCTTCAAAATACTCATAGGTTCTTCTCCTGCAGACTAATTTAAAAACTCTTCCAAGGCTTCTAGTGATTCAAACGCATTTTCTGATTGAGTCACTAGCTCGTGAGCAATGTTGTCTAACAACGTATTGATGCTCATGGCGCCAAATAAAACGTATTGGTCGTCAATTAAACCGAGTGAACTCAATGGAATGTTAATCGACAAACGCAACATGGTTTGGTGTAGCTCGTCAATCAAATCCGGTTTCACTTCGTCTTGAGTAAATAAGTTGGTTACACATAAAATTTGTTCTTCAGTTGCAGTTACAAATATTGGTAACTCATCAAATCCTTCAATGATAACTTGTAAAACCGTTATTTCACCGTCTCCATTTTCCTGGATAGGTAATACGTCCAATTTGAAACCGTCTTGCACGTATCCGCTGAGTTGAATAGCTAGTTCTTTTAATTCCATCTTGTGATTTCCTCAGTTCTTTGACATAAAATGTCAATATGGTTCTAGATTAAATTTCTTGACATAAAATGTCAAGAGTAATTGTAGAGTTTTTCTAAATAATTTCTAAGAGGTTATATTTTTTATTAAAATTCAAGCGCTTATATGAGTGTCTAAGGTTATTGAGCTAAAGCTGTTGAACTAAAAACCCCCACATCTTTCTGCCAGGCTTGGGTGTGGTATTGGTAAAGAACGCCACTACCCAGGTAATTAATGTCTACATTTTCCAACTCCCGATAATAATCTGCGGGCATAGCAAAAGCAGCTAACATGAGCTCCTGACTAATATAGTCGTTTTGAGGACCTATTTTATTCATTTTTTCAAGCCTTTTACTGGCACTGGCCCCTTGAAGCGTAGCAATTGTCCAGCCCCACTCGCCGAAACTAGGTACGTTTTGGCGGTATTGTTCTACATGCTGAAAGCCTGCGTGTTTAACGGTTTTTCCTATGCTAATAAATGCGTGTTGCGCATGGAAAGGGCTCGTTGATTGAATCGCAATAACACCATCAGCGTTAAGTAATTGGCGTAAACGGGCGTAAAAGTAATCTGAATAAAGTTTGTTTAAGTCTGGATGACTTGGGTCTGGCAGGTCAACAATAATGGTATCGAAACGCATTTTTTGTTTGAGTAAATCCTCAATTTTGATGAATGCATCACCAAAAATCACTTCGACGCGCGGGTCTTCAAAAGCTTCATGGTTGAGCGCCAAAAGCTGTTTTCGAAGCATATTGGATTTTTCGTCGTTGCTTAATGCATAACGCTCAGAATAAAGTTCGACCAAGCCGTGGTCGAGATCGATAAGATGAACCTTCTGAGGATCCCACTTTAAAACATCGCGCAAACCTAAACCATCGCCACCACCTATGATCAAAACATTATTTTGATGTGCACTTGCGCTCATAGCCGGGTAGATTAGCATTGAATGATAGATATGCTCGTCTGAGCTACTAAACTGCAATCTGCCGTTGAGGTACATATCAACTACTTTTTCGCTGTTGCCTAGTTTTCGTTGGGTAAAGACAATGTTTTGGTAATTAGTATTGGTTTGATAGACGACATTATCTTTATACAACACGTTGGCAAAAGACTTCATCCAATACTGACCGCTTTGGGCAAGTATTATTAATAATATGATCAGTATTAAGTGGAAAACGACTAGCGCAACAGGGTGTTTGATCTCCCGCCAATAACAAATAAGAAAAGCGCTTCCTGCAATTATATTTAAAGCCGCAGTCAAAACAGCCGCCGTAGTAATGTCAATTGTCAGCATGAAACTTACCCAGATAAACGCACCAACACCTGCGCCTATATAGTCCGCGCCATAAATTGTGCCCGCATTGTTTTCCAGGTGTTTTCCATAAACCTGTTCTCTGACTCTGGCGATCAATGGAATTTCCATACCGATCAGAAAACCCAGTAAAAATCCGGCAAAGTAGGGAAGGTTTTTGGCATATTCTTGTAACTGTTCAATAAAACCTCCTTCAATACTGGTGTCCGGGGGGAGGTTGTATGATTCTGAGATGATCACCGGAAGATCACTTGTCAAAGCAATGATTGCTGCAATAACTACCACTGATGACATTCCGAGCAGGGCAACAATCGCTTCGAGCCAGGCAAAGGAAGAAAATGGGTTTTTAAAAATTTTTGCAGTAAGTGCGCCTAGTCCCATGGAAACAATCATAATACCTATCATGGTGTAGATTGCGGTCTCAAGGATCCCTAAAACACGTCCTGCGTAGTGAGAAAGAAGGTATTCGTAGATAAGTCCGCAAGCGGCTAACACCGCCATAATACTGATTAGAAGGGTGTCGTGAGCAAGCAGGTGAAGTTTATTTTTTGATGCAACTGTATCCATATTTTCTTAAGAGGATAATGGCCAGAAAATTCCATTCTGGCCATTTAGCTAGTTTATTAACCAAGTAGGGCGATTAGAATTAATCCCAAGCCAACGAATATAGATGCTTCGACTGCAGCTACCCCGGTATTTTTTTCTCGGTCGACTTCTTCGGCGACGTCAATTCCAGCTAGAATAATCTTGCGAATTAGCATAACCAGAATTGCAAATATGATTATCGCTGCAATTGAAGCTCCCGCCCATAGTGCAACAGAAATCCAAACATCGCTGATTTGATATGGAGTAAGGCTCGTTGCCGCGGTTACGGTTAGCGATGCTCCTATCAAGAAAGCAGCGTACCTTAAAGCCAAAGCGGAATTACCGGCAAGCAACGCACTTTGCAAACAGTTCTGGTTTCCTTCATTGCGAGCTTTGAAAAGCTTAATTCGATAAACTGAGGCCAATAACATAACAATTTGAGCCAGGAAGAATGCAGCCAACAAGACAGGAATAATTGTGAAATCAGAAACGGGGATCCAAAGCATAGCTGCTCTAACTATTAAACTAACAGCAACCATATGTCCTACATCAACCAATGCGCTAGCAACATTGCCTTTTGCTAATTCACCGTGAATGTCGACCTGGCGTAAAACTAAGCGGTCTTGAATTTGACGGCCAGCCATGATTAAAACTAGTCCAAGTATACCGAACACTCCCATACCCATGGCCTCTTGAACCAGTGAATCGGCTATCTGACCGGAAGACACACCGGTAAGCATTATCGCGAGTGCCAAGATACCACCAGCAAAACTGATCCCAAATGCCGCGTTATTCCTTTCTTTTAACTCGGTTAAAGAATGTACACTGGAGAAAAATCCTTTGAGGAACTTCATGCTGATCAATAAGACAATAATAATTGCCAAGTCGATACCGAGCGCTTGAATTTCCCATACTGATATTGCATTAAACTTCATGATTAAATCCTCTTATTTTTATTCCGTTCATCAGCTCAATAGTTTAGAGCTATTTACCACGACGTGGTCCGCGGCTGGTGCGGCTACTGCCTCGGCGGTTCGAGCTAGTGCTTTTATTTCGATAACTTGAAGCATTTCTAAAACTTCCTGAAGAAGGACGGCTCTTGCTGGTTTTAGCTAATTGGCTAGATCCTGAGCGCTGCTTAGCGTATGGGCTTCTAAATTGTTTTCCTTGGCGCTGGAATGACTTTTTCGTTTTATTTTCCAACTGGGTTTGCTTTTTATAGGTAGAGGGCTTGGTGTACCTGTATCGGCCGTAGTCGTGGTAGTAGGAATAGGGGCGGTGACGAGACCAACGATTATAGGAATAGCGTCTTCCACCGAGTAGATCATCAAACATACGGTACATTCCGTACCACATCCAAAAATTAGTACCGTTACTTCCGGTTGCCCATTGGCCATACTGCGGATTACCGATAAATTGAGAACCATTGCCCAAATCTTCTGTACCGTTAGCTTTTAACTCCAGCGCCTTATTAACGGCATTAACACGAGCCAGTTCTCCACCGGATATATCAGCTAATACGTTGACGGAATCTGACAGAGCGTCGTTAAAAGTCTTTGGCTGTAGAGCTTCTAAAATATTGGTTGATTCGACGTACTTTTCTTCCAGTTGTTCGAGGGTTTCGCCAGGAAAGCCTTTGAGATCCTTAATTCGATCGTTTAATGCTAGTAACATAGGGCCGTTAACGGCAGCATTTTTTGCTAAATTATCAACCAATTCAGTGAGTTCTGGATGAGATTGCTTTACTTTGTCTGAATAGGCAACTAGGCGAGCGGCATTACTGAGTTGTTGCCGGTTAAGCTTTTGTTTAAGTTCTGAAAACGCCTGAGTAATATGCGTTTCGCGTTGCGTAATGAGTTCCCTTAATTCGTCGCTTCGACTGCTACAGCCTGCGAGCAATAGCAACCCAACGAGGATTATCCAACGAATTTTCATCTAGCCTCCGTGTATTATTCTTCTCACCCAAAATTTCAGGCTTGAGCGATTCTATTATACCTATCGAATAATACAATGGATTTATTTCATCAAATTTGTAAAAATTTGATGAAATTACAATAAGGATGCCATTGAGCCTGATGTCAAACTATCTCGAAATTGACAAATTAGCGGAGCAAGCCGAACAATTCATCACCCAAAATAGGCTCGTAGAGGCTGAAAAACTCCTGGTAAGAGCGCTCAAAGTCAATTCCGAGCACGCACGTTCTCTGTATTCACTAGGGCGAATCGCCGAAGTGAGCGGTGCAAAAACAGAAGCATTAAATCTAATTGGTAGAGCCGCATATTTAGCGCCTAAGAACCCTACACCTTTATTACACCTTGCAGACTTGCTAATTGAACTCAATAAACCTGACGAAGCAAAAAACTGTTTCGAATTATGCATGCAACGTTTTCCTCAAGTGGTTGAAGTGCATATTGGTTATGCAGGAATACTGGTATCTGATGGCAAAACAGAAAAGGCTCTTGAAATTCTAAAAAATGCTCTGACGATGTTTCCAGACAATGCCAGCTTAATGCTTGCATTAGTCAATACTGACAGCAACACAGAGTATGATAATTTGAAAGAGAAATTGTTGTTGCTTGGCCAGAATCAAACCTTGCAAACGAATGAGCAGATGAAAGTTCACTATGCACTGGCAAAAATATATGACTTTCAGAAGCACTACCAGCAAGCATTTTCAGCGTGGAAAAAGGCCAATGCAATTCAATACCAACAATGTCATTTCAAGACTGAACAACTTGCTGATGGGTTTAACCAGATCAAAAAACGATTTGAAGGAATAAATAAGACCGAAGAAATTGGTTTATTGCTTAGCGACAGTGAATACGATTGTATGCCAATCTTTGTTATTGGCCTGCCGAGAAGTGGAACTACTTTGGTGGAGCAAGTTATGGCTTCCCATTCTCAAGTAGAGTCGATCGGTGAAAGCGATATTGTTGCAACCCAAATTATTCGAATGGTTGAGTCCGCGACAGGGCAACCATATCCCGATGGCATAAATAAAATTGAGCAAGAACAACGAAAGGCAATTGGTTTACATCTATGTAAGCTAATGGCGGAAAAAGGAGGTGGGAAAAAATTCATTATTGATAAACTACCTGCCAACTTTCAGTCAGTCGGATTAATTAGGCTAATTGCACCACACGCAAAATTTATTCAAGTATCAAGAAACTTAAAAGCGGTTGCCCTTTCTATCTTTAGAAATTACTTTAAACAAAGTGAGCCCTATTTTTGTAATTTGGAAGAGCTGGCCATTTATAATCGTTACTATAAAGATTTGATGTCGTTTTGGCATAGTCAGATCCCAAACGAAATATTTGAAGTTAATTATGAAGAATTTGTCGAGAACTTCGAAAGCCGTGCTCGAGAACTAATCAGCTTTGCCGGATTGGATTGGCAAGACAGCTGTTTAAATTTCTATAAGAATAAACGTTTTGTTTCCACCCTCAGTTACACGCAAGTTAAGCAGCCAATTTACAAGACTTCAGTATCACATTGGAAAAACTATCGAGAGCACTTAAGCTTGTTCGACTAAGTTCGTTCGATTAGATTTGCTCGACTAAATATTGATTAACATATTTTTCTAAATTAGCCAGACAAGCATCCCATCCTTTGTTATGACCCTGGCGAGATTCTTCAGAGGGAAATAGGGAGTGCTTTAACAGCATTTCTGTTCTATTTGGAGAAAGACTTTTGAAATTGAGCTCTACATGGCTATCCTGAGCTATTGGCGAATTCCAGCTAAACGCAATGAGCGAGTACCGGATAATTTCTTTGTACTCGCCGAATACTTTGGAGTGGGTTTCGTCTTCAAAATACATAATGATCGAAAACTGACCGCCTTGAACAAAGCTACATTCTACTGCTGATTTTTTATATTTTTCCGGCGCAGCGAAAAACCACTCACCCAAAATACTCGCATTTGACCAAGCGTCGAATAGTTGCCGTTTGGTACAATTAAAAATTCGCCGAATGGTTAGCTCATCACTCATCGTCTATTCCTTATTCTACTATCACCAGATTGTTTGTCTTTTACGAGTTATCTTTTACGAGATATTTCGATAAACTTCTCGAGCTCGTCCAATCGGTTGTTCCAAAACTTGGTGTGCATCCCTATATATGCGGTCACTTCTTTCCATATATCAAAATTCATATGGCAATAGACCGTGCGGCCGACTTTACTCTTGAAGATCAACTCCGCGTTTTCCAAAAGAGAAATCTGCTTTGAAATTGCGCCTAGAGTCAAACTTGAACTCTCGGCTAATTGGCTTACCGTTTTCTTCTCTTCCGAAAGCTCTTCTAAAATCACTCGCCTACGAGAATCGCTTAAAGCGAAGAATATTCGATCTAGTCGTTTAATACTTTCCATACTTGGAAAGTATGAGGTCATTTTGGGTTGTTGTCAATCGCATTAAGCTTATTTAAAACAGTAGGTTAAGTCGAATTTAAATTATGTCCAAGGTTAACTATTAAAAACGTGCCGAACGAATAAAATAAATGTTGAAGTCAATTCGAATAATGGAGAAATGATTATGAAAAGTATTTGTTTAAAAATTGGTGTTTCAGCTCCAGTAGATAAAGTGATGAGCGCCGTAAATAGCTTAGAAGGTTTGGCTAATTGGTGGACAGACGATGTTTCAGGATCTACTAAGGAAGGTAAAACAATCGCTTTTAGATTTAATGGCGAAGGTCCAGAAGTTAGAGTGGTAAAAGATGAAAAAACTCAAGTTAGTTGGTTGCTTACAAGTGGCCCCGAAGAGTGGCTAGGGACCAGGATCAATTTCCAAGCTATAGAAGAAGACAATGAAAATGTTCTTTATTTTCAACATTCTGGATGGCAAGAGGAATCGTCGTTTTTCCATCACTGCTCAATGAAGTGGGCCGTATTTATGTTGAGCTTAAAAGAATATATCGATTCAGGAAAAGGGCGAGCCTTTCCGAATGATATCAAGATCACCAGCGTAGGTTTCTAGTTCGGAAGATAACATAGAGAATCCCTTCTAGCGCTAGTTTCACATCCTTTTCAAAAGGCTGACATAGTCTCTTCTAGACTAAATATGTGATTGAGGAAGTTGATGTGAAACTGGTGAAGATGCTTCATACGATCACGATAAACTCGTTTTCGAGATGATCGCTTGCCAAAAAACTTATTAGCTTTGAAGGAGGATATATATTGCCCCCGAGCGATGTAGAAAAGACAAAGGAATGGCTATAGTATCTTTGCTATGCTAAATGCTAGTTGTTTTGTTTATTTGTGAGTTTATTTAAGAAATTCAGCGTTCTTTTATACCACTCGATACGCCCATTTAAATCATTGATGGTGTAGTGAACCAGATTGAGAAAGCGGTGATCGTTAACAAACCCCTTAGTGGTCACCTGTTGGCGGGCAAGATTTATATTGTCAGCAAATAGCGGCACTATGTAATTATCCAATGCATGTTGGAAGTTTTTTTGCCCTTCGGCGATGAAGCCATGATAACGCTTTAATTTCAGTAGGTTTCTTTTAAATTCAACATCTCTCAGAAGGCGAAAATCGCCGGTTTCTTTAATCGACTGAAAAGTAAAGTCCTGGGGAGTGAAGAACTGGTAATTTAGTAGTGCAAACACTCGTTGAGGAACATCATGATCTGTTAATTTATTCGCCATTAAGTCTTCGAATAATTGATTTGCGCTGTTTAATAGCATCTCATTTTGTTTGATTACATGTTCAAGACTTTTAATATCGGTATGCCAGTCTTGTGCGAATGAGTCAATATAGTCACTCTCAATATCCTTCTCTTTAATAATCTCCATCTCATTTTCTAACCAAAGCGCAATGGTTACACCAACGACAATTAGAATGAATTCAGCAGCGATTTTCTTTATGGTTTGAAGCGATTTTTGTTTATCCACCGGTTAGTCCCACTTTTTATTTTGCTTAAATTTAGAGAGTACACGATCTTAGACGTAATAGAGTGGAAATTGGTTTACATATAAAAGGAAAAGGCCCCCTTAAAAGAAAACACAGGAGGCTAAACTTTGAACGATAATTTTAAGCTAGGCGATCCAGATAATTAATAGTCGTTATCTTTCTCGTATTTCAATCCCTTTTTCTCGGCCTGTTTCTTCAGAGTGCCAAGTAGTTGCTCGTCGAGTGTTGCCGGAGCGTCTTTGAGTTTCGCTTTTTGTTCAGCGATATATGCATCACGTTTATCTGCAAGAACTTTTAATTCAGCTTTAGCTGTTTTTCGTTCTTCCAATTTTTCTTCGATAATTTCTTTTCGAATTCTCGAACCGACTATAACAAGCTGGTCAGGTAATTCGTCTTCAGATATATCTTCATATGATATTGAGCCACTTTCAAGCGCTTGCATTAGCTCTTTATTTTCAACTTGAAATGCCACTCCTGAGCCACTGGTATTGAATTTGGCTCGTCTCGCTTGCGAGGCAGGACTAGCTTCTGCATAGACTCTTTCTGAACGGAGCACGGCTTGCTCTCTCTTTTGGCGCTCCTCTTTACTACCGTAATACATTCGAGTTTTATCTAATCGTTCCGAGGCCCTCGCGATATCTTTGTCAAATGGTGTGTTAACAGCAAAGGCGCTACCATTTTGTTCAACCTTAAATGAGTCTCCCAGACCGAGTGCGGCGATTTGTTGCCACTCTCGTTTTGTTGACGGGTCATTACCAGCCTGGATAGCGTTTACCACAATCCCTTTCTGTTTTGCGATAGCGATACTTCTATGAAATGGAATGTCGTCAGGATAATCGTGATGAGCGGGTGCGTCACCTACCAGGAAGATAGCCTTATAAGCGTCGAAGTCTTCGCTCCACTGCATTGCATTAACCGCTTGATATAGAGCTGTATTTACGGATTCCGGGCCATCTCCACCACCTTCGGCTTTAAAGTCTAGTAGCTGAGAGTAAACAGTATCCAAATCTGATGATAAGGCGATGGTTTTGGTGATATAAACGTCTCCACGGTCACGATATGCAACCAACCCTATTTTAATTTCCGGAGCCGGTTGAGCCTGCGCCATTGTTGAAGCTATTGACCAGATTTTTTCCTTAGCTGCATTAATCAAACCACTCATACTGCCTGTGGTATCAAGCGCAAACACCAATTCAACTTTAGGGCGCTTATCGGTTTGAGTGATCTCGACAGGGACCGGATTATTGGTATTGCCCGTTTGTATCTTATTTGAAATAGAATAGCCGGAAACAGCTAGTACCGTGAACAAAGTCGCCGCGAATAAAAGTGAAGCAATTAAAAATGATTTCATGATTTCTCTCCTTCCAAACTGTACTTAGCTATTGCTTTGTTGGATCTCTTTCATTATTGAACATGCTTTTCGGTAAGCATCGTCAAACCGTGGCTCAACAGTAGAAACTTTTTGCGAATTTGAATTCAAGTTTTGCCTCACATTCTTAGTCACTTTAGATCTACCACCTGTAATCATCTGATTTAACTCGGGAATAAAAACAATTAAAGCTTGGACAAGAAAGAAGCACCAGAAACCCAGTAATAGGCTGCCAGTTTGATTGATAGACCATACCGATGCGGCGAATCCCATTGCTAGCAAAATTGAGTCGAAAACGGCGGCGATAAAATTGCGATGAAAATAAATGCATCGAACAAACCAAATGGCAAATAGGTTAGTCAGTAAAACTAAGTCTAATGGTGCTATCCAAAACAGCAGAACTAGTTGGCTAGCTACGTAAAATAGCAATAAGCTGATCTTGCCAGTTTTAATTGGTGTTTGATAAAGAAGGAATATTGAATAAGTAATTGCTACAATTGAAATCGCCGCCTTAAAAGACTCCGATGAAATGTAGAATACGGTAAGAGCTTCAAAAGAGAGCATGCCAAAGAAACTCAAAACTAATCCTACTAGGGCAAGTTTCAGAAAGTTATTGCTCTGCAAGAGGGCAGGAGAAAAAGCTTTCGAAGTGCTCATGACTTTCCTCCTGCATTAGCAAATGACTTTTGAGCTTGCAGAAAAGCGACTTCCAGTTCGTCGTCTGATACCGCCAAGGGTTCCGATGATATTGCTTGTGAACTTTGTGCAAACGAATCATTTGCTTTCAGTAACTCAAACTGCGAGGTTACTTCTTCAAATTTTTGTTGGTACTCGTTTATCCTGTTTTCGGTCTGCTTTTTGGAATCTTGAAGTTGCGATAACTGCTGTTTCAAAGCAGCATGTTTTTTTTGTTTCAGCAATTTTTGCTTCAAGACTTTTTTAGCAAGCTCTTGGTTATCATTTTCGAAACAGAGTGCAAGGTTGGCATCTATTTCGTCAAACGATTGGCTAGAACGTGTGAGATTTTTCCCTAAGTCTTCAACTTGCCGAGAAATGGATTCCAACTGCTGTTGCTCTTCGATAAGTGACTGTTCCATTTCCCGAATTGACTGTTTGACCAAAATAATGGGATCTTCGACTGAATCCAATACAGAATGCATATCAGCGGTAATTAATCGTGAAAGTCTTTTTATAATTGCCATAGTCCGTCTCCAGCTAACGCTTAAGTGAATAAGTTTTTGGGTTTATAAGAGGTTAAGCTGAGCATTCGGATTTTATAAGGCACGCTAAAGTAAACAATGAACACTTGAAGTTTACATAGAATTTACCTGTTATTTATACGAATAATTGATACTATTAAGTTATTGATATTTGGGAACAATCTTTAATTAAATTGGAATAGTGGAAAAATACATGAGCAGCAATAACTCAGTTCTTATCGTTGAAGATGAAGCCGCCATTAGGAATGGGCTTATTGATGTGTTTATTTATCATGGATTTGAAGTTGAGGCCGTGGAAGATGGGAAAGAAGGACTTGATAAGGCACTTACAGGTGATTTTGATTTGGTAATTCTTGATGTAATGCTACCGTCTATGAATGGGTTTGATATCTGTCAAGCCATCCGCGAAAAAGACAAAGAACAGCCTGTAATAATGCTCACTGCAAAAACGGCTGAAGAAGACGTAATTCAGGGATTAACGTTAGGCGCTGATGATTACGTTGCCAAACCTTTTTCTGTTGCTCAGTTAGTGTTGCGCGTACAGGCAGTGTTGCGTCGAGCCAAAAAATATCATGTGGAAGTTCGTACTATTTCGCTAACTCAAGATAGAGTTATCGACCTAGATAATTTGTCAGTTAGCGCCAATAATTCGAATACGCAACTTACCAAACGTGAAGCGGAGGTAATCGAGTATTTATACAGTAATCTGCAACGTCCTGTATCGCGTGAAGAACTTCTTGAGAAAGTTTGGGGGTATAACCCTGAGTTAGAGATTGAAACGCGAACTGTTGATATTCATATTGCAAAAATCCGTCGAAAAATTGAAGTAGACCCGAAACACGCGGAATTTTTAGTTACTGTGCGTGGTGCCGGCTATAAATTAATTACTCTCGATAGCCAGGTATGAGGGGCTGCGAGTATGTTAAATCGTTTTAGTCGCAGCAAGTTAAGATGGTTCTTCTTTTTGTTTTTTCTCGCTTTAGTGATCCCCTCCAGTATTTTAAGTTGGAAAGCTTATGAGCAACTAAGGTGGGAGTCGCTAATTCAGTATCAACAAGAAGCTGCATCTCTTACCAGACAAATAGATAGTCTGCTCGGTCAAGCGATCGAAAAAGAAGAAGCCAGGGCCGATGCCGACTATAGTTTCTATAAACTTTCAGGCGATCCAAAGTTGGGATATGTACAGCCATCTGAACTTTCTAAGTTTCCCGTAGAATCAAAAATCCCCGGTGTAGTTGGGTACTTTCAAGTTGATGCAGAAGGGATATTTAGCACTCCCTTATTGCCAACAGACTCCAATCAAAGTCAGTTGTATGGAATTGCTGATGAAGAGAGAGTACTTCGTAAGCAGCTGGAGCACCAAATTCGAAATGTTCTATATCAGAATCAATTGGTCTCTGATCCTCGGCGCGATGTACCGGAGCTGACTGCTCGATTATCCGACAGAAGCATAGCCCAAACTAATTTAACTGAAAGTGATTTAGTTGAAAGTGATTTAGTTGAAAGTGATTTAGTTGAAAGTGAAGCGGTTGCAAAAAGGGAGGAAACTGCAGAGAGAGAAAAGCTTGAGCTAAGCGATAAGCTAGATTTAAGGCGTGAGTTACTAAAGCAAGAAGAAGTGCCTTCATCTTTGGCTGGTTCATCTAGTTCTGATGTTCCTACATTGACCAGGGAAATTAAAGAGCAGGTGGTAGCTAGTGAAGCTTCGACTCCATCTGAGCACCATGAGTTAGACGATCAATCAAGCGCACTCGGAGCCATATCTGGCTTTGCAGAGGTAACCGAGAAAGCGGCTCCGGAAGAACAGAAAATAACTGTCACAGGAAGCCGTATAAAACGCGACACGAAAGCAAAAAAGACTCCGTCCCAATATACGAGCCAACAAGCATTTAGTAAATTACAAACTCCAGAAGAACAATTAAAGATATCTGAAGATCTAACTGCAAACAAAAAGCTCAGTGAGCTTAAAAGTAATCGACAGCAACTTGAGCAGAGGCAGCAAGCTCAAACTGAGTTAGATAAGAGAGCCCGCAAGAATAGAGTGGAACAGAATTATATTGCTCAACAGCAACTAAAAGCTAAGGATATAGTGGCTAAAACCTTAGATTCAGCCCCAGCTCCAGAGATTGTACTGCAGCAATCTACAGCTGATGAAGCCACTCTAGATGTTGACCAAATTACGGAAGAATTGGCGGATAATGAAGAGATCCAAATTAGTTTATTTAGCAGTAAAGTCGAGCCATTTAGATTTAGTTTACTACGTAGTGGCCACTTTGTTGCTTACAGACAAGTATGGAGAGATCAAAGGAGATTAATTCAGGGTGCAATAATTGACGCTGAGAAATTCTTCGACTCGGGTATTAAGCAGTTCTGGAACAACTCTGGATTAAGTGATATCTCCTCTCTGAATATAGGTTATGCAAACAGTTTACTAAAGACTTTTTCTGGCGACGAAGAGTACTACAACCGTTCAGTCGAGCAAGCGCCTTTAAAAGGTGAACAGTTATACTTTGGTAATCTAAGCGAACCTTTTAATCAAATGTCCATGCTATTTACTATTACAAAAATGCCGGTGAGTGCTGGCGCTAACTTTATCCTCATAGTTGCGCTTAGTTTAGTCGCAGTAATCACCTTTGGAACCTACTTGCTCTATCGTCTTGCACTAGGGCAGTCGATGTTGGCACAGCAGCAACAGGATTTTGTTTCGTCGGTTAGTCACGAATTAAAAACACCGCTTACTTCAATTCGAATGTACGGAGAGATACTTAAGCAGGGGTGGATGGATGAAGCTAAGAAACAGGAATATTATGATTACATTTATAATGAATCGGAGCGGCTATCGAGGCTGATAGCCAACGTGCTACAGATTTCAAAAGTTAACCGTAATGCACTGGAGCTTGATTTAAAGCCTGTCAGTGTTGCACAGCTTATAGATCTGGTTCATTCAAAAATAGATCGTCAAATTGAGCAAAGTGGATTCGAGATTGAGTTTAGAGTTGACTCAAGCTTAAACGATATCAAACTCCTGGTAGAACAAGATGCTTTTATTCAAGTCATTATTAATCTAGTAGATAACGCCATAAAGTATTCGGCTAAATCTGAGACAAAGCAGATCGTTTTTGGCGTTTCAGAATCAAACACGCGGCTAGAGTTTTCGGTTAGAGACTTTGGTCCTGGGATCGCTAAAGGGCAGAAGAAGAAAATATTTGATCTGTTTTACCGAACTGGCGATGAATTAACTAGAGAGTGTCAAGGTACAGGCATTGGACTGGCATTAGTGAGAGAACTTGCTAGTGCGATGGATGCCTCTATCAAAGTTGATAATAAGAATCCGGGAGCGGAGTTTACGGTTTCATTTCCGAAGGGCTGATCTTGAAGAAGGGAAGTTAAATCTGTTAGCAATTTACCTCAAAATATCAACACTAATATCCCTAAGATATTAACGAGCTAGCAGGGAAGGTAAAGATAGCTAGTAGCTTAAGCTAAAATTAGGCTAAACTACCCTTCATGAAATATGAAGTAATAAGAAAGTCATGGTCCAAGAGAAGAAAACTCGACCAGCAAAAGGAAATTGAAAATATAGAATTCGAAGATTTTAAAAAAGAGCATAACCACTTTTGTAAAATGAATGTTTTGTATTCCGATGGTTGCAGAGAAAATTTATTATCAAGAGTGGTATTTAATGAAATAAAGCAACACTGGATTGTGGATGGGATGAGTGTTGCTGTGAGACTAATCTAACGAAATATAATCAAACCATCCATCCCGTTTACCTTTCAACCAACCTGTCTATTAGTGTATTAGAACTTGGTGTTTTCATAACTATTTGATTTTTAATGATTTAAATTATATTTAAGGAGTTATTCAACCATCTAGTTGAATAATGGTGTTTGTTGGTATAATATTTAACCAATTGGTTGAATATTAGTTTAAAAATGACAGACAGCAAACAGAAAAGGCTTGATCAAATCTTTATGGCCCTCGCGGATGCGAGTAGACGCGAAATGGTTCGTTTACTGGCCGACAAGGAACTCACTATGAATGAGTTGTCGGGACATTTTGATATGTCTCTCGCCGCCGTTTCAAAGCATGTAAAGGTTTTGGAAAAAGCGGGATTAATCAATCGACGACAGGAGGGTAGGACTCATAATTTGAGTCTAGCTAGCGAACCACTTGGCGCCGCATTGGATTGGATTAGTATTTATCGAAATTTTTGGCAGAAACGCTTGGACGGTTTAACAACTTTAATTGAGCAAGAGGATGAATAATCATGTACCAGTTAACTATTGAACAAAACTTTAATATGCCACTCACAAAGCTATTCGACGCTTGGTGCAAAGTGGAAACGATCAAACAGTGGTTTGCGCCCGGAGAAATGATGGTTCCAGAAGCAACTGCTGATGTGAAAGTTGGAGGTAATTACCGCATCGTCATGAAAAGTCCTGATGGTGAAGAGCATATTGTTGGTGGTGAATACCTGCAAGTTGAGGCGAATAAGAAATTGGTTTTTAGCTGGCAGTGGGAGGGAAGTCCACATACAACCAAAGTTGAAATCGATTTTGCAGCTTTAGATGATAGCAACGCGTCACTTTGCTTAACTCACAGCGAGTTTGCTGATCAGGAAGCTTGTGATAAACACAACCAAGGCTGGAACGGATGCTTGGCTAATTTGCACAAATGTGCAGATTAATTTTATTCAAATAGAAAGAGGTATCCAATGGGAAACACTTTTATTGTTATATCATAGGCATAAAAAAGCCCGTTTTACCGGGCTTTTTCAGTCATAATCGATTTGCAATCAAGTATTTAAAAGTCTTTCGAATCACTATCACTAGAGTTCGAATCATTAGATTCTGTTTTGGGTTCTTCCTTTACTTCCGGTTCCATAGTTAAAGGCTTGACTAATTCACAGTTCCAACCCCAGCCTTTTAGTTTTTCAATGAAAGTGGAAGCTTTGTCTTCACAGTAACCTATTTCCGCTTCAGCATACCAGACAACGTTCATTTTACCTTCTTTGGTGTACTGTACTTCGCATGGCGTTTCACCGCCCTGAGGGTAAACAACTTCCACTTTTCGCTCAAAGGTTCCGTGAGTACAAATCGTCGCTTTATTGTCTGCAGCAAAGGCAGAAAGGCTGGTCAATAAGCTTAATGATAAGATTCCTGTAGTCTTCTTCATATTACTAGTCCAGTTAGTCATTTTAATGCCCAGAAGGTAAGCTGAAGTTACCTATAGTGACCTATATTAATGGGCATATTTTTGGAGCACAGTATGCAGCAAGTCGTTTAATGCATCAATATCTTTAATGCCGTTTTGTGACTTATCTGCAAAACTTTCCAAACGTTCCAATTCCGCTTCGATAAAGTATTGGATTTCCGGTACGGCCGGAGCCATTTCTTTCTCTAAAGCTCGCTTTTTACGTTCGACCAATTGTTCTATAGCTTGGTTCAATTGAATATTATCTTTTACCATTTCTCTGAGTTTATGAAACTCGATAGGAGCTGGAGTGTTTTTGGCTTCCATCCACATAATTGAAAGTAACGGCCTTAGTACGTAAAAGTACTTTTTCAGCGGTACTACCTCCTTTCGCAAATATCCGCGATAGTTCGTTTTGGCCATACTACGGTAATGATATATGCCTTTTTCGACTGAATAATCGCTGTATAGAATTTCCCTGGCCTTATTGGCAAATATACCATCATCGCGGTAGAGAATAGGTGATTGCAGCCACTCGACTATTGAAGGATTAGATTTACGAAAAAGCCGTAATGCTTTTCTGACATCCCAGCCACTAATATCAATATCATCGACAATCGGATATTCGATTACGTCTCGTTTTTCCTCAAGATCGACTGCAACATACCAATCTTTTGAGTGGGTATAGATAAATCTCACGTCAAAATCGCTGTTAGGAGACGCAAACCCCCAGGCTCGACTGCCAGATTCAACGGCGTATAAAATTTTTACATCATGCTCTTCTTCCGCTAAAGTGAGCCTCCGTTGAATTTCCTCTTCAATGTCTTTAGGTATCATTTCTACTTCCATTTTCATTTCCATTATTATTGTCGCTAATTTCTCCTGCACTTTATAAGTTCTCCAGACTTACTTAGCTCATATGTATCTAAATCGTCAGCTAAAAATAAATTTCCCGAATAATGTTCTTTAGCTTCTTTTTCTATATCTAAAATGGATGGACCCTTATTTGCTCCATTGGCAGCTACATTCGCATACCTCGCACTAAAGTGGGTTAGAATCAAATTAGGCAGTTTGATATCTTCAAACACCGCGGCGACCGATTTAGCGCTTGAGTGTTGAGGCCCTCTACCTACTTTATCTGCTATATCCCGGGTATATGTAGACTCGTGTACTATCAAATCAACATCTCTAGCCACTAACTCAGGTTTATCGTTATCTCCGCAGATTATTATTTGTCTTGTTTGGTTTAAGACATCACAAACATCTAAGGTTTTAACAATGACTCCATCCTCTAATCTGACATCTTTGCCTTGTTGCAATTCTCCCCACATTGGGCCCCGAGGCACTTTCAGCGTTTCCAATTTTTCGATATTGAGTTTGCTACTTTGTTCATTTAGTGAAAATTGATATGCGTAGCTTTTAACGCGGTGTGAGAGTTCAATCACGTTAATCTCAATACCATTAAAAGACCTATCTTTCTTTAGAGTTTCTACATCCAAAAACTCAAGAGGATAAGTTAAAAACAAATCGGTAGCTTCTATTACACCATCGATAAACTGTTTTATTTTTGCGGGGCCGATCAAGTAAAGTGTTTCTGTTCTGCCAGACATGGCGGTACTTGCTAGTAAGCCCGGGAGTCCATAACAATGATCTCCGTGAATATGGGTAATAAAGACAGCGGACAAATTTCTTGTTGAAAGCTTAGTGTTGAGCAACTGGTGTTGAGTCGCTTCACCACAGTCAATTAAGAACCAATTTTTATTTTCGCCCACTTCAAGAGCGATCCCACTGACGTTTCGATGTTTTGTAGGAACCCCGGACGAAGTTCCTAAGAATGTTATTTTCATTTACTTCTGCCACCTTAATAACTTTAAAAAGTCAATGAAGTTAATTGAGGCGCACTAGGCAATACACCTCATATTCTTTGAAAAACCTTTCACCAAAAACTCCATTTGATCAGCCAGTATATTTCTATTGGCTAGTGCCAAATATTCAGATTTGTTAGGCCTAAATGGAATGGCAAGTAATTTCATACCTGCTTCTTCTGGTGTTCGGCATCCTTTATGGTTATTGCAAGATTTACAAGACGCAACACAGTTTTCCCAAATGTCTTTTCCACCTTGGCCTTTTGGCTTTACGTGATCACGAGTTAACAGTTGTCTGTGAAATTGTTTGCCGCAGTACATACAAAGATGCCCGTCACGTTGAAAAAGAGCAATATTAGAAAGCTTTGGTGCCTGTAATTCTTCAGCGTGAAGAACCCCATCAGTTGCAATAACCGAAGCAATATCCAACACTGATTGTCGACCAGTCACTCGACAGAGTCCACCATGCAATCGAATCGCATTTTCACCGTAACTCCAAACTACGTGTTCTTTAGCATACAAACAAGCAGCTGTTTCCGGTGCAATCCATTCGATCGCTTGACCAGCTTTGTTAAGACGCAAGATTTGAGCCTGCATGTTTTTCTCCCTTCTTGTACTTTAACGAAAGTAGCATTAACGATAAACATACTGTCGATTAATTTTTAATGACAAATATATTAGCGATAAAAAATCCGTAACAATCTGGTTTTTGAATATCTTTTTATGTTCTACTACATTAATTTTAGAACAAAAACTAAAATGTTTTTTCGTAAAATATACAAGCTAGCTTTTCTAGTTTACGCTCTTATGACGCAAAGGTAAATTTTCTATGAGGACTATAGATAGCTCTGAAGCACTGGGTCGGATTTAAACCGACGCCACTCTGATTTGCAATCAGACACATAATCGCTCTGCCACCAGTGCAAAAATACGGTTGTTCGTAAAAGTTGGGCGATATTAAAAAGCTCACATCCATGTGCCATTTCCCTGTCATCCCAATAGCCGGGATCAATATCGACTAAAATGCTAAATTTGGAAGCCTCGATTGGGATCGAACCAATGATCTGAGAATCAAAGTCTCAGGTGTTACCACTACACTACGAGGCTAAAAAATTGGCACCCTCGGTAGGACTCGAACCTACCCGTCCTGGTTTCGAAAACCAGAGCTCTTCCATCTGAGCTACGAGGGCATAAAAAATTGTTAAATTAAATTGGAAATACTCACATTTGAAAGCCGACTGTCTATCTGGCAATATATGCTCGCGCTTTAATATGGAAAGCGTTTAATTAAAACTACAAAGGGAAATCAAATGAGTAATAAAGTAAAATAAAGTAAAACTATTCTTTGCCACATTAGTAATTCTTGTTGTATCAGGTTGTGCCGGAATCAAGAAAGCTCCAGTCGCCATGGACGCTGAGGCAAAACAATTTCAACCTAAGGCTGATGTTGCACAAGTGTACGTTTATAGAAATGAAACCTTGGGTGCAGCGCTATCTATGCCTGTAACCGTAGACGGAAAGCTTGCTGGAAATACTGGACCTAATTCTTTCTTTAAGTTCGACTTAACTCCCGGTAAACACACTTTTACATCTCAAGGGGATGAGTCTGAAATCACCATTGATACAGAAGCAGGTAAGCTTTATTTCGTTTGGCAAGAAGTAAAAATGGGCATGTGGTCAGGAGGCTCAAAACTTCAATTAGTCGATGATAAAAAAGGTATGGAAGGTGTAAGAGAATGCACCATGATTGACTCGCGACTTTAGTTTTAAATACAAATGCAAGTCCGTTTAGACTTGCATTTGTATTCCCTTCCTTTCACGAGTACGGACTTGCACCGTCATATATGTCCCATTGTTCCTCGTCAACAATGATGGGGTGTTTGGTGGGCCGCGGGGGACTCGAACCCCCAACCTTCCGGTTAAAAGCCGGATGCTGCTTCGCAGTTGAGCTAGCGACCCAAAATGATTTAGTAGCACTTATCCGAATTGAACAGATGACCTATTGCATGTAAGACAACGCAACCTACGTGGAAGTAGGGAGTGCGGGTAATGCAGGAGCAATTACCTGCTTCTACCAGATTGAGCTAAAGTGCTAATGATTGGTCCCCAGAGCTGGTTTCGATCCAGCCACCTCACGCTTATCAGGCATGTGCTCTACCGAATGAGCTATCCGGGGAGAAAATCGAGTGAGGGCTTTCACCTTGATGGGTCTGTAGATGAAACCTCGATCAAATTTCATCATCGCAATTTTTGTTTGGTACGCCGAGAGATTCGAACTCTCAAGACCCGAGGCTTAAACTCGGTATGTATTCCAGTTTCATCACCGACGCTTTGACTTTCGTCCTACAGATTGGAGTCTATTTGGCGGGAGCAGAAGGGATTGAACCTTCGACCCACTGCTTAACAGGCAGTCGCTCTTCCACTGAGCTATGCTCCCTAAAATGGTGATCCTACGGGGACTCGAACCCTGATAACTCGGTAGAAAGCCAAGTGTTCTCACCGCTAGACGATAGGAACAAAAATGGTGGAGAAGGTGAAATTACTCGGATCGTCCTTGGTCCTCGCGCTTCGCGCCATCGTCGTTCCTCCGATGTTCGGCACTGTTCCTACACTGCTTGTTGAACTCACAACCGAAAGCTTGCAAAGCCTTTGCTCTCCCTTTGAGCTACTTCCCCATATTCGTTTTCTTTGGCAGGGAGTGAATGAATCGAACCTCCGCAGCTGGGATTGGAAGCCAGTGTTCTGCCATCGCCTAATAGCGCCTACTCTTGGCAAACTAACTCCCCACATTTTAATTTGGCACCCTCGGCAAGAGTCGAACTCACACGTATAGGCTTCGTAAACCTACGCTCTTCCAATTGAGCTACGAGGGTAAAATTTGGTGGTGCCAGCGAGAATCGAACTCGCATTAAACCGTAGCCAAAAGTGAGTTCATGAGAAACAGCGGCGGATGTTGACCATGACACCAAAATATATGTTTTTGAATCGGAAACTAGACTCAACATTGCTCCATCTTCCGTCCAATCAGCGAACTCAAGTCAGACTGAGCTGCACCGAAAATAATTAGTTGCGGGTGACAGATTATTCAGACCGTCCTTGGTCTTCACGCTTCACGCTTCACGCTTCACGCCATCGTCATCCTTCCGATGTTCGGCTGCGTTCCTACGCAGCTCGTCGAACTGTCAGTTATCTGGATATGAACTAGCTATGTAGACCACTACACCAACCCGCAATAGTAAAGTTAAATTGGTCTCGGCAGCAGGATTTGAACCTGCGACTTCTCCATTCCAAATGGAGGACTCTGGCCAGACTGAGCTACACCGAGAAAAATTCTTAATATAATTGGAGCAGGCCTCGAGATTCGAACTCGACCTAATTGGGTGGAAGCCAATCGTGCTGCCGCTGACACTACACCTGCTTGGTGGGAGATCTTGAAGTACTGAGTCGTTAACATCGGATTTACAGTCCGACTGAGTTCCCGAGACTCACATCTCCCATTATTCAAAAACCAAATTGTTAAAGAGCGTTGTCAAAAAAGACATAAAAAAACCCGGTCTGAAAAATGTCTCAAACCGGGTTTAAAAATTTTTAATTTTTAAATTCGAGACACTTTATGCCCCGAACATATTCAAGGCAATTAGGTTGCGTTACCCCCTAATAAATCTACGCGTTCTTGTGCATTCGGTTCACAAGCAAGATGCGCACTCTGCCAACTGGGAGCAAAATACATTGTTATTTGATATTTATTTTTAATCATATTTCTAAACTTATTTCCGAATTTCATCTATTAGCGATTACTCTAAAATACTAAGTCGATATCAGTTTTTGTTCATCACTTTATGTTTACAATTAAACGCTAAAAAAAACTAATTGGCAACATTTATTTTAAATTAAACGCAATTAAATCAATAGGTTAGCTGTTAATTCGGGTGAGTGGATTTCTTCACAACAATTCAGTGAATAATTCTTGATTATTATTTGAAACAGACCCATTTAATTTCAAATTACTAACTAAAAGTTTGTGAACTTATATACAATTAATTCTCCTAACACTCATTGCAAACTTCCTTTTTCTCCTACTATCACCTTTACCACCTTTAAGCTGGTATATTTAATTGGCGGAGAGCAGTGGAGTTGAACCACAAAGAGCATTCCCTTCCATTCGTTTAGCAAACGATGCCGATCACCATCACGGATTACTCTCCAGTTCTTTTTTTCTCAACTAATGAGAAAGGTTTTGGCGGAAAGGGTGGGAGTCGAACCCACACGAGCCTTTTAATCTCCTAACGGTTTTCAAAACCGCGGCCACCGCCACATTGGCTTGCCTTTCCTATTTTGTTTCGGCGAAGAAGTATTTCTTCTCCTTAGTCCTCTCCCAAAGGAAGAGGGGGATAAAATTAAATTGGTACCCAGGGAGAGACTATTCAGACCTTCCTTGGTCTTCACGCTTCGCGCCATCGTCGTTCCTCCGATGTTCGGCAGCGTTCCATACGCTGCTCGTCGAACTCTCAAAGAACGGGATCTAAATCCGCCGTGTATGCCCGACTGTTTACAAAGAGCTGGCCACCACCTGGGCATTAATCTATATTGGGGTAACCAACCGGCCTCGAACCGGTACCATTCGAAATCACAATCCGAAGCTCTACCGTTTAAGCTATGGTTACCACAATAGAGACTAGGTTTTTAACGCGACGAAAAAAGCCGCAAGTTTTTAGGCTTGCGGCTTGAGAATGCAGTGAGCTATATTGCTCGTATTCTTCTTATCCGGAAGCCTTCGCTTCCAAATAAGGAAGCGATCTAAATTAACAGTGACTGATGACGCCCATCTATTAATTCGAGTGAATGACTACTGGATAGACTGAGCACATTAACGAACCAACAAGAACCATCAGACACAATCATGCCGGCAGGTTTTCTTCCTGCTGCATTTAATTGTGAATAAGGTTTCGTAAAGTTCATTTTTTTGCTCATTAGTTTTTCTAAAATTTAGCCATCATTATATAGTAAAAAATACTTCAATCAATTCTATTTAACTACTTTTTCTTATGTTTTTGTAAAAAGCTTTTCAACTAAAAATTTCTAGTTGAAAAGCTAAGCTACAAAAATTACTTTGGCAAATTACCAGTCAGACTGATCATGTCTTTCATTACGCCTTCTAATCCGCCGTAAACAGTCATATGATCGATCTTACTCGTAACACGCTCAAGAACTTCAAGTTCTTTTAGTCGCATCAAAGTTGGATTTCCTTCCATTACTTTTGCGGTGTTATGCAAAGATCTTGTTGCTTGAGTTTCTTCTCTACGCTTAATTAAGTTCGCTTCTGCTGACTTCTCTGCTTCAACAACTTGATTCAAGATGCTTTTCATATCACCTGGTAGAATAATATCTTTGACACCAACATCAACGACTTCTAAACCAAAGCTCAATGCTTTTTCTTTGATTCTTTTCTCTACAATCTTATTGACAATATCTTTGTCTTCTAAAATTGCGTCAAGAGAACGCGTGCCAACAACTTCTCGCAAGGCAAGCTGGAATTCTCGATACAAGAACTCAGTATGGCTCTTTAATTGAGTTGCCACCTTTTCTGTATCTACAATTCTGAAGCTTGCAGATAGATTAATCCGTAGGCTTACTCTATCCTTGGTTAGAATTTCTTGGCCGCTCACATCCATGGTCTGCAATCTGCAGTCAAGACGTTCAACTTCAATATTGCGGTTGAATCTCCAGAAGCCGTAGCTCCCTGGTTCTAACATCTCTTTAAGTTTGCCATTCACTTTAAGCAAACCAACATGGTTGTCAGGTACTTCAATGTAAAAGATGGCGTTAATACCAGCAGCGTACAAAGATGTCCCTTTATTTCTAACCAGTTGTGCCAGTAGCTGACTGTCAACGCTAAAGTCTTCGGAGATATCAACGGTTTTAACTTCAACTTTGCTCGCTACATTCCAGAACATTCTGAATGAATTAGGTGCTAAGATTTGAGTTAGTTTTTCATCAATGTAAAGAAGACCAATTTCGTTCTCTTTAATATCAAATGTAACTACTGAGTCTTTTATCAATTCGTTGTAAGCGGTCACCAGAAACCTCCCTAAAGGATGGTTCAGCTCCGCTTTAGTTACGTCATAACGAACAATGGTTAACTCGTTTTTCCAGTCGAAGTATTTGTGTTCGCCTGGTTCTAAAATTTGTTCAAGCCGATTTTGACGAAACAGCATAAACCGTTCGTTATCCGCTACATTGTATTTTTTCATTCCTAGCATCTTACTTCTCCTTTATCACGGTGTCCTTGACAACCTCGATGCTACATTCCTGTATTTTTAAGACCCCCTGTACTTGTTAATTACAGAGTTTGGGTGGGCTTCCTGTTGCTAAATGGCAAAGTTAACTTGAGTTAACAAGGACAAATATTGAGAGGCAGATGGAAGTAGGGGAGAATAGACAATCCCTTAACTTGCCTATTCTCCAATCAAAGCGCCAGCGAGAAGGAAACAAAATAGCTAACGCTTCAATTTCAAACTTTTACCTACGTCAATAGATTTCGTTATTAACTAACCCATTAACAATGGTCTTTAGTAACTGAGCTATTTTTCTAGTTTTGGACTAGCCAAAATATCAAATAACTCAGAAGCCCGGTTGTATGAGGAGTCGAACCTCAGCCTTACGGCTTTCCAACTAGACCGATTAAAAGTCGGTTGTTTTTGGTGACTAAGATCGGAATCGAACCGATAACCCACAGATTATGAGTCTGTTGCTCTAACCAATTGAGCTACAATGTCGCTGTCTAGGTAAACAATGAATTTGGTACACAGAAAGGTATGCCTACTGCGCCGGACTGGCCCGGTTTATTACAAACGGCAGCCAGAACCGCTAAATCTATTATTTTCCGCTAAACACTTTTTGATTTGACTAGATTTATAATCTGATCAAATACATTCTTTATATTGGCCTGACTTGTTTTCTATAGCTATAAGCCAGACACAATGTTTGAGTCTGCCTTTATTAACTTTTCGAAATTAAGTTCAGGCCCTTTACTTTAATCTTAAAATTACTATCTTCTAACTCTTCCAAAATAATGGTGTTGTTAGTGAATCTATTAATCACATCGATATTGGTCGTTGTATGTAAACTCGGTTTATGAACTAAGTATTCACCACCTGCACCTAGCACCATTGGTAAGAGAAGCTGGTCCGCTAAGTATTCGCCAACAACTGCGTCCGAGCTTAAAAACTCCTTAACTCGCTTAATTGCATTTCCAGCCACGCGTTCAGCTTTTATGCCAAGCCTTGCTACTTCATCGAAAATTTCCGTATGCGAATCATGACTAAGCTGCAAAGATATAATATTGCCTGGACCAAATGCGTCGACTTCTAGAGCCTCTGTTTCGGTTAAACACCAATTGAGTTTTCGAACCACTTGGCGTAACTCTCTCTCGCTGATATGCTCTGGCAATCGGCTAGTTAAAGTCTTAGCTTTCCTACTTTTTAAACTCCCTTTTTCAGTCAACATGATTGGCGATAAATAATTGCTTGGCAATACTCGCGCCAACCACTCGCCTCCACCTTGAGGATAGAACCCATATCGATAAATTTTGGTACTCACTTTAAAGCCATGCTCATTTAGTAGCTTAATAAAGCTTTTTTCTAGGAACTCATAACTTGGAGCACTCATATTATGTGTACCACCAGTTAAGTTGACTTTCGATTCCAAGTCCGACATTAACAAAGCCGGAAAAATTGTCTGGAACACTAAAGTGGTGCTCCCTGCAGTGCCAATCGAGAAGTGGTATTCACCACCCTTTATCTTTCCTGGTTTAAAAAGCACTTCACTCGAACGCAGTTCATCACCTTCAACTTCCGCATTACAAATAGCTTTAGCTGCTCGAACACAGGTCAAGTGTTGCCTCAATAGCCCAGGCTTTTTTCTACCAGAGCGAATATTTTCAATCTTAACCGGTATGCCTAAGCACATAGAAAGCGATAGTGAGGTGCGTAAAATTTGGCCTCCGCCTTCTCCTTGTGAACCGTCGATTGCTAGTATTTCTCTATTCAATTTATTTTCCTTTCTTAGTTCCTCTCCCTTTGTGGGGGAGGCAAGGAGGGATTTACCCCTTCACACAAACCACTTGCTTCAATGTGTAAACCACCTCCACCAAGTCACTTTGTGCTGCCATTACTTTATCAATGTCCTTATAAGCTGATGGCGTTTCATCAATGACATCCTTGTCCTTTCTACATTCAACACCCTTTGTAGCTTGTAGATGTTCTTCCATAGAAACCAACTTTTTCGCCTGAGTCCGTGACATCACTCTTCCGGCACCGTGACTACAACTACAGAAGCTATCAGCATTTCCTAGTCCTCTAACGATGAATGATCTCGCTCCCATACTCCCCGGGATGATCCCCATTTCGCCTTCCCTGGCTCGCACCGCTCCTTTACGTGTAACTAGAACATTTTTTCCAAAGTGATGTTCTCTTGAAATATAGTTATGGTGACAGTTCACAGCTTCCACTTTCGCTTCAAACTCAGTTTTTAAAGTTGACTTAACCGCCGCAATCACTCTGTTCATCATTACTTCACGATTAGTTCGAGCGAATCCTTGTGCCCATTCAACCGCTTCAACATAGTTATCAAAGTTCTCGCTCCCTTCTGGCAGGTAAGCCAAATCCTTGTCTGGCAAATTGATATGCCAACGTTGCATATCTTTCTTTGCTTTCTCAATAAAGTAAGTTCCAATACGGTTTCCTACTCCTCGTGATCCGCTATGCAACATAAACCAAACTTGTTGTGCTTCGTCTAAGCAGATCTCAATAAAATGGTTTCCAGTTCCTAAAGTTCCCAAGTGACCAATGTTGTTGGTGTTTTTCAAAACTGAGTGCTTATCACATAGCACACCAAATTTTTCAGATAATTCTTTCCAAGCAACACCTACGTCGTCAGGGATATTTCCCCATGCGCCTTTATCGCGCCGTCCTCTGGCTCTTGCAGACCGTCCGTGTGGAACTGCTGCTTCAATGCTGTTTCGTATTGCATGTAAGTTATCCGGAAGATCTGAAGCACTTAAACTGGTTTTAACCGCCATCATCCCGCAACCAATATCAACCCCAACAGCTGCCGGAATAACAGCTCCTACAGTAGGTACAACACTTCCAATTGTCGCTCCTTTGCCTAAGTGAACATCTGGCATCGCTGCAACCCATTTATGGATAAAGGGTAGCTCAGCAATATTCTTCAACTGTTGCTTAGCCTGATCTTCAAAGGGGACCCCCTTAGTCCAGGACTTTATCGGAACACCTGAAGACTCCATTACTTCGAAGTTGCTTCCTTTCGCGCTTTTCAATGTATTTGTTTCTGTACTCATCTTGTTTCCTTTGGCCCGGTTTCTTTCACTTTAAGCCAGGTTTTTTACGAAAATTTATAAGTTTTCTCAATTTATATCTTTAGTTATAGCGAACGGCGTGCCAGCTTTGTGACCGTAATTTACTGTTTCTTATAAGTTATTGAAAAATAAGAAAAATAAACTTCTATTAAATTTTTAAACTGATTTTTGACTGCTTATTAAGTTTTCTGTGTATATCGATGTAGATATGTGTATATTTTATTTGATATTATTGGTTTGGTATTAGGTATAACACTTTAAGGAATTACAAGTATGGCTGGTAAACGCAAAAAAATTACAGCAATAAGCATTTTAGGGACAAATCTGGACCAGCGTGGTAGAGCAAATAAGCGTTGGGAAAAGTGGCGTCCAACAGTTTCTATATGCCAGCAAGAAGATCTGATCGTGGATAGGATGGTTATTCTGCACGAACCGAATTACCTGAAGCTAGCGAAGTTAACCGCCGACGATATTCAAGTTGTGTCTCCAGAAACTAATGTTGAACTATTTGAAGTAGACTTTAAAGACCCTTGGGATTTCGAGTCGGTTTATTCGGCGTTGTATGATTTCAGCCAATCGACAAAATTTGACTCAAGTAAAGAAGACTATTTAATCCATATTACTACCGGAACTCACGTTGCTCAGATATGCCTTTACCTTTTAGTTGAAACTAATTACCTTCCAGGAAAATTATTGCAAACATCTCCAGGAAAAAAAGAAGAGGCCACTGTAGGAAGCTATCAAATAATTGATTTGGATTTATCCAAGTATGATCAGATTGCTTCGCGATTCGACCATCAAACAGTTACTGGCGTGGACTATCTTAAGGACGGGATCCAAACAAGAAACGAAAATTTTAACAGGATGATAGAGCAGTTAGAAAAGGTGTCAATTTTATCTGACCAACCTATGCTGATAACCGGACCCACCGGTGCAGGTAAGACTCAGCTCGTGAAGAGAATTTTCGCGCTGAAAAAACAAAGAGCTCAGCTTGCTGGAAATCTAGTTGTAGTCAACTGTGCAACATTGCAAGGAGATAAAGCAATGTCAGCACTATTTGGCCATAAGAAGGGGTCGTTTACCGGGGCTAATGAAGCACGGAACGGTTTATTGTTAGAAGCTGATCAAGGATTACTATTTCTCGACGAGATTGGTGAATTAGGTCTCGATGAACAAGCGATGCTACTGCGAGCAATTGAGGAAAAGACTTACTTACCGTTAGGTGCCGATAAGGAAATTCAAAGTGACTTTCAGTTGGTTGCAGGTACCAATAGAGATCTCAATCAAATGGTAAGTGACGGTAAATTCAGAGAAGATCTTTTAGCTCGTATCAACTTGTGGACCTACCGTTTACCGGCCTTAAAGGATCGAATAGAGGACTTCGAACCAAACCTAGATTACGAACTGGAAAAATTCACTAAGAAAGCGGGACATTTAGTCAGTTTTAATAAAGCTGCACGCGAAAAATATTTAAAGTACGCGGTTTCCCCTAGGGCCCTTTGGTCTGCGAATTTTCGAGATCTTAATTCCAGCGTAATTCGAATGGCGACCCTATCAAATGGGGGGCGTATTTCTGAGTCGAATGTAGAAGACGAAATTCAGAGACTCAAAAGCAATTGGCAAGCAGCAAAATCTACGACAATAAACGCAACTCAAGTTTGTATACGTTTACTGGGAGAAGATACCGCTGAGGAAATCGATCTATATGAGCACTATTCTCTTGCCGGAATTAGTGAGGTTTGCAAACAGTCGAAGTCCATGGCTGATGCGGGAAGAAAACTATTTAATCGCTCTCGGTTGACTAAGTCGTCCACAAATGACTCGCATAGACTAAAGCAGTTGCTTTCAAAATATGAGCTAACGTTTGATGACTGTTGCGGTTAATCCTGCTTTATTTCCTCCTCAAGCAAATCAATGGCTTTGGCTAGATCCAATTCTCCAAAGCCATATTCATTATCAACTCCAGCTTCTCCAAGATCTCTAGCTGATCGGTAAAGCGCTAGCACCAAATCTTTGTTGGAAGAGTGTGGAAACTGTGCCTTTAATCTGAGTAAGGCTTTGGCGACAAAGGTTATCGCGTAAGACGTACCTGATACGCTTTGATAACTGTCAAATTGGAAGGGAACTGCTACCTTGAGGTTCTCACCTTCAGCGTAAAGCGAAGTAAGTGGATGAGGGGGCCCGCATTGCGAAATCGCGTGGCTTGAATTGCTTAATCGCTGAGCGGATTTCGAAAGTGAGCCCACGCTAATTAAAGGTAAGTCTGCGCCTAGTGGAGCTAAGTTGGCGGGTGAATAGCTTTGGTCATGTTTAAGTCCATTGTTACCGGCGGCGAAAACCGGAATTGTGCCACTCATCCAGATCATTTGAATAGGGTAATTCCATTCTGGTTTGCAGCCAGGCTCTGACACCAACCAGGCATTTAGCATTACGTCAACTTGCGGTTGTTGAAAGAGCCAGTTAAAACACCTTAAGGCGCTGATAAAATCATATTTTCCATCAGTTATCCCATTGCAAGATAGATAAGTTACATTGTCGTTTATATTTTTTCGATTCGCATTTTCTTTTAGATTGAGCAAACTCAATATGCCAGTTGCGTGGCCAAGTCCGGAGTCTTTCTCCCCATAACTATTATCTTTTGAGTTGAACTGTATCACATTAAAGTCAACTAATTTTTCATGATTGGTAGATACCCCTGAATCAAGTAACGCCACAACTAAGTTACCTTTTGGTATCTCAGTTTTTAGATTGTTTTTGAGTGGTTGTTTTTTTGTGTCACCGAAATAAAAAAGAGCAGAATTGTTCACTGCAAAATATTCAATTCTATTTATCCTTGATTGGCTGTTTTTTAAATGCTCTTTTATGTAATTATTCACAGATTCTCTATTGAGATAGGATGCAATTTTTTGCAACTTTATTCTTGCATGAGATAGGTCGGGTGAGACTATCGGGGAGAGTTTGGCGAAATCTAGCTGCGTAGGAAATTCGGCATAAAGTATTTTATTTTTACTTATCCATCTATGTGAAGGTTGTCTGTCGATTGATACCTTGATTGAGATTTTGCATAACTTATTTGGTTGATTGCAAAGAAAAAGTTCCTTGTCAATTTCTATGGTTGAAGCGTTGCATCTAAAACAAAAAAACAAAACAATGATGAGAGTTGCCAAGTTTATAAACGTTTTAAAAACTCTGATAAATATCTCCATAAATGATGTGTTTTCTTGCTCACTAAACCTCCTTTTTTATCATGTGTTAATCGGTTTGTCACCTGAAAAACAAATCGCAATCTTAGATTTTATTTTGCGTGTTTTGTGCGGAATAAATTGCTGTGAATATTACACATTCTCGTCAATTTCTTCTGTGATAGTTTCGACATTGCTTGTTATGTAGCGATTGTAATTTGGTTTTTCTGAATTCTTCGCTTACTAATTTGTAGTTTTAACTAACTCGTAGTTAAAGTCATTTAGGACGCTCGTAGTAATGAGTAATATTCAATAGGAGATTGATAATGTCTATGACGCAAAATAAATTCGTCAAAAGCTTTGCTGTATTATTAGTATTAGTGGTAACCGGATGCGGATATTCTGATTATCCAGGTCATCCAGGACACAAAACGCAAAACGAAGCATACGTTCCCTCTTTAAGTACAGTAATTTCTGGATGGGGTGATGATTATGATGGAACCTATGTTTACTCTGTTAAATATAACAATAGGAATTGGCAGAAAAATAATTTCAATTTCAAAGTGAAGATAACCAGTTATAAGAATATTGTAACTAGTTCATATCCACACCGCCCTAACATCTTTCCAGACGCAGATGGATTCAATCGTGCAACTGGATTCTCAGGTGGTGATTATCACAGATACTGGATCGCCGAAGATACGGATCCAAATGCGGTTGGTGGTTTAGATAACTTTGATCAAAGTCAACCTCTAGATGCGGATGGAAATTGGATTGAACCTGGTTTAATTCTTTCTATTGATGCACCAGAACAAGAAGTCGATAGAGTTGATTGGGACCTTCAGTCCTCCATTAAAAACGCAGCGGGTTTATTGAACACGCTAGTAAGCAACAACGGTAAAGTCTCAAACTTGGAATTAACCATTAATGGTTTGGAGTTGGATGGAAGATTGCATGCAGTAGAAGACTTTAAGTTAGGGTTTTCAACCAACGGTATGGGGTTGAGCGAAGTTCTTCTTAGAAAGCAGAAGTCAGCAAAAAGCCTACTTAATACAATTGTAGAAAATACTGAGCACTTAGAGAAAGTCGATGTAAAACTTCATTTCACAAATGGAATGGCAATCGCATTACCTAAGTCTATGACGATTATGTTTAATCATAACGTTTTACAAAAGTTAGCTAAATAAAACGGACTAAATCGATAAGGAGAATTGTTCATGAAATTTTCAACTAAAAAGACTTTACTAGCATCTGTTGTGCTTGCTGCAATGTCGACTTCTTATGCTGCTTTAGCCGAAGATAAAGTAAATGTGATTGTCAAGTTAAAAGCAGGTACTTCCTCTTTTAGCGTTAAAAGCAACGCACCTCAGTTAAAGGGTGCAGAGGCTACAAGACAGTTCCATTTAGCACAAGCTAAAAGTAGAGAGTTGACTATCCGTTCTTTTGCGGATGCTCAAAAGATCAAGCCTAAGCATGTATACAACAACGTATATTCCGGGTTTAGTGCGGAATTGACGCAAAAGCAGATAGACCAGCTAAAAAGAGATCCGAACGTTGCTGCCGTTTATGAAGATCGGATGTTTTATATCAACGGTACTTCTTTGATGCAATCTGCTGAAAAGAAGCACAAAAAGAGTGGCGTTCAAAGAACGACTAAGAAGAAGCGTAAACTAATCGACTGGCCGCAAGTTATGCCACAAGGGCCAGCCGACTCAGGTGCTTCTGATTCTAGTTACACTGGTTCCGGTGAGCACGTGTATGTAATCGATACTGGTATCGATGTTAGACAGGAAGACATTAAAGATAACTTGGGATTATCTTACGCTCCAGAGTTTTGTCACTGGCCAGGTAATGCCAAACTTTGTCCGATGCCATTTTCTGATGACCACGGACATGGAACGCATGTTGCCGGAACTGTTGCAGCGGGTAACAATGATATCAATGTATTGGGGATGGCGCCGGATGCAACTGTTCACGCTGTAAAAGTCTGTAACTACGAAGGTGGTTGCCCGGGTTCTTCAATCCTTGCAGGTCTAAACTGGGCAGTATTTGACATGTTAGGGCATGGTCAACCAGCCGTTGCGAACTTAAGTTTGGGTGGCCCAGCTGATTTGGAGGCGGGAACTTGTAGTGAGACTGGCTATGAAGGAGACAATTTTGTCGCAGAATCTTATTGCAACGCTGCTCATCAAGGTATGGTTATTGTCGTAGCTGCTGGAAACAGTTCTGCTGATGCAGCTGCATTCTCGCCTGCAGGGCTAGACTCTACAATAACAGTCAGTTCTTACACCAGCTATAGTGACGCTACCGGTGAAGCTGTATTCACCAATTTCAGTAACTATGGTACAGGCACCAACAGTTGGAGTACTCGCGAGTCTGGCGCAATTACTATCGCTGCACCAGGAGATAGCATTGTTTCCCTTAACCGTACTCACGCGAATACGACAATGAGTGGAACTTCAATGGCTTCTCCTGCGGTTGCCGGCGCGGCTGCTCTTGTACTTCAAAAGTATCCACAGTCAATGGATTTCTCTGCAATGCAAAATGTACGTCAAATGTTAGTGGATAACGCTACTATCCCTGCGTTCTACTCTACTGAACCTGATAGTGATGGAACTGAATTAAATTTCCCTCACGAAGAAGGTATTCTTAACGTTCGATTCTTGGACGAAGAGTAGTTTTTATAGGGCACTATTTTAGTGCCCTTTTTTATTTATCTAAATTCGTTTTTTAGAGCGAGAAGTGCTGAATTTTTGTTCACTGCAAAATTAAATTTATTTTTACGCGAAAAAGTATTGCGGAGTGAGTTTAATTTAAAAATAAATTCATAGATAAAAAATCGATATCTCACTTCCTGCAAATCTTGAGATGCATACAAGCCCTTAGTTTAAAGGCGGGCTGAATAAACTTCTGTTTTATCGCAAATCGACATATGGCTATCTCCGGCTGTTATGTAAATATTACCAAATCACTTTCGTTTCCTCATGCTAGCTTTTGTGTGCCCAAATAAAGGGTATAGCCGCAAAGGACCAGGTAGTTAAGTTGGGCTGACTATTTTATCAAATTGTTAAGTTCAAAGACTCCGCGGCAAATCTAATAATAAACAGGAGAATAAAATGTCTATTAAAGATATTTCTTTTAATTTAAAAAAAGTAGTACCGGGTATTGTAGCAGGAGCTGTATGCCTGAGCGCAACGGCTTATGATGCTGCCAGTGTGGAACAAGAGGGAAAAAGCTTTCAGCCGTCTGAGTTGTCAGCAACGACTCAATCAGTATTAGATTCTTTTAATCCTGAAAGAAAACTCGCTCTCTCGTCAGAAGACTTAATGCAGCCTCAAATCGTCACCGTGGCTTCCAAGGTAAATCACACCGCGTTGATTTCGAGTGCGGCATCAAGTTCTCTGAATGATTCAGCGCAAAACAAAAAGTTAATTCGAATCCATAAGGATGGCGCGAGCTTTATCAAAGTTCACTTCAATGAATTTGATATTCCTGAAGGCAGCTATATTGAAGTGCGTAACCTTGATGGAAGTCAGGTGCATACTTATGGTCCCGCCAATGCATCACCAATGACTAAAGATGAGTCTATTGGCGATAACGGGCAGAACAAGTTCTCGGCACTTTCAATTGTTGGTGAAACAGCAGTAGTTGAATTCTTCCAAGGTTCAAGTTCAACCAATCAGTATAAGATTTCTATTGACCATATAATGCAGGGTTATCCTGAAGAAGAAATTGAGCTGATGATGCAACCGAACAATTGGAACAACGTTGAGCCTCGTTCTACATGTGGAGCTAACGAAAGACGCGATGTGCAATGCTGGGCCAATTCCCATCCAACGGAATTTGAACGAACTCGTCCGGTTGCCAGGTTATTAATTAATGGCTCAGGGCTTTGTACTGCATGGCGTGTTGGTGCAGACAATCATATGTTTACCAACGAGCATTGTGTGGGTTCACAATCAGAATTAAGTAACACAGAAGTTTGGTTTAATTATCAAAATACGAGCTGTGGTGGATCTACATTAGAACCCACTACAATTGTAACTGGACAAACGTTGCTTGCGTCAGATTATACTCTCGATTACACATTGTTCACTGTTACAAACTTCAGCACAATCACGGGTTTTGGACACTTTGGTCTAGATGTTAGAGACGCTGTTTCTCAAGAGCAAATTTATATTCCTCAGCACGGTAGTGGAAATCCAAAAGAACTATCGATTGAAAGTGATATGAATACAGGGGGAGTTTGTCGTATTGACGCCGTTCTAGCCAATGGGCGTGGCACTAATACCGATATGGGATATATGTGTGACACAATTGGTGGTAGTTCTGGTTCTCCAGTTTTAGCCACTTCGAGCAACAACGTTATTGCACTTCATCACTTCGGTGGATGTAATAACCAAGGCGTGAGAATTGCGAACATCTGGCCACAGGTTTCGAGTCACTTTGGCGGAGTGATTCCAATCGGAGACAATCAAGGACCTCCTCCAGGTGATCCTGTTGCTAACTTTAGCTATTCTGCGAATCAGTTGACGGTAAACTTCACTGATCAAAGTACTGACTCTGACGGAAACATTGTCTCTCGCAGTTGGAGTTTCGGTGACGGTAACTCGTCGTCAGCAACCAATCCAACGCATACTTACGCATCGTCTGGAAGCTATAATGTTACTTTGACGGTAACTGATAATGATGGATTAACTGATACATCCAGTCAGTCCATCCAAGTGTCAGACTCTATTCAAGGGCAACTCACCAAAGGTGTTCCAGAAACCAATCTTAGCGGTTCGCAAGGCGATACTGTTAACTATTGGATTGATGTTCCTGCAAATAGTAAAGACTTAACTTTCGATATTAGCGGTGGAAGTGGTGACGCAGATCTTTACGTTCGTTTTGGCGCAGAACCTACAACCAGTACTTACGATTGCCGTCCATATAGAAGTGGCAATACCGAAAACTGCAGTTTTGCCACCCCTCAAGAAGGGCGTTATCACGTGATGGTTCGTGCATACAGCGCTTACTCGGGCGTTCAACTTGTTGCTGACTATAGCGAAAATACCGGTGGAGCGAGTTTCGAAGAAACTAATGTCTCGGCATCTCAAGGGCAATGGCAGCACTATACGCTGGATGTTCCTGCTGGCAGCTCAACCTTGAACGCTGTCATTACTGGTGGCACCGGCGATGCAGATTTGTATGTTCGCTTTGGACAGCAACCGACAACGAGCACCTATGAGTGCCGTCCATACAAATGGGGGAACGAAGAAACTTGCACTATCAATAATCCTCAAGCAGGAACTTGGCATGTGAGTGTAAGAGCTTATAGTACTTTCTCGGGTTTAACTGTACGCGGTGAAGCTCAATAAGTTTTAATAAGCTTAGTTAAAGAGGACTGATTCAGTCCTCTTTTTCTCATCAGAAACTGACCACAATACATTTTTAAAGCCAAATATTTTTCACATATTTAACTACTCTATTAGCTTTCAATTTTATTAAAAATTCATCTTAAAATTCTCAAAAAAACTTTTTTGAATAGGCCTATAATTTATTGGCTGTTTTTACTAGATATGGTCAATAAAACATTTAATACCTAAATGTATTTGTCCTCAATAATTTTAATTTTAACTAACATTTTAAGTCTAAACCTGTGGATAAAACTGTTTACAAGTTGTGACTTTTCGGTGAATTGAATAATGAAATATAGAAGTGAAATTCCAAACGCTTTCCACTTTCTTTCGGAGCGTTCGTTGCTAAAAAGGGTCGACGGAAATTATATGTCAACAAGCCGTTGGCAGGCGGCTATGGCTAAGGCATCATTCAGAGTTTTTAATCAACAAGAAAAGCCTGACGATATTCGTATTCCAATTGCTATGTCGCTTAACGAGTTACTTAAAAGTGAAGCGATCAGCAAAGATGAAATGGTTTCTCTAATCGCAGCAATGATGGAAGTCGAGGCGAGAACTCTCGGACTTACCTATTTAAATAAGCCCGTGAAGTTTCCATTTTTATACCGTTGATAACTGTTTATTAAGTTGCTCGGCTTTAGGTGAATGCTCCTCTAGCGTAGATGTTGTTTTTAGTTGAAGTTCAACTAGTTCTTGATAATAAGGAAGCGTAGCAAGTAACTCAGTATGAGTTCCTTGCCCAAGGATTGCTCCTGACTTCATTACCACGATTTTGTCAGCTCCCATTACGGTAGATAATCGATGAGCCGCGATCAAGGTAGTTCGGTTTTGTGTTAACTTCTCCATTGCTTGTTGGATCTTGAATTCTGTTGCTGAATCCAGGTTTGAAGTTGCTTCATCGCAAAGTAAAATGGGGGAGTCCTGCAAGATTGCTCTAGCGATCGCGAGACGCTGCTTTTGTCCGCCGGAAAGTTTTACACCTCTTTCCCCCACTTGGGTATCCAATCCTTTTTCTTGCTGTGAAATAAAATCTAGTAACTGTGCTTTTTGCAATGCCTCCTCGATGATTAAGTCAGAAGGTATTTTTTGTAAACCCAAAGTCAGATTTTCCCTTATACTTCCTGAAATAAGTGGTGAGTCTTGCGGAACCAATGCAATCAAATTTCTCCAATCATTTAATGGCATCTCGTTAATTGATGCCTCTCCTAACTTTATTGTCCCGTTTTTTAATTCGTAGTAGCGAAGAAGTAAACTAAACAAGGTTGATTTCCCCGAACCTGACTCGCCTACAAAAGCAATTGTTTTGTTTCCGGGAAGCACTAAATTCAAATCACTGAACAACTCACTTTTGCCGTATCCAAACTGAATATTACTAAAGGAAATATCTTGGTTGAGCGCTGTATCCTTATTGAGTTGTTTCTGCTTATTCGAGCCTACTTGTGTTTCATCTTGTTCATCTAGCAGTTCAGTAACTCGATCTGCTGCTCCAGCTGCTTTGTTGAGTGCTGTTACAAAGTAGGTGAATTGGATAAGGGGGAAAATGATATTAAACAGATATAAGATGAAGGCGATCAAGGTTCCCATGGTAATGATGCCCTGAGAAACCCTCGCAGCCCCAAAGGCAAGGATTATGATAAGCGTAGTAATGATTGTCATACCTGCAATCGGAGCCATCACCGCTCCTATTCGAACCTCTTTTTGTCCTAGCCGGTACAGCTCATCCAAATTCTGTTTACTTTTATGGAGAGATTGACTTTCGGCAGTGGCTGCTTTGATCAACCTTATCTGCGACAAACGTTCGGTAATAAAACTCAGAAAATTGGCTTCCTGCTGCTGAAAATCTTTTGACAACTTTGAAAGTTTGGCGGCTATTGGCACTGTTATCAAAAATGAAACAAGTAAAGTCGCGAACAGGACACTTGTTAGCTGCCAATCCAAGATCCACAAGATGATTAAACTTGAGATAAGTGTCAACATTCCGGATATAAAGGGTTCAAAATGTTCAGCCATCACGCTATTAATAACTTCAGTGTCATTAACAATACGGCTGGCCGGTTCAGCCGAGTTGTTTTCATCGAAATAAGTAACCGGTAAGTAAATTGCTTTGCTCAGTACTTTACTACGTAAGTTAACCAGCATCCGATTGGCGAGTTTCCCAATAAGGTAATAGTTTATTCCCGAGGCGATACTACCCAGAGCAAGTGCCCCTGCTATAAAAATAATCCAGTTAGTAGGAATTTCTGTCGCATTGCTAAAAGAATCAACCAAGTTTTGGGTAAGCATAGGAAAGAGTATCGAGCTCCCTGCACCAATAATTGACAAGCATGCAATAAAAGTAAGTAAGCCCTTACCAGGCTTTGCTAGCCCAACAATGCTGAAAAGACGTTTGTATTTATTCGACATAACCTAAATCCATTGTATAAAAACGAATAACTATAATTAGTCTAATATTAAAATGACCAATTGGTCAATTATAGTGTGACCGGATGTTTTCTGTTTTTGTAACCAATTATTTGATAAACTAACTAAAGGGTTTAAGTTTTTGTTATAACTTATTGAAAATTAAGATGAATTATTATTTGAGCATTCTGGAACACTTAGCTAAAAGTAAGGGTAAGTACGGAAGCGGGTGGTGAGTAAAAAGAAGTGGACAAGAAAACCAAGATACTAACCTGTGCCAAGCAGCTGTTTCTCGAACAAGGTTATAAGTCAACCAGCATTCAAACCATTGCAAATGAATCGGGTATTTCTAAAGGCGCGGTCTATTTATACTTTAATTCAAAAGATGAGATCCTACTTGCTATTTTCCGGATGTTGGAAGAAGCCGTTTGGCAAAAGGTTGCAGAAATAAACTCCGACCCCAATTTGTCCGCAAGAGAAAAGTTCCGCCGGCAAATAGTCACTTTCTACAATGAGATCTTAGAGAATCTCCAGTTTAATCAGATGATGCTCAATGAATCTGGCGTAGAGTTAAGCGAAGCATTTTACAATTATGCTCGCGAATATCGATACAAACTACAAAATGTTCAAGAGCAGTCTTTGCTCAATATCTATGGAGAATCGGTAAGGCCCTGGATAAGTGATCTGGTGATATCAATCAATGGAATCATGCAAGAGTTTGACGCGAGTATCCTGCTCGATAATTTAGAACTACAAAGTGAGCAGTTGGCAGACTTTGTATGTCATGTCGCGGATTCGATTGTCGCTGGTTTGCTAGAAACAAAACCCGAGCCAATATTTGGCGACGAGGCAAGAAAAATTCGTAGCGATTTTCTAACCGAAATAGAAAGTCAAAAACAAAAAAAGCTTCAGAAACAATTTGAAGAGATCGCTGAGAGTGCATTAGCGATCCAATTAGACTCAGAGCAGAAAGAAATGGTTGATGAAACTTTGAATCTACTAAAGGACGCAGTGTTATCTAAAGAAATTAACAAAGTATTGATAAAAGCCTTACTCACCAATTTGACTGGCATCAAAGAGTTAAAAAAACAGATCAGTCAATTGAAGATATTGTTGGATATCAAATAAAAAGAAGACTGCCATTTCGACCAGCGTGGAGATGATTCGAATCTTTGACTACGCCTCAATATATCACTGCTCACTTATGATTAAAAAGAGAATGTGAGACAAATTGGGATAATCTAAAAGAGATAGCTTTAAGAGAAAACTAATCTCCCTCATAACTCATAGATATAATCAAAACCGCATTTATTCAAGCTAATTATATTAAACCCAAAACATTTGAAGTTCTTCGCGTCTCGATCCATCTTATATCTAGGTGAATAAGGATTTATACGCTATGTTTTTAAAGGAAAGAGATACTGGCCATCTAGTGGAAGTGATAGATGTTGAGGAGTTATTTAATCCCAACAGCAACCGACTTATCGGCAAACTTCAAATTGGCGAGGCTGATCAAGACGAGGAAGTATTCAACAAACAGAGCCTTGTATTTATGTCTGGAGAGGAGCTACCAAAGTGTTGGCTGAATTAAATTTCAGCAATTAAAATAATAAACATATCAACAAAAAGTAAAAATAGAGTAAGGGAAAACTGTTTTAACTTATCCGGTAGAAAAGAGGAGCTAACCATGCTACTGGTTCATAAAAAAAGCGGTAATACCGTTGAAGTTGTTTATTTAAGTGAGCTGTTCAGTTTATTTGAGGAAGAACTTCAGGGAAGATATCAGGTGGGTGATGAAGTAATGGTTACTGACTCATTTAAGAAGTCTGATTTACAGTTCGCGTCAGGTGAAGAGCTTCCCAAATGTTGGACTGATCCCCAATATAGAGATGACGAATTAAAAAGATAATTTAATCTCTAAGCACAATATTTCCAATTTAGCGAGTGTTGCACTCGCTAAGCCTTTATTTCCTTTAGTTATTTCAATTGAGACTCGGGTCTCAGAAGTCAATATTTTTTGAACTCAACACAGAAGTAACTATTCTACAGAAATATGTATCAGCACATTAAAAAATTCCGCTTCAAATTTTTCTAACGTACTTTAAATAACCGCTGCTATTTATATCAAATTTTCCTAATATTCATTTGTAACCATAAGGCTACATTAGCCTACAAATCGAAACAGATTAATTGATGGCCAACCGATAAGTTAAATTTTTTTTGACCTGGGAGCCTCATGTTGAAATTCTTAGAGTGTAAGACTCGAACTCGAGCAAATCACATAACTAACTTGTTACTAGTTATTTTATTGTTTCTCTCCATTGGATTTGCTAATTCGAAAAGTTCTGAGCCGCAAGTAAATATCGAAAGATTCAAATGGAACGGCCAACTTCCCAATACTAAAACGATAATAGTTAAGAATTATTACGGTGATATTTCGACGAAAACAATTACGAAACCAATCGTGCATTTACAGTCTGTCTATCAGCGAATTGGCAAGTTCGCTCCAAAGCCCGATTTTCAAATTGAAGAAACAGAAAGAGGGTTAGAAATTGAAGTTAAATACCCTACTGAATTTTTTAACTCAGGTGCAGGTGACGCAACTGTTAGAGCTGATATTGGCATTTATTTTCCAAAAGGATATCAGTTAATTCTAGAAACGACATTTGGAAATATTAAAGCAAAAAAACATTACTCAAGTATAAGGGCCAAAACGACTTTAGGAAATATCAGTGTTGCAACGCATGGCGCTGTCGATCTTTCTTCAGAGATGGGAAATGTTTATTTAAATCCACTTTCAAATCGTTGGAAAAAATCTCAGCAAGTATTAACTCGCGCCGGTAATGTAACTCTTCTATTGCCGGAAGATGTTGATCTAAAGCTAATCGTTCAGGCAGCTAAAGGCATTGTAAGTAACTTTGAACGAAATGGAATCGACTCACACTCTGATAAATTTGGACGCTTTACTTCCAGTTTAGGAAAAGCTTTAACCAGTTTAAATATCAGAGCGCTTAATGGTACTGCAGAACTAATATATGAACGAAAAACTGACGAAGACTATCTCGTCAGTCATTTAAATTAATTATTAAAAAGAGCGTGTAAAACGCCGACGTAAGCAACTTCGGGTTAGTAGAAAGTCGGAGGTTGTATGCGACTAAATGTCAGGATGATGAGTACCAAGTCGCAATCAAAAGGATGTTCGGTAGGAGTTGTTGTAAAACAATAGCATAAATAAACGATAATAATTGGGGACATTTTTATGAACCACAATCAACAAAAAAAGTCGATGAAAGGCTCTTCCCTTAAGAGGCTATCGATAATCGCCAGCACAGTGCTAGGAACTACTCTAGCTAGTGTTGGCATTCAGGCAAACTCTTTAAATGAACAACAAGCCTTTTTTGCAGATACTGCTTACCCGCATGAAATTAATAAAGATCTGCGGGACTTGCCTCTTGCAAAAGAGTGGCTACCAGGAGAGCCTATAAAGCTTGGTCCACCTCGTTTACTTAGTGATCCGGTAGATCTTTTAGCACCTGTAAACCCTGTACAAGAAGTAGATTTTTTTAAATATCTTGATGCTCAGTCTTCTATAAGTGCGAAAATTTCGACACGCGCGTTAACTAATGCCGTCAATAATTTTGACGGCATTGCTTTTACTGGTGTAAACCCTGCGGATCCAACGGGTGAGGTGGGAATTAAGTACTACATTCAATCAATCAATAGTCAAAACGGTTCTTCATTTTCTGTTTACGATAAAACCAATGGAAACAAGGTGGCGGGGCCAACGGCAATGACCTCTTTAGGTTCAATTGCAGGTTGTTCAAGCGGCACATTGGGTGACCCGATTATCTTGTTTGACGAAATCGCTAAACGCTGGTTATTAACCGAGTTTACCGATCAAACTAACAAATCACTTTGTGTATATGTATCTAAAACTCAGGATCCGCTAACCGGTGGTTGGTACGCATATAAATTCCAGGCGCCTGAATTTCCAGACTACCCGCACTATGGTATGTGGGGCAATGCATATTATATAGGAGCTAATGAAGGTGGTGGTTCTGCCTATGTACTTGATCGAACAAAGTTACTTGCAGGTCAAGCGACTACAATGATCCGCAAGACCATTCCAAAGTTAAATGGATTCCAATTCCAGATTTCTATGCCTGTTGACGTTGAAGGAACTACCGGTCCATCGACGAATGCCGGTATTTTTGTTCGCCACCGCGACGACGAGTTACACAACTCAGGTTCAAATAATTCGAGCAAAGACTATCTAGAGCTATGGACTATGACGCCAGACTTTGCGAACCCAAGCAATACCAAGATGGAAGGTCCTGTTAATATTGAAATCTCTGAAATTGATTCCAACTTTAGCTGTAATGGCCAAAACTTTGGTTGCTTAACCCAGAAAGATAGCTCGACTACTCTTGATCCGCTGAAAGAAGCGATCATGAATAAACCTGTCTATCGTAACTTTGGAACTCATGAATCAATTCTAGTAAACCTCCCAACCAAAGTTGGCAACAACTTATCAGCTGTTCGTTGGGTTGAACTCCGTAGATCAGGGTCCGCTGCATGGAGTGTTTATCAAGAGGGCACACATACGCTTAACGACGGCAATAGCCGTTATATGGGTGCATCCACAATGGATAAAGACGGGAATATTGCTTTGGCATATATGACCACTGGTAGCAACCTCTATCCGAGTCTGCGCATGACTGGTCGCCATGCAAGTGATGCAAAGGGTCAAATGACGCAAACCGAAAAGAGTCTTTTTGAAGGTACTGGTGCTATTCCATCTGATCGAAATGGTGATTATCACCATATGAGTATCGACCCGGTTGACGAATGTACATTCTGGTTCACTGGTCAATACGGAATGTCCGGCGGGAAATGGGGAACTAGAATTTCTTCATTCAAGTTTGATAATTGCGGTGGTGGATCCGGCACAAACCCAGGGTTCACTTTAAGTGGAACTAATTTGTCTCAGCAAGTATGTAAGGTTGAAGACTTACAACCAATTGCTGTTTCTGTAACCGGCAATAACGGTTTCAATAAAAACGTTACTTTCAGTCACGTTAATTTGCCTTCTGGTTTAACTGGTAGCTTCTCCACCAATCCTGTTGCTGCCGGAAGTTCGACTAACTCGACGGTTTCGGGAACGGTAGCGAATGGTGATTATGCTTATATTATCCGTGGTACTGGCGAAGGCATTTCAACTCCACAGAATTTGAATGCGAGTATTAAGTTAACGGCGGGTACCCAAGCTGTAACTCTATCTTCACCAGCAAATAATGCTACCGGTGTTGATGTCCAACCTACTCTAAGCTGGAACGCAGACAGTAATGCCGTTAGCTACCGTGTTGAAATTGCGACTGATAGCGCTTTCTCAAATATCGTTGCTAATGGTTCGGTTTCCAGTGGAACTAATTTCAGACCTTCAAGCAAACTAAGTCCGAACACTAAGTACTACTGGCGTGTCCGTAGTGATAATTCGTGTGGCAACACTTGGTCGGCAGTTCACTCGTTTACCACTGCAAACGCAACAGATAGTGCTGAGCTTGCAAACGGTGTAGCGAAAACTAGCCTTACTGCTGAAGAAGGTAAAACACTTGAGTTTTATATGAATGTTCCAGCCGGCGCGAAAGATCTTAAATTTGTAATGAACGGTGGCTCGGGCGATGCTGATCTATACGTTCGATTCGGTTCCAAGCCGACAACTTCGGATTACGATTGCCGTCCTTATGAATCTGGCAAT
>JAPHTP010000170.1 GCA_026196875.1 Kangiellaceae bacterium
CAAGACTGGGGACAAAGGGGAAGTAGAACATATAACCAAGCCAGCACTATGGTATCAACACTCGCTGTTAACGCCCAGAATGAATCGAGTGTTCGAGCGGATTTATTCGGCGAAGTTAAACTCAACTTTGTGAGTGAAGCTTTGCCAATCGATCAACTGACAGGCGCTGAAACTATTGCTTTAATTCAGGGCATTACTCCTACACTGAGCCGTCAGAACCTGACACAACAAAATGCACCCCAATCAACGCAGCAATCGGTTCAACAAGCTTCGCAGCAGCCGACCATTGTTAATGGAGGACAAAGCTAATGTTGAGAGATTTTTCTACGGTATTAATCGACCTTCAACAAGCCCTAGTTCAGGCGAGTGAAAGTTCCAACGGTATGATTTCCGTGCTAGATGCTGAAATGAAAATACCAATTGATATGCGAGTTATTTTTAGAGACGGCGAAGCAATATTGCAAGGTGATGTACCTCGTTCGATAGAAGATGCAAATTGGTTCAATGAGCTTTCAAGTTTAAAAATCCATTGGCACCAAGCAGAGCTTACAAAAAACGATGCATTGAATATTGACAAACAGGAGGTTGAACATGGCGTCTGATATACCTCCCTTCATTCAAGACAATGGCGTGCCATTTGATCTTTTTATTCAGTCATTAACCGACCAGTTAGATCGAGCTCAGGCTGCAATGGCGCTTAAGTCCAGAGTTGGAAAGTTGCCACTTACGTTTGCGGTTAAAAATATTGAAATCGATCTTAAAGCGGATATTCAGATGTTGGACGATGAGGTTTACATTCAACCCGCAAGACCTGGTGTGTCAGATGCGAGTACTATCAAATTAGGACTGACTACAATCACTAAGCCAATGATTGAAGAAAATGCGATCGACTTCGAGGCTGGAGAACCAGAAGTTTCGTTACACGATGCATTAGGTGGTGGTCAAGAAAGTGAAGACCTACAAAGGCGCTTGGAAAAGATCGGTGTGCGCAGTGTCAATCAATTAGTAGAACTAAGAAAAACTGCCGGTTCAGATGTAATCGCCAGGCTGGCTCGCTTACCGCAAAATAGAATGCAGCGATTACTTCAAGTTGCGGATGCGCCGCGCGTAGATCGCGTCGAGTTTAACGATCTACATCATGGTAACTTGCCAGAGCAAAATCAGCCTCATGAGAGCTCTCAGCAAGATGTTTCTCCGTTGTTGGATCGAAGCCCTTTTCTCAATCGCGGACCTCAGTTGAAACAAGCTTTCCAGCAAAAAATAAAACCACAGCCGAATATCAATCTTCAACAAAATGATATTTCTGCGGGTTACAGCGGCCCCAACAAAAAGCGAGCAAACATAAATAGGCAAAAGGTCCCCACTAGATTAAGAGTTAAAACGCCGTTAATCAATCAAAATAAAATGCCAAAAGTTATTGCCGATGGGCAACCTGTACCGATTGTTAAGCTTAAAACGGGCGAGCTTTTACTGGAACCATTAGCTTCACAATTAGGCTGTGAGGCAACTTTGGAATTAGTAGGAGGGGAAAGAGTTAACCTAACTTTGGTTGATGGTTATGATGGTACTCGCCATTTTGTTGCCAATGGTAATCCAATCAATAGTGAGTCACCAGAAAACAATATAGATAAACAGAACATAGGAGATTCAAAATGAATTCTCCTCAAGCTTTAGGCTCGCGCCATAACACTCCTATAGTCAATCGGTTGTTACTCACACTTAGCTTAGGAGAAATGCCCGAAAGTATGCCGAGCTTGCGCGCTTGTGAAAAATATGGGGTACACCAATGCTCAAAAATCGATGGCGGTCCAATAGATAGAATTTTGCGTAATTTCGGCGGTTACGCTCGTGCATGTCGCTTGCACAATTCTCGCACTCGAGTGAGCGAAAGGCCGCATGTTTGTGGTGCCAGGCGTTTTGATGAAGCAGAACAAATATCTGGTGTAGCTAGAGTGCTACGCATCGAAATCCAGGATACGACGAAACTCCCATTTTTAATTAATGCTCTAGAGCAAGTTCCGGTAGTAGAAAGCGTTCGTTCTGATCAGATCTGTATAGCGCCTTTCTATTCTGAAGATCTAACTCCTATTGAGAGTTCGGATAATAGTGTGAATGAAGTTCAATCGTGGCGTTCGCGAGAGTTAGTTCGTTTACCTCAGGCGCTCGGATTTGAACCAGGTGATCCTTCGGTAGTTATTGGACTTGCGGATACTGGAGTATTAGCCGCGCATAATGAATTTTCGCAAGGTTTGCGCCGCGGATTTGATACGGTTGATTTAACTCAGGCGATGGTCGGCAACTTACAACTAGTGGGTGACAATAGTCGCTTTGATGAATCGCCTGCCGATGAAGTCGGTCATGGCACCGGTTGTGCGGGTATCCTAAACGCTCAGGGATTTCGATTACCGCCTGGTATCGCCGGAAATTGTGGATTAACACCGGTACGAGTATTAGGTGCTGGCCTTTCTAATCAGAGGCGAATTGGTATTGGGGCACTATCTAACATCGACGCCGGTATGAAGCGGCTAATTGATCTTAACGTAAAAGTTATCAATATGAGTTTTGGTACGGCCAAGGCTTCATTGAATGAACACACACCTCCGCCGCATAAAGAAGTTGTGGATTATGCGCTGTCGCGAGACGTGATCTTGGTGGCGGCAAGTGGAAATTCGGGCATAGAAGAAGAATATTTTCCCGCTGCGCACCCTGGGGTTATTTCTGTGGGAGCCGTGGATGATTACGGCAATCCCTGCCAATTTAGCACTCAAGGAGATCATGTTGCTTTGTCTGCACCCGGTAAAAGAATTTGGACTTCTGGCATTAATGGATACCAGCGAGTTTCTGGTACTAGCTTCGCTGCTCCGTTCGTGGCGGGCGTATGTGCGTTGATGGCTTCATATGCTTTAAAGCGAGCCTTGCCGTTTAATTTTTATGATGCCGCTAAAGTTCTAATTGAATCAGCAAGGCCATTCTCACAATCGGGAGTGGAAGGGCATGGTGCCGGTGTACTTGATGCGTTGGGTGCACTACAAACATTGTCGAGTAAATTAAATAGCCATCAATATTTACAAGGTTCGGCCGGCTATTAGCGAAAAGTGAGAGAAATGAACAAAGACCAAGTTAAAGTTTTCAGAAGTAAACCGAGTCGCTTTAAAAAAGTTACTCAAAGCACGGTAGCAACCGTAATTGATAGTGAAATTTAAACTTAATGCCTTAGAGGAGGTAACATCATGACCCGCAAAGTGTTAGTGGATCTGGGCGAACGGGACTACCGTGTTCGGATTGAACTGGAAGAAAAAGCTCAAAATATTCGCGTGCTTGATAAACCGACAGCACAGCAATTAAAAGAGCTGGAAGATATTGACCGCGCGCTTGACCGCGATGTGGTTATCGATCCTTTTTATAGAGAGGTTGTGTCAACTTATTTGCAAAAAGACGAAGAACAAGTTCGGAAGTATTTGCATGAATATGGCTTGATGGGAACCCAAAAAGGAGCTGCTGAGAAAGATCTGTCTTCCCGAGAAGTTGAAGTTGCTTCGATTTGTGGATTGATGCAGCTGGATGGAATCACCGATCCTAACCGCTCCCATTTTCAGAAAAAAGTTAGCGAAGCACAAGGTGAGTACCGTACCAATCCGGATCTATTTTTAAAAGTGTTTAAGTGGTTGGCTGAGAGACATAAAGTCTCGGTTGAAAGTCAAATTCAACAAAATTTGCTCTATGAAGGAATTGTCGGTTGTGTAAGGCCGGGGGGCGCTATTAGTTCTCGCCGAGATCCTGAAACTGGGGAAATGAGAGAGACGTATGGCGATGACAAGAAAACTAGTAAGTCTATTCTTGTTCGAGCTGACGAAATTAATGTAATTTCAACCAAGCTGGCAGCGAGTGTCGTTCGCAAACTAGTTGCAGATCGTGTTTCTGAAAATGATGCTTTCTTGGATACGAAAATTGAAGCGACTTTTGAAAATACTGCGGGGTTTCAAGACGGCGGACCGCTCTCATCAATGGAAATAATGTTGCCGGATTTAGAAGATTCCGTCGACGTTGAAATTATCAAAGACAATTTATACGCGGTGCAATCAATGTACTTCTTTATGATGCTTGAAGAAGCTCGCTTGCCGCAAGTTGTCGATTATATTTCAGAAGCTTGGCGCCGTGGCGCGATTACTTTAGGTAAAGGTCCTGCCGGCGATGCGTTGTATGAACATCATCGCTTGGCTAATGAAAGACTGAGTGAAGTAGAACGCCGTAACTTCTTTATGGGAACATTTGGTACACCTGGCGGTGATCCGGAGTATGGTAGAGAGAACTCAATGTTTCATGAATTAAAGTTAAGAACGACTTCAACTGTATCGCAGTACTTCCGAGAATTTACCACTCACAATGTTTTTCTTTCGCAAGAAGGTATTCGCAAAGCTTGTCGCGAGCTCGCCGCAAACTTATCGGTACATGGCTACGGCATGGCTCACTATACCGCTGTTGAATTGCAACAGACTATTCTTGAGTACCGCGATCTATTATCTGATTCGGAAATTTTAAGAGCCTTTGGTGCACGGGATATGTGGCAAGTGGTTGATCAAGTCAATGCTAATTACTTGCATGGATTACGCAACACTTATCGTTATCGTATTCAAGCTCACTCAGGTGCAATTGTTATTCGCTGGCTGGCAAACAACCATCAGAAATTAGTTGGACGTTCCGGACTTGATGTTATTTCAACCGAAATTCTTGCAAATCCTAATTTGCGTAACATACATACGCATAGACCATTGGTTAATCCTACTGATTGGGATTTCATCAATGCTTGCGAACAATGGCTCGCAGTTGGTGGGGTGCATGATGAACGGGTGGATCAATATTCTCAACCAATTGAGTCTCCTGCAATTTCAAGTAGACCAACATCCATGCCTAGAGTCGCGCAAGACGTTTTAGATAGCGTTGGCATTGAGCTGCCTGGAATGTAAAGCCTGGTAACACTTTTATTAAGGACGGAGTTTGTTATGCAATATCAAAACAAAAGAACAACTCGACCTATGTCTGATTATGTGAAGCATTCACTCAATTCAGCTTCTCGTGTACTGGGGATAAAGTCACCGACAAATTATATGGATGACTTTATCAATAGGTCTTTTAGTTTGCCCGAGAATGATATTTCTTACGCGGACAATGAGCTTGCGCCAGGTGCGGTGCCGTATGAACCTTCTTTTTCTGAAACAGAACCGAATAAGTTAAGGTTTACTATCCAACCCCTCGGTCCTGGAGCGCCTCCGATTGCCAGACGAGACGATGCGACCCGAGAAATGCGTCGGATGATTCTACCAACTTTTGGACGCGATACGCTTCATTGGTTTGATTCTCTAAGCGAAGAGTGGCGGGGCTTTAATGGTCTAGGTTGGATGTCATATGGCGCGTGGTTTGGCAGCGCGTTTGACGAAGATGGACTCTATGCGACCAAGATTTATTATGAATTATTGCCGTCGCAAATTGACGCTTTATCACCGCAACTAGCTCAAACCAGTAAGCTGGTCATGTCAGAAATGCCAACCTTATATCCTATTTTTACTTCAATCGGTTGCAAGCGTGATTTAGCGAGTCAACGACTGACATTTATGCACCGAGGACCACTTAATGTGAGTAATTTAGGGCCTCTGATGAATCGATTGGGCATTGGGCATCAGTTGCCAAGTTTAATGCGAGTAGTCGGTTTAGCTTTAGGCGGCAGATTTGAATTGCCTCAGGGCGGAGCATTAATTGGACTTCGTCATACACCTGAAGGTATTGAACTGAAGCTCGAAATCTTGTTGGCGTCTTTGCCTGATTTACCTAACCGGTTTATTGATTTATTACGACTTGGTTTAGCAGAGCGTCCTCGACAGTTAAATGCTATGGATAAATGGCTTGCAGCATTTGGTGTCGATAGCGCATCGGAGCAGGGGCATTTTTCAGTGCTAAGCGTTCGAGTCAGTCCAAAAAAAGAAGCCAGCATTAGTCTTTATGTTCGACCGATTGAATTTGAACTCAAAGATACCATTGAAGAAGCGCGGGCGCTCGCCTGATATAGGAGAAAAAAGATGTCTGCTAATGTGTCAACTTTGCAAAACAGTAATCATATGCAAAATGCGGATGGTGCCCATAATGCAAACAACTCTGGCAATTTACGTCCGGTCGCGAGTCAAGAAAATATTGACTCGACTCGTCATGCTGTCCACAACTTATTAAATAAGAGTGAGGCATTTAATGCATTGGATGAAAATAAAAGACGCGCGCTAGCCAATGATCTGGTTCATATTGGAACTTATTTGGCGGAACCCGATGGTATGCGGATCGAACCGACCAAACAAAGTGAGCCGGTTCGGGCAATGGCAGAGGATGGCGTTAGAAGGACCAACCAGCAATCGGGTGATGGCACTTTTAACGCACAAGGTGCGAGAGAGGGAGCAGCCGTTGCCGGCGCACTTTTAGAAGCTGTTAATTTCCCTGAGTTTGTATCGGGATTAATTGACGGTGTATTCCACTCTATTGTTTCAAGTTCAATCGAACAGATGGAGGCTTACGCAAAACTTGTAGCGGATGTGTCTAAAAGTATCAATCAGTTTAGAGATGAAAACACAACTCAAAACCAAGGACGAGATCACCTTGTAGATAATTTTCCTGATGTTTTTGAACTCAGCGTTGATACTGGTGAATTCGGCTCTGACTTTGGAAACTTTGATGGCGAAGGTGAAAGCCAGTCGGCCGGTCCTCGTGTCGTTCTGCGAGAAGGCATAAACGAAAGAGACGCAGTCGAAAGGTTAAATAATGAGTTGCCTTTGGAAGAACCCTTGACCCGCATTGATGATAATTTGGTTGAGGCGCTTTTAGTCCCTGCTGCTCGAACTCAACTGGCAACCAGTCGACAGCAATTATTGGCGACCACAATTATGATGGGTATAAATAGAGTGGTTGTTACCGACGGTAGAATTGCCGCTAAGGTTATGTATGACTTCCGTGCCAGGGATAATATGAAATATCGCAATAGCGCGCAACAATACGACTACGGCGATCAAAGAATAACCACTAACGAAGGTGCCTTCGAGTCTGACAGCGCATACAACAGGCAGGGCGCAAGTATGAGTTCAGACGGTGACTATGAAGGTGGCAGACGAAGTGGTAGTTACTATTCTAAAGGGCAGTATAAAAATACCTCCCAGCCAGTATTGAAACTTGCTTCAGCGTCGCAGACAGAAGTTGATGCTAACTTACAAACCAAAGCTTCTTTGTCTGGCACCGTAGAAGTGAATTTTAAAAGTGATTATCTACCGCTTGAAAAATTGGCTAACCCTGAATCTATCGCTGCAATTCAGATGAATGCGCAGCCGGGCATGGTCAAGAATTTAGCTAATCGTCCACAAAACTCTGGCGGTAATTCTGGATCGTAAATTGAACATTAGCTCCTTATTTTGGAGTTAAGAAAAATTAAATAGGACTTAGCAGATGTCGCAAAATATTAGTCAAAACCATGATGATAGCGAACCAGCCTGGCTAGCTGATTCAACTTTGTCTGCAGTGCGTCCTCACGTTAAACGTTTGCTTCAGCAGTCGCCGGGGTTTAGAGAGTTAACACCAGATAAGCAAAGAGAAATTGCCAAGAACATGGTGCATGTTGCAGCTTATATGAGTAACCCTCAAGGATTGGCGGAGCAAGAATTGACGCCGGGTCAAAGCATTCTTTCTCACGCGCAAGCTGATGGTGTTAAGCAAGCGAAAAATAAAGCGTCAGACAAGGTAGGAACTTTTGCTGGTTCTGATTTTGAAGCTGGAGCGTTAAAGCAAGGTGTTGAACAATACAAAGAACTAATCGGTGCAGTTGATTTTCCGATGTTTGTTGGAGGGCTAATCGAAAATGTATTCCAGGCAATCGTAAACGCCTCGATACAACAAATGGAAGCTTATGCGGAAATGTTGAAGGCGGTTGCGCAGACAGTAGATCAGTTTGCGCAAGAAAACATAAGCTTAAATAATGCTAGAGATTGGCTAACTAACAAATTTCCTAATCAGCTCACATTGAGTGAAGAAAATGTTGAAGAAACGGGAAGCCCCCAGCTTGCAGTACAAACAGAGGATGAAGATGCCTTTTTAACCCAGCTCAATCAAGAAATGGAACTAGCGAGTCCTGTGAGTGATCTATCCGATCCCGAAGAAGAAGGGCGTCTGGTACAAGCGGCCAGGCTACAAATGGCAAAGTCGAGGCAACAAATGTTAGCTTCAATGGTTGTTCTTGGAATAAATAGAATTGTAATCACTGATGGGGCTATAAAAGCAAAAGTTGTATTTCAATTAAAAGCTAAGGACACTGCGAAACGCGATGCTAAGGCATCACTCTACGACCGAGACTCCAGTTACAATCGGAATACTACTGCCGCCGGAGCTCATTTCGGTTGGGGCGGAGCTGCTACCAAGAACACCAATGTACAAAGCCATATGACCGCTGTTTCTTCAGCTGTCGATGAAGATTCGGAGTCAAAAGCAGAATTAAAAAGTAAGCTGACCGGTGAAGTTAATGTGAACTTTAAGTCTGATTATTTTCCTATGGAAAAACTTGCTTCACCAGGAATGATTTCTGCAATCCAAGGAAATGCTACACCTTACGATCCAAATTACTTACCGGGCAAACGAGAATCAACGGCGGCTGAAAGCGGCGATTCAAGTTCATCTTAAGATAACTTAATTGTTAGCGAGGAATTTGACGGCTATGAATAACAACCTGTCTTCAAATAACAATATGTCTTCCACGGAATGTTTCGAGACCGAATCAGTTTCTTCTAGTTTTAATCAAGCACCTAGAGCTTGCTCGAGATTGAGCCGGGTTGCTCCGATAAACGTCGAACAGCTTCAACTTGCACTTAGCTTTGCTCAGGGCTTAGTCGCAGAAAACACCACTAGTCTTGCAATGAGTATGCAAGAAGTCGGTGATATAGCTTTGCCTAATTTAAACATTAGCGGAAGCGCCCAAGCGAGAGATTATTCAGTACTAAAAACACTGGCTCCTCTTTATTTAGCATTCGAACTAGAACAGGCTGGCGTCTTAAAAACAGCGGAGAGAGTCTCAGGGCTATTCTTTAGTGGTGCGATAACTCAACCGCTGGGCGAGGCTGAACCTTTAATTAAAGAGTTTTGGAATAACAGACGTCAACGACTAGATAAAAAAGAAAGAGAAACTTTATTTCAGCAAACGTTTGAGCGACGTTATTTTTACCCTCAGTTTAATCGTTTTTGCGAAGCTCTTGTAGCGCTCACCGATAATACACATAGAAATATTCATGAAGAGGTTCACTTAGATTTTACTTTACAGAATTTGAGAGAATACTTTTACTCGCGTTCATTTGGAATGGTTACTTATGTTGCTGAAGATATTTTGGCGGCGATTACGTCAGCTTTGTCATTTTTAAAACAACCATCTGTGCTAAGTGCATTTAGTGTCCGAAATTTGTGGGAGTTATTGTCCGTTAGTGCTGGAGAAAATGAATATAAAGTGCGTCAATATGCCGAAATGGCCAGTGCAGGAATGTACTTGATTAATTGGCTGTCCTCGCCACAGGCAGGTCAATTACAACTCGAAGACAGAAATATATCTCAACGAATTTTCTCAGCATCTCATCGATGGTTGTTGGCATATTCATCATTAAAGTCTCTGCTGCAACAAGGCCATTCAAATAATCCATGGGCAGGTTCGGAATCTTCCTATTTTAGTCCAAATCAAACTAGCTCTAATGGATCTAACTCTAATCGATCGGATGCTAACCAGTCGGGCTCTAACCAATATCTATCTAGTTGGATGAGTTGATGGTTCAGTTGGCTCAAGCTAAAGATTTATATCAAGAAGAACAAGGAGCTCCGCCTATATGGTTGCGGTCTGCGGTTCGTGAAGTATTGGATAAGTCTGACGGTTTTCATCAGTTGGAACCCGAGAAAAAGAGAAGCTTAGCTCAAGCAATGGTTAAGGTTTCTTCAATGGCGGCAAAACTAATTGCTGAGGAGAGCCAAGCCGAGCAGAAGGTCTGTCAACCCGAACCATCGCGGGAGCTGCAGCACTCAGATGCAAATAATCAGCCTGTTTTGGCGCGAGCTCAGAGTCAACCGGAATTTGGTGAAGCGGCTAATCGAATTGCCGGTGTTACACGTAATGTTTTAAGTGCCGTCTCGTTTCCTCGATTTGTTACTGATTTGGTGAATGGTGTATTTCAAGCAATGTTGAATTCCACTTCGCAACAAATGCAAATGTATGTTGAGTTGCTTAACAATGTCTCTGCATCGGTAGAAGGTTTTGAGCAAACACAGTTTTCCGCGCACGGTATTAGAGTATGGCTTACCGAGCAATTTCCGGATGCCTTCGAACTAGAAGGAGGTGAAGATGACTTTGGTTTTGGTGATGAGGACGAAGATTTAGATGAGGACGCTGAACCGCCAAGATTGGCCCTACGTAGCGGTGGCGCTATGCCAACTCAGGAAGCAATGCGGGCAGTTTTCGGTATGTCTTCAGAAGAAAATATTTCGGCGAGTAATCCGGAACAGCTAGTACCGTATGCGCGAAGACAAGTTGCCAGACAAAGGCAACAGATGTTGGCGACTATGGTGAAAATGGGAATGCAGCGGATAGTGATTGACAGCGGAAAGATTAACGCTTCGATGCGCTTTCATATCGATACTCGTAGCGCCGCCAACGAAGATCGTGGAAGAGAATTTGGTATGCAGAACAGAGTGAGAGCCGCTGGAAGGTTTGGTATGGGGCCTTGGGGGGCTTCAGCAGAGGTGGAAAATAATATTAGCTACGTTTCCACCCAAAGAAGTCAGCGAACCGAAGAAATAAATACTGACCTGGAGTTAAACTCTTCCGTTGAATTAAATTTTAGAACAGATTATTTACCGCTTAATGAAATGGCCGCTGACGCTCAAGCTGATAGAATTCGTCAAGCTTCGTTAAACCCATCCGCAGCTAACGACAGCGGTGCGGAAGCTAGAGCAACTCGTCAACGAGAGCAAAGGGCTGCTGAAACCAATCGAACCAGCCGTCTCCAGTTTAATCGACCTGAAATGGCGACAACACCATTAACACCACCGGAGCCTAATTCGAGTGGTTCATCCAGCGGTAGTTCATCTAGTGGAACTTCTTCAGGTAGCGCGTCTTCAGGTGGCACTTCGTCAGGTAGCACGTCTTCAGGCGGCACGTCTTCAGGTGGAACTTCTTCAGG
>JAPHTP010000039.1 GCA_026196875.1 Kangiellaceae bacterium
AGTATTTTTTTACTAAAACCAGGATCCCTCGATTAAAACCAATTAATCAGAGCAAGTGATCAAAGCGCTAGTTATTAATTGCCAGCTACTAACTAATAACTGGAGGCAAAGCTGAGAAAAATTGGTGAATTTCGCCAATATGTTTGATTGCAGCACTATACAAACTTGCAATAACAAGCTAACTCTTTGTTTTATATACGTTCTTAGTTTGGCTTATTTATTGCAATCTGATGCTAAAAATTCAAAGACGTGTTAATTAGGGATCAACAAATGAATAAAAAAATTCTGGCAATCTTGTCTTTTGCACTTTTGACCATCAAAGGCCCGGCCTTCGGCTTTCAGCAACAACCTATTTCATCAATTGACGATGTGATGAATTTCTATTCCAAATACTATGACTTCAACGGTTCAGTTTTAATCGTAAAGAACGGAGAGACTATTTTCAAGAAGGGATATGGATATGCCAATTACGAGTTTGATATTAAAACTAAACCAAACACAGTTTACCATATTCGCTCTTTAACCAAGGGATTTACCGACGTCTTAATTGCCAATTTGCTTGCCGAAAAAAAACTGGTACTCAAAGATCCCATTGGTATTTATTTGCCAGAGCTAAGTGGTGAAATAGGTAAATCTGTGACACTAAAGCACTTGATGACTCATCAGTCGGGAATTAAAAGCATCGATATAGATGCAAGCTCTCGTCTTTCAAAAGTCGATTACTTAAAACAGATCAACCACTCCAAGTTGCTGTTTAAACCAGGAACGAGTAAAAGATATCATGATTTCAACTATGTTCTTCTCGGCATTATTATCGAACGAATTACGCAACAGACTTTAGCAACAAATTTTAAAGAATTTATATTTACTCCGTTGGATATGCAGAATTCAGGTCTCGCTGATGGTGAGAGTATGGTCAAAAATATGGCCACTCCATACTACTTAAATCAAGTCGACTTTGGGGATGATTACCATCATGTTTTCCCTAGAGTCACGGAAGTAGGCTATGCATTTGGCGGGATCACCTCGACAATCGAAGATCTCTACAAATGGTTAGTCGCTAGCCATACCGGTAGATTTAAACTAAGCCGAATAAGCGGTATTACAGACAATGAACAGATGCGAAACGATATGCCACTTGTTAGTGAGCCAAAGACGATCAAGATTGGTGAAACTTCAAAACGAGTATATATTGGCGACGGCGGTGGCAGTGGATTCCGAAGCCTTTATTACTATTATCCCGATAACGACGTGTTTATCATTATGCTCAGCAATACCTACTATTTTAAACCACCTCGTAGTGGAGGTTCACTATTGTATGACGCGATCCCTCCATTAATCTCTCAAGTGTTATTTAATCAAACCGTTCAACAGCCAAAGATCCCGATAGCAAAATTACTTATTTCGAGTATTGAAGAAAACAAGTCCATCAGAGACATAATTTCAAGATATCAAACATACAAGACAAAACCAGATTCTTATCTGGTAAATGTAAAACAACTCAATAGGGCTGCGTACTACTGCCTGGAGAGTGGCAAGTTAGACTACGCTCTTAGGCTTTTTGAGTTGAATCAAAAAGAATACCCGGAGAGCTGGATGGTTTATGATGGGTTAGGAGAATATTTCTTCCGAACTAAGAATTCCTCTAAGGCAATAACCTACTTCAGAAAAAGTTTGGAAATGAACCCGAACGCATGGCGAGAAGAAAGAAAAATGTTCGATCGAAGAAAAAATATTCTCGAAATAATTGATGTTAACACTGAATAACAATAATTTCGGACACCCTGATTTAGTTCAATATCCTACACGTTTTATCGGCGACTTCCTACAAACGTATAAGTCAATGCAGATTACCTCCCCTGAAAAGTAGTTACCTATGGCCAGAGTCGATTTACCAGGGGGGTTGATTTACCAAGGAGCCCTGTTAGTTTGCCCTTGCTCGCAATTGTTGAACTAGGATAAACCGCAAAAAACAAGTGCCTGTCTTTATGATGTTCGGTAAGATGGCTAACGCCAATTTGTTTGGAATATAAAGTTTACCTCAATCGTTGAGAAGAACGATAGACTTCACACTTCACAAACAAGGCGTGGACAAACCGAAACAAAAGACTTGCGATTAATGTTGAAAATTGGACAAACATATAGCCAATATAGTTCGTTTCAAGAACGTATGTGGCATAGGCTAGCGGACTTATCCAAAGCCTATTTTGATAACGATAGTCCTTATACCAAGCTTATTGACCTGGGCTGCGGTAATGGTGCCAGAACTCTTTCCTGTTTTGAGCACTTCCCATCTCTTCATTCAATTACTGCAATAGATTCTAATCCGGACATGATTCGTGAAGCCCGCGAAAAGAACTCACACCCTGATATTTCCTATCACCATTTTGATATTAATTGTCTTGAACAATTTGAATCTGAACAATTTGTATCTGGGCAATTTGATGTGCTTACTTCTAATTGGGTTTTGCACTGGATTAAGGATAAAAACACTTTATTTGAAAATATCGATCAATTTTCAAGAAGCGGTTCAGTTATGTTACTGAGTTCCTGTGAGAGAATTCCTTCCATTCTGGGAGATATGGATCAAGTTATTCGAGACTATCTTAAACTAGATCATCCTAAACCAGACCATCTGAAACCGGGCCATCTGAAACCAAGCCGTGAATTACCACTTTACTATCTCAATGCTCAAGAATGGTGCAGCATGGCAGAAAGTTATGGTTGGTCGAAATGTGAAGTTGTAACGGATATTGAACATAGATGTGTGAAGAGTGATGGTAGTTATATTAAAGAATGGTATGCTGCGAGTGCAGGAAAAGCCTTTTATGATGTTCCCTTTGAACAGTTTGATGTTTCATTTATAAAGGAACTAACGCAATATATACATGCCAGGTATGCAGATGTAAAAGGACAAAACTGGGTGTTTACGGAAGAGTCGGCTTTAATGGTTTTCAAAAAACAATAAATAGCAAATTTTATAAAGTTTTATCAATATTGGTTAAAGGGTAGATTTCACAATGAAGGTTAGAATTGTCATTCCAATTAGATACGGCGGCACTCGAATGGATGCCCGCCCCTTACTTGATGAAACTGGGTGGCCTCTGATTCGTCACGTATTTGAACAAGCTAAGAAAGTTAAAGGTATAGATGAAATTATTGTTGCGACAGATGATCTGAGGGTGAAGACTACCGTCGAGGCTTTTGGCGGGAAATGTTTTATTTCAGACACCCTGCATCGAAATGGCTCGGAAAGAGTTGCTGAGGTTGTCCAAGCTTATGACCCTGACGATTTAGTGATAAACCTGCAAGGTGATGAGCCAGAGTTTGAACCTGAAGATATTGAATCTCTAGTCGCATTGCATCTTGAGTCAGAAGCTGACATTACTACAGCTGCAACAAAGTTTGATGCCGACGGACCTCGCACAGGACATTTGTCTCCTCTCGATCCAAACTGTGTAAAAGTGATAATTTTAGGCCGCCAATATTCCCAAAAGGCAAATATCGATTGGGGAAAAGCCGTATATTTTTCCAGAAGCATCATTCCTTATCCTTTTGAGGATCGTGGTGAAGTTATTAATCCTGCTGATTATCTCCTACATTCAGGAATTTATATTTATTCGGTAGCAACCTTGAAAAAATTCGTAACGACATCAATGGGGCAATTAGAGGCTAAAGAAAAGTTAGAGCAGCTTCGAGCAATTGAAAATGAAATGAAAGTTGTCGTCGGGATGCAGTCAAGCTTATCGCATAAAATCAATACGGTTGAGGATTATAAGAGTTTCGTAAAACGTTGGAAAACCAACTCAGCTAGCTAGTTGTTAATGCCGGTTGGTAATACTGGTCGTTAATATTGGTTGTTAACAATTTGTTGCTAGTTACTGGTTATTAATTATCGGTTGTTAAATATTAATAATGGACAAGGAATAATGGTACAGATACCTCCGCTAACAGATACATACATTAAAGCCAGGAGACAACTGGTTCTTGTAAGCGCGATCTTATTTGGTACAGAAGTTGCGGGAATCAAACCTTCATCAAAAGATTCTGGTATAAATTTTTCTGTGTTCACATTAGAAAATCCCGGCGCAGTAACGGGTATCTTATTTTCCATTATTATTTGGTTGTTGTACCGTTTTAACCTTGAGTGGTTTAATTTGGATTTCCGCCGAAGGGGGATTAGTATTTCTAAAGTGGATATGACATCTTCAATATTTTTAGCTTTTTTTGCGATTTCTGTGTCTCTTTACCAACAACTTAATAGCAAATTGCTTATAGACTTTATGTCGGCTAAGGCGATTGCCTATTCACTTATCCCATCATTGATTGTCTACATGTTGAGTTTTTATGTAAAGAAAAAGCGATACTTTATTATATCTTCTATAACCTTTGCGGCTTACGTCATTAGTTTTGATAGTTTGGGATTAGGACCAGAGTATCAGGCGAACCCTTTTATGGTTTTTTGTTCAATATTTATCTGTTTCATCGTTCTTGCATTAAAGTCTGTTCTTTCATCGGGATTACATAAGTCTTCAGACTCTCCCAATTTACTTAAGAAAATGTTTTTCATTGAAGATAGCAAATCAGACGAAGAGTTGGCACGGCTCATTAAGATGGAAACCTGGCGCCTTTATTATTCTCCAGATGATCCGACAAAATCAAAAGTAATGATATTTGAAGATTTTGGAAAAATTCGAGATGCAAATAACAATGAGAACACATGGGCAGTAAAGGACAACTTGTTAGAGATGTATGATACCAGTGGTAACGTTTTTAGTCGGTTTAAGTTTATTCCCCAAAGTTTAATACTAAAAAATGTCAATTATAAGGATCACCGCTCTCTACCAAATCAATATATGTTGCTAGAAGAGAATAAAACTCAAGCGAGCAATAGTGAAAATGCTCAGGTTACTGCTAAAAACCCGCCAAGTCGAGCAAAGTGTATTCGAAGTCAAAAGCGTCACAATTAGGGAGAGGTGGGAAAGTTATTCTTCCCCACGTATACAAAGATAACGAGGAATACCGAACAATCGAACAATCGAACAATCGAACGAGAATAAATCTGTGCTCTCCGGCATTACAGTCTTAAAAGGCCCGACTATTCCGGCAAGAAAGCAACAATCCTCAACGGCGCACCACTCCCATCTTTAATCTTCATCGGCAAAGCGATAACCGTAAATCCGGTTGCCGGTAACTTATCAAGATTAGCCACATTTTCAAAACCGGGAATATTTTTCTCAAACAGGATCTGATGAGTTTTAAACAGTTTCGAACCACCAAAGTCAATGCTTGGAGAATCCAGACCAACTGCCTTTATCTTTCTCTTATTCGCCAAAAATGCCGCGGCATCAGGATGGATCCCCGGAAATTTCAGTTTAGCTACTGCATCCGGGCCTCTTTCTCTAGTGCCCATATATTTTTCTCTATCCGGCCAAAACTGAGCAGAGCCGGTATCGATCAACACTATAGTGTCTTCCGGTATCTTTCCGTTTGTCTTTTCCCAGTTCAAAATATCTTCAACCGAAAACTGATAATTACGGTTCTTTGCAGTTTTCTCAGCGACCTTTATTACAATGCCCGCTCCAATTAATTGCTCGATCGGAATTTGATCGACCGTATGCCTGTTTTCATAGAAGTGGATCGGCGCGTCGATATGTGTGCCGCCATGTTCCGCTGCACTAAAATTATTTGCCTCGTAATAAAAGCCGGCTTTTGTATAGCCTTTGGAAGCCGCCTCCATTTTAAAACTCTCCGCTGTTGGCCAGTAAACCGCTTTATCGGTAAAGTCATGAGTCAAGTCGATCCACTTACCTTTGAAAACTTCCTCTGCATTTAAAAGTTGGCAAACGCTCACTGCGAATAACAGGATAAAGAGAGAGGCCTTGTTTTTCATACTTATTCCTTTAATCAAAAAATGCTCATGGGATTGAGTTTATTATAGCTGAGATGTCGGGTAGCTATCTTTTGGTTTAGGTCGAATTATAATTTATTCTCTTTCCAATAATTTATTCTCTTTCAGTAACCCATTCTCTTTCCAATAACCTATCCCCCTTCCAACAGTTTGAGCTTTTCTGAGAAGTATTTTTTCTCACCCTGGCTATCGGAAAGTTCTATTGCCTTTTGCAAGACAGGCTTAGCTTTTTCTGGATCTTTCGTTTCAATATAAAACTGGGCATTAGCCGCATAAAAAGGCGGATAACTATCTAAGCTCTTAGCGCATTCATCCAACAAGGACCGCGCGTCGCTATATTGCCCTAGCATCATATGGCACACCGCTTTATTTAGCAGGACCACCGGACCAGGTTGATACTGCATTAGCTTGCCGTAAAGCAAACAAATCTGGTGCCAGTCAGTTGCCTGGAAACTATCGGCCATTGAATGTAACCCCGCAATTGCAGCCTGAACGGAATAACTGCTCACCTTTCCCATCTTTAATGATTTTTGCAATAGAACATCTGCCTGCTGGATTTGAACATGACTCCACAAGCTTCGGTCTTGTTGTTCAAGTGTAATGACCTCTGAAATTCCTCGAGCCGGTGAGCGCGCATCAATAAAAAGCATAAGCGCCAGCAAAGCTAAACTATCCGGCTGAGCGCGATACATTCTGCAAATAGTTCTAAGCAGGTTGATCGCTTGGCCACACAATCGTTGATTGAATAACTGCTCTCCACTGCGCGCATGGTAACCTTCATTAAATATCAAATATAAAGTGTGCAGCACCGCAGGAAGGCGAATTTTGAGCCGGCTGGTACTAGGTAAAGAAAGCTCGATACCCGCTGATTTGATTTTTCTCTTGGCGCGAGTTATGCGTTGCTCCAAAGTTTTTTCGGGGATAAAGAAAGCTTTCGCGATGTCTCTGGTATGAAAGCCCATTACCATTTTCAGGGTAAGCGCTATCTGCTGGTCCTGCGCTAGTGCTGGATGGCAGCACATGAATATCAGCTGGAGTATCGAATCTTCATAAGTTATCGACTCGCTCTCTTTTTGACTTTCCTCACTGGCGTACTGACCATTAGCGTACTGTCCAGAAGCATACTGTCCAGAAGCGTACGGCTCATTAGAAAAAGCAATCTGCTGATTGAATTCTGCTTCTCTGGATTGTTTGCGGAATGTGTCAATGGCTTGATTGTAACCGACTTTTATCAGCCAGGCGGTTGGGTTTTGCGGGATATCTTCAGCCCATTTTACCAACGCTTTCAGTGAAGCTTCCTGCAATGATTCCTCTGCAAGATCCAGGCTTTTAAGCTTGCTGGTAAGTACGGCTAAAGCAGCACCATAATGGTGCTGCAATACTTTTTCTACATTCATTTAGTTTTGATTGGTAGTTAAACCATAGATTTACCGTTTTAGATAAAATCTACTGCTCAAATAATCTATTGTTCAAACACCATAAGTGGGCGAACTTCAATACTACCAGTTTTAGCAGAAGGAATACGCGCTGCGATGTCTATCGCCTCATCGAGATCTTTCGCTTCAACTAGATAGTAGCCGCCTAATTGCTCTTTGGTTTCCGCAAAAGGGCCATCGGTTGTTGTCATCTGTCCGTCGCGAACCCTTACAGTAGTAGCAGTTTCAGTTGGCATCAATGCGTCCCCGGCAACAAAGTTTCCAGCCGACTTAATGCTTTCGGTAAACTCCATATAAGCGCCGAAAATCTCGTTGCTGGTCTGCTCATCACGTTGTGCTTCAAGGGCTTCCGCTTCATAGATTAAACATAAATATTGCACTGTTACTCTCCTTTTGTTTACTTATTAATATAGATGATAAAGGCGCTGTAAGCCCAGGTTTACTGATTAAGTAGTACTTACTAATCAGTACTTCTTAAGCAGTACCGCTAAAACAGTACTGCTTTAGCTTCAAGACTACTGCGCATTCTAGACTATGACGATTGACAAAGATAATTTCCGACACCCAAATTAAAAAAATTTCATTTTTTTTAATTTTACGCCTTAAGTCGAGCAGAAAGAGGTAGGTAGTAAAGAAAATAGTGACAACTAATCTGGGCAGTCTTATCAAGTTTAGAGCCGTGCACTAAGTTAAATTTGGATAACCCTCGATTATCTTCCCCCGCGGAGGGGGAAGGATCTTATTGTTAGGAAAGCTGCAGACTGTTAGAGATTTGATCTTATAGGAAATGCGTGAATCGGGTATGGGAACCCACAACCACCGAACTTAAGGATATGTTCTATGGGGATGCTCGCACTTAATCTTTCAGCTCAAATAAAACAGAGGCATTGCTTATGGCTTATGGCTTATGGAATTGGCGCGTACAAATGACACCGTTCAATAGCATTTTCAAAAGCCCGAAAAAACTGGCCTGAATTGTCGAACTCTTCTTCGCATAAAAGTTCACTACATTCTATTTGGCAAATCCTCCAGAACTCTAAATCCTGCAAGTTGCTCTTTTCGATTGTCATCATTACGCCCTGCTTAGCGTAGGTGGTCCCTGGTTTATGAAATATTCTAATCAAGAATCTAGTTCTATTATTTTTCCGTTCACAAGCCATTTCAACAAAGTAGTTTGAATGTCTTCCGGCAGCCACTCTTAATGGAGTATCGCTTTCAGGTATTATTGATTGTGTTTTGCTAGTTTCGGATAATAAAGGGGATTGCTTACTGCTCGTTAGTTTCATATCACACCATCCTTTTGCATCAACTATGTAGCTTCTTCCGATTAGTTTTTCGTGAGGAACCGAACCAAGTATTAACCGGACTATTTCAACCCATCCTCTTTTTTCATGAAGCTATTAAGACATCGGCATCTGACCAAGAGAAGAAGGTTTCACAATAAGATTGCATTGTGCTGGGGTTGGCCTTCAGCCGATAAATTACCTTATCAGTGATATCTCATTATTGATATAAGCCAATGCTGATCCGGATGTAAGAAATCTCTGCAACCGATTGAAAAACAAGGCTTTTGTCTGAATATTTAAGGTGGTCGTCTAAATACTTAATATCAATTGACCGAATATCTAACCTGCAAGTCTCAAATTGAGATTGAGATCGAGATTGAAATACTTTCTAAATTTCTAATTACAAGGCGCACAGAATTTACAGTTCTTAACGATTCTATTCAGTAAAATAACAGCTCGAATTTTAAATTAGTCGTAAAGTTACCTAAGACATCATGTAATACTCATTCACCAGGGATCTATTCGAACGGGATTAATTGAGATGAAAAACCAATTTTACTATTTAGGAATTTTAATTGTCAGTTTCGGCTTTACAGGCTGTACGGATAGTGACTCATTGCAAAATGAAGTTGTCATCTACTCAAAAACCACACATTACAGCGATGACACTTTCATCGTGGATGTCGAATTGCTTGATCAATTTGACCAACCCTCATCATTATTCAATTCAGGTGAGGAAATAACGGTTAGACTAACAATTACTAACCAATCCAACTCTCAACAACAAATTACCTATTCAAGTTCTCAGCGAGTTAAAGCAGTGGTTACCGCCCGAAACGATAATCAAGTACTGTTTGATTTCGACTCAGCCTATTTGTACGCGCAAGTAATATTTGAACAATCTCTAAATGCAAGCCAGTCGGTTTCATTTGAAGCGGATTTTAATTCGAATCAACTTGGGGCTGGAGAATACACTCTAAGAAGTGCAATGGCATTGTTTGATATCGACCATAATACGCTTTTGGATGGGACCGACTCTCAGTTTGAAGACAGTATTGATTTCCAGGTGCAATGATTTCGAAGTGCAGCGATTTCCAAGCGCAATGTTTTCCAAGCGCAATGTTTTCCAAGCGCAATGTTTTCCAAGCGCAATGTTTTTTAAATATACCAGTTTAGTAAATTTAGTCTGCAAGCCAAACCAGTCATTTAATTTTACTTAGCATTTAAAATGTAGGATTTTTTGACTTTCGATCTTCCCTTGTTTTCCATCTTGGGGCTCCTGGAGTAATTAGGGGCCCATTTTTTTCACAGTGCTCTTTCTACTTATCCTTTCTACTTTCCCTTTCTTCTTCGCCTTCCGAAACCTCTTCCTACTGCTTTTCCACTCTTGCTCGCCAACCTAAGCTACACTTTAGCTATGCCTCTTGATTATTTATGGAATAATGGAAACTACTTCAATCAAATACCGATTTAAATTTGGGGATCAATCTCAAGAAGAAATCAAACTTGATCTTTCAACTAAAACCTTGAAAATCGTAGACACCCAATCTTGCGATTTGCCTGACTGGGTTAAGTTAGACTTTCACAAGTGCCCCCATTGCCCACTTGGTATCAACGCACATCCTGACTGCCCCTTGAGCTCTAACCTGGTAAAAATTGTTGAGTTATTTGAACGAGTGTTCTCATATGATGAAATAGATGTCGAAATTGAAACCCCGAACAGGTTAATTTGTCAACGTACCACAGCGCAAAGAGGGCTGAGTCCATTGATGGGGTTAGTTGTTGCTACTAGTGGCTGCCCTTATACCAGTTTTTTTAAACCCATGGCACATTTTCATTTGCCTTTTGCAACAGAGGAGGAAACTTTATTTCGCGCGACTTCAACTTACCTAATGGCTCAATACTTTGTTGGAAAAGATGGCGGTCAACCTGACTACAGCCTAAAAGGATTAAAGAAAATTTATGATGATATCCGTATCGTCAATACCTCAATTGCAGAAAGGTTACGAGCGGCAAGTAAGGCGGATGCCTCTACCAACGCAATCATTCTGTTGGATATGTTTGCCAAAGCAGCCCCTTATATCATAGAAGAACATCTCGAAGAATTCAGGTACTTGTTTGAGCATTTTCTCTCGACGACGACAATTTCTCCTGACAACGAGTAACTCCACCTAGAAGCGATTTTTTATGATCTGTTCTATCGCCTGTTCTACTGTCTGATCTAAGGTCTGTTCTATGATCTGTATCTTTTCTATAAGCAGCACCTTCTATAAACCATATCTCTATTTGGGGTCATTTACATAATTCAACTTTAATATCTTTGATCAACTCTCGCTATTCTGGCACGCTAGATTTTATCTGTTAATGATTTTCGATTAGCTGACTTATATAAACAGTATGCCCCATCAGTTTGACCGTATACTTTTTTCCAACGATTCTATGCGCATCGGTTTGTTCGATTGCCCTTTCGGACAACCAGACTTTAAAAATACCGGTCCGATAAAAAACTATCTGATAGCCTTTCCGCGCACCGCAGTAAAAATCCGCCATAACCAACTGAAAAATCCATTTGTTGCCGACTCTACTTTAGTAACGCTTTACAATGACGGACAGGAATACGAACGTTATAAACTATCTGACTATGGTGATCGGTGCGACTGGCTGGCAATAAGTCCTGCCGTTGCATATTCGATATTTGAACAGTTTAATGGCTCCCTGAATCAAGATGTGCCAGCTAAAAAAAATCCCCGGAAAGGCCTGGCCGATAACATAAATACACCTGCCGAAGATGCAATGCGTGTATTTCCAATGACTCACTGTAGTTGCCCACCAAATATTTATGCGCTGTTCAAACGTTTGACAATGAAACTAGAATACCAGAAAGATATTGATGATTTATTCGTTGAAGAAACTGTGCTACACATTTTTAGCCAAATCTTACATACCGCCTATTCTGACTGGGGAATGAAGCCTTTACCTAAGCGCCGCACCACTTATCAGCGCCACCTGAAATTGACGCAACAAGCTCAGGAAATTTTAACCGCCTCTTTTGATCAATCCTTATCTTTAAGTGAGCTTGCCAACGAGCTTAATTGCAGTATTTATCATCTTTGCCGAACTTATCAACGTATTACCGGCTCGAGCATACACCAGACCATCAACCAATTACGCTTAAGAGAAGCTTTGCATAATGTCGCAGAGCGAGAGCAGGATTTGGCGACGCTCGGCGTTAAGTTAGGTTTTTCTGATCATAGCCACTTTACTCTTTCATTTCGAAAAAACTACGGTCTTTCACCTTCTCAGTTTAGGCAGAACGTCTTTTTTCATTAGAACGTCTTATCTCACTAGAACTGTCCATTTCATTAGAGCGATCTTTTTCAGCAGAGCGATCTTTCTCATCAAAACAGACACCTCATCAGAACAGTCATCTCAACAAAACAGCCTACCTCACCAGAATAGTCCATCTCATCAAAAGATGATTTTTAAACTATGCCGAAATGAGCAAGATCTTTATAGCTGACTTGTTTTCGATTTTCATAAGCTGCCTTTAGTGATTGTGATTAGAACTCTATTTGTGTTTTGAAGATCGATAAATGTCGTTCCCGCAGGTGTTCTGACAATTACTAAAAAAAGTAAAAACTTTCCTCTCAATATAACAATGTTTTTGAGAAGGATTGAAAAGTCTACTATCAATCGCTAACAAGGAGGCACTAATGACTAACAAGCATTTATTGTGGTTAGCCGCACTTTCAGTTTCTGTTAATATTCATGCGGAGAATAAATTCTCCGTTCCTGATAATCATCCGTATGATTTGCTCACCAAATCTCTAAATACAAAACCTCTAAATAATCCGGCAGCGCCTGTAGCTTCCAGGCTAGACCTTTCTCAACTCTCTCTTTCTCAAACGGCATCATCCGAATTTTTTGAAGAGCCCGATGTTAATGTAATAAGGACTTTTACCGGCGAGCAAAATGGTGATGGCTTTGGCTGGGTTGCGGAAAACCTGGGTGACATTAATGGTGACAATGTTAACGACTTTATCGTGACCGCCCCTTTCTTCGGCACTAACCTGCCATTTGCCGCCGGTAAGTTTTATGTTTATTCGGGTAGCGACGGTGCGCTATTGAATAGTGTTACCAGTCCGGGAGTACCGGTTTTGGGTTACAGTGCCAAAGACGCCGGGGACGTGAACGGTGACGGCGTAGGTGATTATGTTGTTGGCTCAGCTTCTAGTGCGACAGTTTTTTCCGGTGCAACTCATGCTATTTTGCAGCAGTGGTTTAAGCCCGGTGAGTTTTTCGGTTCTTCGGTAACAGGCGCGGGCGATCTCAACAGTGACGGCTTCGGTGATATTATCGTCGGTGCTAGATATGCTAGTAAAAGAGGCAACGCTAGCGGTGCCGTTTACGCTTACTCAGGAAAAGACGGTAAATTGTTATGGAAACGTAATGGACGCCGTGAAGGTGACGAACTGGGCACTGCAGCCGGACGTGTTGGTGATGTTAATTATGATGGCATACCTGACATAGTCGTCGGTGCTCGTGGCGCCGGTAAAAATGATGAAGGGAGAGCTTATGTTTTGTCCGGTCGTAACGGACGCATCATTCATCGCTTAAAACCAAAGGGTGAACCCGGATTAGTGACCGATGCAGCAGGCATTACTGCCGGAACCTTCGGACAGTTTCATTCGTTTGGTGTCGGTGATGTTAACGGTGATCAAGTTGCTGACATTTATGTTGGAGACTATAACGCGCGGCAAGATGAAGTTGATGGAACTGGACGCGGCTTTTTATACTCAGGCGCTACCGGAAAGCTGATCAATATATTTACCGCAGAAAATCTCGGCGATGGATTTGGACCGGCCCGAGGTGCAGGTGACGTTAATGGCGACGGTTATAATGATCTATTTATCGCCGCTTATACTTATACCGGTGGTAGTTTTGTCGGTAAAGGTTATGTTTATTCCGGCGCGGATAATTCCATTTTACGTACTATGACCGGCACTCAAAGTGGGCAGTTCTTGGGAGTAGATGCGCTAACGCTTGGTGATGTTAGTGGTGATGGTTTAACTGACTACTTGTTAACCGGCTCAGGGGTAATTCACATTATTGCCGGTAATGCGCATTAGATTTCATTTTATATAGGAGCATTTCCTGTAGGAGCATTTTTAACAGGGACGTTATACTTCTACAGGAATTTATTTTTCTACAAGATGCTACGTTTCTACAAGATGTTAGGCTTCTACAAAACGTTATGTTTTTATAAAGAGTGGTAATTCGACATCGTTTAAGAATTATACGGGCTATGCAGGATCAATAGCCCGCTAATCGCGATAAGTTTTACGCAACCAGACTCACCTTTGCTCCGGCAGAGTAAAGCTCAGAAAATAATTGAAACTCATTTTCTATCCGTCCACAAAATGTAAAATTCAGGGCATCAATTGGTAATTGAGTTTTTGTTTTAATCCATTGCAAAAAACTTTCTTCATACACATGATTGTAATCAGAAAAAATTAACGTATCGACACTTTCCCTTTCTCCGATCTGCACATGAATTCTAATTCCCGCTTTGTCCTTTCCTGCAACATATATAAGTACATCATTTTTTTTCATGATCATCCTTAAGATGTGTTTCTATTGCCATCATTTCGCGGTTAAAACCGCTCCTACAAGATCTCCGAATATGTAGGAGCGACTTTAGTCGCTATAAGACTCACAGCGCTCACCATCGCTTCGCGGTTAAAACCGCTCCTACAAGATCTCCGAATATGTAGGAGCGACTTTAGTCGCTATAAGACTCACAGCACCCACCATCGCTTCGCGGTTAAAACCGCTCCTACAAAATCTCCAAATATGTAGGAGCGATTTTAGTCGCGATAAGATTTACAGCACCCACCATCGCTTCGCGGTTAAAACCGTTCCTACAAAATCTCCAAATATGTAGGAGCGACTTTAGTCGCGATAAGACTCACAGCGCCCACCATCGCTTCGTGGTTAAAACCACTCCTACAAAATCTCCAAATATGTAGGAGCGACTTTAGTCGCTATAAGACTCACAGCGCCCACCATCGCTTCGCGGTTAAAACCGCTTCTACAGGGTTCTCCTTTTAAATCGGCGATAACAACCGATTAAACCAAGCATCAATATGCTTAGACCTAACGAACCGCCACCAGAAGAAGAACTTTGTTCTTGCTCCTGTTCTTCTTCAACAGTTTCATCGTTGTCGTTGATGGTTACAGTAGCGGTTGTACCGCCAGCAATGACTGTGTTAACCGGATTAGTGAGTTCAATACTAAACGACTCATTACTTTCATCCACACTGTCATCAACAATGCCAATCGTCAGGGTCTGACTGGTCTCTCCATCGGCGAAATATAATGTCCCATTAGTCCCGTTAAAGTCTTCACCATTAATAGCCGTACCATCGATAAACGCGTAGTCCACACTAATATCACCATAGCTACCACTAGTTCTGAGCACAGTTACTGTGAGTTCATTAGATGACTCATCAATACTAAAGGCATTGCCGCTTAGTTGAATGTTGCCACTCGCCGGTGCCGAGTCATTCTCTTCAATCGTGATAGTGGCTTCATTGACACTGCCCAAGCTCGCATCACCGCTTAAGTTGGTTAACTGCAGAGTAAAGTTTTCTTCACCTTCATAGTCACTATCATCAAACACCAATATCGAAACCGTTCGGCTGACTTCCCCATCTAAAAAGGTCAACTGACTGTCAGCGATTCGGTAGTCCACATCCTGAGTCGCGCTACCGCCAGTCACTGACAAATCAACACTGACTTCACCGAAGCTGCCGTTGGTTCGGGTCACAGTGACAGTTAAGTCGCCACTCGCTTCACCAATCGAATAAGCCGCACCACTAAATTGAATTACACCCGCCGGTGGCACTGCATCATCTTCCACAATGGTCACGGTTGATAACAGTTGATTACCCAGCTCCGTGCCTACCACGTTTGACAGTTGTAAATTAAATGTCTCATCCCCTTCATAGGTTGAGTCATCAATCAGATTGACCGTAATCGTCTTGGTGACTTCACCATCGCTAAAGGTCAGGGTTTGATTGACCCCTTGATAATCTTCACCCGCAGTCGCTGAATCATTTTGTGAAACAACATCCACACTCACTTCGCCAAAGCTTCCGCCACTTCGAACAACAGTGACTTCAAATGATGCATCATTTTCATTCACTTGATAGCTACCACTTTCAAGTCCAAGCACACCGGATGGTGGTACTGGGTCATCGTCCAGAATCGTCACAGTTGAACTTGAAGTTCCTAACGTCGCTTCACCAGTGACATTGGATAAAATCACATTAAATGATTCATCGAATTCATACACTGCATCATCCACCAGATTAATGGTGACGGTTTTCTCGGTTTCACCATCAGCAAATGTTATCGTCTGACTTAAAGCTTCGTAGTCACTCGTTGCAACCGCAGAGTCATCCTGGGTGGCAAGTGCAATCGAGACTTCGCCATAACTTCCGCCGTTGCGAACCACCTTGATAGAAACGTCACCGTCATTTTCATTGACTAGTTCGGTATCAAATTCAAACCCGATTTCACCCGCCGGAGGCACTGCATCATCTTCTTGAATGGTTATGGTTGCGCTTGAGACGTTACCGATTGAAGACTCACCGACACTTTGCAGATTACTTAAACTAATCGTAAAGGTTTCATCCCCTTCATAGGTTGAATCATCCACGATATTAATCGTCACGCTCTGCTCAACTTCACCATCAACGAAAGTTAAAGTACCAGCTGTAAACTCGTAGTCGTTGGTCGCTGTGGCGGAGCTATCCGGATTCGAACCATCTTGCAATGCATAGTCGATGGTCAACTCTTCATAGTCGCCATTGGTACGAATAACTTTGACTTCGACACTGGTTCCATTTTCAGCCACTACGTAATCCGTGAATTCGAAATTCAGATCACCGGAGTAAGGATATGGCGAATCATCGCTGTTATCACCGATACCGTCACCATCGGAGTCTTTCCATTCGGTTTCATCCAACGGGAAGGCGTCTTCGTCATCAGCAACGCCGTCTCCATCATCATCAGTATCTTCATTATTACCGATACCGTCACCATCAGTA
>JAPHTP010000106.1 GCA_026196875.1 Kangiellaceae bacterium
ATCTCCAGCAGGGAAATACCGGCTTGAAAACCTGATTTCATTAGCAGCTCCCTCCATCGGTTGTTGTCACACTACCACTGATGGACACACACACACGCCTTTGTATCGATGTATCTTCCGTATCATTCATGAGTAAGTTGGCAGCGCTCGGCGTTGCAGTATTTGTGGCTGAGGTTTGTCTAAACCCATTGGAGTTAAAGAAAATACCAGCGAGACTACTCGGAGTAGTAGTAATATTGACGTTGTTCGATGAGGGTTGGAAAATTCTTATTTGCTCGGCTGTTCCGCTTGGATCGGCGACCACTTCCCAACCGCCCGTCACCGGACGAACGGCGACGATAACCCCACGGTCAACCGCTTCTGCTCGGGCTAAATTTATCGCACCGACCATTTGATTCGTATTCGAGGTGATCCGCGCTCTTGAAACTGAGCCATCGAATGCGGGAAGCGCCAGGGCAGCCAAGATCCCGACCATGGCTATTGCAAAAAGCAATTCCAACAATGTAAAACCATTAAAGGCTAGATTCTTATTCATTTCCCCACACTAAAGTCGCTTTGTTTATATTAAATCGAGCTTACTTAGAATAATTCACTATCATTAGCATAACTATTATTCCAATTCGCTAATATATCAACCTAGCTCCGATAGTTGTACGGCTTTAGAAGATAAGTGGACCGATATCTGGGCTTTGTGTGAAATAGCTCACACTTACCGCTCCAGCAATAAACTGAGGGTAAATTTAACAGTGTAAACTTTATTATTTTAAAACAGTTGATTACCTTAGCTCGGGAGGAACTGGAAAGTACATATTTTCAGGGTTTTCTGTCTTGAAGTCAGCCATTTCCCCTCCATACGACTTTAACTTATCTAACACTTCGTCAACTAACACTTCCGGTGCCGAAGCGCCAGCAGTTACCCCAACGCTAGCGATCCCTGTTAGCCAAGTAGTTTTGATTTCTGTGGCGTTATCAATCAGGTAAGCTTTACTACCTTGGTTTTCAGCCAATTCTTTTAGTCGATTTGAGTTTGAGCTATTTTGGCTTCCAACAACCAATATTAGTTCACTAGTCTTAGCAAGCTGTTTAACTGCATCTTGACGGTTTTGAGTCGCGTAGCAAATATCATCCTTCTTAGGCCCTTCTATTGAAGGAAACTTACTTTTTAATTCACTGATAAGTCCTTTGGTTTCATCAACTGATAGAGTAGTTTGAGAAACGAAAAACAGCTTGGACTCGTCCTTTACGTCAAGTTGTTTGATATCATCGGAATCTTCAATTAAGTACATACCACCATCTTTGTTGGCGTATTGGCCCATTGTTCCTTCCACTTCCGGGTGGCCTTTATGGCCGATAAGAACCCCTTCTTCTCCGTCCTTACTTTTACGTTTCACTTCCATATGAACTTTGGTGACCAAAGGACAAGTCGCATCGAATACCCTAAACTCTCGCTCTTTAGCCTCATTTTTAACAGCTTGGGATACACCATGAGCACTATAAATTAATGTCGCGCCTTCAGGAACATCAGCTAAATCTTCAATAAAAATAGCACCTTTCTTCTTTAAGCCATCAACTACAAATTTGTTGTGAACAACTTCATGTTTCACATAAATAGGTGCACCAAACAAATCTAACGCTCTATTTACTATTTCAATAGCCCTGTCGACGCCAGCGCAAAATCCGCGTGGATTAGCTAAATAGATTTTCATGGGCGTAGATTCCTATAGATTTGTTCTTAAATGGATATTTTATGCTGAAATCTGTTTAATTTCGATTTCAAATATTACCGTTTCACCGGCAAGTGGATGATTGAAGTCGACTTTGACCGAACCACCTTGAACTTCTCGAATAATTCCAGGAAGCTGACCACCTCCAGGCTGCTCGAAACCAATAATAACCCCTTTTTCCAGCTCTATGTCCTGGGGAAATTGGCTGATATCCATAAAGTGGATACTATCTGGTTGGGATTCGCCAAATGCATCCTTCGGTTCCAGCTCGAAAGTTAATTCATCTCCAACGCTTCTGCCTATTAGATACAGTTCAAAAGCTTCACTAAAACTACCGTTGCCCAATACCAACCAACTTGGTTTTCCTGAGACTTTGGTGGAATCAGCAATGCTACCATCTTTTAACTTAATAGTTACGTCGGCAAGAACCCGACTATTTTCTACAACTGTTTCAGACATGGGACAAATAAGAAAATCCTAACTACTGGAAGACTGTGACTGTTCGTCAGTCTTTTCAGGTTCCTTATTAAAGAAACCATCGAGTAACATCATCACGGCACCAAGCATAATTACACTGTCAGCAATGTTAAACGCGGGCCAGTGGTAGTCACCATAGTACCAATCAATAAAGTCGACTACTTCGCCGATTACAATTCGATCGTATAAATTGCCCAAAGCCCCGGCAAGAATCAATGTTAGTGAAATTGAAATCCATTTTTGCTTTGCCGAAATACTGTATAACCAAATTACTAGAGCGATACTAACAAGAGTAGCAATGGCGCTAAAAAAGAAAACTTGCCATCCGTCTTGATCAGCCAGAAATGAAAAAGCCGCCCCCGGATTATAACGGAGAACAAAGTTGAAAAACGGCATGACTTCTACAGTTTTGTGCACACCTATTTCGTTAAAATAGTAAACGACATAATGTTTAGTCGCTTGGTCAACAATAAAAAATATCACTGTAATCCAAAGCCATTGCAAACCCGTTTGCATTGGCTTCAAATCATGTTTTATCCAACGACTAAGCATAAAGACGAACCTCCCCTTCACCTTCAACATTGGTTACACAACGTCCACAAAGTTCAGGGTGGCTTTCAACAGCACCAACATCTTCACGACGGTGCCAACAACGATCACATTTTTTATGCTCTGAAGCCACTATATCGAGTTTTAAACCTTCAATTTCAGTTGGTTCACCTTCGTCTCCACGTACAACTTTAGCTTGTGAGGTAATTAGAACGAAACGTAATTCGTCTTCTAACTTCTCTAAAACATTTGCGACTTCATCGCTTGCGTATAATGTGATTTCTGCTTCTAAAGAAGAACCGACTTTTCCATCTTTACGCATTAGTTCAAGCGCTTTATTGCATTCGGTTTTCACCGAGTCAATTAGCTTCCAATCTTGTTCAGTCATTTCGGCATTGTCTGCATTTGCATATAAACCTTCATACCAAGTTTGCCAGAAAATCTCTTGTCCCTTCTCACCAGGAATCTGTTGCCAGATTTCGAATGCTGTAAATGAAAGTACCGGCATAAACCAACGACAAACAGCTTGAACAATATGGTATAAAGCTGTTTGGCAAGACTTGTGCGCAAGCGATCCAGCTTTTGCCGTATATTGACGATCCTTAATTATATCAAGATAGAAACTGCCCATATCGAATGAACAGAAATGATGCATAGCATTGGTAGCAACCATAAAATTATAATCGTCAAACGCGGTCTTTATTTCGTTTTGTACCTGCAAAGTTTTAGCCACAGCCCAACGGTCAAGTGGCAACATATCCTCTGGCGAAACCACATCTGTTTTAGGATCGAACCCCTTCAAGTTGGCAAGGAAAAATCTTGCGGTGTTACGCATACGACGATACTTATCGGCCGTGCGCTTTAGGATTTCGTCGGATACGGTAATCTCTGATCGATAGTCGGTAGAACCAACCCAGAGACGAAGTATATCTGAACCTAATTTATTAATGACATCTAAAGGAGCGACAACATTGCCTAAAGACTTAGACATTTTGTTGCCATTAGCATCGACGGTAAACCCATGAGTCAATACCGCTTTATACGGTGCATGACCGTTCATGGCGATCCCGGTTAACAATGAAGATTGGAACCAGCCTCGATGCTGATCGGAACCTTCCAGATAAAGATCCGCAGGTTCACTTAGCTCATCGCGTCTCCCCATAACGGCCGAGTGAGTTACACCAGAGTCAAACCACACATCCAATGTATCTTCAATTTTCACATAGTCATTTGCTTCATCGCCAAGCAACTCGGAGAGCTCTAGATCGAACCAAGCTTGCATGCCGTTCTCTTCAACTAATTTTGCAACTTGCTCCATCAAATCGGTTGCCCGAGGGTGAAGCTCTTCGGTTTCCTTGTTTACAATTAAACAAAGTGGGACGCCCCAAGTACGCTGACGAGAGATACACCAGTCAGGTCTTCCATCAACCATACCTTCGATTCTTTCTTGGCCCCAATCAGGAACCCAACGAACGCCTTTGATAGCTTCGAGTGCACTTTCACGAAGACCATTTTGCGCCATAGAGATGAACCACTGAGGCGTAGCCCGGTAAATGAGCGGGGTTTTAGTTCGCCAGCAGTGAGCATAACTATGTCGAATTTTGTCTTGACGAATTAAGCGACCTTTATCAGCCAGCATTTCAGTAATTGGCTCGTCGACTTTATAAACGTGTTGACCTGGAACCTCCGGAGTTTCTTCAGCAAACACGCCGTTTGGTCCAACTAAATTTAAGGTGCCGATACCATATTCTTTACCAACAACAAAATCTTCCATACCATGATCAGGCGCAGTATGGACCAAACCTGTACCAGCATCGGTGGTAACGTGTTCACCAAGAATTAAAGGGATTTTTCGTTCGGCAAAAGGATGTTTGAAAACTAAATTTTCTAAATCGCTTCCTTTGGCACGGGCAACAACTTTATGCTCTTCAACTCCCCAACGCTGAAGGATATCTTCAACCATCGCCTCAGCAAGAATGATTCTCTCTTTTCCTTTGCCAAGACGAGAATCATCTTCAGAAGAAAGGTCTAGCTCAACTAGTGCGTAGTCCAGATCAGCATGGGCTGATATCGCCTGACTTGAAGGAAGTGTCCAAGGGGTTGTTGTCCAGATAACAGCGGATACTTGACCTTCGCTCTTACTTGCATCAACAGTCCCGTCACCAACTGCAGTGAATTTATCTAACACCTCCGCTTCATTTTCCGGCGCATAACGCACATCGATCGAAAAAGAAGTCTTGTCATGATATTCAACTTCAGCTTCTGCTAAAGCAGAGCCGCCTACAACGCTCCAATAAACTGGCTTAAAGCCGCGATGAAGATGACCATTATCAACTATTTTCGCAAGCGAACGGATGATATCGGCTTCAGTATCATAATCCATCGTAAGATAAGGCTTATCCCAATCTCCAAACACGCCGAGACGAATAAAGTCTTTCTTCTGTCCTTCCACTTGCTTAGAGGCATAGTCACGACATTTCTGACGGAATTCACCGAAGGGAACTTTAACGCCGGCTTTACCAACTTTCTTTTCAACTTGGTTTTCAATTGGCAATCCATGACAATCCCAGCCAGGTACATAAGGTGCGTCGAAACCACTTAAAGTTTTGCTTTTGATACAAAAATCTTTAAGGATCTTGTTTACAGCATGTCCTATATGGATATTACCGTTCGCATACGGAGGGCCGTCATGAAGAGTGTAGTTAGGTCGGCCTGCACAGGCCTCTCTAATTTTTTGATACAAACCGTCTTTAGTCCAATTGTTCAACATTTTCGGCTCGTTTTGAGCCAAATTGCCGCGCATAGGAAAATCAGTATCCGGCAAATTTAAAGTCGATTTGTAATCAGTCATTCTCTATAAACCTAAATATCTATATAAATTAATTAGTGTTGTTTGAACCCTAGTTCCTACTTTGAACCATAGTTCTTAATTAGTTGGTTAATATAAACCACATCGCGCTGAATTTGAGCTCGCAATTCCTCTACCCCAGAAAATTTCTGCTCTTCTCTGACGAAGGCCAAAAATTCGACCGCCAATTCTATCCCATAAAGGCTTGGGCTAACACCTAAAAGATGAACTTCAACACGATAATTCTTGCCATCTACAGTTGGACGAGCCCCACAATTCGCAGCCCCCCATGCAGATTTCCGCTTACCATCTTCTTGCCAATGGCATTTAACAAGATAAACACCATTTACCGGGATATTACGTCGCTTAATGGCAATATTGGCAGTGGGAAACTGGATAGTTCTACCAAGTTGTTGCCCATATCCAACTCGACCACTCATCGAAACCTCAGCTTTAAGCAATCGCGAAGCTTGTTTAAGCTTATTACTTGCAATAAGTTCTCGAATTAGCGTACTACTTACCCTTTGACCATCAACTACTACACTTGGGGTAGGTTCCAAAGTATATTGCCGTGCAGACATCTGCTCCAATAACTGAAAGTTTCCTTGACGTTTATGGCCGAAATGGAAGTCATCACCCACCACTAGGTGCTTAATCTTTAATTTACTTATGAGGATGTCTTCAACAAAATCTGCGGCAGGCATGTTTCTAAGCGCCTGGTTAAACTGCAATACAACTAACTTGTCGATCCCTAAATTCAGGAGCTTTTGATATTTTTCTTTAAAACAAGTAAGTCTGGGAGGACAATTTTCTCCCATAAAAAATTCTTTAGGGTGTGGTTCGAATAGGAGTACGCAAGAAGGCAAGCCCATTTCTCTGGATTTTTGCAGGACTTTATCTACAATCGCTCGGTGCCCAAGGTGGACACCATCAAAGTTACCAATGGTGGCAACACAACCTTGTTCTTGGTGTTGTAAATTGATCAGTCCTCTAACTAATTGCATAGGGCGGCGATTTTCTAACTCGATATAAATGTGCAAAGACCCGCTGATTGCAGGTCTTTGAAAAGGCAGAATTATATACTAGTCAATGGGTTGCGGGTAGCTATTTGGTTGCCCAACGATAGACGTTTGCTATGCATGGCGCAAATCTTTCATTCTTACACCTGCAACAACAAGTGCAAACGCGTAAATTCCGACTGAGCCAAAAACCAAAATAAGCAAATTCCAAACTCGAGTAAATAAATCCCAATCTTGCCATGCTTCTACCGGCGCCATAACCAAAAAGATGAACGCTATCAGTAACGAATTGGCAAAAAACAGCTTATAAAACCAGGACTTCCATTGCTTGTCCGGGCTAAATATACCCTCTTTTTTCAGATTAAAATAAAGTAATGAGGCATTTACAGTTGCAGATATCGCTGTGGCAAGGGCCAAACCGACGTGCTTGAACGGGAAAAATAAGATCAAATTGAAAACCATGTTAGTAGCCATAGCCTTTATCGCAATTTTTACCGGAGTCTTAGTATCTTGGCGAGAGAAAAACCCTGTCGCGAGCACTTTAATAAGCATAAATCCAAGTAAACCGATGATATAGGCCTTTAAACTCAACGAAGACAAATAAGCATCAAGTAATCCAAATTTACCATGCTGGAATACGGTAAGGATAATAGGCTCCGCCATAATAAATAAACCTATGGCCGCCGGAACTCCAATCAAAAAAACTAACCTTAGTCCCCAATTAAAGGTCTGATTAAATTCATCTTGATTGTCCGCCGCGTGCTGTCTAGACAGCGATGGAAGAATTACCGTAGAAATTGCTATGGCGAACATTCCAAGTGGAAATTCCAGCATTCGATCAGACACATACAGCCAGGTAATACTGCCCGTTTGAAGAAACGATGCAAGTATAGTGTCGAGAAGTAAATTGATCTGGCCAACCGATACACCGAAAATAGCTGGTCCCATTAAGGTTAGGATCTGCTGAACACCAGGAGAATGCCATCCCCAGCGAGGCCTAACTAATAGTCCTTCCTTCCACAAAAATGGTAGCTGCAATAATAGTTGAACGACTCCCGCTACAAATACGCCCCAAGCAAGAGCTATAGCCGTTTCATTAGCCGCAGCCGGAGTTACAATAATCGCTGCCGAAATAATAGATACATTAAGCAAAACCGGCGTGAAAGCGGGGATCGCAAATTTACCAACACTATTTAAAATAGAACCACAGAAGGCCGTTAATGATATAAAAAGAATATAAGGAAAAGTAATCTTCAACATTAATGAAGCCAGGTCAAATTTTTCCTGCTCATTAATAAAGCCTGGGCCAAAAAGAGTTACCAGAACTGGAGAACCAATTACTCCGAGAATAGCAACTGCAACTAAAATGGCTGCCAGGGTGCCGGAAGTTTCGGCAATAAGCTTTTTAACATCTTGAATGGATTTATTGGTTTGAAATTCGGATAGAACTGGTACAAACGCTTGCGAAAAAGCCCCTTCTGCAAATAGCCTGCGCAAAAAATTTGGGATTTTTTGCGCTACCAAGAATACATCCGTAGCACCTTCTGCACCTAATATATTGGTCATTACTATATCACGGACTAACCCAAGTACTCGTGATATCAAGGTCATAGTACTAACAATAATGCCTGATTTAAGCAGTTGCTTAGACATCTAATTCTCCATTTTTATTATCAGGGCTGAAACTAAACTTTCTTTTAACAGCCACCAAGCAACCATTTTTGACACTCCGAAAGTAGGAGCAAACAAGCTAGACCATAGGTATGAGGAGGCTTAGAGTAACGAGAGATATTAAACTAGTCAATATAGATAATTACGGAAAGCAAAATCTTAATAGGCTGAATTGTGCATTAGCTAACAACTACAGGAAACAAAAGAATTCCCAAAGACATCACTTAAATATAAGCGGCTGCACTAATAACTAACCACGCGGCCATTAGTAACTTCAGTCTAATATTTCCTAAAATAGTCGCTAATGGCTTGGCAAGAGCACCGCCAATTAAAGCCGCTGGAGCAGCAAACAAAAGCACGTCACTATTGATCGCTTCAGAGACATTTAAATGGTAAAAGACTGCGCTTATCACAGTTAACGAAGTAACACATACGGCAACGGCGATGGCAAATTGCACTCTAAATCCGAACAGCAGCAGGACAACCGCAATTAATTCCCCAACTCCTACTGATATCCACGCAGTGATTACTCCTCCACCCAAGCACACGAGAACAAGCCCGAACAATTCAATCATATTGAGTGTCTTTGTTCGCCCTTGATTCTTATTTTTAAATATAAACGTGCGGTATAAAATCAGAAGCGCAACCAATATAGAAAAAACCGCAAAAACCAAATGAATGGAATGAAACGGCATAAAGTTTAACCACTGTGCTCCTAACAGTCCGAGGATAGAACTTAAACTGCACACTACGAATATAGAGTTAAAATGCTGCCATTGACCTCGAAAAACGGGCATCTCGCTTCTTGCCAAGGTCATCCAAGCCAAGGCACCTGAAGTCATCCCAAAACACTGAATAGCAAAGCTGGTTGCTACTGACTCTGTTGGACTTAAACCAAGTGACATAAAAGCAGGCAGAAATACAACTCCACCTCCTGCGCCAGTAGCGTTTGCGATTGTCGCCGCAAGCAATCCAATAAAAAAGAAATGTCCTGATTCCCATACTCGCGTTGGAAGTCCGCTAATACCTTGAGTATCGAAGGCTACACAAGTTAAGAATAGAATGGATAGGCTTATAAAATAGAAGCCTATCCTGATTTTGTTTTGTCCCAAATACATCATATTAATTACGGTAATAAAAACTTAGTCGAATACTTTTTTGGCTGGGTAATAATCCAAACTCACAGCTATTACACCCTTCAAATACTTCAAATTGCAACTTGGTATTAAAATTAGGCGTCCAATTATTGATAAATTGCAGCCGATGTAAACGACTTTTATCGTCCAAGTTTACTTGAACACTTTGCTTGTATTGCCAGAAGCCAGTGTCTTGATTGTCTGCAAACGACAAATAAAGATAATTTCTTCTTAATTGTCCTAGTTCAAACATTTGACTAGAGCTAGTGAGCGTCAGAACTGACTCAGCAATCTGATTTCCATTTTCGATATTGAAATTGGCTAGCTCTATGTTTTCATAAAATTCATTCCACTCAGCATTAGATAATCCGTGCTGGTTATGTAAATACTCCAAAGCAAGATCCCAGTTCTGCGCAAATCGTGTTGTAACTCCTATAACCGACTTATCCCAGTAACTGTCACTGGCAACATCGTTCTGAGTTGCGGTTAGCTCTCTACGATGCTGGCGTGCCCATTCTAGTCTAATCGTTGTTGCGTCATTTATTAGTGAGCTGAAAGTAAGTGCGGAATCTATTTCCTCACCATCAACATTGTAAAGAATGAAGGATGCATCCCATCCACTATGAAACGCCAAGCGTAAAGCAGATTGGAATTGGCCAGCTGGAAACCGCGCTGAATTTAAGTCCGCGACTAGCGCGGAAAATGACCAATTTTCAAAATACTTTTCTATTTGAACCAAGTCCCAGCCCTTTTGCTGTTGGAGCTTGTCTTCATCAAAATGAGGTCTTTCATAATATGGATAAAGTAAATTTGCCGGACTCCAGTTAAATCCGTTACTCCAAACAGGCTTAGCTCTTCCTAAAAGTATACTCAAATCACTAGCGCGATTGCTCCATTGCAGATAACCTTCTAGCAACTCATTTTCCGTTTTTGTTATATCTTCGTTGGTATCTAAATACATCTGAGACTCTTGTTGGATAAACCCGCGTCCATTTATTTTGATTTGTTTCGAAACATTTAACTTGCTCTCAACTTCAAACTGTAGCCTGCTGTTCTTTTCAAGAAACGAACCATGACTAGAATTAAGGACCGAAGAATTATTTTTGGTGTCTTGTTCATACAACCCTAAAAAGCTCCAAGATATAAAGACATTATTTTCTATTTTTGAGCGTTCGCTTGAACCAATGACAAACTCCCCGTCAGAAAACGGATCTTCGATTTCTTGTGCATGAGAATTGGTTGATAAGCCAATTGACAGAATTAAGGTAGCGAAAACGAAGCGGTTCATCTAAATTCTCTTTAAGGCTTCCTTGCTAAAAAAAGAAAGGGGGATTTTTTCGATTTTATAATTGTCAAATAGCATCCAGGTGTAGTACCCCTCTTTTATAGGGTCCACCAATAGCAACTTATGCAACATTATTTGCTCACCAAATCGTTTGTATTCTTTGTAATGAGCGGTTTTAAGCAACTTGCCAGAGCGCGAATAGAATTCACTTTGGATTGGTTTATACGAGTCATTTTTATCAAGCCAAAACTTGACTTTCTGATATGCAGAGCTCTTGCTTTTCGCTTCCAAACTTAGCACTGTTACAAGCTTTTCATGCAGCTTTTCTTTACCACGTGCAAATACAAAATAATCTTTAGAAAAGCTGACGCCAACGACATCACCATTGCTGGCTTCACCTATTAATCGCTGAAGAGGAGAAACTCGAATTGTTTTCCTCGTTCCCGGAATGTAAAGCCACATATTGTCGCCATCTTTGTACATTGCTCTGCCACGTGATCTGGCAGGTGACTCGAATTTAACAATCGATTGGTTATTAAGCACTTTTACTGATAGCTGATTTTTGAGCGGTTCAGAATTTTTCTTGTAACTGACATTTACGATATCAAAGCTAAAGCTAAGGTCACCGTAACCTCTAACTGAGTCGATTTTTTCAAGTAACTCTTGAGAAGACAAATCTCTGTCGTATTGTTCCTCAATAGCTGTATTCTCCTGATCCTCCGAAAGAATATCAGCAGCAAAGATGTTCCTGTCATTGAAAACAAAAATACAAAATAAAACTATTGATATAGCTTTGGCTATAAAACTAATCGTAAATTCCATTTCTATACATACCTCAGCGCATTAGATACAGGCAACCTAGATGCTTTTACAGCCGGATATATACTCGAAAGAACAGCTATCGAAATTCCAAGTAGAAATGTTTGTAACAGAACAGTCGATTCGACAAAAACTCTAATAGGATAATCCTGGGTACTTCCTGGTGGCCTAGGCATGTTCCATTCGGCTAAAGAAATCCCGTTGGCCAGAAGGCTCCCAACAATAAGACCTAAAATGCTGCCAATAATTCCTAGGTAAATTGATTCCAATACAAAAAGCGAAATCACTTCAAAGGGCGTACCGCCCATAGCTCTGATAGTACCGATCTCTTTAGTTCGCTCCATTACTGCCATCATCATAGTATTAGAAATGCTCAGAGCAACAATAAACAAAACGATAATTTTGATAAATCCAAAGACACCATCAAAAAGCGCAACTACCTGGTGATAGTAGTCGGCTAAGTCTGACCAAGTTTTCATTTCCAATTTCAATCCTGCTTTATCAAAATCTTGTGCAAGTTGGTCTAGAACATTTGATGTCCTTTGAGTATCGTTTAACAATATAATCAATCTCGTTGCTGAATCTGTATAAAGTAAATCCCTCGCTAAACCGATATTCATTTTCACCAACCGACTGTCAACTTCTTTGATTCCGGTACGAATAACTCCTGTAATCTTAATGTCGACAGCGTTAATAGCTCCATCGGTTGTTGAGCTCAACAAAGTTAGATAATCGCCGACTCCTGAATTTAACGAATTAAATAGCCCTTCGCCTAACAAAGCCCCACTTACATCATCCGGAAATAAAGCTTCACCTTTTACGAGTGAAACCGCAGAACTTAGTAGCTCTTCACTATCTGCATCTACTCCTAATCCAGTAACAGCAATTGAATGTTGATTGTCACTTAGTAAGCCTGAAAAATTCAATCTAGGTGCGACTAATTGAACATCCTCAACTTGAGAGAGAATTTCCGATATTTTTGAAATATCTTGCTTAGAAACAAGGTATTTTTCTGGCTCTTTATTAGCATTCAGATGAAACCCTTTTGCATAGATTTGAATATGCCCAAGCTGTGAGCGAATCAGGTTTTCCCTCATTCCTTCATACATAGAAGCGACAAAGCCACCAAATAAAATCAAACTTGTACAGCCAAGAACAATCGCAGCAAGAGTAATCAAACTTCTGCGATAGTTTCTTAAAACATTTAGAATAGCGACCTTATACTTCAACATATTAGAAGTCCTTAAGCATCGCCTGGGCTCTTGCGCTCCAGACAGCTTCTTTTCTTTGCACTATGGCATTGAGAATTCCTTTTGCTTGTTTTACCTCAGATGATTTTGATAGAGCCATCGCCAAATAAAATTCGACCATCGAGTTAAAACTAATGCCATTAGTTTTGCCTATATTCTCATTAACCAGAGATAAATCATTGACCGCAAGGTGAGCGCGATTTAAAAACTTGGGCATTGCCGCAGAAGCAATTCCTCTTTGTAGCCTGGCCCCTAGATTATTGGGAGCCTTTTTTACCGCCCTATCCATCATTCTCGTTCCTTTACGAGAATAAAAATTCATCTTGCCTAAATTATCTTTATAAAATATTGATAAGTAAGAAGTAACACTCCCAAACGCCGATAGTAGCTCCATATCATCAGGATTCTCTTTGGAAAGTCTCTCAGCCAAATTAACAACTTCCAAGACATCATCCAGGCTTGTAGAGTCGTCTTCAGCTAGCAATGCGATCTTTGTGAGAAGGTATGGTTTGTCCTTTTCCTTTTTCGAAAACTGTTCTACATACTGCAGCCTTTCGCTTTGTGTAGTAGGAATAGAAGTAGGTGCAACATAGCTAGTAGAAGCGATGCATAAAGTGGACATAAAAAGGAGCGTGAAGAATCTGATAACTTTTAACATGCGGTCATCCTAATCGGTTCTATTTTTTCATCATTTGCGATCAGCTCACCATCTCTCATCTCAATGACTCGATTAGCTAAATCAAACAAATACTGATGGTGAGTTGCGATAACAAATGTCGTACCCACCTCACGATTGAGACTTAACATAAGGTCAAGAATATCCTGTGCTGTTTGAGAGTCTAAGTTTGCAGTGGGCTCGTCTGCTAAAATAATATCCGGCTGGGAAACTAATGCTCTCGCTATTGCTACTCGCTGCATCTGCCCCCCTGAAAGTTCGACCGGCTTATGCTCAACGAACTTTTCTAATCCAACTTGGCTTAGAGCAAGCTTGGCCTTTTCTCTGGTATGTTTTTCTTTTCTCAAAGTTAGGGGATACATCACGTTTTCAAGCGAAGTTAGTACAGGGATCAAATTAAAGGCTTGGAAAACAAAGCCGATATGATCACGGCGCAGCAAGGCCCGTTTCTTTTCCGATTGCTCGCCTAAGTTAATACCTTTGAGTACAACTTTGCCTTTTGTTGGCGTATCCATTGCTCCCATAAGATTGAGAAGTGTGCTCTTACCGCTACCGCTAACTCCTCTAATTACGCAAAACTCTCCCCTGGATATCGAAAAACTAACATCACTCAAAGCTTCAACCTTAGTTTTGCCAAGTCGAAAAGATTTACTGACCTTCTCTACTGAAATAACCATTAGACTTTATCTCTAGCATGACTTTGCAATTCGGTGATTCTGTGGCATTCTTTTGCCAGCGTTTCGGGGCACTGTCCTAATCCTTGTGCCAAACTCAAATACTTTACCGATTTGTTAAGTGCTGCGTTCTCGCCTTGTTGATACTTCACGAGATACGCATTTGCTAAGGCGACATAAGCACTTTGAAATACCGGTTTTGGTAAGTGCTCACCTTGATTTTTAAATGTCTCTAATATCCATGCTTCATCATCAAACACCTCTTCAAATCTAGGATTAACTTCTCCCAAAAATGAGAAAGTAATCATCCTCGTCATCCTTACGGCTAAATCATCCGGTGCTTTGGTAACCGTGTTACTAAGTTCTTCAACAGACTTGTTCAGCAAGTACAACTTGTACATCCCCATAGACAAGTCGAGCATCGCACCCACCTGTTTGATTTTATTTGCATTAAGCCAAGCTGATGCCGCAGAATTATCTGGCTCTATTGATAACGCTTGAACTAGGGTTTGTTCCGCTTGGTCAAGCCGATTGTGCATTGAATATATTGAGCCCATTTCAACCAATAATGAAGTGTCGTTGGGAAACTTCTTTAACTCATCGGATAAAGACTTTAGTTGCTCTGATTCTTGTTCAGAATAAGGAATTTTAGCAAACTCGATTGGAGCTGCACCAGAGAACCAAGCAACTGTGTTACCTATTATTAAACTAGTGACAGCGAAAATAATGATCTTCTTTAACATTGTTGTTTCCTTAATTAAGTTCTTCTTATGAAGACTGAACCTAACTTAAACTAAATTTCTACCGAGTTTTCGAGCAGCTGAGTATCCATCTCTCTCAAGGTGGTATGTTCATCGAAAACCAAATTCTCAGGATTCATAACGCCTGGATACAATTGCTCGCAAATTAATATAACCTCAACAATATTTAGTGAATCAACTCCCAGTTCAGCAATGGGCGTATCCGGATCAACCTCATCCTTGTTTAACATTTGCGCAACTTGCGTTGTTAATTCGCTGATAGTTTTGCTTTCTACTAATTCCATGGTAACTCCTCACTGTTGTTTTTTTAGTAATTACTTAATTGTCCAGTTGTTAAATCGAGAAAGATAATCCAAAGTCAAACAAGTCATACAGAATTCTTGAAACTCAGGCATATCATGAAAACGTTTTACTAAGCTTCCAGTAACCGGCGGAGCAAAATGAAATATCTTTTTGCTCACATTTTTTGTTCCAAAGGAAAAAAGCCTCTGCATACTTTCGAACAAATTATATATAGGCTCGTCCTCGAGCTTCCAAATACAGGTCTTATTTAAAAAGGTCATTTCAGGCTCCAACTCGCCGAACTTTCTATAAAAGGGCTGGTTAACTAGAAAACATATTTCTTTATCAAAGCTTTCTGCCTGATTCCTTACAAGACTTTGCATAAGCGGCAGCCAATACCTGAGTTTTATCCAGTTTTGCCAACACTCGCTATCTTCAGCTCTTGTACTCTGTAGTTTCTCTAGTTGTGACCTTCGTTCTCTAAGGTATGTTCGAGGGCGTTTATTTCTAGCCCACTTAGTTAAATACAAGCTTTTTATATCTAACTCTGAATGAGCATCACTAAAACGGTAAGTGTGAGTCCGCCCCCATAAGCTAAGCCCGAGGTCACAAATAACTTTGTTGTCGCTACAACTTTTAAGAAAGCAGTAGGATTCAATTTGATTCTGACAAGTCACTGGAAAATCTTGGCGCAAAGTTGCATCTGGAAGCAACTTAAACACTTCGCCTGACTTAATATTGTTCGAGGGTTGATAATTAACATCCGCCAATCGGTAGAGATTGGAGTCCGCGGAAGAGTACCGCAAGAAGATGGAGCTTACCGAGGTATCAATTAGCTTGGGCATCTCCGCAAGCTGCCATATTTGGAACTCTCCGACTTCGAGTTGAGAAACGCCTTTGAAAAGAGACAAGCCTCCTGTTATTACTCCCCAGTGTAATAATTCGGTGAGCGCATTATCATCTAACTGACAAAACCCTTTATTTTGAAAGCTATCCAGTCGTTGACCAATCAGTAACTTGTTATCTCTATTGGCCCAAAATATAGGGTAACTCGACAGTTGATGACGCAAAACCAAACATGTTGCCTTTTCATAATCAACTACCACTAATGAGAAATCTCCAACTAAATGATTTTTAATTTCCCGCCCCCATTTGCAATAGGCACTAGCAACAAGTTGAGCATCGGTCGTTTCCTCGCCATCAAACTCTAAACTACGGCGAAGCTCATTATGATTAAATAGACTTCCTAAAAAGTAGATGTGACAATTCAACTCGACCGTCGTGTAACTTACTTCGAGTAAATGAGGGCCAATAGAACAGTTGAGACTTATTTTTTGCTCTCGCCTTTCAATTTTTTTTGAGTTCGATTCGGGAATAAGCAAGTTGCAGCTGTCATTCATCACGCCGTGGCCTCCTTCCCTTCGATTAAAATAGATTCAGCCCACTCAGCGATCGCTAATGATGCGGAAGTTATAACACTAATATGATTTGCTTTTGGAACTAATTTGAACTTCTTCGAAATATAAGGAGATAGATACCAATTGAAAATACATTCTAGTATATCCGGAGATATGACATCGTCATGTTCTCCGATCACGAAGCTGCATGGGACAGTTATCTCTGAGAATGCATCAGGATAGTTAGCAATTCCATAACTTGAAAGTAGATTAAAACTGTAGCCTCCCCTTTTATTTATATCTGAATTGCCAATTGTCGGAAATGTCATCACCGTTTTGTGGCGAAGCCATGGGAGCCACCCGGCCACGATATATTTAAAAATAGATAGCCTTGGTAAAAACTTTTGACTTTGAAGAGGCATGTCACGGTAGTAGGGCTTGTTGCGAAAATATCGAAGAAGAAACTGCCAGTTATTCCCATCTAGATCGTATTTTCGTGTTTCATGACTTTGGGTCAATGGCGGAGCAATAGTAAAATAGCCGGAAAGTTGTCCACAGCTATACTTATTGATGTAGCGTAAAGCGATTAACGAGCCTGCAGAATGGCCTCCTACAACTAACTCGTATCCTTGTTTTTTAGTTAACTTACTAACTAAATCGGCAAGATCATCTTCTAGCTGACCAATATAATCAGTGTCTCCAAACCTTCCTTCAGAGCCCCCATGCCCTCGCCAATCGGGCAAACAAACATTTACCCCTTTGCCCTGCAAAACTTTTGCAAAATTAATGTACTGGCGACTGTCCATATTGCTTCCATGTAAACAGACAACCACTATATTTTGACTTCCTTCGAACCAGCGATACGCAAGAGATTTTCCATCTCGCGCCTTAAATGAACAGAGCTTCATTGTTGCGCTACTCTCTGATCAATCACGCAATCCATAATGTCTTCGGGCTGGTTACGCGCAAATGCCAAAAATACTGGGACCATCGACGGCATTGCTATGTACTCTTGTGTTTGATTCCAGATCCTTGAGGCCTTGGCTTTAATGGATGCTAATTCGCTGTTATCAATCAATTCATTATCAAACTCTACTTCACCATTTTGAAAAGATTTTTCGGTAACAGTTGCGACGACAGGCTTTTCAACAAGTTGACTCAATTCTTCAGAGAGTTTTTGGCTCAACTTTTCAAGAAGTTCAGAAAGCTCACATTTTCCTAACGTCGGTTGATTAAGAATCTCCGCAAAATTCAGTACTTCCTGTACGACTCGACGGCTCGCGAAGTTTTCCAAACCAAGCTTAATGCCTGTTATTTTTAGAAATGTCTCAGTCCACAATTTAGTTCTCAACTCAATGCGCCAACCATCTCTCCCTTGCTGCCCCATCAAATATACGAAGTACTTATAATATTCAGCGCCAGAATCGAAAAATCCGGTATTATTTTTAACGTGATATTCGCCCCTTTCGCCCAGCTCATTAATTGTTGACAGTGTTTGACGTTGCAACATTAACTCAAGAGCCAAATAGCCTCTTCTTAAGTAATCCTTTCGTTTCCAATACTCTAAATCAGAAAAGTTGCCTGCCATATAATCCCAAGCAGCTTCAACAAAGTAAGCAGCAGTACTATAACCAAGCAATGGCGAGCACAGTTGCCCGCAATCAAGTACTGGGTATATATTTGCAATATGGCTATATAGGCTTTGGTAAAACTCCTTAGCTACCATGTTTGAAGTCGCCGCTTGTGTTGACAATACATTTTGCGCTTCAGTCCTGTCTTCTGTTTTCAAGTCTTTTAATATTTGCTGGCAAATCAAGTCATTCATGATAGCAATCATATCGCCGCCTCCACTAAAAAGCGGATCCAGGAACATTGCTGCAAACCCGGTCGTAGCCCAACGATTATCCGAGATAAATTTGTCCGCACGATAGGCAAGCTTTCCCCAGGCGTGAATGTCGACTAATTCCGCATCTTTTAGAAGCTCAGAAATCGCTTTATGTGAGTTTAAAAATTCTAAGAATTCCTTTTCTTTTCGAGGCGGCTTATCTAAGTGTTCACGTTCGTAAACCACACCTACGCTTGTATGGCCGCCCGACAGTGGAATAAACCAAATCCAGTACCCTTTTCCCGAAAAATGATTGGTTGACAAGAACCGTCCGTAGGCTCGATTTCTCCATTCGGCGCTACCCGATGAGTCGAAATCGGCAACATTCTTAAACCGGCCCCAGGTAGAACCATTCAAAGGAACTCTATCCTTTGAATGCAGTCCAAACTTACGCGCCAGCAAACTTTTTCTTCCTGTGGCATCAACAAACCAGCGACAACTTCTGTGGGTTAGATCTTCTAGAAATAGATAACCAATATTGTGCGGAGTATCGAACTCACTCGTTTCAACCTCGGTCACTTTTGCGCCAAATAATATGTCGATACCATCATCTAGATTCATTTTCGCAAGATCTTTTTCCAATCTTGCTCTATCTAATTGGAAAGCTGGGTGAGGCGGTATACTTGTCGTGCCGTGCTCACTCATCTGTTCTATTTCTAAATCATGAGTTGGAGTATCATAGAAAAATCGCAGTCCATTCTTGGGAAGTTGTCTTCTATACATATAGTTAGCCAAGCCCAATTTTTTCAAAAAGTAGTGGCCCGTAATTTCCACCGTGGCCTCACCAACTTTTGGCATAAACTCTGTCGCAGCTTCAAGAATCAGAATTCGTACGTCCTTACTTTCTCGCTTAAGCTGCCTGGCTAACGTAAGGCCGGCCCAGCCACCACCAGCGATAATGACATCATAGTCAGTGGCCTTTTGATGAACAGACTGTTCAACCATACTGTTGACTTGAGACTTGCTCATTCGACGTCCTCCGTGGCATATGCCCACACTTGATGCGGCAGTTTTATAAAGGACTCATCCGCCTTCATAATAGATAAAGTAGAATGAACATTTGGCAAAATGTTGAATACGAAAAACTTTGCTGAAGCTATTTTTCCTTCGCAATAACTCTTGAGTTTCTCATCAGGCATTCTTGATAATTCGTCTCTTGCAGCACAAGCTCCGGCAATTAGCAACCAGGATAAAGTGACTTCGCCGAACGCCTGCAGAATTCGAGTACTGTACGCAGGTATCTTCTCCATGCTTTTGTTTTTTATCCATTGCCTAACTAGCTTAAGCATTTCATCTAGCGACTCTAATGCAGACTTCAAAGACTTAAACTCTGACTCTAAATCTGGATAATCGGTAGACTTATCTAAGAAACCATTAATTTGTGAGCGGAAAATTCGATAGAGCTTGCTTTCGTTGCCTAAACCTAATTTGTCTCGAATTAGATCTTGTGACTGAACGTAATTAGTCCCTTCCCAGATAGAAAGTACTTTTACGTCCCTGGCGTATTGCTCCAGGCCAAGTTGTTTTAAGTATCCTCTCCCTCCGCATGTTTGAATAGCTAGCTCACAAATCCTCCAAGCTTGGTCTGAAACATAGGCCTTTACAACAGGCGTTAGAAGATCAACGAGCCCTTGGCTTTCTTCTAGTATTACTTGCTTATCAGCTTGATCTTGATATTTGGAAACATACGATTCGCAAATGCTAAGTTTGGCAATTAGAGCGCGACACCCTTCTACTTTAGATTTCATTTCCAACAGCATTCGTTGAACGTCCAAATGTTCAACAATGTTGACGGTTTTTGCGCGGGGATTAAAACTTTGTTCGAACTTTTTACCCTGCGGACGATTTAATGCAAACTTTAAGGCATTATGGTAAGCGGAAGATGCCATTCCAAGAGCATAAACACCGGTACTTATTCTCGCTTGGTTCATCAAAGTTAGAAATTGAATCAAGCCCACATTTTCTCTATCACCTAATAGGTAAGCCCTACACTTTCCATTTTTACCAAAAGTTAAATGAGTATTTGCGCAGCCTTTAAATCCCATTTTATCTGCCAAGTCGACGCATTCCACATGGTTAAAATCACCAACATCTCCATTTTCCTCAACCCAAAATTTGGGTACGATAAAACAGGACAGTCCATAAGTTCCGATCGTGCTACTTTCTCCACGCGCTAAAACGAAATATATAGTGTTATCTGTAAGCTCGTGCATTCCAGCCGAAATTAAGTACTTTTCGCCGGAAAGCAAATAGGTTCCATTATCTTGCTTAACGGCCTTTGACTTAACTAATGAAACATCGCTGCCAGCTTGCGGCTCAGTTAAGCATAAACAAGAAGTCCATTGAGATTCTTCGAGTTTATTCTTAAATAATCGTTTTTGGATATCTGATCCATATTTATCCACTAGTGTTGCCGAAGGTCGACAAAATCCGCCATAGGTCATAAACGATGGGTTCGCACCCATAAACATTTCAAGCACCATCTGCATAACAACAGGAGGAATGTCAAAACCGCCAAACTCTTCGGGAACACTGAGATTTCCCCATTCTTTTTGGAAATCATTCCAGAGTTCTTTATACGAGGAAGGCAAAACAACGTTTCCCTCTTCTAGCTTACATCCTTCTATGTCTGACGCCTGGTAAGCAGTACCAAGCTTTTCACAAGCAAAAGTTTTTGCCCTTTGAAGAATTTCCTCTATCGCTTGCCTGCTACACAGACCGAACTTTCCCCCCTTAAACAAATCATCATCCAAGGAAAATTGGTTCCACAATAGAAAAAGGAAATCTTGTAAGTCAGTTTTATAAATCTGGTTATTCATTTTGTTTCTCTTTTATTCTTATTTCCAAACTAGTTCTAGTTTCGCTTACTCTAATGCGCATCCACTTGTATTCCATTCAAAATAGTGATTTGCCAAACCTCTATACTGTTTTTGAGGATACTTTAAGGCTTTGCTTACCCTTTGGTGATAATCGGATTTTGATTTGGCGGCCAACGCCATACGATATTTTTCACAATCGGAATGCAGATCGAAGCTCGTTTTAGACGTAGCTAAATTCGATATTTTATAGGACCTCGTCTCTGCACTCCTTTCCCAATTATTATAAATAAGCAGGCAACCAACACGTCCTCCACCGCCAAGTGTCATGATGAAAATAGGAGCAGTTTTTATAAGCGAACGATATTTTTTTATTTCCAGAATGGGTTTAAGACTTAAAAAATGAGTTTCATTTTCTTCCAGGCTAGGCAGCCAACCTTTTACTGGATGTTTACACTTACTGACTTCCAAGCCTTGTAAGAGGCTTTTACACCAATCTGAACAAATATTGAATGAAATGCACTTAGTATTTTGTGGAATTTTATCTAGACGACTTGTAAGGTTTGATATGAGTTTAGTCGTACCGCTGATACCAATTTCTTGTGAAAGAATTTCACAACTAGCAATATATAGTTCATTGGACTTGCGCTCTTTAGATACATGAACTAAACCAATACCAGGAGTAACTTGTAAACCATCTTGCTCTCTTTCATTGCCGATCCCCAACGAATTTAAGCATCCCTGTTGCATTTCCCGGTTTAGTTCTAAAATGAAAATAAATGCTGACTCAAGCTCACTCTGACCAAAGTCCAATAGCGCCGCGTGAACACTAGTGCAGGCAGCACTAACTACCTTCGTCTTTATCTTATATTTGTGTCGCAAGCGAGTTATGAAATCTGATATTTTCTGGTCAAGCAACACTTTTACTTCAGCAGCAGAAACGATATATATGTTCTGGTTTTGATGCCCTTCCTCTTCGGAAGCTAGCAAAAACTCCTCCTCTAAACTACGTAGAGATTCTTCGGTATCAACACTATATTCTGCCCAAATATGCCCAATAAACATTACCCTTCACCACCACTTGTTATCGAGCTAATAGCTTCCGAACTTGAATACCAGTCAAAATCTGTCCGGTTTCTATCTAAGTTAAACCCCCGGTTTACTAAAAGAGTTTCGAATTCTAACTCTTCTTCTTTACTCTGACTAAAATACACTCGAATTGTCAGTTGATTATTTCCTTGCTCCAATCTAAATCGGACCAATTGACTATCGATAACCACAAATGATTCGCCTGCTAATCTGAGCTTCTCTTCTTCAGAACTAATGTCTTGAAGCATCAGCACTCTTTCATCTAACAAGCCTTTCGGCAACCTCATACCCGATGGCATTGAAATCCGGAGTAACACGATAGAGCTCTTTTGAGCTTTTAAGAAAAACTCAACAACGTCTGCCAAAAGTTGGTGATGTTCATGGAAAGATAAGTACACAGGGCAATTACTATTTGGCAGAGAAGCAATTGATTCAAAATCACCTGCAGAATTTAATGGTAACACTTGAGCATTTGAGAGCGCCGGAATACCAGGATACGGGTTTCGCTCCAACACAGCGATAGTTGTTTTGGCAAACGCAACGTTACGACTCATAGCAAGCATCCGTTTTATAATGAGCGTTACTGTATTTATTGTTGGAGCCTCGCGTGAAGATGCTTGCTTTTTGATTGAGAAAATCATTCAGTACTGAAACTTTATCTAAATAAAACTTTGAATTCGGCGTTATATTCACTTCCATTAAACAGTAGTAACCGTTTAATGCGATGGAACAAACCAACATTCTTTCCAACTTAGTTATTGAATGTTCTAAACCGTACTCAATGATTGACAACCACGGATCACTACCAAAACAATGTCCCCACTTATGATGCAGATCAGGTATACGGGGACTAGCTTGCAACATCTTATCGAAAACAACTCTTATTTCTTCAGGAAAAAATGGCAATGAAAGCTTAACTTCAGATTCATTTAACACAAGACGCCTAATGATGGTTGCAAACTCCGGCGTTGAGTTATAGGTCGTAGCGCAACTAGCAATTAGAGAGTTATCATTAACTTGATGATCGTCAGATTGTTCTGTTTTAATCAGTACTGTCGTTAAGCCAAAACCTGACGCGCCCCAGTTTTCATTTTCTTTCCAAAAAGAAAGGTTTAGTAAGTTTGCATCCAAAATACTAAACAATAGGTATTTTGCTTGCGGTTCAACTCGCTTGTAGTATCGGGCCGAGTATCCCCAAGAAGCACACTCGTAAGCATTTACAAACGAGCAAGGTAATGGTATTTCAGAACTTTTCGGCTGTTTTTTAAATAATTCGACGATCTCCGACCAATCTAATTCTCCAGAGGTAAAAGGGAGTTCAATCATAGTTGAGCACAAGAAATGGCGATTGATACTTTGCCGTTCTTCGATACTTAACGAAGAAACTACTTTCTCAGTTTGTATGGCAATAATTTGCGCAAGCGCTGAGAAGCACTCTCGAGAAGATAACCTGGGTTCACTAAGTTCTACAGGCAGAGAGGTAAAGGCAACGGATTCCAACGCGTAGTTCATATTCTCCCCCTTTTCTTCTTTGAATAAATTTCAAAGAAGCAGCGATACGACGAACCTTCCATTTTGGTGAATGCTAGTAAATCTCGCTGGCTTTCGATGCTCTTCACACTTCCTCGTCTAACCAAGTCGAGTAGTAGTTCATTTGAGGAAAATTTAAGTGCTAGCACTCTATCGACCGAATGAATAGAAAACTCCGTTTCTTGAAGTATGCAGTTACACACGTCAATCAGATAATCGATATGTTTTTTTTGTGTTTCTGACAGGTCGACTCTTCGATTATCATTTAACCAAATAATAAAGTGCATTAATGACTTTACAAATCTAGGTCTTACTAAAGTCAGAAACCGGTTAACCCCTGCTAACCCACCTTTAGTTAAAATTACATCTGGATTGACTGTGACTTCGCCTTTTACATTTCCTAACTGTAGGCTACCGTCGAGGAATGGCTTACCAATAGTTTGTGTCTGAAATGCTTTGGTGATCTCAGGAGGTAGTAGCAGAGTTACTGGAAATGGTTTGCCTTTTTCTCGAGCAACAACCATAGCGAAACCGAGTTTATGAGCTTCGATGCCATGGATTTTGTTTACCTTTAAACTTAGCTCTACGTCTCGTTTATGTTCATCCGAATGGCGAGTTAAAATGCTTTGCCAATTAGAAAGCGTTGGCCCTCCTACATCGGTCATTAAAAAGTGACCCAAATGTCCCTGTTCCACCCATTGTTCAACAAGTTCTTTTTGCTGTTCAGTTGCGCTCAGACTCATATTAATCGAGCCAAAAAGCCCAATAAGCTCATGAAACTTGCCTGCTAGGCCCTCATTCTTAATACTGTCGATTAACTCGTCAATAAAGTAGATTTGTTCAAATGATTCTAAAGGTTGCTTTACTTGAGGAGTTTGTAACTCCTGGGGAGCAGTTAAGTTGTCTTCAATTATCATGGTTGAATCAACCAGGGGAAGAACGGCGGATTTAATCAACGCTCTAAATGAATCTGGCATTTCTACTAAATCACTAAGATACTCGGAAATGAAACTGCCGAAAATGCCTGAGTAACTTAGATACTCATTTAGTTCTTTCTGATTTTCTACTGTAATCGATGCTCCAGTCTTCATATCAACTCAACCTTACTCAATAATATAAGCATTAGCTTGCGGAAGTTTTAGAAATGACGAAACCGTATAGCTAGAATTGTAGGCTCCACAATAATTAAACAAAGCGTACTCTCCAACTTGCGGTTTGTTAGAGCCCTTTTTCAACTGTCCTATAAGGTCATCTTTGCTACATGAACTTCCAACTAGATAACAGTCCTCCTCCAACTCAATGTATTTTTCGTTCAACGATATGATTTGGGGATACTTTAGCCTTCGAAAGGCATTCTCTGTTTGAGCTAACAAGAAATTTTGAGCAATGCCACCATCGCAAATTGCGTATTCTGTGAGGTTATCCTTTTCATCTAGTATTGATTTGACATACCTGATCCTGGTTAGAAAAAAACCTGCACTTGCCATGATTCCCCGCCCCGCTTCGTGGGCAAGTCGCAAAGAAGATGGAAACTCCGACAACAACTCCCGGTAATGGGCAAAATCAAAAGAGTCAGCTCGCCAATCTTCCGAAAATCCGCCTCCCAAATTCAGGAATTCAACTTCATCTTGCATAAATTCTTGTACCGCATATAGCATCGAAAGTGCTGATTTTGCGGTAGCTACGGCAGTCTTATTGAAACTGTATGAGCCTTTAAATAGATGAAAACCAGCTATCTTCAACTCGAGTTCATTAGCTCTTTTAATACAGCCAACTAAATGCTGCCAGTCCATTCCAAAATGATCGTTGCGTACAGAAGGATGCTCGACGTTAAATCGCTTTAATACAAAAGGATTCACTCTCAAAACTAGAGGATTGACTTTTCTTCTTTGAGAAAGCTCAGCTAGAATTTCGAGTTGCTCGACATGGTCTATAACTACAGTTGCCTTAGAAGACACTGCGGCTCTAATAAAATTTTTGTCCGCAGAAGGGTTGTTAATGTACTTTGTACTTTCACCACTAGCGATAAGGTTAAGTTCATTAATTGAGGCAATTTCTATCCCATCATCAAAAACGTCACCACATCTAACGATCAAATCAATATTGCTGTTCGACTTTAGAGAGTAAATCAACTCTGTTCCCAGTACGCTTTTAAGTTCTTGATAGTTGCGTTTCACTTCGGAAACCGAATATACATAACACGGCGTTTTAAAGTTCGAAGGCGACGACTTTACCATCTCGGCTAACGCGCCATTAATATTGTTCAAACGATCATGCATACCGTACTTCCTCTAACCGCCGAGCTAAGTGTTTTTTATCAATTTTGCTATTAACCGTTAACTCAAACTCTTCAAAAAAATAAACTTCCCTCGGCAAGTAATCTCTATCTATCTTATGTTTAATCCAACTCAATACATCATCTCTGACATCCGGATTATCTTGATGTAGTTGAATGGCCAATACCGCGATCTCATCACCATTTTTATCGGCACCCGAAATTACCGCAACCAAGTTAATATTGGAATTTTTTTCAACCTCATCTTCTATGTCTTTGGGATATAAGCAAAAGCCAGATTGTTTAATAAGCTCTTTACTTCTGCCTTTAAAAAAGAAAAAACCTTCTTCATCTTGAATAAAGAGATCTCCGGTAGCCAACCAGTTATCATCTCGGTACTTTCCAGGAATGAGGCGCGCCCCACCTTTTGCTTCAACGTTACAGTATTGTTGCATTAATCCAGAACCTCTAACGTAGAGCTCTCCGACTTCACCAAATTCAACTTCTCTATAAATTATTTGTGCTCCAATTTTATTTTCTTGGAATAGCTTTGCTTCGATCCCTGGAATCGGAAGTCCCACTGAACCCATTTTTTTCTCTAGCAACTCAGGTTCAAGATATAGGGCCCGCTTACACTCAGTTAATCCATACATAGGAAATATAGATAACTGAGGAAAACTTTCTTTCCATGAGCGAATTACAGCTTCACTTAAGTGACCTCCGGTATTGGTGAGCTTTACTAAAGAGTTCATATCGTTACGAGCAATTTTCACTACTTTAATTATTGAACTCGCCATTGCAGGCACAATTGGCAGTAAGGTTATCTTGTTTTTACAAATGAACTTAACAACTTTTAGTGGATTAAATTGACCTTCGTAAATTGTGACTTGACAGTCTCGATAAAGAGAAAATAGAACTTGGTAAAGGCCATAGTCAAAAGACAAAGGTGAAAGTCCAAGGATATGTTCGTTTGAATCGATTCGAAGATATTGGCTAATCGAATGCAAAGAAGAAACGACACTAGAATGTGTCAACATAATACCTTTCGGTATGCCAGTACTACCCGAAGTATAAATAATTAATGCAAGATCACTCCCACTGACTCTGGGATCACTTTTATACTTAAATTTCGAAGTTAGCTCAATGTGGCTTTCTAAAAGAGTAATTTTCTCATCTTGAAAAATGGCTTTCGCATTGCAGTCCTTAGCGATAATTGAAACATCAGAATCTGACATTCCTCCTTTCACCGGAACAACTACAACTCCTTTAAACCATGCGACCAGCATAGTGGAAACGGCTAGCAAAGGAGAGTCTGTTTTCACGACCAGCCGTTCGCCATGGCCTAAATTTATTTTACTGAACTGTTGTCGACTTAACTCGACAGCTTGTTTGGTTAGCTTTTGCTCGGAATCGCTTAAGCTAATTTCACCATTCCAATTTTCGGCGACTACTTTTTCAAATAGCTCTGCCAAAGAGAAAACAGGCATAACTTTCCCCAAGTTGATTGAAGCAATAATAAGTAATTAGACATCTTCTAAAAATTTTATATTTTTATAGAGGGCTTCTGTTTAGTTATGATGGAAATTTAAAGAAAACTCCCTTACCCTCCATCTTTATTTTTTATGGAACTACAACCGAAAGCTATAGGCTTTACAAACTAACAATTACTAATCTTCTAAAAGCGTAGACATTCACGATGCCTGCACTAAACACTTAGTACTAGCGCCATCTAAAAATCTGAATCAATACACTTCTGGCTGCTTGTCCATTTCTCTTTTTTTGAGTGATTTTTCGTTATTTATTTTTAAACTCTATACGTTACTTTTAATTCTATTTATTTGAACAAGAGGTTCTTTTTATTGAATAATTAAAAATAATATTCCTTAATTTTTTTTCGAAGCAAACGTAAATATTTCGCAATAATTTTAAACGCGACGCCCTTTTTTTAGTTTTATTTACCAACTGAGATTATTTATTTCAAACCAAGATGTTCTAACAGGGTTAGGAAAATTTAGTTTTAATAAAGTTTTTTTTGCAATAACACTTTTTAATAAAATTAAAAATTGTAATTGCAACAATTTGATATCAAAAGAGCTTCCCGAAAAGCTTTTATCTATAAATTTGAAATGGATTATTTATCGTTTTTTTGTGCAGATAAGTATCCGGTTTCTAGCAAGAAGCACTAACATAAGTTTTTTATAAATCCTCATTTACTAGATTCTTCTGTTTAACTTATGCGTCTTTGAAATTTGTCTTTCCGGATAAATGAAGTTTGCAACGTAAGAAAAAGAGACTATGCCAATGTCACTTTTTAATAGGGAGGTATGTTCACTTTGCTTTGCCTTTGTTTTACTTTTGCTTTATTGCTCCGACCGAATCTATAGATTTATGGAATTGGAAGTTTTCGGCCCACTTGCTTAAGCTAATTAATTATCGCTTCTATTTACCCAGAGAAAACACCAAGTTGTCAGCGAACTCGATTAAATAGTAATATTTAGCTCTGTTCTCGTGCCCCTCAAAAAAGAGGTACTTATCTATATTATTGGTAAATAGGCCATCGCCCCCCAATAAGGCCGAATTTCCGTCTATTTAGCCTTGATATTACAAGGAAAAACCTGTATATTGCCGCACCTTAAATCTAATGCCTATTTTCAGGAGCAAAGCCTTGGCTAATATTAAATCCGCAAAAAAGCGTGCACGTCAGGCTGAAGGTCGTCGCCAGCATAACGCTAGCCGTCGTTCTATGATGCGCACATATATGAAGAAAGTTGTTGCTGCGATTGCATCTGGCGACAAATCTGCAGCTGAAGCTGCATACACTAAAGCAGTGTCTGTTTTAGACGTTGCTGCAGGTAAAGGCCTAATTCACGCAAACAAAGCTGCTCGTCATAAGAGCCGTTTCAATGCGCAAATCAAGGCAATGGCATAATCGATAGATTATTGGCCTACCAGATACGAAAAAACCCGCTTTTAGCGGGTTTTTTATTGTTTTAATTTTATTCTTTCTTCCTATTTAACGTATTCCCAGTTCCCTTCATCTTCATCTTCATCGTCAGCATCAAAATCGTCATCCAGTTCTTCTTCGATATAGTCTGCTTCTTTTTGTATTTCAAATGGTTCATTCAGACTGGATAAAGGCTCTACTACTTTTTCGGTCGCTTCAGCATCCGCCTGTTCTATATGCTCCAAAATATCGAAGCTTAATTGTTTAGTCCCTTCACCTTGTAAACCAGAAATAGTGTAATGTGGTCCTTGCCATTCCAGCCCTTCAAGAATCCGGGCTTTTTCCGTTTTTAAAGCCTCAGGATCGATTAAATCGCTTTTATTAAAAACCAACCAAATGTCTTTCTCAGCTAGATTGCTTTGATGCTCGTCAGAGTATCGCTGCAGCTCACCATGAATGGCTTTAGCATTCTCAAGAGGGTCAGATTCATCAAAGGGTTTAACATCAACTAAGTGAAGCAAAAGCCGCGTTCGAGATAAATGTTTTAAGAATCGAATACCTAATCCTGCACCTTCCGCTGCGCCTTCAATAACACCCGGAATATCCGCTATTACAAAACTGCGGTGCGGCTCAGGTGCAACTACGCCTAAATTAGGAACTAGAGTCGTAAATGGATAATCTGCTACCTTAGGCTTAGCCGCGGAAACACTTCGAATAAAGGTCGACTTACCAGCATTTGGCAACCCTAAAAGTCCCACATCAGCCAAGACCATCAACTCTAGCTGGAGTTCACGTAAATCACCTTCTGTACCACTGGATTTTTGCCTGGGGGTTCGGTTAACACTACTCTTAAACCGAGTATTACCTAAGCCGTGAAAACCGCCTTTGGCGACCAACAGTTTTTCTCCAACCTTATTTAAGTCGCCAATTTGTTCACCAGTTTCTTTGTTAACGACTCTGGTTCCAACCGGCACAGGAAGAACCAAATCATCACCTTTGGCTCCCGTCATATTTTTGGGACCGCCCTTTTCACCATTTTCAGCGCTATAGAAGCGAACATAACGGTAATCGACCAAGGTATTTAACTCGCTATCGGCAAGCAGATAGACGCTACCGCCATCACCACCGTCACCACCATCAGGACCACCCTTAGGAATATATTTTTCGCGGCGAAAACTGACGATGCCGCCACCGCCGTTACCAGCCTTAACCTTGATGGTTACTTCATCAACAAATTTCATTGGTAGACCTTTCCTAATAATGTAGGCATTTATCAATTCAATGCTACTCAATTATCGCAGAAAATCGGATAAAACTCTTAATATAAAAAAAGCCCCGATATTCGGAGCTTTTTTATTCTTTTAAGCTAACTACTTAAGTAGCTAGCTGAAGATCGCAATTAGCTAGCAACGATGCTAACAGTGCGACGGTTACGTAAACCTTTAACTTCAAATTTAACTTCGCCATCAGCTTTAGCGAATAAAGTGTGGTCACGGCCAACACCTACATTATTACCTGCGTGGAAATGAGTGCCACGTTGGCGCACTAGGATGCTACCTGCTGAAACTTGCTCACCGCCAAAGCGCTTAACACCAAGGCGTTTACTTTCGGAATCGCGACCGTTACGGGTACTACCACCAGCTTTCTTATGTGCCATTTTATCTCTCCAAAATCTCTATAAGTTCAATTACTTGCTGATGCCAGTAATCTTAACTTCAGTAAACCACTGACGATGGCCCATCTGTTTGCGATGGTGCTTACGACGTTTAAATTTAACGATCTTGATTTTCTTACCACGACCGTGCTCTACAATCTCACCAGAGACTTTAGCACCTTCTAAGTATGGTGCACCAAGTGCTAAATCAGCACCTTCACCAACTAATAAAATCTTATCGAAATCGATTGCTGCGCCTTTTTCGGCGTCAATTTTCTCAAGGCGAACAACTTGGCCTTCAGAAACTCGGTGTTGTTTACCACCACTTTGAATCACTGCGTACATAGTGAATCTCTCCATTACATAATTGTAGCTTCTTGATTTTCATAAGAAAACTAAGAAGTCTACTGGCTTAGTTTTAAGTTTTTGTCAGGACCCTAGGCAGCTAGTACCGCTTTAAATCTAGCTTTCAAAACCTTGGGATTCCTTTTGAGGGCGCGAATTTTAAGGCATTAGGCCGTTTGTAGCAAGCCTAAATATAGGAAATTTGTCGAATTTTTGCCTATTTATGACTGGATAATTAATAGATGCCAGCAATAATGAGTTTTTCCTTGACCCAATGGCGCCAACACCATAGCATTCGTGCCATAAATAGGCTATTCCAACACGCAACTAGTTATCATCCTCGCTTTAAATTACTACTTTTCATGTAGAAATTGGAGGTTGTACGTATAACTTATTAATAATATTGAAAAAATACGAAATAAATGGCTGATATAAAATCAATTACCCAATTAGTCGAGTCCGACTTCAACGCCACCAACCAAGTCATTCTTGAACAATTACAGTCTGATGTTACTCTAGTCAATCAACTAGGTCACTATATAGTAGCTGCTGGCGGTAAAAGACTTCGTCCACTTTTAGTTCTTATTACAGCTAACGCACTTGGCTACAGAGGTAACCAACATCATGTAGCTGCAGCAATTATTGAATTCATTCACACCGCGACCTTATTACATGACGATGTAGTTGATGAAAGCGACCGCCGCAGAGGCAGAGACACAGCTAATGCACTGTTCGGTAACGCGGCTAGTGTATTAGTTGGAGACTTTCTTTATTCTCGCTCATTCCAAATGATGGTTCAGCTTGACCAGATGGAAGTCATGCAGATTTTGGCTAACACAACCAACCAGATAGCCGAAGGTGAAGTTCTGCAACTTATGAACTGTAATGACCCTGACGCTACCGAAGAAAGCTATTACAAAGTTATCAAGAACAAAACCGCCATACTGTTTGCAGCAGCCTGTAAGCTAGGTGCGATAATTACCGGTAAGCCCGAATTGGCAGAAAGCCTGCACAATTATGGTTTACATCTTGGTCTTGCATTCCAGCTGATGGATGACGCACTTGATTATGTTGCGGATAGTGAAGAACTTGGCAAGAACGTCGGCGACGACCTCGCGGAAGGAAAACCGACCCTACCACTAATCTATGCCAAACAGAATACAACTGAAGAGAATCAAACTCTTATAAAAAAGTGTATCGAAGAAGGCGGTTTAGAACATCTTGAGGAAATACAGGCTGTTATTAAAGAAACCAAAGCTATCGATTACACCTTAGATAAAGCAAAAAAAGAAGTCGCAATTGCCAAAGCTAATCTAGCAGGTATGCCGGATAATGAATTTACTGAGGCTTTATCTGTACTGGCTGATTTATCGGTTGATCGAACCTACTAAATATCGAATTTACTAAGTAAAAGGATGTAAGTTAACAATGACCGCAAAAGTCGAAACTCACATCCCCATTCAAGATCTTACTAAGAATATTTCCCTTGAGGATAAGTGTAATCATTGCAATGGCAGTAAATGTTGCCAATATACAACGATTCAAATAGACACTCCTCGCTCAATTCGAGAATTCGACAACCTACTTTGGCAGGTGTCACACATAAACACTCACATATTTAAAGACAGTGATGGCTGGTACCTTTTGCTTTACGAAAAATGTCAACATTTGCAGCCGAGTGGCCAATGCGGCATTTATGAAAAGCGACCTTTCGTTTGCCGCGAGCATGATAACAAAGAGTGTGAATTTGACTATGAATTCAACGAAGGGACAGAGTTATACTTTGTAGACTACGAATCGTTTGATAACTTTTGCAGACAGAAATTTAAAAGTTGGGACAAGCGATTTAGCACAAGCAAGTAAACGAAACTTAGTAGAAAACGTTTAAACAGTTGATCCAATTATAAAAGGAATGACTATGTCTAGAGTTTTACCCACAATTTTGCTCGTACTTTTTACTTGGGGATGTGGAGATAGTGAACAACCGGGTGTCGCTCAAGGCGCGATAGTCCCTCCAACGTTATGTACGGCTGACACCGAAAAACAATTTGTGTTTGCTGTTATGAACGACACATACCTTTACTACAATCAAGTCCCCTCTGTAAATCTAGATGAATATGAGACAGCCGAATCATTGCTCGAAGATTTACGAGTTTCACCCGATCGATTCAGCTATATTACTTCTGCCGAAGCAAATGAGAATTTCTTTGAAGAAGGCACATATATCGGTTTTGGCTTCAATTCTTCGCCACTCCCCTCGGAACAAGCTTACGTAATCAACTTTGTTTATGATAATTCGGCCGTGGGCCAAGCGGGAATAATTCGCTCAGACCGAATTCTGGCAGTAGACGGAGTAAGTTCCCAGGAACTTATCGATACTATTGGGCTAAGTGAGCAACTCGCAAGTATAAATGAAGGAGAGTCAGCAACTTTTACGATTCAATCAATTGGTGCGGAACCAAGAGATGTGATTCTAACTAAAGGTCTGGTTACGATGAATACCGTTCTAAAAGCTGAAGTTGTAGAAAACCAAGGTAGAAGCATAGGCTATGTCGCGGTTAGTAACTTTATAGAAAACACATCCCCAGACTTTACGGAAGTGGCAACCACATTTAATAACGCTTCAATTGACGAACTTGTACTGGATCTTCGCTATAACGGCGGTGGTCGTGTTTCCGCCGCATTAACTGTAGCTTCCCTCATTGGGGGAGCATCTACTAACGGCAACAATTTTGCGAAATATATCCACAATGACAAATATATAGCTGATAACAGAAGTATTTTGTTTAGCGAGTTAAGCGATGCTATGAATTTATCCAGGGTTTATGTCCTAACCACTGATTCCACCTGCTCTGCTAGTGAATTAGTAATGAATAGCCTGTCTCCTTTTGCCGATGTGATCAGAATTGGCGGTACTACTTGCGGCAAACCTATTGGATTCTACGGCAAGACATTTTGCGAAAAACTCATCCAGCCTATCGAGCTTGAGATCCGAAATCACTTTGATGAAGGTGGATACTTTGACGGTTTAACACCAACTTGCGAACAAGAAGATATAGTGAGTACCGATTTTGCTAATGTGCAAGACGCTATGTTTGCCCATGCGATTTACCATATGGACAATGCGGCTTGCGATCCTTCTACTTCAACTGCTAGTGAGAAAAAATCTAGGTTTATCAAAACATTAGCTCCAACAGATCCTTTAAAAACCAATCACTGATTTGGTCTTTAATAATAAGCCCGTATTTCGTCATATTTATGTAGTTTACGGGCTTTTTATTTGCTAAAATGCCGCCCACTTTTTACCCAGTAAAGTACATTCTCTGAACAGAGAAAAAACCCCATGGAGTTAACGGTGGAGAAAATGGCGACACAACACCTAAATTTAACAAGCGATCAGCTTATTGATATGGCAATCGAGCGCAAAGAAGGCGTTCTTGCTGCAAACGGCGCTTTAAGCGTTGAAACCGGAATTAGAACAGGACGTTCTCCTAAAGATCGTTTTATTGTCAAAGAAGCTTCAACCGAAGCTGATATCGATTGGGGTAATGTAAACCGCCCTTTCGATGAAAATAAGTTCAATGCTCTATGGGACAGAGTTGAAACTTATTTAAATGAAAAAGACGCTTTTTTCACTTCTGAGCTTCATGTTGGTTCAGATCCTGAACACTATCTCCCTGCTAACGTGCGCACTGAAACAGCGTGGCAAAACCTTTTTGGTCGCAACTTATTTGTTCGCCCGGAAGCTTACAACCCAGGTGAAAAAGGCGAATGGCAAATTCTTAACTGTGCAGGGTTCAAATGTGATCCTGAAAGAGACGGCACCAATAGTGACGGTGTTGTAATTATTAATTTCGGTCAACGCAAAGTTCTTCTTGCCGGTATGCGCTACGCAGGCGAAATGAAGAAAGCCATGTTCTCTGTACAAAACTTTCTACTTCCTTCAAAAGATGTTTTACCAATGCATTGCGCTGCAAACAAAGACAAGAAAGGCGATGTAACTTTGTTCTTCGGCCTTTCTGGTACAGGTAAAACGACTCTTTCAGCCGACCCATCATGTGAGTTAATCGGTGATGACGAGCACGGTTGGGGCGTAGGTACTGTATTTAACATTGAAGGCGGTTGCTACGCAAAAACTATCGACCTTTCAAAGGAAAATGAACCGGTCATTTGGGATGCGATTAAACGCGGAACAATTATTGAGAATGTAGTATTGGATGGCGAAGGCAAGCCTGACTATAGTGATGTATCTTTAAGCCAAAATGGCCGTGCAGGTTATCCTCGTGAGCACATTGAACTTCGTGTTGACGAAAACCGTGCTGGTGAGCCAAGTGCAGTAGTTTTCTTAACTTGTGACTTAACTGGTGTACTACCTCCAGTATCCATCCTTTCGAAAGAAGCTGCAGCATATCACTTCTTAAGTGGTTACACTGCAAAAGTTGGTTCAACTGAAATTGGTTCCACTGCGGCTATCGAGTCTACTTTCTCTACTTGTTTCGGTGCTCCTTTCTTCCCACGCCCGGCAGGCGTTTACGCTGAACTGTTAATGAAGCGTATCGAAGAAAATAATGCAAAAGTTTACTTAGTTAATACTGGCTGGACTGGTGGTTCGTACGCCAACGGTGGTAAACGATTCAGCATTCCGACAACTCGTGCAGTGATCTCCGCTATCCAGTCTGGTGCATTGGCAGACGCTGCAACTATTCGTATCGATGAGCTAAACCTTGATGTTCCTGTTGCAGTAGAAGGTGTCGAAGAAAAATTACTTCAACCTAAAAAAACCTGGGACAATCACGCTGCATATGATGATGAAGCAAAAGCACTAGCAAAATTATTCCAGGATAACTTCGCTAAGTTTGATGTTTCTGAAGCGGTTAAAGCTGCTGGTCCTCAAGCTTAGTAAGTTAATAGCAATAAAAAAGGGAGCAATTGCTCCCTTTTTTATTTTTCAGAACTTAAATAGTTCAATAGATCTATCGACGGCTAGTAACTTCAACTAAGTGATAGCCAAATTGGGTTTTAACTGGCCCGTGAACCACGCCAACTTCATCATTAAAACAAACTTGGTCGAACTCTTTAACCATCATTCCTGGCCCAAACTCACCTAGTTCGCCACCACTTTTACCTGAAGGACAGGTTGAGTGTTGCTTTGCTATTTCCGCGAAGTCAGCACCATCAGCGATTTCTTGCTTTAATTCATTACACTTTTCTTCACTAGACACCAATATATGTCTTGCAGATGCAGTAGCCATTATAAACTCCTATTCATTAGACCGGCTTAATTTGGGTGCAAGTATAGACAGCGAATTACGATTATTAAAGTAAAAGATTGCAAAATATCAATCTTCGCCAGAGTTAATAGCATAGTCTAGTCATGGCTTATTTAGACCAGTTAGTAAGATAAAACTCATTTGCTATCAAGCATGTACTATATTTGTACTAAGTTACTAAACCTGCATCCCTTATAACGATTAATGAAGATTCTACTCTCCCTATTTATCACGTTTTGTATATTTGGAGCTGAGTCTAACGCTTCTTCAAAAGACTTATTAGATTTATCTCTGACCGAACTTCTTGAAGTCAAAATAGTTACCGCGTCAAAATCTGACGATAAGCAAATGAATGCCCCCTTATCGAGTGCCATAATAACCAATGAAGAAATAATAAGCACCGGCGCTACCAGTTGGGGTGAAATTCTTCGCCTTCTTCCAGGAGTTTTTGTCAGAGAAAACAGCGCAGGGAATTCAGATGTTTTTATCCGCGGCCTTGGAAATCTTCCTCCAAATTCACAAATGCCCATACTCGCCAATTCACTTAGTTTGGTTATGATCGATAGCCGAATTGTCTATAACTATTTTGCCGGCGGAACCTTTTGGGAAACCCTGCCGATTAGTATTTCGGATATAGATAGAATTGAAGTTGTTAGAGGTGCAGCTTCCCCATTATATGGTCCCAATGCGGTAACCGGCGTAATACACATCATTACGAAGAGCTCGAATATAGGAGGCACGAACTCGCACACAAACCCAAATCGCTTTTACGCTGACTTTGAGTTTGGTGAGAACCAATTTCTTAGAAGCTCATTATGGTCTCAGTTCAAAAAGGGTAATTGGAATTTCAGCGCTTCAGCAAATTATTCAAAACGAGACAGAGACGTAACACAATATTATAGTTTAGTTGAAAATCAACTCGTTGATAGCGCTAGCGACTTGATTGAATTTGATACTCAACTACCCTCGCCTTTAAACCAGGTTAGATTCCCTGACGAATCACTAGCTCAAGAAATTAAAGGAATAAACCTTACTGGCCAATACAGGTTAAGTGACGAGTACAATTTCAAAATTGCTACGGGCCTACAAAACTCGATCGCTCAAAATGCCTATTTCGAAAATGGTACAACACCACTCAACACATTTGATTCAGATTCACAATATCTTGATTTAAGTGGAGAGATGGGTTCGGTGCAGTTTCAAATATCCTATCTCGAAGGAGAGCAAATTGGGCTCGGCGTGATGGGCTGGCAATGGGATTTTGACACTCTGGACGCTAATCTAATATACAACTTTCAACTTAATCATAAATTGAAGATACGACCAGAGCTGAGCTTCCGCAGAGCGGCCTATGACGGCGAGTTTACTAATGGACAAAAATCTCTAGAAACGCTGGCGGGGTCGATTTCACTAGATTATTCACCCAACAAATCGTGGCGAACTATCTTAGGTATACGCGCAGATAATTACAAAATCCCCGACCAAACACAAACGTCATACCAAGTTAGTTTTAACTATGCACCTAGCAAAGATGCTCATTGGAGAGCCAGTTTAGTTAATTCACACCGCGCCCCTTTTATTCTAGATGTATTTCAGGAAACATCTTTCACAACGTCAACAGGATTATTGTTCGAACTATTTGGCAATCAATCATTAGAACCGCTTGAAACTCAAAATATCGAATTAGGTGTTCGCTATAGAATCGACGAAAATAATAGGTTTGAAGCCGAAGCTTTTAGTATCCAAAACAAAGGCTACAGTGATGTAAAACTAGTTTTCGTTGGCCAAGATGGAAGTTACTTTCGTACTACCGGGGTGTTCGATAATTTACCTTTAGAATCAAACGCGACAGGGATTACTTTTAGCTACGATCACGCATTCAGTTCGCAAACTTACATCAGAAGTTTTATGACTTTTGTTTCCGAAAACTTGCGAGATCACTCGGTTTCACCAGCAGGACCTCCAGCTGAACTTCCTCAGCTTGAACTAGTTGATCTAGATGGAAAATATTTCCCGAGCAATTACGGGGGCTTCACCTTTAACCACAAGTATGAAAAGTGGAATATTAATCTTAATGCCTACATATTCGACAAACACCAAGTTGACCACGTTATTACTCAGGCAGAAGTTAAATCTAAACTTATCCTCAACAGCAAATTTACTTATGCCTTGAGCGAAAATTCTAATTTATTCATCAATATTCGGAACCTATTTGATCAAGATTCGTTCGAATACTTATACACTGACAAGACACGAAGACGCCTCTCAATCGGTCTTCACTACAACCTTTGAGTTTTGTCGCTTGAGAAACAATAACCGATATAAGATAATAACCCAATAATTTCTATCGGGAATCAGACGTGACTAATTCGGCAAACAACAATTTGATTATTTCTTGCCCCACTTGTAAAAAAAGCCTACGTTGGAAAGATTGCGAGGAACATCGTCCATTTTGTTCAAAACGCTGCCAGCTAATCGATTTAGGCGAATGGGCGAATGAAAATCACGCTATTGCGGGAGAGAAAGTTCACGATCCTGAAGAAGAGTCAAGCAGCTTCTAGTTTCGATAAGCTTGTTTTTACCTTACAATTTCTAACTGTTCAACTAGCAACTGGACAGTTTCATTTCCACGAAACTCGTTGATATCCAACTTATACACTAAGTGAACTTTATTGCCCGGCTGCGCCATTAATTCTTCAGGGCATCGAAAGAAGATCGCGTCTACACAAACATCATCTTTTTGAACGACCAACTTTAAATGGTTTTCACCAACAATTCGACTATTAATGACTTCAAACTCATCATCAAATAACGGTTCTGGGAATCCTTGCCCCCAAGGACCTGCTTGACGTAATTGGTATCCGAATGTTAGCGATAGATCAGATGAATCCAACCCTGAATCGGTGACAATTTCATCTTTAATTTTTTCACCGCCCAGATGTGACTCTATGGCAGCGTGAAATGCTTCCGCAAATTCTTGGAAGTGTTTCTGTTTAATGGACATTCCTGCGGCCATAGAATGGCCACCAAACTTTTCAAGTAAATGAGGATGGCGGCTATCAACCAGTGCCAATACATCTCTAATATGAACGCCTTTGACGGATCTAGCAGAACCTTTTATTGAAGGCTCATTCGAGTCATCATCTTTTGCAAAAACTATCACCGGCCGATTAATTCGATCTTTAACTCTTGAAGCAAGGATCCCGATCACCCCTTGATGCCAATCAGGATCGAACAAGCACAAACTCAGTGGTCGATCTTTGTCATCATCAGAATCTATATTCTGCTGAAGAAACTCACCGATATCAAAATTAGCCTGAGCGAGCATCTCTTGTTCAATGTCCTTTCGAGATTTATTTAGTTGATCGAGGCGTTGCGCTATAGGTAAAGCTTGCTCAAATGACTCAGCCATTAAGCAAGAAATGCCAATACTCATATCGTCCAATCTACCCGCCGCATTAATCCTGGGCCCAAGGGCAAACCCCAAGTCTGATGACTGGACTTTTCTCTCATCTTTATTAGCGACTTGCAGTATCGCTTTTATCCCTGAGCAAGCCTTTCCTGCTCGAATTCTTTTTAGTCCCTGCTCAACCAAAATACGATTATTTTTATCAAGCACGACTACATCGGCTACTGTACCTAACGACACGATATCTAAAAGCTCCGCTAAATTTGGCTCTTCGATTTTTTGCTGTTGAAACCAGCCTTGTGATCGCATTAGTGCTCTTAAAGCGAGCATTAAATAGAAAGCAACGCCTACGCCAGCCAAATTCTTACTTGGAAAATTACAGCCTGGCTGGTTGGGATTAACGATTGCCCGAGCCGCAGGCAGTTCTTCTCCTGCTAAATGGTGATCGGTAATGACAACAGGTATACCCAGTTCATTGGCTCTGGCAACCCCTTCGACATTAGAAATTCCGTTGTCAACGGTAATGATTAAATCAGGTTTTAAACTTGATGCATACTCAACCAGTTTAACTGAAAGCCCGTAACCAAACTTGAATCTGTCAGGTACAAGGAAGTCGATTTTTTGCGCCCCAAAACACCTTAGACTTTTCATCATAATACTAGAGCTGGTGGCTCCATCAGCGTCAAAATCACCAACAATCAATATGGACTTATTATCTTTGATGAAATCAAAAATGATGGCCGCAGCATTATCACCCCCTTTCAATTGGGACGGCGGTATCAACCCTTTTAACTCATATTCTAAATCACTTAATTCGCTCACGCCGCGACTGGCATATATTTGCTGAATTTTTTCCGGAAAACCGGTCAGCGAAGACTCAACAGGTACTTCTTTTCGCCTAACTATCTTTCTAATTATCATCGGTTTTTTCTTCTAATTTCCTAGCAATCGACCGAGCAAACTTTTGGGCTTTTCAAAAGTGATGGTTGAGTCCTGGCAAACGATAACCGGAGGGTTCTTCAAATTTTGCTGATAAGTATGCAACCACAATCCTACCACTTCAGGATACAACTCTTTCTCGCTATCTAAAGCAATCGCAACATTAATTGCGCTTTCCAAGCTTTCTACGTCACTTAGGCTTTGATGCTTAAGAAAAGTCTTTACACAAAAAGATTTCATTAGCTCGTTTTCCGTCAATATACAGATATTATCATTTTTAATGAATGCTACATCCTCACGAGCTTCTAAATTAATAGCATCAGAGAAATGAACATTGATAACAGTTTCTGCCGTGGCTTGAGGTAAATCACCATAATCAGCCATTTGTTTTATTAACATTTGAATTTCAGTATTTAACTTTTGAAAATACTCAGAATCTCTACCTTGATATTGGTAATTAAAGAGATCTTTACCAATTAAATTTGTAACCAATTCGCTCTGCAATTCTATTTTTTTCTCACTAGTGAACAACCAACGATTTTGATCAACTAAGTAAAGCTGCTCTCCCTCATTCATCAAAACTTCATTTACTTTGGTGACTATACGGATTGCGTCATTAGGTGTTAACTCGAGCTGACCTTGCCCAATCATATACGCACCACGGTGAGTCATTTGCACAAGCACCGGTTCACAGCTAATGGCCGTATTAATATTTTTCGAGAGTTGAAATTGTTCTGCCATGAGTAAAGTCATCGGTAGCAAATCACTTTCAAATCCTATCTCTTCACTCAGATAGGTCTGCCAATCTTGTTCCAATGCTTCAACAATCACCTTATCGGCAAATTCGTGAAACAAACCTTGCTCGATCAATTCGTGGGCCGATATTTCTGGAAGATAAACTGTCAGCGTCTTCATTGTCATTATTCTTGTTGAGTATTTTTGTAAGCTATGTCTGTTATCTAATAATGTGTTTTATCTAATTAAATGTACTATCTAGTTAAAATGCCGAGCTGTATGAAAAACATCCTTAGTAAAAGCCATTGAGTCAGCTCTCAAAAATCTCTTGATCAAAAAATCGTAGAGCCATGAGTTATGTTGCCTAACTTGATTTAAGAATGGTACCAGCTTTTGGTCAATTAATCCGTGACTTGCCAAATTGGTTGAAGAAATAATCGGCATCACGCCAGGTAATGGGTAATCTGACGCATAGAGCAAACGCTTATGCCAATGCTGGTTCCGTACAATTTGTTTGATCTCTGTTATTTCACGGTTAAACAAATTGACAGCCGAAATATCCGCCATTAAATTATTTTCATACTGGGATTGATTCATTAATCTCGCAAATAACTCGAAATTACTAACCTGTTTAGCAGAGTTCGTTTCAATATCTTGACTTGTACCCAGTGAAGCACAATGGGCAACGATGACTTTTACCCCAAGTTCAAGTGGCTTTCTTAAAAATAGTGGATTCGCGAGTTTTTGCAATTTCTCGCTATGTACCGCCTTTTCTTCTCCAGCGTGAGTTAGCAAAGGTAGGTTCAATTGTTCCAATTTTTCATAAAACCGGTTGCAGCGGCTTGATGAAGGATCAATATTCATTGCCGGTGGTAACCATTTAATGGCTTTGGCGCCGTTTTGAGCGCACCATTCAAGTTGTTCTAGTGCATCTTTCCGATAAGGGTGCACCGATCCAATCCATTCAAAACCACTATTCACTTTTGCCATGCGAGCGGCAAATTCATTAGGAACATAAAAAGTTGAATTTTGCTGCTCGGCTTCTCCTTTGTCATTATGAAAGTAGTCAAAAGCGAGCAACATTAAGCGGATACCTGCAGGCAAGTAGTTAAGCAGTTCTATACTTCTGGTCACATACTCATTGTCTGCAAATTCAGCCTGCTCGATACAACCAGCGTTTAAGTAAAACGCATACTGGATCCGCTGAGTAAAATTTGACCATTTTGTCATATTAGGACTGAGCCAAATACCGCTTGTTTTACCATCTATTGCCGGATTTAATCCGTTTCCGACTAAGTGAAAATGGCAATCCCATAATTGAGAGAAATCAATCCCTTCAAATGCCTGCAGCATAAAGTCATGATTCGCCAAAAATTCTGGGAGTTTTGGAGTTAAGCAAGAATTGGAGATCGGTCCGTCAAAATACTGGTGCCATGCAATGACACCTGCCAATGAAGCAGCACCTACGCCTCCACCGACTTGGAGTCCCCTCTTTAAAAAATGGCGCCTGTTCAATCAATTTCCCTTATTTATATTTATTATCTTATTAGCATAAACAGAATTTCTGTTTAGCAAAAGGGAAAATATTCAGTTCTCCTCAAGAGAACCTAAATTTTAGATTCCAGGTATTGCATCCAAGCAAAGCATCTAAGCATAGTATCCGGACATAGCATCGGGGCATAGTTCAGTTGATTAATCTACAACTGACGACAACGCCTCCGTTACTTTTGTTAAGGTCGTAGGATCGTCGATTGTCGCAGGCATATCATACTTCTCATGTTTGGCTATCTTCTTCATGGTGCCACGCAAAACTTTACCAGAGCGGGTTTTCGGCAAGCCATCAACCACAACAGAAGATTTATAGCTGTATACTGCGCCCAGCTGCTGCCTGACGAGCTTTATTGTCTCATTTTGAATTTCGTCGAAAGTGCCGTCTGATGTTTGAGATTTTACACCACCATTTAAGACAATTAAGGCTACTGGCTTTTCCCCCTTTAACTCACAGGGAACACCAATTACAGCGCATTCAGCTACATCGGGGTGGCTTGCTATTACTTCCTCAATAGCCCCCGTTGAAAGCCTGTGTCCGGCCACATTGATTATATCGTCGGTACGAGACATCACAAAAACATAACCATTTTCGTCAATATAGCCGGCGTCTCCAGTCTCATAATACCCGTTAAATTTAGCAAAATATCCTTGCTCAAATCTTGCTGGATTTCGCCATAGGCCTTTAAAGGTTCCAGGAGGAAGCGGTGCTTTAATCACCAATGCCCCAATTTGCCCTGTTGAAACTGGATTTCCTAGTTTATCGACCGCCTCCAATTGATAACCGGGTACCGGTCGAGTTGGAGAGCCATGAACTACTGGAAGTTGTTCTATTCCCAAGCAATTGGCACATATAGACCAGCCAGTTTCCGTCTGCCACCAATGATCGATAACCGGCACTTTAAGATTTCGCTCTGCCCAAACCAGAGTATCTGGATCAGAACGTTCGCCTGCTAGAAATAAGGCTTTTAAAGTCGATAAATCACAACCACTTTGTTTTAAAACTTGCCCATCAGGATCTTCTTTTTTAATCGCACGAATTGCCGTTGGAGCAGTAAATAAAACACCTACCCTGTATTTATCGATAACACTCCAAAAAGCATTACAGTCAGGTGTACCTATCGGTTTTCCCTCATATAAAACAGTAGTATTCCGATTGAACAAAGGACCATAGACAATATAAGAATGACCAACCACCCAACCGATATCAGAGGCAGCCCAAAACACCTCCCCAGGTGAAACATTATAAATATTTTGCATACTCCACTTGAGCGCGACGCAATGACCTCCATTGTCACGGATAACCCCCTTTGGCTTACCTGTTGTCCCGGAGGTATACAAAATATAGAGCGGATCTGTCGCATCTACAGCAACACAACCAACTGGCTGAGCATCAATAACAAAGTCGCTCCAGTCTACGTCTCCATTTTGGGTGATTTTAGCTTGATGTTCTTCTCTTTGAAAAATAACTTGGAAGTCAGGTTGATGAGAAGAAAACTCTAAAGCACTATCCAACAAAGTCTTATAATCAATCACTCGGTTGATTTCTATCCCACAAGAAGCAGAAATGATTGCTTTGGGTAGCGCATCATCGATTCGAACGGCAAGCTCATTTGCCGCAAAACCACCAAATACAACTGAATGTACTGCGCCGATTCTGGCGCAAGCTAACATAGCGATAACGGCTTGAGGAATCATCGGCATATAGATTACAACTCTGTCGCCCTTTTCAATCCCTTTGCTCATTAGTGCTCCAGCAAAAACTGCAACTTGGCCTAGTAACTCATTAAAGCTAAACGATTGACTTTTACCTGTGACCGGGCTTTCATAAATCAATGCAATTTGTTCTCCAAATCCACTTTCAACATGACAATCCAGAGCGTTGTAACAACTATTGAGTTGTCCACCTTTGAACCAGTCCGCGACATTTCGGTCCTCGTCATTGAGCTCACAAGCTTCTATGGGCGGCTTGCTCCAGTGGATATTTTGCGCAGCTTCCAGCCAAAATTGATTGGGTTCTTTGATAGACTGTTGGTAAATAGATTCGAAAGATTTTTCGAGCGAACTCATTTGCAGGCTCATACTTTTGTCTCCTGGACTGAAAATTGATCGAAGCTCTCCATCCAGCTACGCAGTCGCCATTGGGAGATCCTCCGCGACCGTCGGAAAGACACTCTTTTTTTGTTTTCGTTTTAAGTTAGGTGCCAGACCTTTAGTCTAAATCTTTATTTTTTAAAGACGCTTTTGGAAGTATTTTTTAGAAGGCTCCCGTCCAGAATAAGACGGGAACCTGGTGCTTTTTATATTTTAGTGAGCCGTAGCTTCCGTCGCTCCACGAGGAATACGCAAGCTAGCAACCATTTCTTGAACCTCTTTTGGCGGCTCTTCAGTTAAGTGGCTAACAGTGAGTGCAACGACGAAGTTAAACACCATACCAAGTCCGCCAATTGCCTGTGGCGTTATACCGAACAACCAATTCTCCGGTTTATTTACACCAATCGGGTCAAAGAATACGCCTTTAAAATAAACGATATAGCAGAAGGTAAAGATTAAACCGGTTAACATTCCTGCAATCGCACCTTTACGATTAACGCGCTTACTAAAAATACCCAATAAAATTGCAGGGAACAGAGACGATGCTGCTAAGCCAAATGCCATTGCCACCGTCTCAGCGACCCAGCCAGGCGGATTGGCCCCCAAATACCCCGCAATTACAATGGCTACAGTTATTGCAATGCGGCCATACATTAACTCTTGTTTCTCCGAAATATCCGGCGCAAAGGTAGTTTTCAGTAAATCATGAGAAATGGCTGCGGAAATTACTAGCAATAGCCCAGCGGCTGTGGAAAGTGCAGCAGCAATACCACCAGCAGCGATCAACGCAATTACCCATGCCGGAAGGCCTGCAATTTCGGGATTGGCCAATACCATAATGTCGCGATCAACATAAAGCTCATTAGCGAACGGCGCGCCTTTAGCTATTTCCCCCTTACCGGGGTTGGTCACAACTCTCTCTCCATATTGGCCACGGTCATCAGCAAAACTTGGTTTTTTACCTTCTATAGGATTGCCCTTGGCATACTGGATTTTGCCATCGCTGTTATGATCGTACCAAGCCAATAATCCTGAGTTTTCCCAAGTCTTAAACCAAGAAGGCATGGCGGTATATTCAGTACCTGTCACATCTTCGCCATTGATGGTATTGATTAAATTGAATCGCGCCATAGAGCCTACCGCAGGGGCTACCGTATAGAGCAATGCTATAAATAGCAAGGCATAACCTGCAGACTTACGCGCATCGGACACTTTAGGTACGGTAAAGAAGCGAACGATAACATGTGGTAAACCGGCCGTACCTGCCATCAATGCCATGGTTAAAAAGAATAAGTTTGTAGTTGACTGGGTACCATCGGTATAAGCGGTAAATCCGAGATCGGTGACTACCTGATCAAGCTTATCCAACATATAAGTCGAGGGGTCTCCAGCCAAGGTACTACCAAACCCTAATTGAGGTAGAGGATTGCCGGTAATTTGCAACGAGATAAAAATTGCAGGCACTGTATAAGCAAAGATTAGAACACAATATTGAGCAACTTGCGTATAGGTGATCCCTTTCATTCCCCCGAGCACAGCATAAACAAAAACGATAGCCATACCGATCATTAGACCAGTAATAATATCCACTTCAAGAAAACGCGAAAATACGATCCCAACGCCACGCATTTGCCCGGCAATGTAAGTAAACGAAATGAAGATCAGGCAAATAACAGCAACTATGCGTGCGGTTTGCGAGTAGTAACGTTCGCCGATAAATTCAGGCACAGTGAACTTACCGTATTTTCTTAAGTAAGGTGCTAGTAGCATCGCCAACAATACATACCCTCCGGTCCAGCCCATTAGGTAAACTGAAGCGTCATAGCCTAAAAATGCGATCAAACCAGCCATCGAAATAAATGAGGCCGCAGACATCCAGTCTGCAGCAGTCGCCATACCATTAAATATTGGTTTTACGCCGCCGCCTGCAACATAAAATTCACCAGTTGTACCTGCTTTCGCCCAAATTGCAATGCCTATATAAAGTGCAAAAGAAAGACCGACGAATAGGAAAGTTAAGGTTTGTAATTCCATGAGATTTCCCCTAATCGTGTACGTTATATTTTTTATCGAGTTTGTTCATCTGATGAACATAGAAAAAAATCAATGCTAAAAAAGTGTAGATGGAACCCTGCTGGGCAAACCAAAAGCCCAATTTAAACCCACCCAATCGAATTGCATTTAATTGCTCTACTAACAATACGCCGAACCCAAATGAAACGACGAACCATACCGCCAAACACCACATAACGAGTTTTATGTTGGCCTGCCAATACTTTTCATGGTTATCGTTATTATTAATCTCGTTATTGCTCATTAATTCCTCCCGAAATAATTTAAGATAAGCTAATTAAAACTTACCCTAAGCCTAATGTGACCATTTGAATTTATCGAAAATGAAGGGGAATTTCCTTTCGACTTTAGTCTATACGGTTATAAGACTTGTTTGACACAACCTTAAATTATCAATACCTTTAACAAAAACAAAGACTTAATTTTAATTAAATTTGTTAATTAAATTCTACGCTAGGATATCTCAGTGTCGACCATTCAAATAATAATCATTGCGTTCGCCTATGTTTCGGTACTGTTTCTAATCGCCTATACCAGCGACAAGACAAAACCCAATGAAATATCGACCAAACGCAAGGCACTTGTGTATAGTTTTTCCTTGGCTATTTATTGTACTTCTTGGACCTTTTACGGCGCGGTTGGCAGCGCCGCAGATACAGGTTGGGGATACCTGCCAATCTATCTCGGTCCAATACTAATTTATACCCTGGGTTGGCCGCTTTTAAAACGATTTATTCAGGTTGGCCATGAACAAAATACGACTTCAATTTCAGATTTTATTGCGACACGCTACGGAAAATCACAAAGTATCGCGGCGATCGTCACGATTATCGCACTTATTGCGATCATCCCATATATTGCGTTGCAGCTTAAAGCAATCACTATGAGCATTGAAGTTTTTGATGCACAACAAAATTTATTCTCAGAACGATATATCAGTGCTTTTTATATCACCATTATGTTAGTAGTTTTCTCGATATTATTTGGAACGCGTAATATCGATGTCACTGAGCACCAATACGGAATGATGAATGCTATTGCATTTGAGTCTGTGGTCAAGTTAATCGCATTTTGCGCTGTTGGGCTTTTTGCTCTTTTCAGTTTGTTCGATGGCCCCACCGATCTATTCAATCAGATAGCGAAAAATGAAGCTTTAAAACGCATGTGGTTTTCTAACATTGATTGGGAAAACTTTGTTACTCAAACCATTCTCGCCGCTTGCGCGATCTTTTGTTTGCCACGACAATTTCACGTTTCAGTGGTCGAGTATCACCAGAAAAAAGACCTACAATTTGCCCGTTGGATTTTCCCCAGCTACTTGCTTTTGATTTCATTGTTCGTTATTCCGATTGTTATCGCAGGTATGCAACACTTTAGCAACGCCTCGGTTAGCGCAGACACATTTATTCTGGCTCTACCTTTGTCCGAAAATCAGAACTCGCTAAGTGCGCTAGTTTTTATTGGTGGCTTATCTGCAGCGACAGGTATGGTAATTGTGGCAACTGTAGCTCTAAGCACGATGGTAAGCAACGATTTAGTTTTACCGCTGTTATTAAAGCGCGCAAAGTCAGAAAGTTTTAAAAATAAACAATTTGCACGACAGATGATTTTAACCCGGAGAATCATTATTGCTGTGTGTTTGTTTCTGTCGTATGGATTTTATCGGCTCATTGATAAAAGTCAGTCACTCGCGTCTATTGGTTACCTTTCTTTTACTGCAGTTTTACAGTTCGCCCCAGCTTTGTTTATCGGTTTGTTTTGGGGGCGAGCAAACAGTTATGGTGCGATTGCGGGGCTACTCACAGGTATAGGTTGCTGGTTTGTAGTAACCTGGGTTCCAAGTATAGACGGTGCCAACTTACTATCTGATGTAAATAGCTATACCGGATTTTCGATCCTCACTGAGTCATTATTTATTTCATTAGCGCTGAATATTTTAGCCATTGTCATCGTATCCCAAATTACGGAGCAGGGTTTAACCGAAAAAATTCAGGCTTATGCATACACTCGCTCTCGACCTAAAGAAATTAAAGCGAACAAACCAATAAAAGAGAGCCGCCAATTACTTGTGAGAGATCTGAAAAGCCTTGCCGCAGCAATTGTAGGCAGCGAACGAATGGTCGCTACATTTGAAGCTTTCACAACCAGTCAGGCACTGCCACCAAAAGACACGGATACTGCGAGTCAAGAACTGGTAGCACATACTGAAAAAGTACTTTCATCTGCGATTGGGGCACCATCGGCCAGAGTCGTACTTTTATCGGCATTAAAAGACAAAGGAATAAACGTCGATGACGTAATCAGCTTGTTAAGTTCAACCTCTCAAGCATTAAAATTTAATCGCCGCCTGATTGATTTGACATTGGATAATATCACTCAAGGGATCAGCGTAAGTGATCCTCAAAAAAATATCGTCGCGTGGAACGATAGTTATGAGCGACTTATGAATTATCCAAAAGGATTGTTGCAAATAGGTATGCCGATTGCAGATTTAATTCGCTATAATGCCGAGCGAGGCTTTTGCGGCCCCGGAGAAATAGAAGAGCATATTCAAAAACGCTTAGCTCACCTTGAATCAGGATTAAGTTATCGTTTCGAAAGAGAAAGAAACGATGGTGTTGTTTTAGAAATTGTTGGTAATCCTCTTCCGCAAGGCGGCTATGTTACAACTTATACCGATATTTCGGAATACAAAGCAATTCAAAACGCGCTAAAGGACAATGAAAGAAAAACAGCGCTCTATACAGATAACTCCCCCGCTCTTTTAGCATATCTAGATAAAAACTTAATCTACCGTTTTGTCAATAAAGCCTTTGCTAACAGTTTAAATATGTCAAAGGATCAAATTTTAGGAAAGCCCGCCAAACAAGTTCTGTCCAAAGAAGAAATGGCATTCAAGCGAGAATATGTTGAAGCGGCTTTGCAAAATAACAAGCAGCAATTTGAGTACGCAGCTAAAGGAATAGAATCAAAATACTATCTTGTTACTTACATCCCCAATGTAAGCGATCAAGGGGATGTCACCGGTCTGTATACCATTTCTCAAGATATTTCTAATCGCCGTAAGGCAGAGCTAGCACTTAAGGAAATTAATATTACGCTAGAGCAAAGAGTAACCATGCGAACTGATGAGCTTCACTCAACCGTAAAGGCATTAGAAATCGCCAAGCAAGAAGCGGAAAAAGCTAATCAGAGTAAGTCTCGTTTTCTCGCTGCTGCAAGCCATGACTTATTGCAACCATTCAACGCAGCGAGACTTTTTGCAGAAATGCTAAAAAATGAATCTAGTGAAATGTCTGAAACCCAAGCTGAATTGATCAAAAAAACCGACCAAAGCTTGACCGTAGCTGAGAATATTATTCGTTCACTGGTAGATATATCTAAGCTAGATAGTGGCACTATCCACCCCAAAATACGCACTATTGATATTTTTGATGTAGTCGAATCTATAAAACGACAGTTCGCTGGTTTCGCAGTTAAAAAAAATTTGAAGTTCAAAGTTCACAATCGACACGCGCTGATTAAAAGTGACCCAGAACTGCTTCATCGAGTGTTGCAGAATTTTGTTAGCAACGCAATTCGATACACCGACTTAGGCGGTGTATTACTAGCGGTAAGGCTTAGGTCAAACCTCGTAGAAGTAAGTGTATTAGATACCGGGATCGGCATTCGAGAAACAGACCAAAAAGACATTTTTAATGAGTTTAAGCGCATAGCTGACCCAAAACTAAAAAACACTGAATCAGGTTTAGGCTTAGGTTTATCGATTAGCGAAAGAATTGCAGCTATTTTAAATCACTCAATTAATCTGAAATCTGTTTATGAAAAGGGAAGCAACTTTAGTCTAACCATAAAGCTATCAAATCAAGTTCTACAAACTGAAAAACATTCAATAGTTTCATCAGGAAAACTTTTAGATGTGCTCGCAGGCGTAAAAGCGTTGTGCGTTGACAATGAACAACAAATTATAGATGCCATGACTATGCTGCTAACACGCTGGCAATGCGATGTACGAAGTGCTAAGTCAGCACTTGAAATTGAAGACATATTGAATGAAGGATTTATTCCCGACATTATGCTGGTAGACTATCAACTTGACCATGGCAGAACTGGCCTCGAATTTATCACGGAAATTCGGCAAAAAACAGGAATTGAAATTCCTGCAATAATTGTTACCGCAAATCACTCTCGCGAATTGGAAGAGGAATTAAAGGAGCAAGATATTAAACTGTTACATAAACCAGTTAAACCCGCCGTATTAAGAGCAACCATGAGTAATGAGCTTAGATAAGATGGTAGCGTCGAGCCAAGAGTGAAAATATTTTCGCGCAACAGTAACTTTAATAATCAAAACGATCCTTTAATCCACCATATCTCTTTCAACTGCTATACTTTTAATACCTAAACGACCAGTCAAACAACTTGGCAATCAAGCGCTTAATGAATCGAACGCAAATAGTACTCATATTGTTTAGCCTACTATTTTCTCATCTAACATCAGCCTCTGATGACAATATTGCTGGCTTGAGTCTTGAAGACTTGTTAAAAACCAAGGTCTATACCAGTTCCAAACAAACCGAAGAAATAACCGTAGCCCCAGGAATTATTAGCTTAATCACACAGCGGCAGATAGAAGCATACGGAGCAGATAATCTCCTTCAGCTGCTAGACAGGGTTTCAAGCTCGTATGCATTAGGCTCGTATCTTTTTCCGCAAAATGTTCTTTCTTTACGAGGAGACCTTGCTTCTCATTTTAATAATCATGTGCTTTTACTTATCGATGGCCGCCCTATACGTGAAAGCCTTACCGGGGGCGTTGATATCGCCGTTTACCTTAGCTTTCCGATCAATAGTATCTCACATATCGAGGTCGTTCGAGGTCCAGGCTCTGTGCTGTACGGTACTAATGCTTTTGCCGGCGTAGTGAATATTGTCACTCTTCAGTTGAGAAATGAACGGACAGAAATTAGTATTGGTGCCGGAGAATTCAGTGGAAAATCGCTGTCAATACTAAACCAAAACGATGTTAATGATCATCACCTTACCTTTGGGCTCCAGTACCACAAAGACGATGGTTGGTCGTTTGAATCCTTTGATGAAACTGGACAACAGGTTGATGAAGATTATGCTCAAAATAACCTGGGCGCCAACTTTAAATGGCATTTTAATGAATGGCAACTATCTGCGTTTTACGGTCAAAGCGAGCAAACTAACCTAGGTGCAATTCCTATTATCAGCCTGGGCCTACCAAACAAAGCTGTTGATACCAGCCGCGGATTCATCGATTTACAATATGAAAAACAGGTTTCTGATGCCTGGTATTCTAGTTACAACTTAACCTACAACCAGTTTAGTGAAATGATTGACGTAGCTGGTTCTCCGTTTGACGGGAAATCTAGCGACTGGCTACTTGAAACTAACCAGCGATTTAACTTGTCACCCGAATGGCAATTACTTACCGGCGCAAGTATATATAACCAAAATGGAAGAGCTATTCAAGCTGAAAGCTACGCGGTACCCAAATATAATGAAACATGGTATCGAGCTTTTGCAGAGTTCACCTGGTTATCGGATGAAAATAGCAGACTGGTATTAGGTACCCAAGCTAACAAACCTTATGGTATTGATTGGGAGTTTGTTTCTCGAGCTTCTTTTATTTATAACTTTAAACCCAATTGGGGATCCAAGATACTCTATGGCGAGGCTTTTCGCTCTGCATTTGAAATTGAAAATGCGCTTAATGCACCTGGCGTGTTAACCGGCAATCCTGACTTAACGCCGGAAAAAATTGCGACAACGGATCTTCAGATTTTTTACCATCGACCTGGCGCTAGTTTTTCGATTACCTATTTTCAATCGAAACAAACAGACTCAATTACACGAACAGCTATACCAAACTCTTCAGCGAGTACCTATATCAATGCGGGCGAGCTAAAATTCAAGGGAGTTGAATTGGAGTTTAACTATCATGTAAACCAACACTTTAATCTTGAAGGAAGCATTAGCCGACAGGAAAACCGCCTTAATAATAACCAAGAAAACACCACATTGGTTCCACAAAATATAGCAAAGCTAGGTTTGATCTGGCATCCGTTGGAAGATTGGCGAGTAGGCTTTCATGCAAATCATTTCTCAGCCGCCCAGGAATGGCCAGCAGCTAACGAACAAAACCCTAAAGCGGACGCTTTTACATACTCGACACTTAAGCTCAATTACCGCATTAGTGGGTCGGCTGAACTAGATTTCTTTGCGGACAACTTATTTAACGAAACCATCTATTACCCCGAGTTCTCAAGGCGAAGACTAAATACTTTACCTGGTAGAGCAGAACGCCATTGGTGGGTCTTTTTATCGATGAAGTTTTAGACTAGGACTCAGGACACCTGTCGCCGTAAAACTGATGGAAAGATTCCACCTTATTCACTACGTATCTATTGTCACCATGCTCATCAAAGTTAATCTTGCCACTCTGTCCAACAAATCGATAAGATGAGTTGGCAGAAACGATCACAGGCCAAGTGTTAGCTGAGATGACAGGGCCATCAAGAGACGATACTTTTCTTATTGAGCTATTTAATGCTGAACCAAACTTCTGTTGGTAGGAAAGTGCTGCGCCTAACAAGTAAGTAATATCATAGACATAGGCCGCAGTGTAGGTAGCGACTTGAGTGTTAAGTACCTCTTCTACTCCTGCCAATATAGCGGGCCTTTTATTGTGTTGATACGGAACAGACGCAAAGACACAGAGTTCGCGTCCTTTGGTAACGCTTTTGAGAGACTGCTTTTGGCTCGCATGTTCAGCAAAAATAATATAAGGAAGGTTTGACTCCCAATATTTTGTGAGCTGGGAAACAACGAGTTCGCTTTGATTATAAATGAGGGGTAAGAATACCGCGCGTACCCTCTGTTCTTTTAAGCGCTTGATTTCATTCTTAAGATCAAAATTTTGATAATTAACGAATCCGCTCATCGGATACTTCAATAAGATATCTCCGCCGCTACGACTAAATGTATGCTCCACATGTTCAGTAATTTCATTACCAAATACATCTCTTTGGTAAAAGATACCCAGCTTTTTGATTTTGCGTTTTTCCAAAAAACCGGTAATTACATCGGCTAACTGCGCATTTCTGGCTGTCACACGAAAAACGCGATCTTCATCATCTAGGTGGGTTATTGCGTTAGCGTTAGCCGCAGGCAACAACATAGGCAGTTTTAACTGTTTTGTGATCACGTCAAATAAGTCGATAGACTGTTTGGATGTAAAAGGTCCGATAATGGCTTTTATTTGATAGTCATCTACCATTTGCTTTACTAACAACGCCAGATTCTCTCGGTCGAAATGATCATCGGCAACAATTACTGATAGTCGCTTCCCCCCAATACCACCTTTCTTATTAATCTCTTTGGCCGCAATCCTCGCAGCAGCAATAACCTCTACACTTTGCTCCCTTTCAAATGAAAGCGGCGCTATCAAAGCAATATTTATCGAATCTTTTGTTGGCGGATTAGTTTTTGAAAAATAGAGCTTTGATTTATTTCTTTGATTGATATTTACATGCATTAATTCTTGCAGAGATAATGAAAGAAGCTCAGATTCAGCAGAAAGGCAGGCAGACCAAAGTGCCCCTAAAAACAATATTGACTTGAGAATAGAGACTCTCATATAAAAATCATATTGGTTACGAAGAAATTTAAATATAGTATTGATCTAATTATAGGTGCTACTGGCGTCATTTGGTAATTATGTGCACTTCCTGCATATGGTTCATAAAATGTAAAACGTGGGCTAGCTCATATTCCGATTTAGTTAGCTCACCGTAGGCAAAATGAGGCTGTAATCCCCCTTGATGAGCTTTAAATCGGGCGATAGCTAACTCCAACTTAGCTATGGAAGTATTAACCGCTAATCCTTTGGGGATTGTTTCTGCACCGGGAATGGCTTCATCCAATCCGTGGCTCATAGTCCCCGTCCGGGCAAACGCCTTAAATGCAGTAGCGCCAACTGTTGATTTGAACAAATCTGATTTGTGTTCCGGATATCCTTCAATCGATAGCTCAATACTTTGCGTTATGTGCGCCAGAATAGTAGGAACATCCCAGCGGCCACTACTTGAAACTTGTGACACTTTCAAAATATCTAAAATCTCGAGTGTTTCGGAAAAATTTAGCTTTGTAAAATTGGGCTCACCGTTTAACCACCAGAGGCCGCCTATCGGTACACTAACTCCAATCCCATAAAGCCCTATTTTCTTAATCAATTGACGTCGCTTATGATCCAAAGTAATTCCCAGCTTAAAGTCAGTGGTATGTCACTTTATATCATAAGAACCCAGCTAGCTCGACGTATAAACGGTTAAAAGTAGCATCTAAGCAGTCCCCTGAATTCATCCTAATTACTTAATTTATTTAATAATTTCGCAATATCACAACTTGAAATAACTGCTTCGTAAACTATATTTAGCTAACTACAAACCGAAAAATCGTCGTATTTAGGGAACAATTGTGTGAATCAAGGTGTTTGCGCTTCACTAAAATGTCTGCTACTGATTTTATCGATTCAGAGTGTACACGCATTTGCCCCTAAAAAAGACAACGCTGATATTTTAGAACTTTCTCTTGACCAGCTCCTGAAACTTAAGGTCTCCACAGCCTCGAAAACAGAACAGTCAATATCTGACGCTCCTTCAATCATTAGTGTCATCACCGCCAAGGAATTACAGGAGCTCGGGGTTAAAACCTTAGCCGAAGCGCTACTAACAACCCCCGGAATCACATTTATTGAGCAAGAAAAAGGCGATCAAATAATGGTCGTCCGCGGAATTGGGCTAAAAGACGGCGTCTTGGTTCTATTTGATGGAGCCCCGGTCAACGACGCTTTTGACGGAAGCTTCGGTTTTTACAGCCGACCGATTGATGATATCCAACGAATTGAAATTATCAGAGGTCCTAGTTCAGCATTGTATGGCAGCTACGCAGTTTCAGGGGTAATTCATATATTTACCAAATCTTGGGCTGACAGCAAGGAGTGGTTAAAACTACAAGCCTCTAGCGGCAGTTTTGCTAACCAGTCATTTTCCTTTAACTATGCGCCTAACTTTGACTTTATTTCATCAGATTTAAAAGTATCGACCAGCTTTACTTATATCGACGAAGAAGGCGATGACTATTTCATAGCACAAGATTCAATATTTACCCCCGAGCAAGGGACTTTTTTGCCGCCATTTAGCAATCCGACCCTTACGCCGACTATACGAAGTAAATCCATGGAAAAGTTTAATGGTCATTTAAATGCAAACTTTAAAGGCGCGAAGTTAACCCTCATTCATTCTCAAGAACTGACCAATCCTATCGTTAGCCACTTGGGCATTGTCACAAACGTTGACCAGACCATTAAAGAAACTACTCAAGATTTGATGTCGATAAATTATCAATGGGACGTAAATGATGATTTAACTTACTTGTTTAATGCCTTTTACATTCTCAACGAATCAAAATTATTCGGCCAATCAGAACCACCACAAATACATGGAGATGAAGATCAAGATGGGCTCAACGAAAATTTCTTTTCTGGCATTATTGAGAACTTTCAGCACCAAACACGAAGTTTCGGTTTAGATTTAGCAGTAAAATACCAAATCAATGAGCAACACCAGTTATTATTAGGCTTCAACCAAAACCACACCAAGCTTTCAGAAGCCTCAAAATTTGCCAACGTTTCGCTCGCAGGTCGAGGTCCAACCGAAATTTTCCCGGCGCAAGATTTAACCAGCGAGTTTATTTCTCCAGGCATAAAACGTAAAGAAAATGCGATTTACATTCAGGATAACTGGGCTTACAGCGAATCAACCAATATAACATTGGGCGCTCGTTTTGGTGACTATAGCGACTTTGGTTCTACTTCTGATCCCAGACTGGGAATAAATTATCGTGTCTCACCCAAAGCGTATATCAAAGTACTTTATGGCGAAGCATTTAAAGCCCCTGCTTTTTCTCAGCTTTTTGACGCAACACCAACATTAAGCGCCAATCGGCAACGTGGTAATGCGCAGCTAGAGCCAACTGAAATTGAAACATTTGAGTGGCAGCTAGGCTACGACATGTCTGAAAAATTGAATAGTAGCGTTACACTATTTAACAATAATACCTACAACGAAATTTTCTTTGACCCTACACCAGGCATTGAACAATGGAATAACTCCGGAACCAGAAAATCTAAAGGCATAGAGTTGGAACTAAAAGGCGCATTTCTCTCATTTGATATTGCCTCGGTTAATTATTCCTATCAGTCCACTTCAGGAGTCGATATAGGCGCTGGAGCCAATATTCACCCGCCGCATCGATTAAATTTTTATGGCGTTCGTTCTTTATCTGACAATTTAAACTGGAGCATTTCTTATGCCTATTATTCATCACCTCGCAGAGAATCAGAAGATGATAGAGAACGAATCGATTCAAAATCAATTTTAAATATGTCGTTGCGTCGAGAAAACTTTATCCTTCCCGAGCTATCGCTAGAGCTATCAGCAAAAAATCTACTCGACGATAAAGGCCGATTTGAAACCGAAGCTGCGCTGGGCTTGTATGATGATTTACCTATTGAAGGCCGAAGAATTAACTTAACCGCTGAGTACGTATTTCAGTGAGGATATTAAAGTGAAACCGTTAACCAAACCATCCTTATATTTGTTCACTATTTTAGTATTCATTTTGTCTTGCAAAGACACTAGTTTTGAAATCACGAATGAAGGTTCGTCCGATAGTGGCTCTACACTTGAAGCGAGTGTTGTTGGAAAGATCACCGACCAAACGGGCCAACCGGTTGAAGGTGTTACGGTGGTTACTCTCCCCTTTAACCAAGATGTAGTAGTTGATGATATAGGACGTAAGAGTATTGTTGATGTAGTAACGGATGCGAATGGTGAATATCAGATCGCTCATCTTCCACAAGGCAATTATAAGTTGTTATTTATGGCTAGTGGCTTTATCAAAGTTAGCTTAACAATTGGCTCTATTGACTTTATTCCCGAAAATCTGGTCAATGGCAATATTGTAAAAGGCGCTGTACTGCAAGTTTTTCCAGAACAAAACGATGGCGACACCCCAACTGTAGCTTTGTTTGATCCGGAAGATAAAAAGCGTATGACAGAAATACTTACATCACACGGTATACGTTATCAATCAATAATTAGCAGCGTGAGCCAGTTAGATGCAGCCAATTATAATTTATTGGTGATTGGTTTAGATGCTACTGTTTTTCAGCATATAGAAGAATTGATTGATAGCCGAGCAGTCCTTGATCAGTTTTTGGCAGATGGTGGTTCGATATATTTTGGGCAAATTAACGACTTTAGTTTTGAGGCAACTCCTGTGCCATTTTTAACCGGCGACCAGCAGTTTGCGTTACATACTGAAAACGCGCCGTTTAACGACTTTACTTCAGGCACTATCGTAGACCAATCTCACCCTTTGATCACTGATGTATCATTTCTAAATTGGGAATTTATCGAAGCCGGCCAGCAAACATTAAAAAATAATGTCGTTTTTGATGCGGCTTTAAAAAGTTCAATTGAATCCAGCGCTAACTGGAATATTATTGTAACCACGCCAGCCGAAGACTTTACCAGCGGTTCAGGCACGGTGTTGGCAGAGTCGGATGTTATTATTGCAGAATATACCGATCCTAGAAGTGGTTCAAAAATCGTGCTTAATCAAGCGGCTTATTATCAATCGACATTCGGTGATACGACTGATATTAACGGAATTAAATTAACAAGTAATGTGGTCGCCTATATAAAGCAGCTAAATATGAATTAGTACACTATTTACTCAGAGAGTCTCTCTCAATCTTTTATTCTTGTTAAAAGACAAAAAGCCAACATTCTCCTAATATATACGGCGCACTTGCAATTTCTATGTTTCAAGTAGAAGATGAATGACATCTAATTTGATAAAACATAGTGCCAAAGCTAGCCATGCCTGACCTACCAAACCCTGCTACTATTAACCCCAAATACAGTCAACACTTAGGCATTGCACTAGGCTCGGGGGCGGCTAGAGGCATATCTCATTTGGGAGTCGTTCGAAATCTTATACGCTACGACATTGAGCCGCAGATAGTCGCGGGCTCTTCGGTTGGCGCGCTAGTCGGCGCTTGTTATGCCGCGGGAAAATTCGATCAAATTGAAGACTGGTTTAAAAATTTGACATTAAAGAACCTCTTAGTATTTATTGATCCCAAACTAACTTCGCGTGGTGGGCTCGCAGATGGTGAGCGATTTGTCCGCTATATGAAAAAGACTTTTGGCGATATTCAATTTGATGAGCTTGACAAACAACTAACAGTTATCGCTACTGATATGAATAGTGGTAGAGAGATCTGGCTTGAGTCCGGCTCCGTTTGGGAAGCCGTCCGCGCTTCTATGGCGTATCCGGGTATTATTTCTCCTGTTTATTTAGATGATCAATACTTGCTAGATGGCGGAGTCGTCAATCCTGTGCCCGTAATTGCATGTAGAGCCAAAGGTGCGAGAAGAGTAATTGCCGTTAATCTCAATAGTGAAATGATTATTAACCATCAGACGGAGGAAAAAAGTTCAAGTCAAAGTGCAGAGCTGATAGAACAGAACTTGCTTGACAAAATTTCTGGTAAAGTTATTGACTCGATGACACCATTGCTTCGTCGAGATGGGAAAAAGAATGTTTCTTTCAATACCCTCAATGTATTAGCGGCGTCCATTAATATTATGCAAGATAGAATAACTCGTAGCCGACTAGCTGGTGAGCCACCTGATGTGATGTTAATGCCACGACTTGGGCATATTGGTATGTTCGAAATTGATCGTTTCGACGAAATCTACCAAGAAGGAATGCGAGTCGTCGAGGCAGTGCACTGGGAGCAGGAGCTAAAATAAAAAATTGAGAGCTTAAACTTCGTACCGAAAGTAGCATTTAAAGGCCACATGCCTTTTGACTTCAATATCTCGAATTGCTCCTATGAGTTAGAGCTGATTTACCTTACTGTTATCAAAAAATCTCCTACTCTTCCTTTTCTTCCGTCTGAATAATCAAACTCTGACTCACCAATCAGTTTATTGTTATCAAGGTAAGCTTTCGATGCTTTTTCGCTCTCTAAAGAAATACTTTGAATACCAAGATCTGAAAGTGAATTGATTGATTGGTTACCACTTGAATTAAAACTCAACAATTTGAGCTGATTGAAAACTTCATCAGAAAAATCAATCTGATTATCATTATTAAAGTCAAATTGGCGAAGCGCTTCAAACCCATCTTTTGCACCACCAGCATCACCGAACAATTCAAGACCATTATCAATCCGGCCATTTAAGTTTTTATCCAGAGCCAGAAAAAAGTTACCGGCAGCTGGAGCGTAAAACTTATCCAAATTGCTGTCGGCATCCAGGTCAAATTCAACTTCCAGACTCTGTTCGAAAGAAAAGTCTGTACCGTTCAAGTTTAGGATAAGTGGGTCAACTTGCTCTTCCTGCTGCCGAGTAAATGACTCAAAAGAAAACTGGGTATGAGAAAACTCTAAAGACATTGAAAAATTTACCAAGTTATCATCCTCTGAGATTTCCATCGAAATATCCAAGCTGACATCCAATTGAAAACCGCTCAGCCTCGTTTCGGTCGCGTTTCCACTCGGACCATTTGTCTGCATGATTGAGAATTGGCCTGAGCTAAGCGAAAATTGATAATTCAATTGAAAATCGGATACTTCGCTACTGTCAACACTCTCACCTTCTACCGAACTATCTAAGCGAGCAATCGCTCGCATTATTTGATAGGCCAAAGAATACTCCTTGTTCGCTTGTAACGCTTCTTCGATATCAAGAGTGTCAGCTTCCAAGTCTGAGAGGACTGAATTGGGATTTTGGTGATTCGAGATGACAGGATTTAATGGCTGAAGATTTATAGCTTGAGAATTTTCTAATTGGGAAGAATTGTTTAAAGCCGAGTTGTTTGAAATAGTGTTTCCACCATTCTTAAACAGTGACATTAAAGACGAACCTATCCGACCGACGCCAATACCCATTTGGCCCAGCATAATGAACTCCTAAATTTTAATTCCATCTAATAAGAACGTTATCGGAATTTCATTATGCAGACTTTAAAAACGAAGAGTTATTATCTAATAGCAAATACTGTTATAACTATCTGTGCTTTGTTACTTTGAAATATTTACTCCTGTTTCAAATTAGTTCGTCTAAAACCTACATATTCATCTCTACCAATTCAGAGACTTCCAAAGATCCATTAATATCCAAAAATGGGCAGGATTTAGCCATCTCTAATGCGCCATCGATTGACTCAGCGCTAACTACTGTAAAACCTGACATATTGGTCAAGCTTTTCACTTCTACATTACCATCGGGGAAAACCGTATGAGTATTCTTAAAAGGGTTTGCCGGACTAACTACTGCATCACCGAGCCCGCCTAGCCACTCCTTATATTTTGCAAAATGAGCTTGACCTTCTTCTGGCGTTTTGGGGTGCTCCCCTCCTAAATACGAAATAATAAACTTCGGCATACTGTTCTCCTAAATAATTCAACCGATAAGCTAACCGATTGCCGGGTATTTTGCCACTAGTTGTCTCCTACTCGCAAACTCCACATTGCGACTTAACGAATAATTGCCGCAGTTGCTAAAGAGCCAAGCGCGTTTAAAACGATTAGAGCCTCTTGTTTGCGTTTGTTAAAATCCGAATAACCATTCTTTTTATCCGCTATCGATTTTAACACTGCAACGTGAGATTTTAATTGATGATTGGTCTCTGGATTTTGCAGCCCTTGAACGGTATAAAAAACTCGCCTAAACCAGTTTTCCGACTTTTCTATTTGACTTTGAGTTAGCCTAGTGCCTTCATTAGTTAGCTTCACCAGCTGCTTATGCAACGCATAATTAGGCCCATCAGAGTTGCGAGTCACTCTCTTATTTAAGTCCTCAACCTGTTTTGATAAAGCCTCTATTAATTGAGAGTTATCTGCCAAACTCTTGCTCTTGGTTTCCAGCTCAACGAGTTTTTGTTCTATCTGTTGATATTCTTGTTTAAAAGATTCATTGCCTTTTGACAATTCATTGTTTTTTGCTTGCAGCAATAGCTGTTTCGAGGATATCTGATTGATTAAGTTTTGATTGCTTTTAGATAATTCGGTTACTTGGCTCATTAACAACTCGTCAGCTTCATTCGGTAGTTGCTTTCGGATATCTGCAATTGTTTCCTTAACGTCCTGCGCAAATTGCGAATTAAGGATAATTGGCGTGATAACAGCTATGAGAACGGCGATTAAGGAAGCGGCCGTCGATACGCCAAATTGTTTAACCTGCTCTACTGCATTATCTTTTACCGACTTAAGTACTGCTGAAGCTGGTTCACTTTTAGCTCTCTTTTGCTCCAGCAACATATTGAGCAAGTCAGTATCTTCTAAATCGATATCTGCGAGTAACTGCTGAATTTTATCAGCCGAGGATTTGCTGGACATTGAACCGCCTGAGCTCGTCGATGTATCCGGTGACGAATCTTGAACATTGTCTAGCGACTTAGGCTGGCTAGGTTCTGTTAAATCTGGGTTGGCTTTGATTTCCATTTCATCATCCTTGCTTAAGTTTTTATTGGAATTGTTATTTTGACTTCGAGGTGTTTTTAAACTCTCTTTATGCTTTAAAACTCTCTGTTGCTTGTAAATCCCGCGTAGCAGAAAAAGCGATCAGAGTTAAAGAAAAATACTAACAAGGATTTATGGATTAGACCGCAATAGATGGTCTGACGAGAACGGATATTTTCAAATTAATTTCGCGGAGAGATACTTCTCTAAGAGTCAGAAGCGGAGGAACCGTAATTCTCTGTAACATTAACTTTGTTGGCAATCAAAACCACTTGAGTCCTGTTGTTAACACCAAGCTTACGCATAATTGCCGTTACATGTGCCTTCACGGTCGCTTCCGTCACATTTTGCTCGTAGGCAATTTGTTTATTGAGTAACCCATCGGCCAGTAAGTTAAAGACTTCCAATTGTTTAGGGGTAAGCTCAGCAATTTTATGGATTAGATTCTCTAGCTCGCCATCCTCTTCAGTGTCCGCAGACTCCATATTCTCAGGAAAATAAGTATCTCCCATTAACACGTTTTCGATCGCGGCTTGCATTTGTGGAATTGAGGCGGACTTAGGAATAAACCCTAGCGCGCCATATTGATTGGCTTTGGCAGCTATTACCAAATCTTCATTGGCGGATATCATAATTATGGGTAGTTGGGAGTAACGTTGGACTACATGTGAGAGTCCGACGAACCCATTGGCTCCGGGCATATGCAGATCCATTAATAATAGGTCAGCGTCGGCATTACTATCTGCCAAGACAGTTTCAAGTTGAGTAATACTCTCTGCTTCAAGAAACTCGGCTTTAGGCATATTTGTTTTTAATGCTTGCACCAATGCGCTACGGAACAATGGATGGTCGTCCGCAATAATGATTTTATTTACGGTTAAACTGGTAATGATATACTCCATTTTTTACTCTCGAATGCTTCGCGAGTAATATTTTAAGTACTGCAAGAGAAAGAAAGTAGAGATTCCAACATCCTTTCAATCCCTCACAGTTTAAATTAAAACCATATTAGAATTAACAACATTTGTTTTGGTTAACTAATTTAGCGATTCTTTCGATTGTTAATTAAATCGTCAACAACAGCGGGCTCCGCCAGAGTCGATATATCGCCTAAATTACCAAACTCATTTTCCGCGATTTTCCTCAAAATTCGTCGCATTATTTTACCCGAACGAGTTTTGGGTAACCCTGGAGCGAACTGAATATAATCCGGCGTCGCAACCGGACCTATTTCTTTGCGTACCCACAAAACAAGCTCTTTTTCCAGGTCATCGGTCGCTTCAGTACCAGCGTTTAAAGTAACAAAAGTGTAAATTCCCTGACCTTTTATATCATGAGGATAGCCTACTACAGCAGCTTCAGCGACATCATGATGTGCGACAAGTGCACTCTCAATTTCTGCGGTGCCCATACGGTGGCCGGAAATATTTAGAACATCGTCCACACGTCCGGTGATCCAATAATAATTGTCTTCATCGCGACGTGCGCCATCACCAGTAAAATATCGACCTTCAAAAGTACTAAAGTAAGTATCGACAAATCGTTGATGGTCTCCATATACCGTTCTCATTTGACCAGGCCAACTATCCTTGATCACCAGATTACCGTCCACTACACCTTCCAGTTCATTGCCATCAGCATCAACTAGCGCTGGCTGAATTCCAAACAATGGTCGAGTCGCCGATCCTGGTTTTAGCGGGGTTGCGCCGGGAAGCGGTGAAATTAAAATACCGCCGGTTTCGGTTTGCCACCAAGTATCAACAATTGGGCAATTCTGCTCACCGATAACATCGTAGTACCACTGCCAAGCCTCCGGGTTGATTGGCTCACCGACACTGCCAAGTAAAGTTAATGATTTTCTAGATGTTGATTTAACCGGTTCATCACCTTCCCGCATAAGCGCCCGAATGGCTGTCGGTGCGGTATAACAAGTATTGACGTTGTGCTTATCGCAGACTTGCCAGAAGCGGCTGCTATCGGGGTAATTGGGCACGCCTTCAAACATTAGAGTTGTCGCTCCATTGGCAAGTGGGCCGTAAACGATATAACTATGTCCGGTGATCCAGCCAACATCTGCAGTACACCAATAGATATCGCCGGGATGGTAATCAAACACGTACTGGTGAGTAATTGACGCGTAGACCAAATAACCGCCGCTAGTATGCAATACGCCTTTAGGCTTTCCGGTTGAGCCTGACGTATATAAAATGAACAATGGATCTTCTGCATTCATTTCTTCTGCAGGACACTCATTTGAGACATCAGCAGCCGCCTCGTGGTACCAAACATCTAGCTCATTATTCCAACTGACTTCACCACCCGTATTGTTGATCACTAGCACTGATTCTAAATGTTCTGTTACACCGACAATTTCTGAAGCTGCATCGACGTTTTGCTTAAGCGCTATTTTTTTGCCTCCACGGCGACTAAAGTCAGCAGTAATGACTAACTTGCTTTCACAATCAATAATTCTTCCAGCTAACGCTTCAGCGCTAAAACCTCCAAATACAACTGAATGGATAGCACCAATACGCGCACAAGCCAACATGGCATAAGCCGCTTCTGGAATCATCGGCATATACAAAGTGACTCTATCTCCTTTTGCTACACCAAGTTCCTTTAGAACATTGGAAAACCTGCAGACTTCGTGATACAACTCTTGGTAGGAAATATTTTTGGAAACTTCAGGGTCGTCACCTTCCCAAATGATTGCAGTTTGATCAGCTTTGTCTTTCAAATGTCGATCAATGCAGTTAGCGGTGACGTTGAGGGTTCCATCGTGGAACCATTTAATATGTAAGTCGTCTTTTGCATAAGAAACATCTTTTACTTGGGTAAACGGCTTAATCCAATCGATCCTTTTGCCCTGCTCTTTCCAAAACCCTTCGTTATCTTCAATAGAGCGTTGATACATTTCGAAATACTGAGATTCATTTAAGTAAGACTTTTCTTCAAAAGCAGGTTTTACTGGGTATGTTTGTGACATGAAACTTAATCCTGTTATTTTTTCAATTCGCTTTGATTCTAAATCTGACCTGTCAGTTCACTCAGGTCATAAATCTCGGCACAGTTTATATCTTCTTTTGGGTTAGTCGCTCGCTCTAATGTTAACTATTCTGAGTTAACGATATTGATAGTCGCATCTCTATCTTATTATCAAAGATTATTGGTCTTATTCTTGTTTTTGCCCATTTCTATTCTTACCTATTTTTATTCTTCGCTGGCCAGTTTTAAACCAGTCTTTCGATTTTAAAAAATTCCAGACAAGAAGACTATTCTTAAAGTCTTAGACTTTAGTCTAAAGCTTTAGACTTTTGTCTAATAAACAATCCTCACACGTTAGACCAATGGCTAATAGCCGTTAATATCACTTCAAGTGCACACTGGTTGAGTCTAAAAAACAAACACTTTTAGGTGAGGGACTATGACTACTCAAACAAAAAATAAGAACAAGCGCTTGCAATACAACCAACTCGCAAAAACAATTGCTTTAGCGATATCAGGTACAGCTTTAACAATTTCTAGCTTCAATATTCAGGCGGCTGATTCAGTTGAAGACAAAATCAAGCGGCTTGAAAAGCAAATCCAGGCATTAAAGGCAGCTACTCAAAAACAAGAATCTACTAAAGCAAGTTCAAACAAGCATAGCTATAAGTTCGGAGGCTTTATTAAAGCAACAGCTACTTACAGCGACTATAGCGATGGAGACCTTGGTGCCAATAGTGGTTTGAGAGATTTTTATATACCTGGAGCAATTCCGGTTGGCGGAACCGGAGAAGGACAAGATTTCGACTTCTCCGCCAAAGAAACACGCATCAATTTTAAATCTAGCCATAGGCTCGATAATGGCAAAACAATTAAAACCGTGGTTGAAATGGATTTTCTTCTACCGCCAGGTGGTAACGAACGGGTTAGTAATTCATATAATCCAAGGTTAAGACACGCTTTCTTTACCTATGATAAATGGTTGTTTGGGCAAAGTTGGTCAACTTTTCAAGATGTTAGTGCACTGCCAGAATCCGCGGACTTCTTAGGAGCGCCGGACGGTATAGTTTTCGAACGCCAACCGATGATTCGTTATACATCCGGCAATTGGCAATTCGCAATTGAAAACCCCGAAACCACAGTTACGCCTTTTGGCGGTGGTGGTAGAATTGTAACTGACGATAACGGCACACCGGATTTTGTTGCACGCTATAACCATAAAGCAGACTGGGGTCATGTAAGCGTAGCAGCATTACTACGAAGCTTGGCTTATGAAGACGGAGTTATAGATGACTCAACCTCCTCTTCCGGGATAAGTCTGACAGGCAAATTTAAAGTCGGAGAAAAAGACGATATTCGTTTCAATTTTGCCTCTGGTTCTGGTATGGGACGGTATGTTGGACTAAACACGGCAAATGGTGCAGTACTGGATGCCAATGGAAACCTTAGCGCAATCGACTCGAGTTTATATGCTGTAGCATTTCGACATCACTGGAATTCCAAATGGCGTTCCAACGTAATCATATCTGCGATGCGGATCGACAACGATACTGCTTTAACAGGTACTTCCGTCACCGAATCTGTAAACAGTTATCAATTGAATCTTCTATACAGTCCAGTACCCAAAGTGACTTTTGGCATAGGGTTACTTAATGCAACTCGTGAATTAGAAAGTGGTGCTGATGGTGACTTGCAAAGAATTATCTTTACGGCTAAATATGGATTTTAACTTCGCTCAACGACTGATAAAAAAGGTCCTAATAAAACTAGTTCATTTAAGACTAGCTTTATAAGTCGTGCTTGTGGCTAGCCTAAGGCTAGCCACTTTTTTTATCTGTACGATTATTTAATGATTGACATCAATTAGTAATTTTTTCAACTACTCTAATATGGACATTAAATTTAGTGAATTCAAAACGATCTAATCAATTCGAATTGGACAAGCTTGAAATATGGGCGCAAATATATTCGCATTGTTAAACAGAACCTTTGCGTTTGAATTAATTCGGACCGACAAATACTAAAGGAATCTAATTTAGATCCAAATTACTTAACAGGATTGATTGAATGGAAATAGAAGAACTCGAAATCTACCAATATATTAAATCCTGCGAGCCTATCTCAAAGCTAAATGAAGCTCAACAAAAGTCCTTAGCTCTAGCAATTGAAATTATATACATCAAGCGAGGCGAGACGATATTACAACCAGGAAAGTCTAATCATGGGCTTTACATTATTCGTAGTGGCGCCGTAGAAAGGACAGAGACAGACGGAGCAGTAGTCGCCAAATTTGGCGAAAAAGATTTTTTTGGCCAAGCTTCCATCCGACGAGGCGGAGAAATAACGCGCAAAGTCACAGCAATCGAAGACACTTTGCTCTATCGCTTTCCAAGCACAATGTTTTTACAGCTTTTTGAAAGCGAGCCTTACTTTCGTTTTTATTTTGAACGCAATCTAAAAGACATTCAATCCATAGATAAGGACAATAAAAGCCCAGCTAATATTCTTAACCAAACACATGTAAAAGAACTCCTGCATGATTCTACCAACAAGGTCGACCACAAAACTAGCGTTGCGGAATGTGCAAAGCTGATGCAAGTATCGGGATCAACTTCATTGTTAATTACCCAAAACGAGCAAGTTAAAGGAATTGTCACCGACCGCGCTTTCTGTACTAAAGTGGTTGCCGAAAGCTTATCCCATGAAAGTCCTGTAGGGTTAATTATGAGTGATCAGCTTATCACCATAGACGAGGACGCTTCCGCTTCTGAAGCACTATTAAAGATGGCTCGTTTTAACATACGCCACTTGCCTGTCACTCAAGGCGAATCGGTCATCGGCGTACTTACGGCTACCGATTTGATTCATCGACAAAGTAATAATCCAATTTATCTAGTCAATCAAATTTATAAGGCCAATAACATTGACTCTCTCAAAAGGCACGCCAATCAGATCCCAATTACCTTATGTCGTTTAGTCGAGCATGGAATGAGTTCAACCGACATTGGATACACTATTAGTTCTATCGGACGCGCGATCAATCAACAAATGATAAAATTAGCCGAACAAAAACTAGGGGCAGCACCAGTAAATTATGCATGGGTAATTGCGGGATCACTCGCTCGAAATGATCAAACAGGAAAAAGTGATCAGGACAACCTACTAATCCTCTCCGATGATTACAACTCAGAAGTCCACGGAGATTATTTTTCTCAATTGGCTAAATATGTGTGCGACGGTCTTAATCAATGTGGCTATGTATATTGCCCTGGCGAAGTTATGGCTTCTAACACAAAATGGCGCCAACCGCTTAATCAATGGAAGAGCTATTTTAATAATTGGATCGCTTCACCTGAGCCCAAAGCGTTAATGTATGCGAGTATATTTTTCGATCTTCGCTGTATTTATGGTGATCACTCTCTACTTCAACGGCTCCATCAATACATTGGTCAACTAGTTGAATCCAACGAGATGTTTTTAAATTATATGGCCGCCAATGCTTTGCAGCATACCCCGCCGCTTGGCCTTTTTAGAAGTTTTGTTTTAGAAGATCACGGTAGCGAAGAGAAAGCGTTGAATATGAAAAAGCGCGGTGTTGTACCAATTACCGATTTAGCTCGAGTTTATGCGCTCGCTTGTAGTGCTTACCCAATTAACACGCTTGACCGCTTAAACGCCGCTCATCAAGCAGGCACCTTGAGCCAGGCGGGTTTAAAAGACCTTAGAGATGCATTTGAGTTTTTAAGTGATATTCGTTTACAACACCAAGCCAATCAGATCAGGACCGGAACATCTCCGGATAATTATTTACCCCCCGAAGAACTATCATCTTTGGAACGAAGGCACTTAAAAGACACTTTTGAGTTAATACGCACCTATCAAAGTGCGCTATCAGCGCGTTATCAGACAGGACGATTTAGTTAGATAAATCGTTGGAAATCAGAAATGGTTATAGTTTTGCGATATCGAGAATTTAAAAGTACCTAATAGAAAATGCTTCCTCACTTCACTAAACTAATAGAATTCAAAAACCGTTATTCGGCCATTTTATCGAATAAAGAGTTGAACTCTACACATAGTGATATTGAACAAGTGGATCCGCTAATTGCGCAAAAAATCGAGACTTTCAATCAGGCAAGCCAAAAACTGTCTAAAAAAAGCAGGCTTCATCAAGTTAAATTGGTAGCCGTTGACTTTGAAACAACTGGATTAGCAGACGATGATCAAATCATTAGCATGGGTTTTTGTCCTATAAATACTCGCTCCATAAGTACTAACTCAATAAATAATGGGATGATTCGCTTGGCTGACTGTAAACATGTTTTAGTTAAGGCGGCTAAATCACCATCAAGTAAAAGCGTTACGATTCATGGCCTTACCCACGATAAAATAGATAGAGGTCTTGCTCCGCAAGCTGCACTAACCACGTTTCTTGAAATGTGTAATAACGCAATTGTCATCGCTCACTTTCACAAAATTGAACGCCAGTACATTCAGTCTCTAGCACAGTCTGTTGCAGGAAGAAATCTTCGATTAAAAATGTTAGATACGTTCATAATTGCCAAGAACTCAATGCAAAGAAGACATCAAGCAATCACTCCTTCTTCGCTTCGATTATTTAACCTTCGACAAAACTATGGGCTGCCATTTTATAAGGCACATAACGCCCTAGAAGATGCCCTATCAACCGCAGAGTTGTTTCTCGCACAAATGAAAGCTACCAACCTCCCTTTAGACGAACTTATACTCAAAGACTTCGAATTACTTGAGTTTAAAAACTAAATATTGTTAAGACTTATATTTTATTTTTTTGCGTTTATAATGGATGCATTCTTAGCGAACAAGATAGCAGAAGCCAACCGAGGAATTTAGCATTGCTTTTCCAAAAAGAATCCAATACTAATAGAGTTATAATAAAAGGCTACGAACCCGGTAATATTCAGATCTCAGGCCAAAACTTTTCTTCACCAGTCTTAATCGACGAAAGCTCCATTCAAGAATACCCGACCAGCTCTTTTGATGAGATTGATTTTAACCAGCTTATTGAAGCCATTTCAGAAGATACTGAAGTTGTGATTTTAGGTACCGGAGAAAAACACAAAATGATTTCAGCTACAGCAATTCAGAAGTTTAATCAAAAAGGAATTGCTGTTGAAGCGATGGGAACTCGTCCTGCTTGCCACACTTTTCAAGTATTAGTTCATGAAAGAAGAAAGGTAGTTGCGCTTCTTTTTCCATAAATCTCTCTCTTCCATAAATACTTTTCAACTAACAACCTTTTCTAGCTCCATTAAAAAAGCGGCTAACTAGCCGCTTTTTATTTATGATTGAAATAGATTCTATCTACCAGATGCAGGGCTTGCAGACATATCAGAGCCAGCTATTAATCGAATCATTTCATTTGCAGGTAAGTAACCGCCAATAATTTCGCCGTTATCCATAATAACCGCCGGAGTACCTGATAAATTGAATTTTCGAACCAAATTTAGTTGAGCAGCGATCGGATTTTGGCATTCCAGATTTCCGAACTTTCTTCTTAACTTCGCATCGTCCATTGCAGCTTGTTTATCTTCCGCACACCATACAGCAACCAGCTTGCGATAAGCTCCCGATCCAATACCAGCGCGAGGATAAGCCATATAGCGAACCGTCACGCCACTTTTATTAAGCTGAGGAATTTCTTTATGTAATTTGCGACAGTAAGCGCAGTCAACATCGGTAAAAATAGTCACTTGATATTTTTCTTGTGGCGCTTCAAAAACCACCATGTCCGCTTCGTCTACCTGAGCTAATACTTCCGCTCTCATAGGAGCACGCTTACGATCCAATTCGACAATTGCTCGCTGACTATGATTAATCGGCCGCTCTTCGGTTAACTCAAGCATATTCCCGGTAAAAATGAACTGTCCATTTTCAGAAATATACATTAACTCGCCGGCGTAAAATACCTGGTAATAACCTTCGGCAGGACTAGGTTCAATTTCGTCAACTTCCAGGCCTGGCAGTTTCTTCTCAAGCATTTGCTTGAGTTCTTCAGCGCTTAGCGCTCCTCCAGTATTTTCCCAAGAAACGTTATCAGCGCCTGACATCTCAGATTGATGATTGAGAGATTCACGAGATACCATCCCAAAAGTTACAAGTAAGGCACAGCCAGCTAATGCTCCGGCAACGCCAATATTTCTCATTAAAGACATGTTATTTCAAATTCCCGTCAGTAGAAAGTGGTTAAATTTTAGTTAAATAGCTAACTTGTTGTTATCTTATCGGCAAACAGCGACTTTATACTATATCAATTTTGTGGACCCTTAGACAAACGGTCATAAAAGACCGACCAATCTCCAGATATCAATAACTTAGCGTGCAATTGAACGTCTTGTGGTAATTTACCCACGTGGATGATGCTGTAAATGTAAGGATTTAAGCCTCTCGTTGGCAATATGAGTATAAATCTGAGTTGTCGATAGGTCACTGTGTCCCAATAGCATCTGTAATGTTCTTAAGTCTGCGCCATGAGCGAGTAGATGAGTGGCAAACGCGTGCCTAAGCGTATGTGGCGATAGGTGTTTTGTAATACCTGCTTCAGCAGAATATCGCTTAATCCGATGCCAAAAGGTTTGTCTCGTCATTTTAGTGCCTCGCTTTGACAAGAACAAAAACTCACTCGCAGCGGGGCCAGATAATTCCCCTCTAGCAGTTTTGATATAGGCTTCAATCGCGTCTGACGCAGCATCACCAAAAGGAACTAAGCGTTCTTTCTGGCCTTTACCAACCACTCGTAGTACACCTTGTACCAAAGAAATTTGTGAAAACTCCAAGTTAATAAGCTCGCTCACCCTCAAACCACTGGCGTACATTAGCTCGAGCATTGCTAAATCCCGAATACCTAAAGCAGAATCTAAGTCGGGCGCCGCCAGTAATTTTTCGACATCTTGCTCAGTCAAGGTATGCGGTAGAGGTCGACCAAGTTTGGGCATTTCTATTTTCGCGGTTGGGTCAGCTGACATCCATTCTTGCTCCAAAGCAAAAGCATAGAAGCGTCTTAAACTTGAAATGCAACGCGCTGTTGAGCGAGCGGATAACTTTTTGTTATACCGAAAACTCAAATAATCTGAAAGGCAGGCGTGGTCAACTTCTGCCAGTGACCTGGGGAGTTGACTCAACCACTCACAGAATTTTTTTAGATCGGTGCGATAACTATTTAAAGTGTGCTGACTTAAGCCATCGTGCATCCAGATAGAATCAACAAATTGGTCAATTAAAAACTGATTATCCATTAAATTTTCTTAACCGTATTGTTCTTCAGTAGCCAAAATATCTTATTTGTTTTAGATAGCCGCATGGTTAACCTAGCTTTAGGCCAAAACCTTCATGCTCTAGCAGTCTAAGTTTTATATCAATGAGCCTACCATCGGTATCGCCGGCAAATCCTCCTATCCCGGACTTCGCCACAATGCGATGGCATGGAACTATCAAGGGTATAGGATTGCGCCTACATGCATTGCCTACAGCTCTCGCGCTGGATCCCAACTTCTCAGCAAGCTCTCCATATGTTAAGACCTTACCGGGAGGGATATCTGTTAAAGCTAACCACACTCTGGCTTGAAAATCTGTTCCTTGCGGCAGAACCGGGACTGCAAACGAATTAGCAGGAGAACGAAAATAATCGTTCAATTGCTGTTGAAGCTTCTTTCCTAAATCGGTAGCGGGCAAAGAAACCGGTTCATCACTATTAAACTCGACCTTTGCCACACAGTTCTGCTCAATATGTATCTTCAGCTTATAGATGGGAGAGTCCATCACAAAGGTTTCATGCATTGGTAGTTTTATTTAATTAATGAGGATGTCTTATCGTAACAAGGCAGGTCTTATTTTGCTAGAAAACAGAAAGCGACGATTATTTTCTATTACTAACAATTGCAGGAAAATTAATTTGCTAAAACGAAAAAAGCCGCTATAAATAGCGGCTTTTTTAAGATGGTGGGTCGTGGGCGATTCGAACGCCCGACCAATTGATTAAAAGTCAACTGCTCTACCGGCTGAGCTAACGACCCGATGCGGAGCGCATTATGCGGGTTTTCAGAAAAAATACAAGCATTTTTTAAAAAAAATTTATGAAAGTGTATTTTTTTATAAAAACCGCCTAAATCTTAGTCAAAACAAAACTAAATTGCTCGAAAATTATGCTTTGATTAAGCATTATTTGCTTTTAATTTAGCTACTTTTTTTGCTTTTCTAGCCATTCCGGCGACATCGCTCTCAATTTTTCGAGACCATTCTTCACAATTTGAATTGCTTCAGTCACGTCCTCGTCACTAGTAAATCTTCCAAAGGAAAAACGTAGAGACGAATGTGCTTGTTCATCACTGAGCCCCAAAGCCTTCAGAACAAAAGAAGGCTCGACACTTGCTGACGTACATGCTGAACCCGAACTTACTGCCAAATCTTTGAAAGCCATTAGCAAAGTTTCACTATCAACATAGTCAAATCTTAAATTAACTATGCCGGGAGACGTTTGATTGAAATCGCCATTAACATGGACTTCTTTAGCTTCCAAAACACCTTCAACAAATCTTTCTTTCAGCTTCTGTATACGCTCCGATTCGTCTGATAGCTTTACTCTGGCAAGTTCACAGGCTTGTCCCATACCTGCAATTTGATGTGTCGCAAGAGTTCCAGAGCGTAGCCCCCTTTCATGCCCGCCACCATGTATTTGTGCTTCAACATGTGGTTGTTGATTACGGCGCGCAAATAGAACTCCCATTCCTTTTGGACCATATAGTTTGTGAGCAGACATAGAAATAAAATCAGCTTCTAACTCGGTGACATCGATTGGTATCTTGCCCAGGCTTTGGGCTGCATCCACATGAAATGGAATGTGGTGTGAATGAGCAACTTTACCAATCTCATTGATAGGTTGAATGGTCCCCAGCTCATTATTGACATGCATTACAGATATTAGAATTGTATTATCGCGAATGGCTTGCTGCACAGACCCAGCGGAAATTACTCCGTCGGCTTCTGGCTTTAAGTAAGTTACTTCAAACCCGTCTTTTTCGAGTGATTCACAAACATCCAACACAGCCTTATGTTCTACTGCACTAGTTATTATGTGCCCTTTCTTTTGCCAGGCAGCTATCCCCTTTATCGCTAAATTATCTGCTTCGGTTGCTCCGGAAGTCCAGATAATTTCCCTAGGATCTGCGCCTATCAAATCTGCAACTTGGTTTCTCGCTATATCAACAACTTCTTCAGCTTGCCATCCGTAACGATGTGAGCGAGAAGCTGGATTGCCAAATACACCATCCAAAGTCAGACACCCCATCATTGTGTCTGCAACTTTAGGATCGACTGGCGTGGTGGCTGCGTAATCTAGATAAATTGGCTTTTTCATTGGATCAAAAATACTTCCTTATTCAATCAGAGCCCGGAATAAGTCGGGACCGGAACATAGCCCGAAATAGGCATACGGCTTTACCGCTGATTTTAACACTTTTTTAATAGTTGGGTCTTGATACCCATTTTCAAGCCTGTAACAAACACTTAATGATTCTGTTCAATCCGCTTAACATGTTTTTCCATAGAACTTAAAAAACCTCTAAGGATATTAAGTTCACTCACTGTCAAATCAGCCTTATTAAACAATCGGTTCATTCTCTGAGGTAACAGTCTCTCTTGCCCAAGTACAAGGTAACCTGTTTGCAACATAATTTTTTCAAAATGCTCAAGCAGTCCAGAAAACTGCTCTCTCGAAATAGCCAGGTCGGATTCAACCTGTCGCTGCTCTACAATTAGCGGCTGTTCGCATAGCGCCAGCCTCATTTCGTAAGCAACTAACTGAACGGCCGATGCAATATTTAATGACGAATACTCTGGATTAGTTGGTATGCACACATGGTAGTGACAAATTTGAAGTTCTTCATTAGTTAAACCAGAGTTTTCTGTTCCAAACAAAATAGCAACTGGCAATCGTGAAGGGTTATGCTTAATTTTTTCTGCTAGTTCCCTCGGCGTAATTAACTTGCTAGGAAGTGTCCGGGTACGTGCACTTGTTCCAACAATCAAACGACAATCAGCAACCGCTTCTTCCATAGAACCGACAACAGCAGCATCTGCCAAAATATCTGTTGCTCGCGAAGCTCTTTGTGTTGCTTCTGCACAAGGATAATCTTTTGGATTAACTAGCGTTAGTTGAGACAACCCCATCACTTTTAATGCTCTTGCCGCAGCCCCAATATTTCCGGGATGCGTTGTATGGGATAAGACCGTACGGATTTGCTCTAACATTTATTACCTTTGAATTCAGGTTAAAATTACGGCGAGAAGTGTACCACTATCCGTTTAATTTTCTAAACGGTGAAAAACAATTCTACTAGGTCTGCAATAGCAGCTGTAATTACCATTGCAATTAAAGTACACCTGTAAATAAATCATTTTGTAGAATTTTTTTGCATATATAGCCTTTTTTTTATGTCTATTAATCTCCCCTTTAAAGGCCGCCTCAAACGAATAGCCCGAATTTATTAAGCTTGCTTAAGTTTTAGCCAATTATGCCGAATACAAGTATAGAAAGACCCTTGTTCTATACTTACGATGTTTTTGAAGATAGGTTATTTTTAGACGCGAATTAAAATTGAATAAATAAGGCTGGCAATAATTAATTGGTCTATAAGCAAACTTTTATTACTTTTGATCGTCTATAGAAGTATACGTATTTTAAGTTTTCAGTTTCCCTAGTAGTTCTCCTGTCATGGAGCCTATTCCCGGCCTGATCTGCCAATCTGTCCGGGATTTTTTTTGCCTTGAGTATTATTTTTGGCTTGAATACCGTTATTTGGCTCTAACAATAAGGAATATCTGAATAAATCGTAAGAGTTGATGGGACAACTGCGAGCTAAAGTCTTATTAGATCACTTTTTTGATTTTCTAAAAGCCGCCACTATGTGATTTGTCTCTTCTGATAAAATGTCCCAACATTTGTCAAATCGAGTACCTCTGAAAGAAGCTTCGCGAAGTTGTTTAGGAGTGAGAATGCTGGGGTCATCCTCCATAACTTTGATGCTCTTGGTTGACGCAACTAGCAATGCGAACTCAAGCAATTTGTCTTCAGCACCATACCTACGGTCATGTTCACTGGAAGTATTAACCTCTTTATCATAATAAGACTCTTCGTGGTCGAGCATGTCTTCATTAAGCATCGGACGAATCATTTTTAAAACTTGCTGTCGTCGACCGACATTAACAATTGGCGCATCTCTACCACTATTCTTCTTCAGTGATTTAACTACTTTAGTATTTTCAATGGCATTAACTATCCCTAAGACTTCTAGTAACGGATTGATATCCGATTTTTCATTATCTATAGCTAACCCAAAAAAATCTTGTAACTCAAGCATTGTATTTTTCTCTTAACTTTCTCTCAGAAAATAGAGCAAAAGCTTAAAAAAGGGCCCAACATTTAACTGTGCGACTAAATTTGGAATAGACCGCTTATTAACTAGGAGTATAGCAGATATATCACTTTATTCTTTATTTAGATAAAGAGCCGTACATCTGTTTTTCTTAATTAACCAGTTTCCCTCATTAACTGGATTTCTTCATTAAATAGTATGCAAGGTAGGAAAACAACAATAAGGGAATCGTCGCACCAAAAATCGGTGGAAAATTGTATACCAAACTAATTGGACCAAATGACTGATTAGCTAAGTGAAATCCAAATCCGAGCATAACACCTGACAAGATACGAGCTCCCATTGTTACATCTCGCATAGGTCCAAACACAAAAGATGTCGCTAGAAATATCATTACGGCAATCGCCAACGGCTGCATCAGCTTGCGCCAAAACGCGAGCATAAATATCTCAGTTTCCATTTTATTTTCGGCTAAATAATCAAGGTACCGGTAAATCCCGACGATATTTAACATTTCCGGCTCAAGCGTTAGCGTATCGAGTTGCTCTTGTTTGATAGGATTAGTCCAGAGCCTTTTGTCTGCGTAATTAGTTTCCAATTTGTTATCACGGAACTGAACCGTCGTCACTCCTAACAATTCCCAAACATCATTTTTTTGCTCGGCACGCTCAGCCTTGAGTACGCTGGTGAGCTGGTTGTCGTCTATTTGATAGATGGTGATGTTACCTAGTTGACTGTCATTGTAGAGGCTCTCAATATGTACAACTTTGCCTTCTCCTTTAGCCCACATCCCATTGTTTGCCAGGCTGACTTCGCCGCCACTAACCGCGGCTGCTCGCAACTGTTGGGCAGCTTTGGTGGACGCAGGTGCAACCCATTCACTAACAATGACAACAAGTACCATAAGAATAAGAGAGCCCTTAATTGCAGAACCAGCGATCCTCCAGGTAGTTACTCCCGCAGCTCGCATTACGGTTAACTCGCTATTGCTCGCCATTGTGCCTAATGCAGATAAAGAACCGACTAACACGCTCATCGGAAACACTTCTAAAACTCTTGCAGGTATCATCAGAGCAGTGAACAACACGGCATCCCCAACGCCGTAGCTGCCTTCTCCGGTATCACCCAATTCATTTAGAAATCCCAGTAAAACCTGCAAACCGGTGATTACCATTAGGATAAACAAGCTAGAGATTACTAACTGCTTTGTAATGTATCGGTCAAGCAGGTTAAACATCTACCGTCCCCTTCTTTGCCGCAATAGAAGCTCTTCTTCTATTTTTGTTGCGATTGTTATTAGAACGATAGGTCCAAAGGCAAAACGTCATTGCGATCAGATGAATCCACCAAAAGCCAAGAGGTTGTGGAATACGGCCCGACTCCAACAGCTGTTTTCCATTCATCAATAAAAGCGCGTAGACCATGTAAATCATGATAGCGGGAAATAATCGTGAGAATTTCCCCTTTCGAGGTTGAGTCTTCGCTAATGGAACTGCCAAAAAACAAAGGATCAGAATGGAAATTGGCGCCGACAATCGCCAATGTAATTCTGCCCAGCTTTTTAAATCGCCTATTCGCAGTAGCTCGAAACTGCCAATACCTTTAGTTCGTACAGAAAATTCCGTTTCTCTATCATCCTCAAGACGCATAAAATAACTTTCATATTCAGTTTTATTCCACTTCCCGCTTTGCTTTGAGAATTGATAATTCACACCATTTTGTAGCACTAGAAAATCGCCATCAGACAGTTGCGAACCTGACTCAGCATCTTCAATCTGCTGGATTTTGCCTTTCTCAGCCAGCTGAATTTCGATGTTTTCAGCTTCTTTACTTAGGCCGGAGACACTAAATAATCTTTCAATTTCTCCCTCACTATTCCGGCTTTCGACAAAAACAACGCTATCTTTGTCTGAACTTTGCTTGAAGGTGCCGGCCGAAAATCCACCTAGCTTTGCCTGTGCACTCTCTTCAGCCATCACTCGTTTTACTTCGAAATTTGCCCATGGATTGAGCCAAAATGATAAGCCGCCAGACACTAACGCAAGTCCCATGGCCAGGGGTAAGCTGTTTTTTGCTAGCTGAAAATCACTGACACCCACTCCATGGATAACCGCCATTTCATTTTCTGCATACATCCGCCCTAATGTGGTCAGATAACCAATAAAAAATGACATTGGCAGTAGGAATCCGGCAACTGAAGGGATTTGCAGGCTCATTAAATAAAAAACGGATGAAGAAGAAATGGTGCCATCAACAGCATACTGTATGTACTTAATAAATCGAGTACTCACAAACAAAAGTACTAATACAACCAGGATTGCCAGGCTAGATTTTAATATTTCACTATTGATGTAGCGTTTAAGAATCAAAGTCTTTACTCAGATACCAGTAATTCAGAAAAGTGTCACTTTTACTTAAAAATTAGCTATTTTTAAGTTAGACTTCCATTTTATTAGCTTTTGTTGTGGAAAAGCCAGCAGGTTGTACCTTTGATGGGAGGCCAATATACCATAGCTCTTGGGGATTAGTAAGCGACGATTTGTCGTCCGTTTGATTAATCAAGCCTGTTGAAAAAGTAGCCAAAACAAACCACTGGAAGTCTTAAGACAAGTGGTAATGTGATTTGAACAAAAATGTGATTTGGACAAAAATAACTGCCACTTTCAAATTTCAGCAGCTAGACATAATTGGACTTACAAAATTGCAGTTTTGAAAACCAAGGCTAAAATACAACAAAAGTACAAGTTATCACGATAAAAATTAAGGTGTTTTTGATGGAGTTTAATGTAAAAAGCGGTAACCCCGAAAAACAACGTAGCGCATGCGTTGTTGTAGGCGTTTTTGAATCTCGAAAGTTGTCTGCTATGGGTGAACAGCTGGACAGCGTTAGTGAAGGCTACTTAAGTAATTTGCTACGTCGCGGCGATATGGAAGGCAAGCTGGGCCAAGTACTTTTATTGCACAATGTACCAAACACTTTGTCTGATCGTGTACTGCTGATTGGCTGTGGTAAAGAAAGAGATTTTGCAGATAAACAATATCGTAAGGTTATTGCCAAAGCGATTACTACTTTAAATGATACGGGTTCCATGGAAGCGGTTTGTTTCTTAAGCGAATTAAACGTTAAAGGCCGCGATACCCGATGGAAAGTAAGACACGCGGTAGAGTCTGCACAAGATACTTTGTATGCCTTTGAACAGTTCAAAAGCAAAACAGATGCAACACGCCGTCCGCTACGCCGCTTAACCTTTAATGTAACCACGCGTAAAGAATTGACTATTGGTGAGCAAGCCATCGAGGAAGGATTGGCAATAGCTAAAGGAGCACATAAAGCTCGCGACCTTGCTAACTTGCCCCCCAACATCGCAAATCCGACTTACCTTGCTGAAGAAGCAAAAGCCTTGGCAGTTAACAGTGATTCAGTTGATTGCCAGATACTTGACGAAAAAGAAATTGAAGAAATGGGCATGGGCGCGTTTCATTCGGTCGGAAGAGGCTCTGACACCCCGTCTAAACTTATTGTTCTTCATTACAACGGCGCTGAGGCAGAACAAAAACCAGTAGTTCTGGTTGGAAAAGGTATTACCTTTGACAGTGGTGGTATCTCACTAAAACCTGGTGAGCGCATGGACGAAATGAAATATGATATGGGCGGTGCGGCCGGAGTTTATGGCGCATTTGTCGCCGCCGTAGAAATGAAGTTACCGATTAATCTTTATATGGTAATCGCAGCAGCAGAAAATATGCCTAGCGGCAACGCGAGTCGCCCCGGCGATATCGTCACTACCCTGTCCGGTCAAACGGTAGAGATATTGAACACTGATGCTGAAGGACGTCTGGTACTTTGCGACACCTTAACCTACGTTGAAAGATTTGATCCCGAAATCGTCATTGACGTGGCAACTTTAACCGGAGCTTGTATCATTGCGTTAGGTAACCAAGCTTCAGGCTTAATGAGTAATCACAACCCACTAGCTCATGACCTGTTAAACGCGGGCGAGTTATGTGGTGATCGCGTTTGGCGTTTACCGATTTGGGATGAGTACCAAGAGCAACTTGAATCAAATTTTGCAGATATGGCTAATATAGGTGGTAAAGCTGCAGGTACTATTACCGCTGGCTGTTTCTTATCACGCTACACGAAAAAGTATCATTGGGCTCATTTAGATATTGCTGGCACAGCATGGCAGTCAGGAAAAGCAAAAGGTGCAACCGGTCGTCCGGTACCTTTACTTGTACAATACCTGATGAATCGCTGCGAAAGCTAATTGTTTCAAACTAGCAGTCAACAGGCGAAGCGATAATCGAAATGACACAAGTTGAGTTTTACTCTGTCGGCGTTGCTGAAGGCGCCGAAGAAACCGCAAGCAAACTTCCATATAATCATTTATGTGAGGTTATTAAGCGCGCCTATCGTAAAGGCCAAAAAGTATTTGTGCATACAGATAACCGTCGCCTCGCTGAAAAGGTAGATGAACTTTTATGGACCCACGACACTAAAAGCTTCTTGCCCCATCAAATGGCAGATGAAGACCCAGATACAATACCTCCAATTGAAATTGGCTACGGGCAATCGCCGAGTATACCGCCGGATGTATTAGTTAATTTAGGACAAGAAGTCCCCCAATTTTTTAGCCAGTTTCACTGGGTATTTGAATATGCATTTGGTGATAATGAAAATAAAGAAAAAGCGCGTGATAGGTTTAGGTTTTACCGAGAGCGTGGTTACCCGCTCAACCATAGAAAAATTTAACTGATCGCGGCCAAATTCATCGGAACAAATTCATCGGAACAAATTCAAACTGCATACTACGAATTCATATTAACAATTCCAATTTAATTTTATCGAGTTAAGAACCTCATGGATAAATCCTATACTCCCCAGAACATTGAAACCAAGTGGTACCAAAACTGGGAAAATAATGACTACTTTAAAGCCTCTGGCGAGGGAAAGCCTTACTGTATTTTAATTCCGCCGCCTAACGTCACAGGTAGTTTGCATATGGGTCATGCGTTTCAGCACACCATAATGGATGCCTTGACTCGCTATCACCGCATGAAAGGTGATGACACCTTGTGGCAATGTGGGACGGACCACGCAGGTATCGCAACTCAAATGGTTGTTGAACGCCTATTGGATGCGGAAGGCAAAAAACGTACAGATTTCTCTCGCGAAGAGTTTGTCGAAAAAGTGTGGCAGTGGAAAGAAACTTCAGGTGGTACTATCTCAAAGCAAATGCGACGTTTAGGTGATTCACCGGACTGGAATCGCGAAGCATTTACTATGGATGATGATTTGTCTCACGCAGTTCAAGAAGTATTTATTCGACTGTACGAAGAAGGAATTATTTATCGCGGCAAAAGATTGGTTAATTGGGATCCGAAATTTCAATCAGCAATATCTGATCTTGAAGTTGAAAATCATGATGAAAAAGGGTTCTTGTGGCACTTTAGGTATCCACTAGCGGATGGCGCAACAACTTCTGATGGTAAAGATTATTTAGTCGTCGCAACTACCCGTCCTGAAACAATGCTTGGCGACTCCGCGGTCGCAGTTAATCCGGCAGATGAACGCTACAAGGACCTTATCGGCAAACATATAACTTTGCCGCTCGTTGAACGTAAGATCCCAATTGTCGCTGATGATTATGTAGATATGGAATTTGGAACAGGTTGTGTGAAGATAACCCCAGCTCACGACTTTAATGACTATGAAGTTGGTAAGCGCCATAACCTACCACTAATCAACATTATGTCTCCACAAGCTGATATTCTGGCAGAGGCTGAAGTTTATGAATTTGGCGGTAAACCTATTGCTAACTACGATAACAGCCTGCCTTCCAATTACGCAGGATTGAACCGATTTGACGCAAGAAAACTAATTGTTAAAGAGTTTGAGTCAAAAGGTTTGATCGAAAAAATTGACGACCATGCGTTAAAAGTTCCACGTGGGGATCGCAGCAACGACGTTATCGAGCCTTTGTTAACCGATCAATGGTACGTTGCAGTAGAATCATTGGCGAAACCAGCTATCGAAGCGGTTAGAAGTGGCGAAATAAAATTTGTTCCTGAAAATTGGGATAAAACTTATTTCCACTGGATGGAAAATATTCAAGACTGGTGTATCAGTCGTCAACTTTGGTGGGGACATAGAATCCCGGCCTGGTACGATGAAAAAGGCAATGTATATGTTGCGTCTACCGAAGCGGAAGCTCGCAGTAAAAATGGGCTTTCTGATGACGTTAAGTTGTGCCAAGACAACGACGTGTTAGACACTTGGTTTTCATCGGCGCTTTGGCCTTTCGCAACTATGGGGTGGCCGAACGAAACGCCAGAATTAGAAAAGTTTGTTCCATCAAGTGTTTTGGTAACCGGGTTTGATATTATTTTCTTCTGGGTTGCTCGCATGATCATGATGACCATGAAATTTACCGGTAAAGTTCCTTTTAAGGAAATCTATATTACCGGTTTAATTCGTGATGAACATGGCGACAAGATGTCAAAATCGAAAGGTAATGTACTTGACCCTATCGATTTAATCGACGGTATCGATCTAGACTCATTAGTTGCTAAAAGAACCAGCGGCATGATGAATCCAAAAATTGCATCTAAAGTTGACAAGCGTACTCGAAAACAGTTTGCGGAAGGTATTGAGGCATATGGAACAGATGCGCTTAGAGCGACTTTCTGTGCGCTCGCTTCAACCAGCCGCGATATCAATTTTGATTTAGGCCGAGTTGAAGGCTATCGCAATTACTGCAACAAATTATGGAATGCAGCGCGCTACGTATTGATGAATACTGAGGGTGAAGATTGTGGTAAAGACAACAATGATATGGAACTCAGCATCGCTGATCAATGGATTATCAGCAAAATGCAAAATGCCATCACTGACTTTGAAAAGTATATCGGCGAATACCGTTTTGATTTAGCAACTCAAACTTTGTATGAGTTTAGCCGCGCAGACTATTGTGATTGGTATTTAGAATTATCCAAACCAATTCTTTACGGTGATCAAGCAACTGAAAAACAGAAACGCGGCACCCGCCATACTTTGGTAAATGTTTTGGAAAGCATGATGCGATTACTCCATCCAATGATGCCATTTATTACCGAAGAAATTTGGCAGCGATTAAAACCAATGGTTAATACAGATGCCGAATCAATTATGATTGCCAGATTCCCCGAATTTAATCAGGAATTAGTCAATCAAAAAGCACTGGATGATTTAGACTGGTTACAAAAACTAATCGTTGGTGTAAGAAATATTCGAGGCGAATTAAATGTTTCTCCAGCAAAGCCAGTAAATGTGCTTCTAAAAAATACTAACGATGACGATAAACGCTGTTTAGAAGAATATCATGGCTTTTTATCCGCATTAGCTAAACTTGACTCAATCGAATTAGCCGATGGGGATACTCCTCCAGCTGCTACAGCCTTGGCTGGAAAAATGGAGGTTCTTGTTCCTATTGCCGGATTGATTGATGTTAACGCCGAAGTCGATCGATTAAGTAAGGAAATCGAAAAGCTCAATAAAGAAATTGGTAGACTTTCCGGTAAATTGAACAACGCTAATTTCGTTGAACGCGCGCCAGCGGAAGTTGTCACAAAAGAAAAGGAAAAACTAGTTCAGGCTGAAGAAGCAATCGTTAAATTAACCGATCAAAAAACCGAACTTGAAAAGATTGCCTAAAAAGTAAAAACATCATCAAAAAAGGCGCTATCAGCGCCTTTTTTATTTGCCCGGATTTGCATTAAAAACTAAAGTTCTTCCATAGCTGGCGATGCAACTCGCATCACTTCTGCAATTGTAGTCTTACCTTCGGCTACTTTTCTAGCCCCGCTAATACGCAATAAACTCATCCCCTGCTTAAGGGCCATATCGCGAATTGGTGCGACTTCGCACTCCTCGTTTACCAGTCCTTTTATCTCACGGTTCATTTCAAGCAACTCGTAAATACCCACGCGCCCCATATAACCAGAATGACGGCATTCGTCACATCCATTTGGTTCAAACATTAGTTTAGGCACCGGAATGTTAAAACCTATAGTCAGTTCTTGCCAAGCAATATCATTTGGTTCGACTGCCTGTTTGCAATGCGGGCACAAAGTTCGTACTAACCGCTGAGCCATTGCACCTAACAAAGTTGCATTAATTAAATAAGGCGGAACACCAATATCTTGTAATCGAGTTATCGCAGACGAAGCATCATTGGTATGCAAAGTCGATATAACTAAGTGGCCGGTCAGTGAAGCTTGGATCGCCATTTCAGCGGTTTCCTTATCACGTATCTCACCAATCATGATGATGTCTGGATCTTGCCGCAGTAACGCCCTAACACCACTCGCAAAATCTACGTCAATATCATGATGAACCTGCATTTGGTTAAACGCCGGTTCTACCATTTCTATCGGATCTTCAATCGTACAAACATTGACTTCAGGGGTAGCGATTAACTTTAATGTTGTATAAAGCGTCGTTGTTTTACCAGAACCTGTAGGTCCGGTAAGTAAAACAATACCCGTTGGTTGCCTAGCCATTTGCAACCATGACTTTTCAGTTTTTGGATCAAGCCCTAACTGGCTAAAGTCTCTTAACAAAACGGTAGGATCAAAAATACGTGCTACAAGCTTTTCTCCAAATGCCGTTGGCAATGTGGAAAGACGTAGTTCAATTTCTAAGTTATTTGGGGTCTTAGTCTTAATACGACCATCTAGCGGTTTTCTTCTCTCAGCAACATCCATACGCCCCAAGATTTTAAATCGGGCCACTACGGCTGCTGAAATATTAGCAGGCATCTCATAGACTTTGTGAAGAACACCGTCAATTCTCAAACGAATAATGGCGATTTCACGACGCGGCTCGATATGTATATCACTTGCTCTTTCAGCAAAAGCATACTGTAACAACCAATCAACAATTTGCACAACATGTTGATCGTTTGCGTCCAGATCACCAACATTGCCGATTTCCAGGAGTTGCTCTAAATTTGAAATTTTTACATTTTGAAGAGACTCGCTAGACGCCCCTTTCATCGAACGGCTAAGATTGTAGAATTCCTGCTGCAATCGAATCACTGTATCTGGGTTAGCAAACACACGCTGGATAGGTTTTCGTAAAATATGCGAAAGACCGGACTCCCAACTTGTCTCAGAAGGATCGATTACCGCAATTTGAACTTCGTCATTAGCTACTTCGCATGCCAAAATGTTATGGCGTAACGCAAAGGCTTTTGACATGACAGAGGTAACCGAATCGACGTCAATTTTAAGCGGATCTAATCTTACATATGGAAGCTTTATTTGAGCTGCATACCATTCAGTCAGTAATTCGGCGGTTAGGATTTTGTTTCTAAACTTAACCGATTTAATTTTCAGTTGTGCTATCTGATTTATCGGGTGCGATTGGAGTTTCTTAGGACGTAGTTCAATTAGGGCTGACTTGCTCTGTTCAGTAGTAATCACCCCTCCTTTTTCCAACAAAGTTAAAAAATGGACTAAATCAGTTTTTCTGACAGCAGCCGTTTGCATCGGTAATATCACTCAAATAAAGGTATATTAAGTCTAACGCACTGATTTTAAATAGCAAATAGATTCCTTTGCCAGTCAAAATTTGTGATTGATTTGAGAACTATGCCGAATTGAAAATGTGAATTTAACAATGCTTAACTGACAAGTCTAGGATATTGGTTATTCAATATTTAATACTGAACGAACATTCTCTGTAGTTTGCGCGGCGATAATGGTAGGTAGTTCTGAACGAAGTTCGATTAAGGTGCGAAAATTATCGAACAAATGCAACGGAGTATTATATTTCTGCCGGCAAGTTACAGGAGGCATATCCGGCGCATCGGTTTCTAAAACGATAGCGTCTAGTGGTAGGCTAGTAGCCAGCTTACGCAGCTTAGCTGCTCGTGGAAATGTCATGGCTCCACCGAACCCTAGCTTAAAACCCAGTCCAATATATCTCTCTGCTTGATTTTCGCTACCGTTAAAAGCATGACATATACCGCCGTATTGGAAATGGCTATTTTTGAGGATTTGGAGAACCTCATCATGTGCTTTTCGAACATGCAAAACAACTGGCAATTGTGCTTCTTTAGCAATATCGATTTGCGCTTTAAAATACTTTAGCTGCTCATCACGATTTACATCACTATTATAATAATCGAGCCCTATTTCACCGATTGCTGCAATAGGTCCTACTGAAAGCGCCATTTCAAGGTCATGCAGGTGGCTTTCTTCATGCTGTTCCAGAAACATTGGATGAAGCCCGAGAGCTGTGTGACAGATTTCCAAACGTGCAGTAATTTGCCGAATTCGACGCCAACCATCACGAGTGACTGCAGGAATTAGAATTCCTCCAATTCCCGTGCCCGTACATTTTTCGACCAAAGCATCTACCTTACCTTCAAATGGAGGTAAGTCTAAGTGGCAATGGGAATCGAAAAGTGTAAATTTAGGTGACATTATTACCCTTCAACAACATCTCAAATACTTATTATTTTTTTGACGCGGTTACTTTATAACGTCGTTATAAAATAAGCAACGTAAAAATAGATCAACTCTATCAAGCTTATAGTCAATCTGTTTAATTATAGATAATAGCCTGATAATTCTATAAAAACTCATACTTTTTACTCTGATATCTCAGATTAATTAAGTCGTTAACTAAATGAGCCTAGTAAATATCCTAGTGTTCCCTGGTTTGACTGAATCTAATGTCAGGCCAGCGCTCCTCAGTTAAATTCAAGTTGATTCTAGTTGGAGCTAGATAAGTCAAGTTATCTCCTCCGTCTAACGCCAGGTTCTCTGACGCTTTGTTTTGAAACTGCTCTAGCATTTTCTCATCATCACACTCAACCCAACGCGCAGTGTTTACCGACACGGACTCAAAAATACAGTTAACTTTGTACTCATCTTTCAATCGGTGCGCTACCACATCGAACTGCAGCACTCCAACGGCGCCAAGGATAAGATCATTAGAATTGAGAGGTCTAAATACTTGAGTCGCACCTTCTTCAGACAATTGAATTAATCCCTTCAACAAAGCTTTGTTTTTTAGGGGATCTTTAAGTCTTACTCGTCTAAACAACTCTGGAGCGAAATTAGGAATTCCTGAGAATTTGAGTTCTTCACCGGCGGTAAAAGTATCACCTATTTGAATGGTTCCATGGTTATGCAGTCCGATAATATCGCCGGCGTAAGCTTCTTCTAAATTGGAGCGGTCTCCGGCCAAAAAGGTAACCGCATTCGAAACCTGGATATCACGATTTAAGCGAACATGTTTCATCTTCATACCTTTTTGGTAGTTGCCGGAAACAATACGCATAAAGGCTATACGGTCCCTATGTTGAGGGTCCATGTTAGCTTGAATTTTGAAGATAAACCCAGAGAAGTCATTTTCGCTGGACTCCACTTCACGGGTATTGGTTTGACGGCTCAAGGGCTTTGGCGCCCATTCAACAAACCCATCCAGCATTTGAGTTACACCGAAGTTCCCCAAAGCGGTACCAAAGTAGACTGGCGTCAAATGGCCTTTTAGAAACTCGTCTAATTCAAACTCATGACTAGCACCTAACACCAACTCAAGTTCATCTCTTAAGTCCTGGGCAAGACTACCGATTCGCTTGTCTAGCTCGGGATTATTTAAACCTTCTAGTACATCGACATCTTGAATAGTGTGTCCTTGACCAGTTTGGTAAAAATAAATCTTATCTTCGAGTATGTGATAAACGCCTTTGAACTGTTTACCCATGCCGATTGGCCAAGTAATAGGCGCACACTTAATATTGAGGACTTCCTCAACTTCATCCATAAGCTCAATTGGATCTTTGATATCACGATCCAGCTTATTCATAAAAGTGACGATTGGCGTATCGCGTAGTCGACAAACTTCCATTAATTTAATGGTTCTATCTTCGACCCCTTTACTACTATCAATAACCATCAGTGCAGAGTCGACAGCTGTTAAGGTACGGTAGGTATCTTCAGAGAAGTCTTCATGCCCGGGAGTGTCTAAGAGATTAACCACTCGGTCATTGTATGGGAATTGCATAACAGAGGTTGTCACTGAGATCCCCCGTTGCTTTTCCATCTCCATCCAATCTGAGGTGGCATGTTTTCCTGACTTCTTCCCCTTTACGGTTCCCGCTTCTTGGATCTTTTGGCCCAAAAGAAGAAGTTTCTCCGTAATTGTGGTTTTACCTGCATCAGGGTGAGAGATGATAGCAAAGGTCCTTCGCTTATTGATTTCATTAAGAAAATCTTGGTTTGCCATGTATAAATTCTTTTAGTTTGTACACGGATTTGTACACACTTTTGGAAGTACTCTCTTTTCAGTTCTTCGCTTGTCAAATCCGTCGTGTTAATCGTAATTGCCCGCTATTTTCGCTGATCTTGACTTTATAAACAATCAATGGTTATCTAATCGGTTACCATTTACTCTCAGCGTGCGCCAATGCTCAGTTGTAGCTGTTTGCAATCGTTGCTTCTTCAGCTCGTGAACAACTGTGGCTAAACCACAAATTCCTTCGCTACCAGAAATCGATGATAGCTTGTCGTACTACACCGATGATGGTGCAGTTGCCGTTGATCGGTATTGCCGGGTATTGCGGGTTCAAAGGTTTTAGATACTTCTGTTCACCATCAATAACCAACTGCTTAAAGGTTGCTTCTTTCGAATCATCCAAACGCGCAACAACCAATGAACCTGAAGAGTAAGGTAACTCAGGATCAACAACGATCACTGCCCCCTCAGGTATGGATTTTTTTCCGCTTGGATTTTCCATACTGTCGCCTTTTACGCGAAGTGCGAAACAACCCTCATGTGCTTTCCCAGTGACTTCACGCCACTCCTCAGCATCTTCATGGGCAAATCCCTCCGCTATTTCAGTCCAATCACCGGCCTGAACCCAGTTAATGAGAGGAATTCTTCCCTTAATATCAGGCCCGACTTCTACATTACCGACCCCCAAGCCAATCTCGCCATCACCTGTGGCGAGCCAATGAGCATTCACGCGAAGCGCCTCCGCGATCTGCATGGTGTAACGAGACCTAGCCGATTTACCAGAGCAAATCTGGCTGATCGACTGCTGTTTGATACCAATGCGACGAGCCAACTCAGACTGAGTCACCCCAGTAAGCTGCAAGGCATGGTTTAGTCGTTCGGATAAAGTTTTCATAAGCCCGTATTCTACAAATAAAACTGTAGCCTTTCAACAATTTTAACTGTTGACTTTTCTACAGTTTAAACTGTAACATTCGTTCTTGTAACAGTTATTATTGTAACAGGAGACGGTATGGAAGTGTTCAACACGACACAAAAACATCTCCGCCGTGCCATTGACTTGGTCGGCGGGCAATCAGCATTAGCACGAGCCATCAACTCAAAACAGCAAAACGTCTGGTTTTGGTTGAATAAATCAGGGCGTGTTCCCGCTGAATTCGTTTTACCCATCGAACAAGCTACGCGAGGACAGGTAACCCGATCCCAGTTAAGACCGGACATCTATCCCGAATGCCCAAGCGAGCTGAAAGCCAGTAACCAGTAGGATTAAGGGCAAATAATGGTCAGCATTTTACGTAAACACAAAAGCGAGTTCCTCCATGCGTGATTATGGCAAGGTCTATACCCGCTTTTGGCTAAAGCAAAACGTTTTGTCCTGGAGTGACTCAGCGAAGTTGCTAGGGCTGTATTTGCTTACATGCCCACATTGTAATTTGCTTGGCTGCTTTCGATTGCCGATTGGTTACGTTGCTTCTGACTTGAACTGGGATGAGCAACAGGTTGCCAAGGCTCTAAATGAGTTAGAACAAGATCAGTTCCTCATTCGTTGCGAGGAATCCGGTTGGACTTTGATTCGGAGCTTTCTGAAGCACAACCCAATCGAAAACCCAAACCAAGGTAAGGCAGCCTTTCGGTTGCTTAAAGATGTACCTGCCGACTTCATTGGTATGGCATCGCTTTTAAAATCTCTTGCCGCTTTTCAAGCTCGGCTACCAGAAGAATTTTCATCATTGTTTATGCCTGATGGCAACCCGGTAAGGGACTCTCAACGGTCGGATGACTCTGAGAGAAGCAATAAACTAACAGTTAAAACTGTTGACCACATACAGTTTGAAGACTTCTGGGATGTACAAATACGCAAAGAAAAAAAAGCGAAAGCCAAAGAAGAATGGCTTCGCATGGGCCTCAATGAAGACCATGAACTCGCCTTGGAAGTGCTAACACGCTGGAAAGAGCAACGAGACAACCGATTGCAGTATCAAGATCGGACTAAG
>JAPHTP010000188.1 GCA_026196875.1 Kangiellaceae bacterium
GTAATCACAAAGTTTTGCGTATCGGTGGCACTCGAACCGTCAGTCACCACTAGCGACACATTGTTCGCCCCAACGTTAGCGTTCAACGGTGTGCCAGTTAGCGTTGCGGTGCCATTACCATTATCGGTGAGGCTTAACCAACCCGGTAATGTAGGCGCTGTCACCGTTAAGCTATCCCCCACGTCCACATCACTCGATACAAAGTTGTAGGTATAAACTGCATCTTCCGTCGCCGCAGTCACTGCAGTGCTGTCAACAGTCGGAGCATCATTAGTATTAGCCACAGTAATATTGAAGCTTTGGGTATTGGAGGCATTAGCGGCACCACTATTATCAGTCACAACTAGCGTTACTGCATTAATGCCGACATCATCATTTAAAGGTGTCCCTGTTAGTGTCGCGGTGCCATCGCCATTATCAGTGAGACCTAGCCAACCCGGTATCGTTGAAGCGGTGATCGTATGGCTATCTCCAGTATCAATATCACTGGTTGTAATATTGTAAACATATACAGAATCTTCGACCCCGCCGATTACCGCTGAAGAATTAATCGTTGGCTGATCGTTTACTGGATCTATGGTTACATTTACAACGATCGAGTCTGTTAGAGGATCCAGCGTATTGTTATCTGTTACTTCAACAGTAAACGAATCTGCTCCATTGAAATCTGCGTTCGGAGCATAACTGACGGCGATTGAATTACCAGTTCCAACAGCACTGGCAACACCATTGGAAGCTGCAGAAGAGACAGACCAGCTCAGGGTTTCATTCTCGGGATCTGTTGCATTCAATGTCAGGCTAAATGCCGTTGGAGAACCATCCTCACTCATCGTAACTGGAGTTGAAGCTCCTTCAGTTATTACCGGCGCGTCATTGTATTGTTTAACAATGGTATCGGTAACAGCAATTCCAACATTTCCCAGCGTATCGGTAAGTGCAAAGCTCAATGTCAGTGTACCTTCTGCCAGTCCACTGACATCAATACCGGTGAAACTTCCGTTTGCTGAACTAATAGTTCCACTTGCGTTCACATTTAAAACTCCATCCGAAACAGAGTAATTATAAGTAGCCCCTACTTCCGCTCCCGTAAAGGAGAAACTCATCGCAGTATCGTTTGCTGCGTTAAGGAAGGTTTGGTCAATAGAAATATCGTAACCCGTTGGGGGAGTTTCGTCGTACTGCAAGCTAAACTGAGTCGCTGCGGTATTTCCATTTCCTACAGCATCGGTGGCTACTCCCGAGTTGATGTCTACTGCAACCGTCCCCGTATCAATTGGATTGATTGTAGCTGTATAGACTGTGGGCCCGCCAGCAAATCCAGTCACTGTCGCATTTGTTGGAGTGATGTCCCCTACAACAAAACCTACCACTGCTTCTGTGAATGTCATTGTGATTGAAAAACTCGAATTTGTTGGGTCGGGCGAGACACTGGTTATTGATACATCAGGCTGAGTGTTATCCACGTTAAAGGCTGTGCTGTTTCCTGTAGCAGCAGTCGAACCAAAACCGTTTCTTGCGGTGTCTGCATCCAAGCTAATAGCAAGAGTTCCATCGCCTGTGATAGAAGAAAGAACAACAGTCGGATTCGCAGTCGTTCCATCATTCACACTTATCGAAGCACTGGCAGTACCGGTCGCTATTAAATTTACTTCAGCCGCATCGAGATCTATCTGCGCAGGATCTGCATCAGAATAAGTAATTGGATAACTCACTGGGCCAGTACTGGTTAAAGAATTATCAGGCGAACCAATGCTGACAGTTGGTAAAACATAAGCAACTGAATCGTAAGCAATTGAGAATAAATTAGAAATATTATTTCCATTAGCCCCTGAGTCAACTGCACTAGCGGCGGGAACCTGAAGTGTTACATTTCCGTCAGCAGCTGGAGTTATGTCGACCGTATATTCACTGGCAGATACAGTGATAAAGTTGCTCAACGTTCCGTTTGTTACAGATCCTGTGATATCAGAAATATCAAAACCAGTTACATCTTCATTGAAACTGATCGACACAGCTATAGGAGATACGCTTGTTGATGGAGAAGAAGCCGATGAAACAGTTGCATCAGGTGCTTCGTCTACAGCCACCTGGAGCACGGTTGTCATAGGATCTGCGTTTGTTGTAATGCCATCAGTGTAGGTAATGCTACTA
>JAPHTP010000019.1 GCA_026196875.1 Kangiellaceae bacterium
GCAACTAAGGTCTTGTTGGAAACGTATGATTGTTTAACCGCGGCTAGGAAAATTTATACACACTTCGGATTTACCATTAATGAGCAGACTGAATTTTTGAATAAATATGGCCGGAAATTTAAACAAGAGTTCTGGGAACTAAATCTTAAATAAAATGGCAACAAAACTATAGTTTAAGGGAAAAGCATGAATTTTAACGTCACAAATTTACCAAACGAATATGCACAGTTAGTAGCTTCATTGACAGCTGTCTCATACCTTCTTTGGATACTTATTCATATAATATTTGCCGTAGCTGTTTATAGCGACGCGAAGAAAAGCGAGACGCGTTTAGTCGGCCCTTTTTTATGGGCCTTAGTAACGTTATTTGGTGGGGTTTTGTTTGCAGGTGTTTACTGGGTCGTAAATCGGTTGGCAATAGGTCAAGACTTAGCTGAAATGAGGATTGCAGATATCAATCCTTCCTACGGAGACAGCGTTGAAGACAAGCTTAGCAAGTTCAAGTCAAGTTTTAATAAGTAAGCAAGTAACCGATAACTACTCTTTGCTGTCAGAGCATGCTGAATAGCCAGTGAGTAAAGTCAATTGGATTCTATGGTAAACGGTTTATTTCCAGACTTTTAACAAGTCTTCGGCGAATCCAATTGCAACTTTTTTACTATGAAGGGGGATGAAGTCTAAATCAATCAATGAAAGTAAGAGGTGAGCTAAAGCAACACTTTCTCTCCATCATCTAGAACCCGATAATAATTATCCCCATCAATCAACAATCCTTCTGATGATCGAATAGGAAAGGTGGCGTTATAATCAGCTGGATGTTTAACGTCTATAGCAAAAACTCTTCCTTCAAAGAACTTTTTTACTTTACTATGAATTGTATGACCGACTACAACTGTTTTAGCTCCGAACTTGTTTAAACCGGCCTCAACTTCATCTTGCGTCAAGTCGTCTTTAAAGTATCCTCGATACCAAGAAGGTCCGGTATTTGTAGAAACTAGAAATTGCTCGTTGCTTTTTTCCTTCTTAGTGAAGAATGGGGTGTAATAATTATCGCGGACAATCTGATTAATTTCTTTTAAACTCAGATCAAAGTCGGCTATGTCAGGATGAATTCCTCCGTGGACAAAAATATTGCCATTAATCATTTCCATCGTGTTTTTGCTGGCTAGCCAACGCCCGATAAATGAATTTCTACCATAGAGTTCATGCTGCTGTCGGCCGAGCATAGCTGCGATATGAAAGTATTTTCTTTCGGCGCTATAAAAATTAGCCTGCAAGTTTTTAATTTCGTGATTTCCCAAAATAAAATGCACATTGCCACCTTGTTTTATAGCGTCTTGTTCAAGCTTATAAATAAACCAAAGCACTTGTGTTACTGAATAACCTCGGTCCACAAAGTCTCCGACCAAAACCAAATGATTTTTGCCGAAAGTCCAGTTTAGCTCCGAGTCAATGACATTGTTGGAAACAAGAAAATCACGAAAAGTCTTAAAGTTGCTTTCGATATCAGAAATGGCGAGGATTTTTTGAGTGTCATTATAAGTAGACGTAGGGATCGAAATTTCAGGATTAATCGTCAGGCCGAAACTCAAATCTTCGAGTGCAAAGTATGCCTCGGTTTCAATCGGTCCATTAAAGTCTTGAAATGTTTGATCTATATAAAAACCATCATCTCGACTTCCCCGAATTGTGCAGATCTCCAATCCTGAATCGGTGTAAAAAATATGCGGGCCTTCGCCGGCCATTTTGTATGCTCGCTTGTCGGTCTCAAAGCTTGCGCTTGCGCCGATGCTCAGGCCAAATATAACGAGCGCAGTAAATAACACAAAAATACTAACTATAAAGTGCTTAAGGTAGGTGGTTACGCCTGTTTTCATTTTTACATTCCTGCTTTGCCCTATAGTGAAGAATACAATATATTGCATGCTACCTTGTATTGCAAGGTAGTGGTGAGAGGTTAGTAGATGTGAACTTGTAAATAATTATGAATATTGCTTTCCTGTGTATCGCAACTCTGAATATTTTAGATTGCTGGTTGAGCGTCTGAGATTAAAGGTAGAGATAGATTGGCTCAAACATTTCGGCCTTAAGTGACAGTATATTTTATTTGGTTTAAGGTATTAGGAGCGACGCCCCTAGACTTCTTATTGCTTTAAACCTTGTCGTGAAAAAGAATTATAAGGAACCTGAAAATGTCCGACTCTCTGAAACTGTATAGCTTTGGCTTCAACGATCGCTCTGGCAAAATTCGCTGGACCGCAGGCGAATTAGGGATCCTGGTTGAAGAACATAAAGTCGAGTTGGGTGACCATCGAAAACAAGACTATCGAGCTATAAATCCTTACGCAGCAATTCCTTCTGCTTTATATAAAGGTGAGACACTAATAGAATCCACCGCCAGCTGTATCCATCTAGCCGAGATGTTTCCCGAAAAACGCCTGGCAGTATTTGCGAAAGAAGAAGGGCGCTACGATTACCTAAAGTGGATTGCAATTTGTTCTGAAACGCTAGAAGGCAAGCTTGTCGATTATATCCTGGCGAATTCCGGACTGATGCCTGAGGAAATTAAGGGTATCTACCAAAAAACACTGGAGTTTAAGTGTAGAGTTTTGGTAGAACAGCTACCGAAAGAGGGATTCTTAGCCGTTAATCGTTTTACCATTGCCGATATCGTCGTGGCCTATTCGCTCAAAATAGCGATAATCACCGGGTTTGTGCGATGGGAAGATGTACAAGGGTATTTGCAGCCCCTCATGGATCGCCAAGCAGCGCGAGAATCCAGGTTTTTCGAAGGATTGATCGATTTTCTTGAAACCAGCCGAGCTGAGTATAAACGATCAATCTAACTAATAAAGGTAGAAGTATGACCAAAGCAGAAGAGTTGCTTCATAACGATCCCGCTTCAAAGTTGTTGGGGATTGAACTGCACGAAATTGATGAAGGATATTGCGCTGTCATAATGCGGGTTACTGAAAAAATGACTAATGGTTACGATGTATGCCATGGCGGTTTCGTATTTACTTTGGCAGATACCGCCAGTGCATTCGCAAGCGCTATGGAAGGCGAAGTCGTTTTAACCGCTTCCAATCAAATTGAATACTTAGCGCCCGCCAAACTCTACGATCTGCTCAGAGCAGAGGCAAAAGTCTCCATAATTAGTGGCAAAAACCTCTATTGTGATGTTAAAGTCTGCGACCAAAATGACCGACTGATTGCAGTAACTCGCAGTAAATTAATAAGCAAGCGAAGTTAGTCAATCAGAGTCTATTAGTTAAGACAGCAGATTTATAAATTACAATCTTCCAGGAAAAATCATGAAAAAAGTATTTATTTGCGACGCAATTAGAACGCCGATTGGACGCTTTGGTGGTTCTCTCTCGGGAGTACGTGCCGATGACCTAGGTGCGATCCCTATGAAAGCTTTGATGGAGCGTAACCCTCAAGTTAATTGGGAAATGTTAGATGATGTTTTCTACGGTTGTGCTAACCAAGCAGGTGAAGATAACCGCAATGTTGCACGAATGAGCTCTCTACTTGCTGGATTACCACAAACGGCTCCTGGGATGACGATTAATCGTTTATGTGGTTCTGGGATGGATGCGGTTGGTACTGCCGCCAGAGCAATTGCAACCGGTGAACAATCATTGGTAATTGCTGGCGGGGTCGAGCAAATGTCGCGTGCGCCCTTTGTGATGCCAAAAGCGGAAACACCGTTTTCTCGCAAAGCAGAAATCTATGACACAACTATGGGATGGCGTTTTATTAATAAGCAGATGAAAGAAGTTTTCGGCGTAGATAGCATGCCTGAAACCGCGGAAAATGTTGCCGAGCAATTTGGTATCAGCCGTGAAGACCAGGACACGTTTGCGTTGAATACCCAGGAGAAAACCCAAAAAGCTCAACAGGCTGGGGTGTTTGCCGAAGAAATCATTCCGGTCACAGTTAGAGTTAATCGTAAGGAAACTAAAGAATTTTCGGTTGATGAACATCCTCGCCCAAGTACTATTGAAGGCTTGGCAAAGTTAAAAGCCCCCTTCAGAGAAGGCGGCTCTGTAACGGCTGGCAATGCGTCGGGGATTAATGATGGTGCTTGTGCATTGTTACTTGCTTCAGAAGACGCGATGCAGGAAAACGCTCTTAAGCCACTTGCTAGAGTTGTTGGTATGGCTGTTTCCGGGGTTGAACCGAGAATCATGGGAATTGGTCCGGTCAGTGCGACTCAGAAAGTGCTGAAAAATACCGGTCTCTCCTTAGAGCAAATGGATGTAATTGAGCTAAACGAAGCATTTGCAGCGCAAGGGTTAGCGGTATTACGAGAATTAGGCATCGCCGATGACGACCCTCGGGTTAACCCAAATGGTGGCGCAATTGCACTAGGTCATCCGCTTGGAATGAGTGGTGCTCGTCTAGTGACCACCGCAGCTTATCAGCTTAAACGAAGCGGTGGGAAATACGCACTCTGCACTATGTGTATTGGGGTGGGTCAAGGAATTGCGCTGATTATTGAGACTGCTGCTTAAAATCTCTCCTGCACTGTCCCTTTTCTATGCTAGGGAAGGGAAGTATCTTTTCTCTGTTTGCCGATTTTGGTTATGCTGATTTCGGTAATGCTGATTTTCGTAATATAGCCCTCAGCCAAAACCTAACCCTTAGTTACCCCCCCTGTCTATTTCAATAGGGGGGAGGGGCCGCTCCCTTCAAACTTAACTATCGTTAGTATCTTAGCTAACCGTTTTACCCTCTGTTGTGTATATAGTTTTAAAATTCTGCAGTCATCCAACCTTTGAGATAATGTGATACAGATATTGATAATAATAATATCTATTAGTATCATAATGGATAATGATAAAAATGAAGAACGTCCGGCTATGCAACCTCAAGATGAAGCGGCCCTACTTGATGAGTTTGAACGCAAGATAAAAGCTGAAGAAAAAATTGAACCCACCGACTGGATGCCTGAGGCATACCGTAAGAACTTGATCCGACAAATGTCGCAGCATGCTCACTCTGAAGTGATTGGTATGCAACCGGAAGGCAATTGGATCAGTCGCTCACCAAGCTTGCGACGTAAAGCGGTTTTGTTGGCAAAGGTGCAGGACGAAGGCGGTCATGGTCTTTATTTATACAGCGCCACTGAAACATTAGGTATTTCAAGAAGCGAGATGATTGAAGCTTTACAAACCGGTAAAGCTAAGTACGCGTCTATCTTTAACTATCCAACTCTTACTTGGGCCGATGTTGGTGCAATTGGTTGGTTAGTTGATGGTGCGGCTATTGTTAACCAGATTTCCCTGCAAAGAACTTCATATGGCCCATACTCGCGCGCCATGATCAGAATTTGTAAAGAAGAGAGCTTCCATCAACGTCAAGGCTACGAAATCATGTATCAATTGGCGAAGGGTACGCCCGAACAAAAACAAATGGCACAAGATTCAATGAATCGATTCTGGTGGCCATCTCTTATGATGTTTGGGCCACATGATAGCGAGTCTGCCCATTCTGGTCAGTCAATGAAATGGAAAATTAAGCGCCAGTCTAATGATGAGCTGCGCCAAAAATTTATCGACCAAACTGTTCCCCAAATTGAGGTGCTCGGATTAGAAATGCCGGATCCGGAAATTAAATGGAATGAGGAGCGTGGGCATTATGACTCTGGCGAAATTAACTGGGAAGAGTTCTATCAAGTGATCAACGGCAGTGGGCCTTGCAATCACCAGCGCATTAAACATCATGTAAAAGCGCATGAAGATGGCGAGTGGGTACGCGAAGCGGTACGAGCGTATCGAGCAAAGCAACAGGCCAAGTCTGAAGAAAACGCTGCTTGATGTTCTATTAATCAGATTATTAGCAGCATTAGTTTGAAAAGAATTTAGAGAGAGAAAAATAATGAGCCAGGAACATTTAGCCGTATATGAAGTATTTGTCCGATCAGCCAGAGGTTTAGACCATAAACATGTTGGTAGCTTACACGCTGAAAGCCCAGAGCACGCATTGATGTATGCTCGAGACTGTTATATCCGCCGCTCGGAAGGGGTCAGTATTTGGGTTGTTGAAGCAAAAAATATTACCGCTTCGCAAGACGAAGATTTAGAAAATTTTGTGGAGCCGATGGATGACAAACCTTATCGCCATGCAACGCATTATGTTTTACCTGACAGTGTTAACAACATGTAATTTGTAAGCGATTGAGGAATTTAGCATGAATGTAGAACAACAAAATCTTTTTCGTTTCCTTGTTGGGCTTGGAGACGACGCGGTTGTTTTAAGTCACCGTTTATCTGAATGGTGTAGTAACGGACCGTATCTTGAAGAAGACATTGCGTTATCAAATATTGCTTTAGATTATATCGGACGAGCGCGAATGTTTTATCAGTATGCGGCAGAAATTGAAGGTAAAGGCCGCACTGAAGACGATATTGCCTATTTAAGAGACGAACGTCAGTTTACCAATCTGCTGATCCATGAGTTACCGATCAATGATTTTGCGTTTACTATGGTTCGTCAGTTTTTTGTAGATGTTTACTATTGTGAATATTTAAAGCAACTTTGTGAGTCAAAAGACGAACGAATTGCAGCGATTGCGGCTAAGGCGGTAAAAGAAAGTCGTTATCACCTAAAGCGCAGTGAGCCGTGGATCAGACAATTATCTGAAGGCACGGAAGAAAGCCGTCGAAGAATTCAAGCGGCATTAGTTGAGTTAGAAAACTTTGTTGGTGAATTGTTTATTATGTCTGACTGGGAAAAAGAACTAGTCGAAGCGGGCATTGCTGTTGATCGTGAAAAGTTGCAAGCGGGCTGGGACCAATATATTCAGAAATTCCTCGCAGAGTCAGATCTTGAGTTTCCGGATAGTCAGCTACAAATCCGTGGCGGACGTGATGGTATCCATACCGAACATTTAGGTCACATGCTGTCTGATATGCAGTATGTCCAGCGGGTTTACCCTGGATTGGAATGGTAGTCGTCATAAGCAATGAACCAAAACAGTCAATCTGATAACAAAATAATTCCGACGCTTAATCCTGTGTTTGCGCAAAGGTTGAGTCATCGAAATAATTCTGAGCATACTGAAGTTTGGAATATTCTAGACTCTGTATTTGATCCTGAATTACCAGGATTAACGATTTGGGATCTCGGAATTTTGCAAGATGTTCGTTTCGAAAACAAACAGTGGGTGATCGACGTAACACCTACTTATAGTGGTTGTCCTGCGGTAGAAACGATTAATCAAGATATTGCTGCCGCAATGAGTCAAGCTGGATTGGATAATATCAAAATTAACTTGGTTTTATCTCCGGCTTGGTCCACGGAAATGATATCGCCGACAGGTAAAGCGCATCTAAAAAGCATCAATATTGCGCCACCTCATCAAGATGATGTCGTTGAGTGTCCTGTTTGTGAAAGTAAAAACACCAAAGTTATCAGCCAGTTTGGTTCTACCGCTTGTAAGGCGCTTTATCAGTGCAACGATTGTTTCGAAAACTTTGACTATTTTAAACATTTTTAATCGTTCGTTTTTTACAGACTTAACAAAATAACGCAATAAAAGACGCGATAATAAAAATTTCAAGGAAAAATTATGAGCACAGAATTTCATCCGTTAACTATTAGCTCAGTCGAGCGTTTAACCAAAGACGCCGTGGCTGTTAGTTTTGATGTGCCAGAGTCGCTGAGAGAAGAGTACCAATATATCCAAGGGCAACATTTAACGCTAAAGGCTGACATTGACGGGGAGGACGTACGACGTTCCTATTCAATTTGCCACAGTGCTCAGTCTCAGAAACTTACCGTTGGAATTAAAAGAATAGAGACAGGAGTATTTTCTAATTTTGCCAATGAAAAATTAGAAAAAGGCATGACACTTGAAGTTATGCCACCTCAGGGACACTTCTATACTGAGGTCGATGGAGGAAATAATAAGCACTATTTAATGGTGGCGGTTGGTAGTGGAATTACACCAATGCTATCGCATATTGAAACTATCTTGGAAGCTGAACCAAATTCTATCGTGACTTTAATCTATGGTAATAAATCAACACCGCTGATGATGTTTCGTGAAAAACTGTGTTTTCTTAAAAACAAATTTATCACTCGACTACACTGGATTAATTTGTTCACTCGAGAGGAAAACGATGCTGAACTGTTTAATGGCAGAATTAGCGCGCAAAAACTAATCGATTTACACGCTGCTAAGATGGTTGATTTAGACGGTGTTGACGAAGTGTTTTTATGCGGTCCAGAAACAATGATTAATGAAGTGAATGAGTTTTTTAAGGCAAACAACAAGCCTACTGAAAATATTCATTACGAACTGTTTTTTGCTGGATCGGCTGAAGAATCAGCTCATGAAAAACAAGCTGAACGTGTTGAGAAATACGGCGAAAAAATCGCTAAGGTCTCGGTCAAAGTTGCTGGACGAAAGACTTTGTTAGACCTTGCTATGGGAGGAGATAACATCCTGGACGCCGCGATGGAAAACGGGGCAGACTTACCTTTTTCTTGTAAAGGTGGAGTCTGTGCAACCTGCAAGGCTAAGGTAGTGAAGGGTAAAGTAGAGATGGATATGAACCATTCTCTCACTCCACAGGAAGTTGAAGAAGGCATGATCCTAACTTGCCAGTCCCATCCAATTTCTGACGAGGTTGAAGTTGATTTTGATTTAGCGAATTAGAATCAAGGTCAATTATGTTAATGAATAAACGCTCAAAAACAGAACCGGTAGGAATGACGTATAAATGTTTTTCATCGTTTTTAGATAATTAGATCTAAAGTAGAGAGTTTTATTTCTGTGCAACCTTGTAAGGCTTCTTCCAATATTGATCTGAATAGCTTCGTAGCAAACCGTTGCGAAGCAAAAAGTATTAGCTGTAAATCAATTATTGTGACTGTTTTTGGCGATTTGGTTTCACAACATGGTGGTTGGATCTGGTTGGGAAGCTTAATTCAAGCGCTAGCCCCGTTGGGATTTTCCGAAAGGTTAATTCGAACTTCAGTTTTTAGGCTTGTTCAGGATGATTGGTTACAAGTGGAAAAGGTAGGTCGCAAAAGTTTTTATGCATTTACCGAAACCGCTAGTCAGCACTACACCAAAGCAGCGCGAAGAATCTATGCGGGTTCGTCGCAACATTCTGATGGCAATTGGCTAATTGTTATTCCCAGTTTTGTCCCCGATTCACAAATGCAGTCTTTTAAACGGCAATTGCGTTGGTTGGGATTTAGTTCATTAGCTAGTGGAACATTAGCGCATCCTTCGATCGATAAAAAGTCACTAGAGGAAACGCTAGAAGAAATGGCGTTGACTGACAAAGTAATTGTATTGGAAGGTCGAACAATTGATCAACAGTCAGATATTAATCTTAAACAGTTAGTTGAAGAGCGTTGGGAGTTGGACTCTTTGGAGCAAGGGTATAGAGAGTTTGTTAGAGATTATTCCGAAATTGAATCTTCAGATCTAAAAGCTGATCCAGAACTGCAGTTTCTAATACGCACTTTGCTTATCCATGAATTTCGACGAATTCTATTGAAAGATCATGAACTTCCTAAGTCGATGTTGCACGAAAACTGGGCAGGAGAGTCTGCCTACCAATTGACAAAAAGGCTATACAAAACTTTAGCGAAAAGCAGTAGCTTGTTTGTCACAAGTGAGTTTGAGTGCCAGCAAGGGAAATTGCCTCAAGCGATAGCGAATTTTGAAGCGAGATTTAATTAGTCGAGCAAAAGTGAGACGACATAAAAGAGTCCTTTATCGGTCATTCCGAGCCGAGAGGAGAGAGCTTACAATAATAACCGAGATGCAGGATGGAGAACTCTCCACTCCGGTCAAGATGACAAGCATTTATTAAAATACCAAAATCAAATTAGAGAAATAAAATGGCCAACGAAAATTCTCAAGTTAGTTTTTTTACCCAAGGAAAAATTGGGATTATTGAAATCAACTACCCTCCAGTCAATGCTTTGTCGCAACAAGTAAGACAGGGGTTAGTCGAAGGTGTTGATAAATTTAATCAAGACGCCGACATAAAAGCAATCGTTATCCGCTGTAAAGAAAGGACATTTATTGCCGGAGCTGATATTAAAGAATTCGGCAAGCCGCCGACAGTACCCTTTTTGCCTGATGTGGTAAATCATATTGAGGCGAGCGAGAAGCCAGTGATTGCTAGCCTGTTTGGTACTTCTCTTGGCGGTGGCTTTGAAGTCGCTTTAGCTTGTCATTATCGAGTTGCACAAAAAGGTGCGAAAGTGGGGCTGCCAGAAGTTAATCTTGGGTTAATCCCAGGAGCAGGTGGTACACAACGTTTACCAAGAGTTGTCGGGGTAGGCAAAGCCCTGGCAATGGTTACTCAAGGCACTCACGTAAAAGTAGAAGACTTTGTAGATACTAATCTAATTGATGAAATTTTCGAGATAGAAGTTAACTTAAATGAACAAACCTTGCAGTATGTAGAAAGCTTAATCGAATCTGGTTCTATCGAAGTAAAGCGATTAGGGTTTCAAACTGTGGAAGCAGGTTCTTTAGACTGGGATGCTGAAATAGCCAAAATTAGTAAAAAAGCTCGCGGTAAAGAAGCGCCTCTAGTGGCCGCAGATGTCATTCGTAAAACTGCTGAGCTGCCAATTTTAGAAGGCATGAAGATCGAAAGAGAAGCATTTTTACAACTACGCGAATCAGAGCAGTCGGCTGCACTGCGCTATGTTTTTGGTGCCGAAAAATCTTCGGCTAAGCACGAGCTGAATGCACAACCCGTTAATGTTGAAAGCGTAGGTATTGTTGGCGCTGGAAATATGGGATCGGGTATTGCTACAGCATTTTTAAATGCAGGATATACAGTTAACTTGGTTGAGCAAACTGAAGATGCTTTACGCGCAGGTATAAGCCGTATTACGAAAAACTTCGAATCTAATGTCAAACGCGGCAGAATGACTCAGGAAAAGGCGGATAATTTGTTGGCAGGTTTAACCTCTAGTACAGAGTATGCTTCTTTTTCTAATTGTGATTTAGTTATTGAAGCCATTTTCGAAGACATAGAGGTGAAAAAGAGCCTTTTCACTCAGTTAGATAAAGTCGTGAAGCCAGACTGTATCTTAGCGACAAATACATCTTATTTAGATATTGATCAGATCGCTTCAGTTGTGGTTGATCCGGGCCGGGTAATCGGAATGCATTTCTTCAGTCCGGCGCACATTATGAAATTGTTAGAGGTAGTGAAGGCGGAAAAATCTTCCGATATTGCGCTAGCTACGGCGATGACGGTTGGCAAAAAGTTAAGAAAAATGTCTGTACTAGTAGGCGTTTGTTTTGGTTTTGCCGGCAACCGAATGTACACACGTTATGGGCGTGAGATTCAGCAGATGCTATTGGAAGGCGCGTCAATTGAACAAATTGACAAGGCCATGACGAATTGGGGAATGGCTATGGGACCTCTGGCGGTTCAGGACCTATCCGGTATCGATATAGGCCATAATGCAAGAAGTGCTCAACCTTTCCCGGAGCACGACCCAGGCTACTTCCGAGCGGCGGCAAGCATGGTCGAACAAGGCCGACTAGGTCGTAAAACCAGCAAAGGGTTTTATATTTATGACGAAGCTGGTAAAGCGAGTTCGGATCCCGAGGCGACACGCCTAATTAAATCCAAAGCACAAGACCTTGGTATCGCGCAGAAAAGCTTTACTGATAATGAGATAGTTGAAAGGGCATTATTAGCCTTAATCAGTGAGGGGTTAGCGTTGTACAAAGAAGGTATCGTACAGCGCCTTTCAGACATTGACGTAATTTGGCTGCATGGGTACGGGTTTCCCCGTCACAAGGGAGGGCCGATTTTCCAAGCTCGCCAGAAGGACTTAGCGGATTTGTCCGGTAAGTTCGATGAATTACGGGCTTCAAGTAGCGAGCTAATCTGGCCGGCAGTAGATTTAACTCTAATTGATTGATTTGTAAGCAAATCGGTTGATTCATTGAGTCAAGATTGACTATGATTGGGGAATTATCATTAATTCCCCTTTTTGTCAGGGGGGTGGATTCAAAAATGAATGAACCAAGTGAAACCCAAATATCTCCCATTTCTGAGACGGCTGTTTCTGAAAAAGCATCTTCTGAAAGAACTACTTCTGAAATAGCCCGGCCTGAACGCAAGCCGGCAGGGAAAGTAAAGTTTGAACTGGACCTGCAGAGTTTCTTGCCCTATCGAATGTATCGATTGGCCGCTCAAATGTCTCAGGCAGGTAATAAATTGTCGGAGTTACTATTAGAAACCTGCGTGCCAATTGGCGAGAGGGAGTGGCGAGTGATTTCGGTTCTAGGCTCTTACGGTGGTTTGACTAACGGACATGTTTCAGATGTTTTAAAAACCGATGCAGCGACGGTAACTCGTGCCGTCAAGGTTCTCAAGAAGCTTGGTTTTGTTGATACTCGCAATTCAAAACGAGATAGACGTAAACAGTTGATCTATCTCACGCAGGAAGGCGCCGATTTTCATGATTTAATTACGCCTAAACGTATCGAAACAGGGGATTTAATTGAAAGTTGTTTTTCCTATGAAGAAAAAGAACAGCTCCATCATCTTTTGAACAAGCTCGACAGGCACCTAGAACATCTGGAAAATGAGCAGGAAGATGAGTGGGAATAACCTTGGAATTAAACGTTTTACGCTAGTAAGTTTATGTAAAATGGTTTGAGGTGGTGGTTGAAGCGTGTAAAATGGCGTTTCGATTTCTCAATCATTATTGATTAAAGGACAAGTCTAAATTCAAAGAAGTTTTCAAACTCCGTGATAATTCTGAAAATTGTCTGCTTTAGCCGGGTGAACCCAATAAATCAAAGACTTAGGTTTCCAGGCACTTAAGTTTCAAGTTCTTATGCTTAAGGTAGCCAAACACGATTGGATTTTTTCGATCATTCAACTGAGGGTATTTTATGATTAAATTGTATGGATATTGGCGTTCAACCGCTGCTTATAGAGTTAGAATTGCACTCAATTTAAAGCAAGTTTCCTATTCGCAAGAATCTGTCCATTTGGTTAAAGACGGCGGAGAACAACATAAGCCTGAATATCGTTCAATTAATCCTCAATCTCTAGTCCCTACGTTAATCGATGATGGTATTTCGATAGGGCAATCGATAGCTATCTTGGAATATCTAGAAGAAAAGTACCCTAAGCCCAGATTGCTCCCTCAGGACATTAAGTCAAGGGCTCTGGTACGCCAGCTTTGCCAGGTAATTGCTTGTGATGTACACCCTTTAAATAATCTGAGAGTTTTACAATACTTGCAGAATAATCTGGAAGTAGCGGATGAAGAGAAAACAAAATGGTATCACCACTGGATAGATAAAGGCCTCAGCGCTTACGAATCCATATTAGAAAAGCAGGATATCTGTGGTCCTTATTCTTTAGGTGAGGAACTTTCTTTAGCAGACGCTTGTCTTATCCCTCAAATTTATAACGCAAATCGTTTCGGGTTTCCTATGGAGAAATATTCTCGATTGGTCGAAATTAACGAAAATTGCATGGAATTAGAAAGATTTCAGAACGCAGTGCCGGAAAACCAGCCGGATGCGGTTTAATTAATTATTAGTATTTGGAAGAAGTAGAAAATAATTGTGAACAGAATTAGAAAAAGTTTTGTAGCCACGTTTTTGGCTTTATCTAGCGGTTCATTGGCCGCTGCGGATTCGTATGAAGTTATCGAACTTGGCACTTTAGGGATTTATCCTACGGCGGCCTTTTCCATTAACGATAACGGACAAATTGTTGGTTACACCAGTAAAGCAGCTGTAGATAATGAAAATAATTTTTTTACTAGAGCCTTTAGTTATCAAGAGCCTCAAATAGGCGATTTAGGTGCTTTAGAATATTCAGCTGAGGTAACTGATGGAAATAAATGTGAAGTCGTTAGTTCATCCAGGCAAGATTTCAGTATCGCATTCGCAAATAATGGTTTAGATGATGCTGTTGGGTATTCCAGAAGATCAGTAGACCGAGTTAGAGGTGGTGAGGTTGTAACCGTTTGTACCTGTGAAGATGCTGACGGGAATGACGTTAATATAGCCTGCAAGGACACTTTAGAGAGAGCTGTAATCTTTGATCAAGCTACAGGTAACGTGATTGAATTACCAGAGATGGTGGCGGGTGAAACTCAAAGTATGATTGCGACGGGCATTAATGACGCTGGAATTGTTATCGGATATGGCAATTTCGATTCTCCCGATGATGAGGCTACTACGCTTGCTAAAAGAGCTTTTTATTACGACTCGAATACCCAAACAATGACACCATTCGCTCCTGTTGTAGACGAGCCTACAAATGAAGCTATTTTGTTAGATATCAACTCTTCTAACGTTGCGGTTGGCTGGTCGAGTAGCGTGGAGGATAACCTCCGATTGCAAAAAGCGGTAATGATCGATCCTCTCGATCCAACGAAGTTAATAAAATTAGCCATTTTGGATGATTACGCAACACTTGCCAACGCAATCAATGCTGATGGGAAAGTAGTTGGTAAAACATTTAAGAGAGAAGAGGTCTACACTACTGCATACATCTACGATATCAATTCAGGAGAAGCTGAAGAGATAGGTGTTCTAAATAACAACCCTAATAGTAAAGATTCAGAAGCATTTGATATCAATGATTCCGGGGTAGTTGTAGGGACTTCGGTTTACTCAACATTTCCCACCACTCGCCATGCTTTTATTTATGAAAATGGTGAAATTAAAGACTTAAACGATCTGATTGATTGTAAACAAGATGGTAGTTCACCAATTGCACCTGCGGATTGGGTTTTGGCTGAAGCAAGAAGTATCAACAATAGCGGGTGGATTACTGGTAATGGGATCCACAACGGAGAACAAAAAGCGTTCTTGCTAAAGCCGAGAGATGGCGTTGAGCCTCAAGTTTGTCAGCCGTTTTTTGAAGAAGAAGATAGCGGTGATGGAAGTTTACCTGTTTTCGGTTTTGCATTTTTGGCCGCGCTGATTGGGTTTAGAAGAAAGCGCTAATCATCGTTTTCGATATTTATTAAAAAAGCCGCGTTAATTGCGGCTTTTTTGTGACTGGGATTTTTCTAATCCAATTTCGTATTCGGGCAGAACACTTATTTAGATAGGCTACATGTTTGGATAGTTCGGACCACCAGCTCCTTCAGGAACAACCCAAGTAATGTTCTGGCTAGGATCTTTTATATCACATGTTTTACAGTGAACACAGTTTTGTGCATTGATTTGGAAGCGTGGATTCTCACCATTGTCATCTCGAATGATTTCGTAAACACCTGCCGGACAATAACGTTGCGCTGGCTCATCAAAGTCTTCTAAATTCACTTCAATTGGAACTTGAGGATCAGTTAGTTTTAAGTGGACCGGCTGGTCTTCTTCATGATTGGTATTTGAAATAAAGACAGAACTTAGCTTATCAAATGATAATACGCCATCGGGTTTTGGGTATTCGATTGATTTACACTCAGAAGCTTTTTTCATTTGTGCATGATCGGCAACCGGATCAGACAGAGTCCAGGGGAGGGCACCGTTAAAGATGTTAATATCAATAAAGCAGTAGGCCGAGCCAATTATATTGCCCCACTTATGTTGCGCTGGTCCGAAGTTTCTTTGCACATGTAGTTCTTTCCACGCCCAGGATTTTTTGTAGGACTCAGTAAATTCGAATAACTCATCACTAGCCCGTCCGTCGGTAATCGCAGTTGCGATAGACTCGGCCGCTAACATGCCAGATTTCATTGCTGTGTGTGAGCCTTTAATTTTAGCAAAATTCAAAGTACCAGCGTCATCGCCAATTAATAAGCCTCCGGGGAAAGTCATTTTAGGTTGGGATTGCAAACCGCCCTTACTGATTGCTCGTGCTCCGTACGAAATCCTCTCACCGCCCTTAAGGTATTGGCTAATCAATGGATGATGTTTGTAGCGTTGGAATTCGTCGAATGGGCTAACATGAGGATTTGAGTATGAAAGATCAGTTATCAATCCGACTACCACTTGATTGTCTTCAATGTGGTAGAGGAAACCTCCGCCAGCACTGCCACTTTCTTTTAGCGGCCAGCCTGCACTATGAACCACTTTGCCTTGTTGGTGTTGTTCAGCTGGGATCTTCCATAGTTCTTTAATGCCTATGCCGTAATGTTGAGGTTCCTTTTCATTGTCGAGTTCAAACTTAGAGATAAGTTGTTTGCCTAAATGGCCGCGACAACCTTCAGCAAAAACCGTGTACTTAGCGTGTAGCTCCATACCAGGCATATAGCCATCTTTCTGCGAGCCATCTTCGGCGACACCCATATCGCCGGTAAGAACGCCTTTAACACTGCCATCTTCATTATAGAGAACTTCTGAAGCGGCAAAGCCCGGAAATATTTCTACTCCCATCGCTTCTGCTTGTTCAGCTAGCCAACGGCATAAATTGCCCAAACTAATGATGAAGTTGCCGTCATTATGCATTGTTTTGGGAGCGAAGAAGTTAGGGATTTTAGTGCCTTTCTCTGCGTTCTTGAGTAGCAGAATATCGTCGCCTGTTACTTTGGTATTTAACGGCGCACCTTTCTCTTTCCAATCTGGAATCAGCTCGTTTAAGGCTGTCGGTTCGAAAACAGCGCCGGATAAAATATGTGCGCCGACTTCGGAACCTTTCTCAACCACGCAAATCATCAGCTCTTGACCTGTTTCTTGAGAAATCTGAGCGAGTTTTACTGCTGTTGATAGTCCTGCTGGGCCTGCACCGACAATGACAACGTCAAATTCCATAGACTCACGTTCCATGGATATCCCCCTTATTATTTGAGTTTTAATCTATAATCGAACGGTTAGTATACAAATGTTAACTGGGCCGGATTCAACTATAGGTTTGGATTACTAATGTTTGGATCTTAGCAATAAGTAAAAGCATTAACCAGCCCAAGTGACATAAGTCATACAAATATCGGGTATAGCCGGAAAGTAGCGCATTATACCTGATTTTGGTTGACGTTAAACGCATAAAGCGGCAAGATCCCCGCTTCATTTTTAACTACTTATCGTCGCTAGATCCGCCAGGCTCGAGGCCAAGAAAATCAAGGCTTCGGAAAGGAATGACTGATAAGCAAGAATCAGCTCCACATTCATTGGAGCTTTAATAACCCGGAACAGGTGTCTTAATGAAAATTTTAGTTACCGTAAAACGAGTTGTTGATTACAACGTCAAGGTACGTGTAAAGGACGATAACTCTGGTGTCGAAACGGCAAATGTGAAAATGTCGATGAATCCTTTCTGTGAAATTGCCGTTGAAGAAGCAGTTCGCTTGAAGGAAAAGGGTGTTGCAACCGAAATCGTTGTAGCTTCTATTGGACCAGCTCAAGCCCAAGAAACTCTTCGTACTGCTCTAGCACTAGGCGCTGACCGTGCAGTTTTAGTAAAAACTGAGGAAAACGTTGAGCCATTAGGTGTAGCTAAAATCTTGAAAGAAGTCGTCACCAAAGAATCTCCAGATATGGTCATTATGGGTAAACAATCTATCGATGGTGATAATAACCAATCTGGACAAATGCTCGCTGCATTGATGGATTGGCCGCAGGGTACTTTTGCTTCTGAAGTAAACGTTGCTGATGGAAAAATTGCTGTAACTCGTGAAATTGATGGTGGTTTGGAAACGGTCGGCTTGACCTTGCCCGCGGTTGTAACTACTGACCTTCGCTTGAACGAGCCACGATTTGCTTCATTGCCAAATATTATGAAAGCTAAACGTAAGCCTTTAGAAGAAATGTCTCCTGAAGATCTAGGCGTTGATATTGCTCCGCGTACCCAAACTTTAAAAGTTGAAGCTCCTGCACAAAGAACGGCTGGTATTAAAGTTGAGACAGTAGCTGAATTAGTTGAAAAATTGAAAAACGAAGCGAAGGTGATCTAATGGCTATCTTAGTAATTGCAGAACACAATAATGAAGCCTTGGGCGCTTCGACTTTGGCAACTTTAGCTGCAGCTCAAAAAATTGGCGCAGACGTACACGTTTTAGTTGCTGGTAGTGGTTCACAATCTGTTGCTGATGCTGCGGCCGCATGTGAAGGTGTGGTTAAAGTACTGCACGCTGACAATGCTGATTTAGAGCACGCAACTGCAGAAAGTTTAGCGTCAATCGTAAAAGCAAATGCGGAAGGTTATACCCACATTCTTGCACCAGCTTCTACTTACGGCAAAAACTTTATGCCGCGCATCGGTGCCTTATTAGATGTACAACCAATTTCAGACATTGTTTCTGTTGAAGACGAAAATACATTTAAGCGTCCAATCTATGCTGGTAATGCGATTGCGACGGTTCAATCAAACGATCCAGTAAAAGTTATCACTGTTCGTGGCACAGCATTTGATGCAGTGGCTGCAACTGGTGGTAGTGCCGAAATCGCTTCAGTTGATGCTTCAGGTAATATCTCTGAAAAATCTAAGTTCGAGTCGCAAGAGTTAACTAAATCTGAGCGCCCAGAACTTACTGCTGCTAAAGTTATTATCTCTGGCGGTCGTGGCATGGGCAGTGGCGAGAACTTCCAAATGATTGAAGAGATTGCCGATAAGCTTGGAGCTGCTGTGGGTGCATCACGTGCTGCAGTTGACGCTGGATTTGTTCCTAATGATTACCAAGTTGGTCAAACAGGAAAAATCGTTGCTCCTGAGCTTTACATTGCGGTAGGTATCTCTGGCGCAATTCAGCATTTGGCTGGAATGAAAGACAGTAAAGTCATTGTTGCTATCAACAAAGACGAAGAGGCACCAATTTTCCAAATCGCAGATTATGGTTTAGTCGCCGATTTATTTAAAGTACTCCCCGAGTTGAAAGAAGCACTTTAAGGTTTTGGTCAAATCTTATCAAAAAGGCTCCTAAAGGAGCCTTTTTTGTTTTTCCCGCTTTGTTTGTATTATGCTAGAGCTATCCTAACTTTCTGTACCTAGTTGATGCGTGGTTTGTTGTTGACAAGTAGAATCACTTCTTGCGATCGAAATTTTGGGGTTTAACACTAGAATGAATAAGTCAATCCTACCGATAGCTGGGTATTATGAGTAGACTTGTCCTCTCCAATTAGATTGGTCTTATAAATGTAATCTCGGAAATCTAGCTTTAAAATGATCTCGCGCTGCAAATTGACTTGATAACCCATTCCGATCGTATAGGTAAAACTTCCTTCGCCGCCAAATTCGGTGTCTCCGACTCCCGTTACTAAATAAAGCGATGATAGCTTTGCAGTGGTATCAGAGAAGAAATGTTCTCCTTGAAAGAGGTTATACCCAACTAAAAAGTCGAAGTGACTAAAGGTTCGATCGCTGCCCGAGAATAATTGCCCTTGGCTTTCTTCGAATGAAGATAATGAAGCGTCTGCTTGTAGATAATTGAACTGAACAAAGTAGTTTTCATTCGCATTAAATGTGGCACTAATTCCAGTAACCAGCTCACTAGTGAAATCTTCGATATTTATTACGCCTGTAAACACGCCAATATCGAAATACTCGGTGTTTATTTTGCTGGTGTCTCCAGCGGTTTCTTTTTCCTTTTCGGCTAGCGCCCAATGGGCTTGCCCTAGAAAGCTAACCAGGATGAGGCTTTTTGCTATTAGAAAAATGCGTTGAAACCAATGTTCCATCGTGTCAATCTCTCGTCATTATTGTCAGTGGAAAGCTCGAAAATTTGAAAGCCTGTTTGAAGGACAAAGTTTCTACCAATATAGTAATTTACGCTTAAACCAATTCGGGTAAAGTCTTCCTTATCGAAACTTAATGGAGTTAGTTCTGGTTGAGATTCAATTTCCATTGTACCGCTTCCGATAAGCAAAACGGGTGACAGTTTTAATTGTGAAAGTGGCTCAATTAATAGGTTGATCCCTTGATAATTACCTTTTACTTCCGTTTCGTAAAAGTTGCCTCGTTCAATCTCTACCCCCATAAAACTTAAGGGCCGATAGCCCAGGCTATACCCGAATATATCAGAGCCTGTCAATTCTCCTCGAGAAAACTGACCAAGACTAAAACCAACTCGCCAACTATTTTTAAGATAATCACCGTAACTAATTGAAGGTAGATCGACTGGTTCTCCCGTTGGCAATAATGTTCTGGCAACTTGCGAAGCCTTGGCCCAACCGATTCGCCCATTTTGAGCCTTGATTTCGTACCATCCAGTACGTTTAGTGAGTACCGTAATGTATTCACTCTGCTCTACTGTATAAAAAATTGGGTAGCCTTTGCCTGGGCCTGTGTGCAGTTCTATGTAGGGGTCAATTACTTCGAGTCGTAGCTGTTGCTCTGCTGCGTTGACAGATATTGATAAAAGCCCTAAATGCGCGATTACAACGCCCGAGAAAAACAAGGGCTTATACTTTACAAGCGCACTCGAAATCTTATTTTGTATATTCTGAGTCAGACTTATAAGGCAACGTAAACTGTTTAATTGCTTCTCCATCTATGCGTCCATTAATTAATTTTATCTTAGATTCTTTTTAGAAAAGAACATTAAAGCCAACACTGAATTCAATATTGTTAGTCATTTTCTTATCGGCCAAAAAATCCCTTTCAAATATGTGGTTTTTTAATTCAAAATTCCAGGTGAGCCAGTCGGTAGAAACTACTTTGTATGTGGTTCCAACAACGAGACCAATATTACTCTCGCCGGCAAATTCAACATTTTCCAAACCACCAGTTAGATAAATGTGAGAGTTAAATTTACTTTTTTCACCTAAAAACGAACGACCATGGAAAAGTTTATATCCGGCAGCAATTTGGGTGTAGCTAAAAACTTCATCGTCATCGCTTAAAAAGTCCTGGCCCGCTACTTCTTCAAATGTTGCTCTGCCAACATCAGACGAACCGTAACTAAACTGCGCAAACACAGTAGGAGAGAAGTGATATAGAAAAGATATACCCATTGCTTGGTTGGTACCAAAGTCCTCAACCGAAAGAGAACCTAAGTAAACACCTATTTCAAATTTTTCAGTATCAATTTTTGCCGACTTTGCTCTTGTATTTTTGCTCTTGGGTTCGATTACTGTCACAGGGCTCTGTTCTTTTTCTACTTCCGATGCGTTCACAGCAGAACAAAAGTTACCTAATAGTAATGAAAAAATTAGCGTTGAAGAGAGTGTTCTTAACTTCGACATAAATCTTCTCTGTTCCATCTTTATATTAAAAATTATTGCGCAAGTCATCCATTAGATTGGTTTTAAACTCACAATAAGAAATTTTAAAAATGTGTTGTCCGAAGGAGAAGTGTAAAGACAATTCTGGTGAATATTACCAAATATTTTCTTTGCGATATCCCTTTCGAGGCTTGCAGATATGCTATAGCAAATGTTTACCTGACCCTATTAAATTACACATTTGTTGTGATCTAGTTCTAATTTCTTTCGATAACTTAAGCCGTTATGTGACAGAGTTTGTTTTTTATATTGATAGTGCTTTGGAAGCGATCCCATATTTTATATCATCTTCAATAATTATTATATTTCACATCTTTAAATACTTTTAAGGGATATATTGTCGTTTCTATGGATTAGCGTGTTATGCGAAAAAATTACTCCGTTTACTTGATCGTTTTGTTGCTGAATTGCTTTGCAAGCGGTGTGTTTGCAGAAAGTAAAGCTTCATCAAACGTCGACAAAAATCAAAAAGTACAGCAGCAAGCGCTTGAAACGTTAAAGAGTATTTCCAAAGGCGTTCAGGCGTTAAAAGACGATGTTGTTACATTAAATAAAGATCTTAGATTAATGGAAGAGAAGTTGTTATTTCCTTCCAGTACAAAGTATTCCGTGTTTGTATCTATGAATAGCGGTCAGTTTTTTACCTTAGAAAGCGTAAAACTTAAACTCGACGGGAAGTTGGTAGCGACACATCTTTATTCCGAAGGTCAGAGAACTGCGCTCGCCCGAGGCGGCATTCATAAGTTGTTCATCACCAATCTGAACAAGGGAAAGCACACTGCGACTGCCTTTTTTACTGGTCTAGGACCTAATGGCAGGGCGTACAAGTTAGCCAAGACTCTTGACTTTGAAAAAAGCGATGCTGGCGAATATTTAGAACTTGCGATTCGTGATGATGGTTCAGCACAAGAACCGGTTGTGTTTTTAAAACAGTGGTAAATAAATATGAAAGGATTAAACGCTGTTGAGCAAAAGGGAATTTCTCTAGGCCTGAGTTTTTGTACCGTCATTATGATTTTGTTGGGTACACTGAACGTAAAAGCTGAAAGTGATAAGACTGTAACTTCACCACATGATTTGGAGTGGGGCGCTGTACTATATAGCTATTACCAACAGGACTATTTATCTGCGCTGGTTGAGCATCAATACTCAGAAGCAATAAACAATCCGCACGCGAAAAGTAATTCCGGTCAACTGTTAAAAGGCGGAATGTTATTGTCCTACGGAATGGCTGAAGCAGCGGAAAAAATATTTATCTGGTTGCTCAATGATAATACAACTGCAACGATCAGGAACTCCGCTTGGTACTATCTTGCAAATCTTTTCTATCACAAAGCTGAAAGTGGCAAGGCATACGAAGCATTACAAAACATCCAGGGTGCTTTGCCTGAAGAGTTGCATACTGAATACCACTATCTGGCAACGTTAATTAGTAATGAAGGAAATCATCTTGCTACGACAGAAAACTTGCTCAGTAGTTTGTCAAAGCAAAACCCTCACTACGCCTATATTCTCTTTAATTTCGCTATTACTCAGTTGGAAGCTGGGAATATCGAACGTGCCGCAAGCAATCTAAATCAGGTAACCCTGATGGCACTGAACTCTCCAGAGTTAGCGACGCTTGCTGATAGAGCCCGTCACGGATTGGCACAAATAAGTTTACAACAAGGTAATCCTGTATCTGCATGGGAGTTTTTACGTGCAATCCGAACAAGTGGGCTGTATTCGAATCGAGCTTTACTCACTTATGCTTGGACTGCGATTAAACTCAAGCAATTTCAACAGGCTATTCCTGCATTAGAATCACTCGATTCACGATCAATCGCAATTCCAGAAGTTCAGGAAGCCAAAGTCCTCTTAGCTCATTTATACGAACAAGAAGGTTCACCTCGGAAGGCGCTAAAAAGCAATCTACTGGCTATAGACGCGTTTGACAAAGGACTGAAGGACATTCAAGAAGCTCGCAAAATAATCGATAGGCAGGATGTTCCCAAAGAATTTATTATGAATTTCGACACCATTGTTGGCCAGTCTGATTGGTATGCAATGGAACCAACGGTTGACTACGATAAACTCACACCTTTTGTAATCGATCTCATCTCTAGCAATGCTTTTAATGAAACGCTGCGTGAACTTTCCGATCTTTATACCATTCAAAATAACTTGGATTATTGGTCGACTCAGGCTAACGAACACTTACTTATCCTGAGAAATGCAGGCAGTAAAGCGTTCAAAGAATCACAAAAAGTAATGCTGAAAAACAGCGAAGCGATAAAGCGAAAGCTAGACACCAAAAAGTCAGAACTTAACCTTTACTCAATGACTTTAGACAAAGAGGAAAGGAAGAAGTTAACTGCATTGGTTGAATCTACCGATAAACAATTAGCTGCGTTAAATAGTCGTATTCAACAATTAAAACAAATAAAAAAGCCTTACCAGCAGCCCAGAAGTTATACCCAAATGGTTGCGGATAAGCATAAAGAAATAAAAGCCAAAATTCGAAAAAACGACCACTATATTAAGACCTTGGAGCCAGTGTTACGAAGTTTAATTAATGCTGAGTTGGATAAACATGAGGAACGGATGCGTTACTATTCGGCTCAGTCTCGACTGGCCAAAGCAAGGCTTTATGACACGACGCTAATGAATATTAAAAAAGCAAAACTCAAAAAAGGCGTTAGCCAAGCTAGCAAGAGTGAGGGTGAATAATGTTTAGGGTTATAATGATCCCTTTATGTGTGGCGTCTCTAATTTCCTGTAGTAGCGGTGGGCAACAGACCTTAGCTGACTTACGCTATGAAAAAAAGAAAGAAAAGCCGATTGAGTTTGAAAAGATGGACTATCAACAAGTCCGAAAAGAATATCAAGAACTCTTAACCTTATTCAAAGATGACGAACTAAAAGAACAAATCGAACGACGTATTGCTGAAGTCTACATGCTAGAGGGCGGGGAAAAGCAATTAAAGGAAACCAAGGTTAAGAGTTACTATGCAGAAGCGATCCGAAGTTATCAAGAAATCTTAGAAAAGTATCCCAATTCTCCGGATAATGCCGACGTTTTGTATCAGCTAGCTAGGGCGTATGAACTGGATGGTCATATTGACAAAGAACTTAAGATGTTGGAGCAGTTAACTTCTCGCCATCCAAACTACAAGAATAATTCTGAAGCGCGTTTTAGAATGGGTGAAATTTATTATAGCGATCAAAAGTATGCGAAGGCTCAAGTTGAGTACAAGTTAGTTGCCTTATCTCAAGATCCTAAGCTTCTTAAGTATGCCTTTTATATGCTTGGTTGGACTCAATACAAACAAACTAAATTTGAGCACAGTGTTGAGGCGTTTGCGAAAGTTCTTAATTTACTATTAAAAACTCACGACGAAATTGGTGACATCGACAAAACAGACCAACCATTGGTGAAAGATACCATAGCTTCGATGAGCCTTGCTCTAGCAAGGAACGGTGGTGCCGAAGTTATTGAAAGAACTCAAAGTCTTCTGGGTAAGCCATACCTATGGCTTATATATGATAGTTTGGGCGAATACTACTTAAAGAAAGAGAGATACGAAGACTCAGCGGAGACTTTCAGACAATATGTTCAGCGATACAATTTCTCTGCGAAAGCGCCGGACTTACATAGTAAACTTATTTCAACTTATATTAATGGTGGATTTCCACTTCAAGCGTTAAAGGAAAAAGAAGTCTATGTTAGCTTTTATGGCTTAGCTTCTGAATACGCTAAAAGTAACGGTGGTATTAACGATACAGTAAAAGGCCAATTAAAGGTCTATTATGATGAGCTTGCGCGTCACTATCACAGCAAGGCTCAGTCTTTAGAAAAAAATTACAGCAAATTAGCTGAAAGTCAGTCGAGCAAAGATAATTCGAAGAAGCTTCAAAAAGTACAGGCGAATATGTATGCCGCATTTGAGAAGGCCGCTAACTTTTATCATCAGTTTGTGACTACATTTCCAGCCGATAAGAAAGTTCCTGAATTTACATTCTTACAAGCGGAGGCTTACTATTCTGCTAAAAAATACACTCAAGCTATCAAGTTATTTGAAAGAGCTGCTTATCATTTAGGTCAGTTCAACGATAATCAGTATCGCTCTAAGGCGGGTTATGCAGCAATTATTTCCTATCAAAATCTAATTAAAAAGCTGACGCAAGAAAAGCAAGATACCGCAACGTGGCAAGCGAAAGCAGTCGACTCAATGCTAAAGTTTGCTCAAGTATTTCACCAGGACAAACGTTCGCCGGCTGTATTGACTAACGCGGCAGAGTACTTATTTGGCTTACAGGAATATCAACGGGCGCTGGAAGTTTCACAAAACCTGATAAAAGCTCATCCCAATCTTGCTCAGAAACTCAAAAAGACTGCCTATGGGATAGCGGCGCATTCTCATTTCAAGTTGGGGCAGTTAGAGCGTGCGGAAATAAATTACTTCAATCAACGCCAATTAACTACAGAGTCTTCAGAGGAATACAAAGAAATCACAGAGCGAATGGCAACGGCTATGTTTAAGCGATCCGAGGAACTAATCGGTAGCGGTAGCAAGCAGCTCGCAATAGATAAGTTACTAAAGATTAAAACGGTCACGCCTGGCTCAAAAATAAAAGTTTCAGCGCACTACAATGCAGCAATTTTATTGCTTGAGACTGAGCAGTGGAGTCAAGCTATTAAAGAGCTGAAAGAACTGAAAAGTACACAGCCGAAGCATAAACTCGCGCCAGAGTTTTCTAGAAAATTAGCTTTTGCGTACGAGAAAAACAAGTCTTTTAAAGAGGCAGCAGACGCATATCTCAAATTGAGTAAGCAAGATAAGGATGCAAATACGCGTCAAGACTCCTTGTTTATTGCTGCCGGACTTTACGAAAAAAATAAGAACTATGCCACGGCAATCGATTTGTTTAAGCGTTATGCTAGAACCTACGAGCAACCATTTACAGTAAGGATGGAAGCACGATTCCGATTAGCGGAGCTTTATCAAAAGATCAGTCAAGAGTCGAAAAAATTGTTCTGGCTTAGGCGAATTATTGATGGCGATAAAAAGGCTGGAGCACAAAGAAATGACCGAAGTAAATGGCTTGCGGCATGGGCAAATACTGAGTATGGAAATTACTTTGCAAAAGAATTCAAAGCTTCAAAGCTAACGAGTAATTTAGAAAAAAGTTTACCAAGAAAGAACAAGGCATTAACTAATGCGGTGAAACGGTATGAAATGGCTGCTGACTACGGGATATTAGAATATATCACAATGTCGAGTGTAAAAATTGCCAGTTTATATCTCAATTTTAGTTATGAGTTGCGCAATGTGAATTTACCAAAAGGACTTACTCAGGAAGAACGGGGGATGTATAAAAAAGTCCTTGAAGAGCAGGCTCTTCCATTCGATAGCCTCGCACAGGAATTACATCAGGGCAACATAGAAAGAGCATGGCAGGGCGAGTACAATCAATGGATTCAAGCAAGCTTTATCGCGATGGAAACGCTGTCACCAGCAAGGTTTGATAAGAAAGAAATCAACGTGAGTTATGGCGATGAAATTCGATAAAAAGATAAAAATATTTTTGGCGGTTGTAAGTACGAGTTTGTTGTCAGCTTGTGCTACGACACAAATAGTTAAACCTGTTGGGCTTCTAGCAACTACTGAAAGTCCATCAACGCTTCGCTCAACAGTTCAATTTATTCCACAACGAATTAAAAACGTGGAAACCGGTTTGCTCGATCCCTATGTCGCTCAGGCAAATCCTTATACACAAGTTGCAGATAAAATAGACGCAGCTTCTGTGCAAAACTTTATTGCGGCTAAGCGTGCAATTCAGAACGGTGATTCGAAAACCGCCGAAAAGCTATTAGTAAAAATTACAAGCGAAGATAAGAGTCTGTCTGGACCATGGGTTTTGTTAGGCGATGTAGCAAAAAAACGGAATGATTTCGATGCTTCTATTAAACACTACAAGAAAGCTATTGAGGTCAACCAGAATAACGTTAACGCATATATTAGATTAGCCATTCTTCAGCGAGAAATGGGGAAATTTGTCGCGGCTCAAAATACTTATTCTTGGGCATTGTCGCGTTGGAAAGATTTTCCTGAGGCACACCTAAACTTGGCCGTGGTATATGATATTTACCTTAACAAACCGTTAAAAGCTCAACGCCATTTGGAAGCTTATCATTTTCTAACTCAAGGTAAAGATGGGCAACGCGCAAGCTGGCTAAACGAGATCCAACAGCGCACAGGAGAAGAGATTGAGCTCCATGTTGAAAAGAGAAAGGCGTCAACCTTAGCCTCGGCAAAACCTTAAATACTATAGAAATGTGAAGGCTATGGAGAGTTTCACATCAAACTTTGATGGATATTGAAAATCATTGGATGGAAAACTTTGAAAAGGTCAGTTATTTTTTTCGTATTGGTACTTCAATTGTCACTAACAGGTAGTGCAGAAGAAACACCAATTGAAATTCAGTCAAATATTATTGGGGACAAGGAGCAACCGTTGGTTAGCTATTTTATCCCATGGGAAGAAATCGGCACACCGGATAAGTTGCAATGGGATCTCGACTCGAAATTCGATAAAACACTTTCCCTGGTCGATCGAAAAGTTTTGTTACGTTCATCGAGTATGTACGAACACATGAAGTTAGAACAGCAAGCTCCAAAATCAAATGAGGCATTATGATGGAAGCAATATACAGTACAATTGTGAAGTTTTTTCAGGAAGGTGGTTTGTTTATCTATCCTATTGCCATTGTTTTAGCATTAGGACTGGTTATAGTCATCGAAAGATGGGTTTTCCTAACCCGCGAAAGCATAAGAAATATTAAGGCATTTGAAGGATTTTTACCGCTGCTAAGAACAACTGATCTCGACAAAATGCAACTTTATTCACGCGAAAATACGGCACCAGTAATACGCGTTATTGGTTGCGGTTTAGATATGATGAAAGTGACTAAGCATCGCGCTGATATTGAGCACTCAATGAATGAAGGTATGCTAGAAGTAATGCCTCGACTGGAGACTCGAACGGGCTATTTATCAATGCTGGCGAACATTGCAACGTTGCTCGGATTGCTTGGCACGATTATCGGTTTGATCTCCGCGTTTACCGCGGTTGCTAGTGCGGATCCTGCGCAGAAATCTGCATTGCTTTCATTGTCGATCTCGGTCGCAATGAATACCACTGCGTTTGGCTTGATTACCGCGATCCCTCTACTGATTTGTTATTCAGTCTTACAAAACAAAACGTCGCGAATTGTGAGTAGTATTGAAATGGCGGCAGTCAAATTCCTCAATATTATGACTTATAACAGACTCATTTATGCGGGTGCTCAAACGGTTGTGGAATCTAAGGTTTCAGAGACGGCAAGCGTACAACCGAATCCTGCGACTAGTGAAGCGGCTCAGGCTCAACCGGCTACAGAGGAAGAGAATTTGCCAATTGATGCTGCAGCGGCTGCGACCGCGGGATAAGCAAATGGCTCTTAATTTCAAGAAAAAGGCACAAGAAGAAGCTGATCTCGACGTGACGTCATTTATGAATTTGATGATCGTGCTAGTGCCTGTCATGTTATTAAGCCTGACTTTTACGCAAATTACAGTCCATGAAATTAGGCTTCCTGATTTAAGTGAGAGTACAGAAAGTTCGCAGGAAACTCCGCCGAAACTTGAAGTCTTGTTAACTGATTCAGGGATTAAAGTGTTCTATCCCAGTAATGTATTAGTAAAAGATATCCCTGCTAAAGAAGTAGGCAGTGGGAAAGCACATGATTTTGAGCAGCTGTCTATGGTGATGCAAGAGGTTAAAAAGCAACTCGCTGAAAAACGGGATGTACTTTTGTTATCAGCCTCAAATGTAGATTACCAAAGTTTAGTCTCCGCCATGGATGCAGTTAAATCTTATAAAACGGTAGTGGCTGCAAGTTTAGTAGAAGTTGAGTTATTTCCGGAAATTTCATTAGCTGATGCGAGTGTGAAATCAGATGGTTAGTTCAAATGTTAATTCTTCTAGTTTGGCTAGTTCGAACCTAGATTTCAAAAGCGTTCGAAAACCAGCATTTGCGACCAAGCTTAATTTGGTCGCATTGATGGATATATTTACTATCCTCGTTTTCTTTATGTTACTTAATAGTGGTGACTCAAATCAGCTCGAAAACGCGAAATTTGTGAAATTACCGGACTCAAGCGCGAAAGCATCTCCTCATGTAGAAGCTTCAATTATTATTGGCGAAGACGAAATATGGTTGAATGATGAATCAGTAATCCGTATTGAAGAGGTGTTAAACTCTGAAGATAAATTGATTGCGCCATTGTCTGTTGCATTAATGAATTATACGGAAAAGAAGGAACAGTTGACGAGTTATGAAAAAGCTAATGGCCTTGCCGTTACGATTATGGGCGACAGATCGGTTTCGTATAGTTTACTTGAAAGGGTGATGGCAACTTGTAACGCGGAGAATTTTCGCGATATTTCTTTAGCAGTCAATAGAGTTGAGTCATCGGTAATTGTGACTTCTCCTCAGGATGCAAGTGGGAGAGGTCAACAAGTTAGTGCGGGAGGAAATTAAATGACGACCGCTGTTATGCAACCCTTGTCACCTGACTTAAAACTACCTTGGTCTCCTAACCTTCACCAAGAGGAATTATTTAAGCGTTGGACTAGAAATACATTTATTGTACTAGTCGTCTTCTTTATTCTGGTCCCTTGGTTACCAGTTTTTGAACAGGCATATGAGCCGCCTGAACGTGAAATTATTAAGACTAAAGTTGTGTTGGAGGCGACTAAGCCTCCGCCGGTTAAACCAAAACCAGTTGTACCGAAGGTTGTTGAAAAGCCAAAGCCAAAACCAGTTCCAAAGGCCGAAGCACCAAAAGATAAAGTTGTAGTGAATAAGAAGTCAAGTTCAAGTACTTCGAAGACTAAAGCAAAAAAGACGGTTATTAACCGTACTAAAGGTTTGGCAAATGTATCTAGTCAACTAAGTGCTTTGCGCGGCACGTTAAATGTAGCCGGTATGAAAAAGAAGAGTGTATCAACTAACAGTAAAGGTATCGTTGCCACAGTTGATCGTAAGATCATTGGCGAAAACAGAGCGACCACTGAAAGCTTAGGTTTAGATGCCGATGACAAGACAATGAAGTCTTCTAGCGTTAAATTGGCGACGCATAAAACGGCTAGTGTGGAAGGGGTAACTTCTACTGCAGGAGTGAATGGTGGAACTTCAAGTCATGGAAGTTTTATTTCAGGCCAAAGAGATAGCGAGAGTATTCGTCGAACAATGGATCGTCATAAAGGAAAACTTAATGCACTGTATCAAAGACGACTGAATGACTTTCCTGAAATGCATGGGAAGTTTAGGTTCGAGCTGATCATTGAACCTAGCGGAATGATCTCTAGTATAAGTCTAATCTCTAGTGATCTTAAGATGAGTGATCTTGAAAAGGATTTACTCAAGAATATAAAAGTGATTGATTTTGGTGTCGCCGATGTAACGACAACAAAAGTCATTTACACCTATAACTTTCTGCCTAGTTAAAAGTAAAACAACTTATTTTTAATAGAGCGACTAATCAAAATTAGTTTGCAAATAGTTTTCAAGTTGCTCTTGCCTTTCTGAATCTTAATTGAAGTTATATCGAATAAAATTTCCGGACTCTTAGACAGGTTTGATATTTTGATAGAAAATCTCAAGACAGGATTTTTATTCTTCTAGAAAGTTGGGCGCTGATATAAAAAGTAACACGGTTACGAAAAATAAAGCCGACAGATTACGTGCTTTTAAATAGAGACATCATTCACAAAATTGTTTAATACTTGCAATTAAAATTTATTTTTAGCACGCTTTGTGAAGTTTTTCCGTCATCTTTTTGTTCTTAGTGAGAAGATCCTCTTACTGGAAATTGCGATTTATGGAAATACTATGTACTCACTCAAAACTAAAGTTCGAGCGATTTTAGTTTATTCATTGGGTTCATTATTGTTGTTAGGATGTTCTGATGAATCAACAACTGAAACTAACGAAGAACAAATTATAAAAAATGAAACGCATTTCGCTTACGTTAAGCGCAGTATTGAAACGCAAAGTGGATATGCAGATAGTCTTTACGAAGAAAAATTAACTGACGTTAAAAAGACGCCGCTTGATGTTGTCTCACCTTATGAGTTCCAGCCCGGGGCTAAATTACTGGTTAGAACCGGTCTAGACGTTAATGCCACGGATAAAGATATCTTGGCAGAGTACTTTGGAAATGAACTCTACGACGTTAAAGACCTGAATGTTTCTCAAGATGGAACAAAGTTAATTTTTGCCGCTAGAGGTAGTGATACTCACTTTACTGATTCGACTTGGAATATTTTCGTTTATAATTTTGAGACCGAAGCGTTACACCGAGTGATTGCAGATGATCTTGTGGCAAACACTGGGCAAGATACTAATCCAACATTCACTCTAGATAATAAAATAATATTCTCGTCTGACCGTGATGCGGGAAATCCGCTTTATCCTCGAGAAAACATTGAACAAGTCGGCGAGTTTTGTCGCAAGGTTGATCCCGCAGAAAACCCATCATTGATTCATTCGATGGGCATTGATGGTGAAAACATTATTCAACTAACCTATGGACGATACAACCATGATATAAACCCCGCGACTTTGAAAGATGGAAGGATTGCCTTTGTTCGTTGGGAAAGGAGTTTTCAGCCGATTGCAAGTTGTTCTCTGGAGCAAAACAAGTCGAATAAATCTGTTAGCGAGGAGTCTCAATATCCTTCGGGATTAGGTTTGCCGGCTAAATGGACCGAAGAAGCTAAATGTGAGTTCGCCAAGCTAACTGTTAACGGACCTGTCTTTACCACAATACATCATAAGATCCTTACAATTACAACTGATGGCGAGTCAATGGAGCAGTTGTATAACACTGCGACAACAGATTCATCGGAAGAGTCTTTTCTTGGAATCGATCAATTGTTCCAGGCGGAATCTGGTAATCTTTATAGCTTGATCCGTCATCAATACAACCCTGTATTGGGCGGTGAAATAGTTGAGTTGCAACCTGTTCACCAGATTGATCCTGATACAATTTTTGCGGAATTATCCCCTCGCTCCTTAACCCAAGAGACAATTAATCTTTATCCAGGACAGCTTTCAAATAATGGCTGGTTTAGTTCTTTTTGGCCTTACCGTGACGGCTCGCAAAGGCTATTAGTGAGTTGGGCTCAGTGTACGGTTGTGAATGAAGGCGTAAGTTCATTTTGTGACTCGCCGGATGTGGAAGGAGAACAGAAAGTTCAGTATGGCATTTGGGTTCTTGATCCTGTTTTACATACCCGTTCACCGATTGTAAGGGCACAAAACGATACCGTATTTACCGAGATAGCGATGGCGCAACCACACGTTGGTGAGGATCTGGCTCTGTCGGCATTTGACCCTGATTTTGAAGATAATCCTGATGCAACGGAAATTGTTTGTGACTTCCCTAACAATCAACCTCTCGCAGTAGCTGGACCCGATCAAGATGGATACGTTGGTGACACATTTGAATTTGATGGTAGCGCGTGTAGTGATCCTGATGGCGACCCATTAACTTACAAATGGACTGTTAAATCTGGTCCGAGTGACAGCCAAGCGATTATCGAAGATTATACTCGAGTCAACCCAACTTTTGTGCCAGACAGAATTGGTAGCTACATTATCGAGCTAGTTGTTAACGACGGTGAATTAGATAGTGAGCCGGACAGCCTGGTTGTAGAAGTTGTACTAGGCAATGAACGCCCAATTGCAAATGCTGGGGACGATCAATCAGTCATTCTGACAAGCAATGTGACGCTAGATGGATCAAATAGTAGTGATCCGGATAACGATGAGCTTTCTTACCGATGGTTGATTGTTAGTCAACCAGAAAATAGTACCGCGACGTTGGATGATGGAACTAAAGTCAATCCATCATTCACGCCTGATTTGCCAGGGAGCTATGTGGTTCAATTGATTGTTAACGACGGCGTGTTCGACAGTGCACCTGACACAGTGAACATCGCAGCGGAAGCGCCGGCGAACAATAAGCCAATAGCAAACGCTGGTGCTGATCAAACGGTTAATGTTAGTGCTTCTGTAGCGTTGAATGGTTCTGGCAGTTCTGATGCGGACGGTGATAACTTGAGCTACCGTTGGAGCTTCGTTTCGTTGCCAAATGGCAGTAGTGTCAGTCTATTTAATAATACAACTATCAGTCCTTCATTTACGCCGGATACCGAGGGCAGTTACATAGTCCAGCTAATCGTGAATGATGGAAGAGTGGACAGTGATGCTGACAGCGTGGTTATTGAAGCGATCAATCCTAATCAAGCGCCAATCGCAAATGCCGGGCCTGATCAATTAGTCACAATTAATGATCTTGTCACTCTTAATGGTTCTCAAAGTAGTGATCCTGATGGAGATTCGATTTCCTATAACTGGGTTTTAATTTCCCAGCCAGGAAGTTCTACTTTAAGTGATGCTTCAAGTGCGCAACCGACATTTACACCGACTCAAGCCGGCGCCTACGTAGTCCAATTAATGGTAAGTGATGGTGAATTAGAAAGTAATCCGGATACAGTAACTATAAACGTTGAACCGCCTAACACTAAACCTGTTGCAGATGCTGGGGTTGATCAAACCGCAGACGTCGATGACTTGGTTTCGCTCGATGGTTCACGAAGTTTTGATGCAGATAATGATCCACTCACCTATTTGTGGAGCGTCGTCACTCAACCCTCCGGAAGTGGCATGATCTTAATGGAGCCAAATACAGTTAATCCAAATTTCGTTACAGATAAAACTGGAAATTATGTTTTTCAGTTGATTGTGAATGACGGAACCGAAGATAGTGACAGAGATAATGTGACGGTGACGGTTTCTAAACACAATGGACAACCGGTTGCAGATGCGGGTAGTGATCAAGCTGGACTACTCGGCGATACTTTCTATTTAGATGGTTCGATGAGTAGTGATCCCGACGGTGATTCTCTCACTTACTTATGGCGAATCGTCCAATCACCCGAAAGCAGCCAATCGGCACTTAGCAATGCAGATGCAGTGACAACTACGATAGAGCCTGACCTAGAAGGGACTTACGTCATTGAATTAGTTGTTAATGATGGAGAGTTAGATAGTGAAGCTGATTCAATGACAATTACTGTTGAAAAGCCGAATACTAAACCGACAGCGGATGCTGGGCCGGATCAGTTGTTCGTGATCGGTCAAGCAATGACTTTAGACGGCTCTGGTAGTAGCGATCTAGACGGTGACAATTTAACCTACCAATGGGAAATTTTGAGTCCAAGTAATACTTCTGTTCAGATAAGCGATCCGGCTTCCGTTTCACCAACATTGGTCCCTGATGAAGATGAGACTTACGTAATTCAGCTCACGGTCAATGATGGTACGGCTGATAGTGAGCCTGATACGGTTTCATTAAATTTTGATAATACGCGACCAGTTGCTAATGCGGGTCCCGATCAAACTGCGAACAACGGGGACACAATCCAACTCGATGGTTCAGGAAGTACTGATGTTAACGGCGATAGTTTGACCTACCAATGGCAATTTATTAGCAAGCCTTCGGATAGCACAAGTGTTCTTGATGATGAGAATCTCGTGAATCCGCAGTTTAGTTTGGATGCTAGTGGCGTGTACGAACTTCAATTGATAGTAAACGATGGATACGAAGATAGCTTACCAGATACTGTGACCATTAATTCTATCGAAAATACCGCACCTGTGGCAAACGCTGGTCCTGATCAAGATACGGATTTGGGTCAGACTGTAATGCTAGATGGCAGCGGTAGCAGTGATGCTGATGGCGATCCTTTGAGCTATCAATGGGCGTTGATTCACAAGCCCGCAAACAGTCAAACTATTCTCATTGAACCACAAAGTGTTACGCCTTCTATTGAAATAGACGTTTACGGTGAATACGTGGTGCAATTGATAGTCAATGATGGAGACTTGGATAGCCAACCGGATACAGTGATGTTAACCAGCCAAAATTTAAAACCAGTGGCTGAAGCTGGTGATGATAGCGAAGCGAAAACAGGCGACTTAGTCACTTTGGACGGATCATTGAGTTATGATCCAAACGGCGATGATATTACCTATCACTGGGCATTAATCCATCAACCTGAAAACAGCAATGTGACTTTGGAAAACACCCAAAATGAGTTCCCGAGTTTCCTCCCTGAGGTTGAAGGTACTTATGTTGTACAATTGATAGTTAATGATGGTGAACTGGATAGTTTGCCTGACACAGTCACAACCGAAGTTTCACATGAAGACGCGACTTGCGAAATTGTCGATGAAACTACCCGTATATTACCGGTTACTATCAGAGACTTTAAATTGTCCCATCCTGATTTTGAATACCGTATCGGCATGGATCCCGGCATCGTCGCTAATTATTTAGGAGGGGATAGCTTACCCGTATACGCACATCCTGACGGTAGTACTCACACGACAACAGGGAAAGAAAATTTCGATCAATGGTATCGAGATGTCCCCGGAGTAAATATTCGTATCCCTAAAACCATTACTATTTCTCGTGAATCAGATTCGACAATCTGGGAGTATCGTAATTCTAGCTTCTTCCCAATTGACGGAGAAGGTTGGGGGAACACCAACGAAAATAGTGACATGATGTGCCCTGATCATAACTATCACTTTACTTTAGAGACGCATTTAACTTTCGATTACAATGGAGGGGAAACCTTCACGTTTAAAGGTGATGATGATCTTTGGTTGTTTATTGATGGTAAATTGGTGATCGATATTGGTGGTGTTCATTCTGTAAAAGAAAAATCAGTCAATATCGATGATGTTGCTGGAGAGCTAGGGTTAGTTCCCGGAAATACCTACAGCTTTGACCTTTTCTTTGCGGAGCGACATACGACCCAGTCTAACTTTATGTTCCAAACCAACATGGAGCTGGAGTGCATCACGCCATAGCCGAAACTATTCGTGGAATAAATAGCAACCATAGAGGTAGCGCTGTTTGTTCTGCGAATTGAATAAATTAAGACTAACAGAAGGCTCCAATTGGAGCCTTTTTTGTTGCTTTTCATATAGTCTTAGGCTTGAATGCATCCGTTGGAATCTTTTTCGAGGATAGTGGTCGAAATTATCAATCGGGTAAGAAACGGACAAGTTTAATACTCGAAAAGTGCCATTTAGCAAGTACTACCCAGAAAGGACATGCAACTATCAAAGGACAAATGAAGGACCCAAATTCAGCCCTAACAAAATCTAGCGATGCTAACAATAAAGTATCAGAAACTCAATCCAACCAAAACCGGTTTACTCGTCGTCGCTTCCTCATATCTGCAACCTCTGCGGTAGCTCTAGGTATTGCAGGCGGTATGTATTGGTCAGGCCGTTGGGAATACATTGTTATCCATCACTCTGCCGGTAACTTTGGTAATATCGAATTTCTTCAAAAAGTTCACCGGCAACGGCAGGCTGGCGATCCTATAGATGCAATTCCCTATCACTTTGTAATTGGTAACGGTAATGGTATGGGATTAGGAGAAATAGCCAGTGACTGGCGCAAAGAAAATAACATTTGGGGGGCTCATGTCTCTGGGCGAAATTCTGAAAGAAACTTTCTTGGGCTTGGCATTTGTATGATTGGAAATTTTGAAAAGACTCCGGTGAAAGAACAACAATATCAAGCGCTAGTCCGGTTGTGTCGCAAACTAATGAAGCAATATAACATTCCTGTTGAGAATATTTCTGGTCACGGATTAACAGAAGGGGAGATGACCCTTTGTCCTGGTAAGTATTTTCCGATGCAGAGATTAATTTCTGAGATTTCTTAAGTCAAAAAACTCTAGCAAACATTTTTGTCGTTTGATTTAAATATGGTGTATGGCATAGAGATATACCATCTAGTCTAAGTTAATTAACTCTAGAATTTTCCGGTATAAATACTCGATTAAAATTCGCAGGTAGAGATTAGCAACAGGCTTGCCTTAATCAAAGTTCGACATAAGTCATACTTCTATTTAACGCGTAACAAAATTGTCAATAAATCCTAGCAAAAAACCATAACATAACTAGGGCTATTGATCTAAATCATTAACCCATCTACCTAGCGGAGTACACTGCACTTGCTTTTCCAAACAACCCTAAAATAAGTGAGTGTATTTATGAAACTTAAAGCTATTTCTATCGCAATTTTAGCTACCTTATCAGCTCCTGTTTTTGCTGAAGATTCTGACAATAGTTGGATTTTTAGAACCGGTGCGGCACATGTTTCTCCAAACGATGATAGTGGGACTGTTTTAGGTGGCGGCGTTGGTGTTGATGACTCTACTGGTCTTGGTTTAAGTTTTACCTATATGTTAGACAATCAGTGGGGAATTGAAATCCTAGGTGCTTTACCATTCAGTCATGATATCGTGGGAACAGGTGCACTAAGCGGCGTTAATATTGGTGAGACTAAACATTTACCGCCAACTTTTAGCATGGTATATCAGTGGGGAAATGAAACTAAATATCATGTGGGAGCTGGTTTAAACTACACTGTTTTCTTCGACGAAGAAGCTGCTCAAGACTTAAATACTGCTTTGAATGCTCAGGCAGAACTGGACTTAGATTCTTCTTTAGGTGTAGCAGTCAAATTTGGTTTTGATACGCCTATTAACAACAGTTGGAACTTCAGCGGTAGCGTCTATTATATGAATATTGAGACAACTGCTGATGTTATTGTTAACGATGCAGTTGCAGCGAGTGTTGATGTGGATATTAATCCATGGGTAGTCATGCTCGGCGTAAGCACAACATTCTAATTGCTCTTTTTATGTTAAAAAAAGCCCGATAATTTCTTATCGGGCTGTCATGATGGGCTGAAATTTTAAACAGCAAAATTAGCCTAAATCATTGCCGTCTATTTGTTCATTTTATTTTACGGTTTTTTCAACCTCAAATCCTGTATTTCTCTACCCACACTTAGAATCGCCACAGCTTAAACAAGTCATGCAGCCATCCATTAGTACTGCAGCTTTAGTCATGCACTTATTACACATTTGTGCACCTTCAGGGTAATCGCCATTGTATTCAGCAACGCCGCCATTTTGCAATGAATCGTACTCTTTACGTTTTTCGTCAACCAATGCCCGTTGATGCTCATCTAAACTATGATCTTCCATTAGGCCAATCATCTTCAAGTGTGATTCAATGGCATCACCAATTTCCGCAACTAATGAAGGCATGAATTTTCCACCAGGTTTAAAGTAACCACCTTTTGGATCGAATACCGCCTTAAGTTCTTCTGCAAGGAAAGTGCAATCACCACCTTTACGGAATACTGCTGAAATAACTCGAGTTAATGCGACAACCCATTGGAAGTGGTCCATATTTTTAGAGTTAATAAAAATCTCGAAAGGGCGGCGCAATTCGTGCTCGGTTCCAGGATTCAAAACAATGTCATTAATAGTCATATATAAAGCGTGCTCTGAAAGAGGAGTCTTAACTTTATAAGTGGAACCTAATAACATTTCAGGGCGTTTAACGCTCTCGTGCATCTGCACGATCTCTGCGGACTTTTTGTCTTCTGCAGTTTTCGCTTCTTTCTCTTCGGACCTAACTTTATATCCAACAATTGGCGAGCTAATAATTTTTGGCATATCTACTTTCCGTTAACTAATCTTTTCTAATTCTCAATTGAGTCAATATCTAGGAGAGGTTTTATTCTCCAATTAGAATTTCCCGTAATAACCTTCTTTTAACGCATCAAATAGGTTAGCGGCGGTATGAATTTCGCCATCATACTCAACTTCTTCATTTCCTTTTAATTCAACCTGAGTACCGTCTTCCAATGTAAATTGGTAAGTGGTGTTTTCCAGGTCTTGCTCTTTAACTAAAACACCTTGGAATACTTCAGGATTAAAGCGGAAAGTTGTGCAACCTTTAAGTCCTTCTTTGTAAGCGTAAAGATAAATGTCTTTAAATTCGTCATAAGGGAACTCAGTTGGTACATTAGCAGTTTTGGAAATGGACGAATCAATCCATTTCTGCGCTGCAGCTTGAATATCCACATGCTGAGTTGGAGTAATGCTATCTGAAGTGACGAAATACTCCGGCAATTGCTCTTCCGGGTTTTCAGAAAATGGCATCGCTTTAGGGTTAATTATTTCACGATAGGCAAGCAGTTCGTAAGAATAAACATCGACTTTTTCTTTGGACTTTTTACCTTCTCGAATAACGTTACGCGAATAGTGATGCGCAAAGCTAGGCTCAATTCCATTACTTGCATTATTAGCCAGTGACAGTGAAATAGTGCCAGTAGGAGCAATAGACGAGTGGTGGGTAAAACGCGCGCCAACCTTGGCTAGTTCATCAACCAACTTGGGGTCGACTTCAGCTATTTTTTGCATGTAACGGCTGTATTTGGCGTGGAGTACTTTTCCTTTAATTTTATCACCAACTTTGAAGCCGTCCTTTTTCATTTCCGGGCGCTTGTAAAGCATGCCGCCGGTAACTTCAAAATCTTTTTCCATGATTGGAGCAGGGCCTTTTTCTTTAGCAAGGTCTAATCCTGCACGCCAACCTTCAACTGCTAATTCACGAGTCACTTTTTCAGTGAAGTCGATTGATTCAGCTGAACCGTATTTTTTACAAAGCATGGTCATTGTTGACCCAAGTCCTAAGTAACCCATACCGTGACGACGTTTATTATGGATTGCGTCTCTCTGGCCTATGAGCGGCAGGCCATTGATTTCCACAACGTTATCTAGCATACGAGTGAAAATTCGCACAACTTTACGGAACTTATCCCAATCGAATACTGCTTTATCAGTAAATGGATTGTTAACAAATCGAGTTAAGTTAACCGATCCAAGTAAGCATGAACCATAGGCTGGAAGTGGTTGTTCGCCACAAGGGTTAGTTGCACGGATATTTTCGCAGTACCAGTTATTGTTTTTATCGTTCACTTGGTCGATTAAGATGAAACCAGGCTCGGCGAAATCATAGGTGGATGACATGATTAGGTTCCACAAGTTTTTCGCTTTGATAGTTTTATGGATTTTACAAGCTACTTGGCCGTAATCGTTTGTGATGTAGCCTTCAGTTGTTGGCCACTCGCGCCATACAATTTTATTGCTGTCAGAAATGTCAATTTCGTCCACTTCAACTTCTTTCATGCTGACAGGGAATATTAGATTCCAGTCTGCATCATTAATAACCGCCTGCATAAACTCATCAGTAATCAGCAAAGATAAATTGAACTGACGCAAACGCCCATCTTCACGTTTGGCTTTGATAAACTCCATTACGTCCGGGTGGCTCACGTCAAACGTAGCCATTTGAGCGCCACGACGGCCGCCAGCAGACGAAACCGTGAAACACATCTTGTCATAGATATCCATAAAGGAGAGGGGACCTGATGTATATGCGCCAGCTCCGGAAACATAGGCATTTTTTGGGCGAAGAGTGGAGAATTCGTAACCGATACCACAACCAGCTTTAAGCGTTAAGCCCGCTTCATGGACTTTACCCAAAATGTCGTCCATTGAATCGGTAATTGTTCCCGATACTGTACAGTTGATAGTTGAGGTTGCTGGTTTATGCTCAAGAGCACCGGCGTTGGACATTATCCGTCCTGCTGGAATTGCGCCATGGCGTAATGCCCAGACAAAGTCTTTGTATACTTCGCTTTTCTTTTCTTTCGATTCTACTTCCGACAAGGCTTTAGCAACCCTTTCGTATGTTCCATCGATATTCTTATCGACTGGTAATCCTTCTTTGGTTTTTAATTGGTATTTGGTTTGCCAGATATCAACTGATGTGTGTTGGAAATCAATAGTGGTACTTTGTTTGGTTTGAGCTTTTTTCAAAGAAGCGGTCATTAATGGAATCCCTCATTCCTAATTTTTGTTACGTCTACTGCTACTACTTAAACTTACTGCTAATTTAGACATTTATTACTAATTAGTTCTTTCTACTAATTCACTCATAAGTCACCCCAAGGAACAAAAGCCAATGTGCGTTTTTCAAAGCTTAGCATTGGGCTAATTCCAGGCTGTATTGTGAATAACTTATGTATATTTTGTGACTAACCAGATAAAAAAGTGTTAGTTAAAAGTGGAAAAACAAAAAACACTTAAAAATCAGACTTTTACTATATCTGGTGGTGTGTCTTGTCTATGCGACACAATATATAGGTGGAGGATAGCAAAGTAAAGCACTAAATCAAGAAAATTCAGCGCTTTTAGGAGCAGATTTTGAGGGGGAACTAACGGTGTAATCAGGCATAGAGCGGAGGAATTCCGCTGGAGGGCTTATTATTCCGTTGAGATATTAATTCACTAATAATTAAATCAATATCATGCTTGTCCAAGGTCGCAATTGACGAATGTTGCGTCGCAGAATAGCGACTTGCTTCAATTGAATTTAGCTTTTCTTTTAATCCATCGTCGTTGACCAAATTAATGATTGCACCGAGAGAGTGTATATCCTGACGGTTATATGCTTGAGCCAAACTGATTAGGCTTTGTTCAATTTGGGTTTGAGAGCCGGACTTTAAAGCATCTAATGCTTGAGATTTAGCTTGTTGTTGAGTCAAGCTTGGCTTGCTCGAACTATTTTCAGTATCTTTTGCTGGTTGCTGTATCTTTACCTTAGGTTTGGTGAAATATGCAATTAATGTAAATAACCATAAAACCCCCAAACCAGCAGCAATCATCTGCCATTGTTTAACCGCAGTTTCATCTACAATGGTGGTCGTCTGAACAGGTTGCTCAATCTGCGGTATGGGCGTTACCGGTTGCTCTACTTTTGCACTAGCTACAACGCTGAAAGTTTTTGCTGGAAGCGTCGCTGTTTGCTTTTGATTGGTCTTAGTATCCCACCAATCAAGTTCAATTTCCGGAATAGTGATAGTCCCAGCCTTAGATGGTATTACTGCATATTTTTCGACTCGCTGACCCATGACGCCATTTTTATCTAATTGCCGTTCTTTTTGTGGAGTATCGGGATAAAGTTGGAGGCCATCAATTTTAGGCAATTGAATTTCTGGCAGTTGAGATTCACTCAAGCCTTGCACTGACAGTAACAAAGTCCAAGTAATTGGTTCACCAACGGTTAATTCTTGCGTATTAGGTGTCCACTTGTCTGCCAAAATGACATTTGTGGCTGGTAACCACGGCGTTGGAGCATTTGCCGGTTTAGGGTTTACTTTTATTTTTTTAGACTTAGTCGAGATACTTACTGGTCGAGTTGAATTCAAAAACAAACTTCTTTGGCGACGGCTATTGTCATTTACATCAGCAGTAAAATTAACCTGCCCAATTTCCAATTCACCACTTTGTTGCGGAAAGATTGCATATTTTCTTTGTGTGACAATATAACGGCGTCCACTAATAACCTTTTCAAACTGTACGTCGTCCCCGAGCTTTTCAATAATGCTATTTTCTGCAGTTGGCTCGGTTAGACTTGCGTAATGAGTATTTACTGAGCGATACAAACTGATGGTATAAATGATTTGTTGCTGAACGAAAGCTTCTTCCTGATCGACAGTCGCCTCAAGATAGATGGCCTTATCCTCGCCATTTAAATCCAGCTCATTCGATGAGTCTTTAATGTTTAACTTGATCGGCCTGGTTTCTTCATTGCCTACAGTAATTGCAGGAATTGTAATCGGTCCTGTTTTAAGAGTTTTAAGCTTTATTTTCCAGCCCTTAATTGAAGAGCGTCGACCGTTTATAATTTGGGTATGCTGATATTGACTACTAGAAACAATGGTAAAATCTGCGGGTATTAGGGATAAATCAGGTTGTATACTGGTATCTTCATCAATCTGTATATCAAGTACAAAAGTTTCGCCGGCCGAAATATCATTGCGGTCGATAGATTGAGTTACTTTGGCTAATAGGAAAGGGCTTGCCAACGTGAAAAACAAAGCAAGACAAAAGGATAAACCAAAATTTTTAGATATAGTTTTAAAATGCATTACCACAATTTCTCTTCTTTTTGTTTACGTCCACGTCGTTGATACTCACGATACATTTTTCTTCTTAGAAGCCCACCAGGATCGTCTGGGATCTTTTCCAGCCAATGCTCCAACGCTTGGTCCTTTTCCGACTTATCGCGTTCATCTTCGCTGATTTCCGCTTCTTGCTGTTTTTGTTCAGCTTGTTGCTGTTGTTCTTGTAATTCTTGCTGTTGTTGCTGCTCAGATTGTTTCTGCTGTTCCTCAGAGTTCTGTTCATCTTGCTGTTGCTGTTGGTCAGATTGAGAGTCTTGCTGCTGTTGATCTTGTTTTTCTTGGTCAGAATTCTGATCTTGCTGCTGTTGTTTTTCCTGCTGTTGCTTAAGTAATTCTTCAACGATTTTCTTATTATGTAGCGCGTCCTTGTGATCGGGTTCTTGTTCGAGAAGCTTATTGTAAGCGTCTAAAGCAGGCTGCAATTGCTGTGACTTTGCCAGACTGGTCGCGTGATTGTATTGAGAGCGGATGTCTTGTCCTTGCGAGAAATTCTGAGCCGCTTGATTAAAGTCGCCTTTCTTGAATTGGGAAGTGGCTTGCCAGTTTTGATTCTCAAATAAGTCTGCTGCTTTACCATACTCGCCTTGACGATAAGCCGATTGGCCTTGTTGGTCCTTGGTATACCATAGATTAGTCCAGCCTTGTTTTAAATCAGATTGCCACGAATCATCAACTGCAGACTGCTGTTGTGTTGACTCGGGTTGCTGGGTGTCCGCAGCCGATGGCGAGTCCACTACTGGCTGCTCTTGTGCTGCTAATGAAGGACTCACTACAACAGAGCCAATACCGAACGAAGTGATAATTAAAAACGAAGCTAAACTACCAGAAGGTTGGCGAATTATCTTTATTAGACAAAGCAGTAACGCCAGCCAAACTAACCAATAACCATCATCAATCCACTTACTGATCTTTTGCTCGTCATTATTCTCTTGGTTTTGTTCTGCGCGCCATTCATTGTGCTTTTTTAAATATTCTATATCTGACTCGTCGGCGGTCATTTTTACATAGCCAGCTTGAGTTGCCATCGAAATTTCTGAAAGTGTTGTTACATCTAACTTCGGGACTACAATTGCACCACTAGAATCCTTGAGGAAACCATTGCCATTAGCTAAAGGTATTGGCGCACCTTGTTCGGTTCCAATGGCTAAAATAGAGAGTTGATATCCGGAAGTATTTACCGCATCAATTATCGCGCCAGTGTGGTACGAATCCACACCGTCGGTAAGCCAGACGATTTGGCCGCGATTGTGTTTGGCGTTCTTTAGAAGCTCAATAGCTTTGTTAATCCCAATATCTGGCCGGCTACCCAAAACAGGCATAATACCGGTAGAAAGGGTGGGGACCATATTCGCAATAGTATTTGCATCTGAGGTGAGTGGGCTAATGACGAACGCGTCACCGGCATACACTACTAGAGCGGCGGTGCCTTCCTTAGTATGTTCGAGGATATCGAGTAGCTTAAACTTGGCCCTGTCAAGTCGAGACGGTTTTATATCAGTGGCATCCATGGAAAGGGACAAGTCCATTAAAATCACTTGTGCGTTTTCGGTTTCAAAAACTGGGACTGCCTTTTGGCGATAGCTGGGCCCGCTTGCGGCAATGACTAGTAGACTAGCGAGAACAGCAGAAATCCAAATCGGCAGCCTGGATTTCTTGTGATTTCCTGATACAAACAAAAACTCCAATAAATGAGGAGAAATTACGTTTTGCCATGCCGAGGTTCGCTTGGCACGCGTATTCATATGAAACACGAGAAGCACAATTGGGATAAGCAGCCACAAAATCTCGGGGCGTAAAAAGTGAAAGTCTGACAAATTAATTGGCATGCACTTCCTCCTTATTCTTTATTTCTCGCTTTGCTGTTCGAGATTCGCTTATTCCATTGATTAAAGTTGAAATTGCGCCAAATAACATCGGTAAAAGAACAAATAATAATGCCAATAGAGCGGGAATATAAAATAACTCTTGAACGGGGCGGTATACTTCCGGTTCGTCTTCAACAGGCTCGAGTTTGTCGAGTAGCGCATAAATTTCGGCAAGCTCTTTAGTGCTTCGAGCACGAAAGTATTGGCCACCTGTTGTCTTGGCTACTTGAGTCAAAGTTTTTTCATCTAGCTCTGCCGAAGGATTGAACTTGGTTTGCCCAAAAAGAAGCGATTGGCGAATTACTTCGTCCGCACCAACACCTATTGTATAAATTTTAACTCCCGCATGTTGAGCGAGTTTAGCTGCTTCTATTGGGTCGAGTTCGCCTGAATTGTTACGTCCATCAGTTAACAATATTAATACGCGATTTTGTTCCGGCCTCTCGCGTAACCTTTTTACAGCCAACCCGATGCCGTCACCGATAGCTGTACGTGAAGCGCCAGCCAATCCAATTTCTGTTTCATCCAACATGTGTTGGACGGTTTTTAGATCGAAAGTAAGCGGTGTTTGCAAATAGGCATTTTCGCCAAACAAAACTAACCCCAGTCGGTCGCCTTCACGTCTTTCGATAAACTGAGAGATAATAGACTTTACCACTGCCAATCGATTCACTGGACGGCCCGCTAGTTTCAGATCTTCTTCTTCCATACTGCCGGAAACGTCGATGCTTAATAATAGGTCTCTTCCACTCACAGGTAACTCAATTGGTTCATCTATCCATTGAAATCTCGCTGCCGCGGCAACCAAGGATAGCCAAACTAAAAACAGGATTAACTTGCTGAGAAAATCCGTACTGGAAGTGGATTGGGACTGCTGCAGCCTTTGCCAACGAGAGAACAACGGTGTGCGAATTGGTGACAATTGTGGTTGGCGGGGTTTAACAAAAAGCCAAATTAATAACGGCAACGGAATGAGCGCTAAGGCGTAGGGAAATGCAATCTGTAACATTATGCTTTTCCCCTAGATAACGCATTAGTCCGAATTATCGACTCGATGATTAGAGCGCACTTTGCAATGAAGTCTTGCCAATCTTGCGAAGCAACTTGGGCGTCTTTTTGATAAAGAATTCGAGAAAGAAGTTCTTCTTGTTGACTGTCAAAATGTATGGATAAGTTTTGTTGATTCAAGAATTTGACCCAGGAATGACCACTCAAAGATGCGACCTCTTTCCTGGGGTAATAAACCAAACAAATTCGTTTCATTAGGGCTGATAGCAGTGCAATTGAATTTGCATTTGCAGGCAGACTAGCTATTTCATCAAGCTCTTTTCTGGCCGGTTTTAGCAGGCGCAGAGCCTGTTTCTTTTTTAGCTGCTTATAAATAAAAAATAAAAGCGAGAAAAAAATAACTCCAAATAAAAACCACCATCCCGGAGCCAATTGAATGGTATCGATTTGTTCCGGTAAATGGATATCTCTTAATTGATCTAAAGGGTTTTGTTGTTGATTCATTGTTAACCCTTACTTATTGAACTTGCGCTAGCAGAATGATGGCCTATCGTTTCTTGTGCATAGGCCGTGTCGATCAGCGTGAAAACGCCTCTATGGCTTAAAGAAAAATCTTTTATGTTAGAAATTTTTTGCTCAAAAGTCTTTCGATAGTCGTTTCTAATACTGGACTTCTCAGTGTTTAAAAATCCAGTTTGAAGTCCGTCGGTAATACCGTACATACCGGCAGGAGGAAGTTCTTTTTCAATCGGATCGTTGACTAATATACAATGGATATCTGTATGTTGTGATAGTTTACTTAGATGCCTTTGGCAGTTTTCATCAAACAGATTAAAGTCACTGACAATATGGATCAATGTGCCGGGTTTAGCTAAGTGCTTAAGACGCTTTAATGTATCACTTAGTTGATTTTCTATTTTGGGCTTATCCTCGTTTAGGCTCCCTTTGGACAATTTTTTGACGTCACCGAACTCCAGATTCAAAATCGATTGATGATTTTCAACAATTCGATTGAGCAATCTCATACAATTTCTTCTATTACTTGAAGGTTTCATTTCTACATGACTGTCTTTTGAAAAGAGTAGAGCGCCAAATCTGTCGCCATTAGCAAGAGTGTTCCACATTAGCTGTGCCGCTATTTGGCTGGCGATAACAGATTTGAAAACTTCTGCTGTGCCAAAAAACATGTTTGGCATTTGATCCAACACTACAAAAACGGGACGTTCTCTTTCTTCCTTAAAAAGTTTGGTATGAGCCTCTCCGGTGCGCGCGGTAACTTTCCAATCGATGTTGCGAATGTCATCGCCAATTTGATAAAGACGGACTTCATCAAAATCCATCCCGCGGCCCTTGAAGCGAGAGCGAAAACCGCCCACTCGATTCGTCTTAACTCTAGAGTCAGGAGCAAGCCAGTCGATTATGGGTTTGTTGCGAGTTTCGATCAATTGGCCAAGCGATAAATCAATACCCAACTTAAAGTCAGTGGGTAATTCCTGATTTGAACTGGCTGCGAACCTATGTGAGGGTTTGGACCAAGCCGTCATATAAAATAAACCTTAGGCGATAGGAGTAATTTGAATTAAACGATCAATTACCATATCGGTGTTTATTCCTTCGGCCTCTGCCTCGTAGGTCAAGATTAAACGATGGCGTAGAATATCATAAGCCATTTGTTGAATATCTTCTGGAGTAACATAGTCTCGTCCCGCCAACCAGGCATTTGCTCTTGCGCATCTGTCCAGGGAAATCGTTGCACGAGGACTTGCACCATAATCCAACCAGCGATCCAGATCTTTGTCCAGAGTTTTGGTATCTCTAGTGTTAACGATAAGCTGGATAATATAGGTTTCTAACTCCGGTGACATATGGGTATCTAAGACTTGGTCGCGAGCGGTAAATAGATCTTCCTGCTTAAGTTCGGCGGTTTCTTTTTCCTGATAGGTTTTATGTGCTTCTTCACGAGTAAGCTTTAGAATTTGAGCTTCTGCAGCGGCGTCTGGATAATCAACTTTGACGTGCATTAAGAAACGGTCCAATTGAGCTTCTGGAAGTGGATATGTTCCTTCCTGTTCGATCGGATTTTGAGTTGCCATTACTAGAAACAAGTCGGGCAAGGGATATGTCTGGCTGCCTACCGTTACTTGCCTTTCTGCCATAGCTTCAAGTAAAGCTGACTGAACTTTGGCTGGCGCACGATTAATTTCATCTGCGAGAACTAAATTATGGAACAGAGGGCCTTTTTCAAATCTGAAGCTACCGTCTTGTGGGCGATAGATTTCAGTACCTGTTAAATCTGCGGGTAACAGATCTGGAGTAAATTGTATGCGATGAAAATTACCTTCGAGCCCTTTCGAAAGGGCATTGATAGCCCTGGTTTTAGCTAGCCCAGGGGCTCCTTCCACAATCAGATGACCATCTGCAAGAAGGGCGATTATTAACCGATCGACCAAGGCTTCCTGACCCACAATTTGCTGGCAAAGCTCTTCTTTTAATAGGGCAAATTTGTCACTCAAAGCCTGATTGGTTTGTGTATCCAACATACAATTAACGCCTTTTAATCATTATTTTTTTAAATTGGGGTGCATTTTTAACTGATAATTCCCCACATTTCCAGTGGTTAGACGCTTTTTGACTGAAAAGTTTAATGTGAAGTGCAACAAAATATTAAAGTTCGAGTTTATCTCCTTATTTGGGGATTTTTGCAGACAAATTCGATAGTTAGCCTTACAATCCTGTTAGTTTGTAGCTTAGGGTTAAGTTCTTACAAGGAACAAAATAATGAAAAAGATTAAAAACGAAGCCGCTTTATTAAAAAAAGCCATAGAAATTGGTGAAAAGTACGCCAAAAACAGGGGGTACAAAGGATTCGCAGCAACTAATTCACACAAAGATAAGGTAGAATCATTGTATCGGCTGCTTGTACACGACAAGATGGTGCAGCCCTTGGCTAAAGATCAAGAAAACCAGTTGAATATGAAACACAAGCTGGCTTTATGGATATCAAAACAGTTGCCAGAAGGGCATGAGTTGCTTAAGTAGTGCTAATGCTCTTACACACTTGGCTGCTAAATTTTTCAGGCGTGCTCCCATAGCGACGCCTTTCTAAACTATATTGGGAAACATTTTTCCCACTCTTTTTATAAGTGGCGCTACATGTGACTAAGATCAAAAGTAAGGGGGACCATATCTAGGATATTTTTCGTCTCCTCTTAGCTCTCCAAAAGTTGTTGGAGCGCAAATTATCAGGCGAATTAGAACCTGGCGCTAGTTAGTCATAAATACTGTTTAACAAGTACTTATTTTAAGCAAACAGGCCACTTTCCTCCCCAGAATAGATTTTTCATTAAAGCTAAAAACTATTGGTATGAATAACAATTGTTACATAAGAAAGGTGTATTTTAGCTTGAAACGTAGCCTATTTCTGTTCAAAATATTGGCGCCCCAAATAATGGGGATAACCTGAATAACGAAATCTAAGAGAATGATGAAACTAAACTCACTAAAAATACTAGTGTTGCTCCTGGGCTGGCTTTCAGTTCAGTCTGCTGCGCTTAGTCATGAATTTAGTGAAGAACACTGGTCTTCGTCAGCTGGCCACCTATGTTTAACTCAGGCGGTTCATCTTGATGATATCGTCCCTTCACATGATTCATCAAAAGTCGCATCGATTGAATATGAATTCGTCGTCCAGGAATTTGAAACACTCCACGCTTTTTCCCAACAATCTTTCCCACCATGCCTTTCAAGGGCTCCGCCTAAATACTCCTAAAATCACAAATTATCAATTTAACTAGTTAATTTTTGCAGTGAGATTAAGGCTCGTTGCGCTTTGGAGTATATAAATGAAAAAAGTACTAATTTCTGCGGCTATTTCAGCTGCACTTTGGGGTAATCCTGTTTCAGCACAAATTGTAGAAGGCGAGGTTAAGGGAGCTGACGGAAATGTTCTTTCGAAAGTCGTCCTCAAAGTTAAAGGGCACGGAATTCAAACCACAACGGATGAAAACGGCATGTTCAAATTGGACCTGGAGCCGGGAAGATATGTTCTGGATGTTAAGGGAGGGAGCGATGCCCATTTCCACCAAGAAATTGTAGTGTCGGAGGCAAAGTCTGGTCAGAAATTGACTATAACTCTGCAAGATGAGCCCGGCCATAAACTGATCATACGCGCGAATCCGCTCGACCACACTGCATTGAATATGGCTACACCAACGATATTAATGTCCGGCGAAGAATTAATGTTAAAACGCTCAAGTACACTCGGAGAAATTCTACAGTTTGAGCCTGGTTTGAGTATGTCTTCATTTGGTCCTGCTGTGGCAAGACCGGTTATTCGTGGTCTTGGTGGTAGCAGAGTTCAAATCGCCAATAACCAAATGATTGTCCAAGATGCCTCTACAACCAGTGCTGACCATGATGTTGGCGTTGAGCCACTTTTAGCCGAGCAAATTGAAGTGGTTAAAGGTCCTGCGACCATGCTTTATGGAAGTGGTGCGATTGGCGGAATTGTTAATGTGACCGATAAAAAAATCAATGCTGACCAATTAGACGGTGTATCTGGTGGTATTGAAATGCGTCTTGGTGACGGTGCAACCGGAGAGCAATCTATGGTGTTTGCTTTGGATGCGGGAAATGGCGACTGGAATTTTCATTTGGACGGTTTTGATTCGCAAACTGATGATTTGGAGATCCCAGGTTCTGCTGAATCTGAAAGGCTTCATGAGCTTCATGAAGAGGAAGAAGAACACGAAGGGGAAGAGCACGAGGAACATGAAGAAGAAGGTGTGTTAGAGAACAGCTCTGTTGAAAATAAGGGCGGTAGTATTGGATTGACTTCCATTGGTGAATGGGGACATTTTGGTGCTGCCGTAAGTTTCACTGATAAGTTCTACGGCGTTCCAGGACACGCACACCATGAAGAAGAACTTGAAGGCGAAGGAGAAGAAGCGCACGAAGAACACCATGAAGCGGGCGTGTTTATCGATATGGAACAAACTCGATATGATCTTCAAGCGCAATTTAATCTTTCGGACAAATTTGATCATTGGTTTGTTGGTTACTCGCGTACAGATTATGAGCACATGGAATTAGAAGGTGACGAAATTGGTACTCATTTTGACAACCAGGCTTGGGAATTTAAATCATATGTTAAGCACAACCAATGGAATGGATGGCGAGGTGTTTGGGGAACTCAAGTAACAAAGAGAACCTTTATTGCCCTCGGAGAGGAAGCTTTTGTTCCACCATCACAAACTAAAAACAACGCAATTTTCTTGTTAGAAGAAAAAGAGTATGGTGATTTTAAATGGGAATTGGGTTTACGTTGGGAAGACCAAAAAATTGAAGCAGATGGTTACGCTGATTTGGACACTCATGGCGTAAGTTTCTCTTCTGGCCTTATCTACAGCTTAGAAAAGCATAATAAAATTGCTTTCAATTTCTCTCGAGCGGTGAGGTTCGCTAGTGTAGAAGAGTTGTACTCCGATGGCCCTCACATTGCAACGCGCTCTTTTGAAATTGGAAACCGGGATCTAGATAAAGAAACTTCAAATAACTTTGACGTCTCCTATCGATTTGAAGTCGAAAAATTAAGAGGTGAGGTCAATCTTTACTGGAATAAATTTAACGATTATATCTATGGCGAAGTCGTTGCATCTGATAATGCCTGCGTCTCGACTGAAGCCGCAGAAGAAGCTGAGCATGATGAACTTCAGTTAGTTTGCTACCAGCAACAAGATGCGGACTTTAAAGGACTAGAGTTTCAATTGGATTATGAACTTGGTAGTGTCAGCGGTCACGACTTTACTTTAGGATTTGTTGCGGATTATATCAAAGCAGAGTTGGATGATGGGGGGGACGTTCCTCGTATTCCACCTATGAAATACGGTCTGGTGTTAAATCACGAAATGAATGGTTTCTCTTCACAGCTGAGCTGGATGAGTTTCGACGACCAAGACAAAATTGGTGCGGGAGAACTGGAAACTGACGGATTTGATATGCTGGATCTTGAGTTGGTTTACAACACTAGCTTTGGCGAAGATGATTTGGTTGTATTCTTGAAAGGTAAAAACCTTTTGGATGAAGAAGCGAGAGATCATACTTCTTTCCTAAAAGATCTGGCACCTAGAGCTGGAAAGAACTTCGTACTAGGCGCTAGATATACCTTTTAATTTTGAGAACTAAATTTAAGGTTAATACAAGGGTATTGACCTACGTGAATTCTCATTGATTAAAGTGTTACCAGAAAGTCACTTACCCTGCAATGGTGAGTGGCTTTTTTGTTTATACGCTTTTAAAAAGTATATCACTTTTTATGGTGTTAGTTTGTCGTTCGGGAATGATTTCGGGTTCGTCAAAAAGTGTTTCTGCATCTATTTTTAACTGCATTTCATTGGTTAAGTCAGCAAATGGAAATAACTCTCGATCAAGCAAGTGAGATGGTGCTACATTGCTGATAGAGCGGAAAATATTTTCGATTCGACCCGGAAACTGTTTTTCCCACACTTTTAACATTTGTTTAATTTGTTTACGTTGAAGGTTTTCTTGGGAGCCGCAAAGGTTACACGGAATAATTGGGAATTGTTTTAACTCCGCGTACTTTTCTAAGTCTGATTCCTTGCAGTAAGCCATCGGTCGAATTACGGTGTTCTTACCATCATCACTCAGTAGTTTAGCTGGCATAGATTTAATTTTGCCGCCGAAAAACATATTTAAGAAAAGTGTCTCGATGATATCTTCACGGTGATGGCCTAAGGCTATTTTTGTGACTTTATTTGCCTGAGCCCAAGAGTAAATAATTCCGCGTCTGAGCCTAGAACAAAGTGAGCAAGTTGTTTTGCCTTCCGGGATTTTATCTCGCACGATACTGTAGGTATCTTCTTCAATGATATGGTAGTCAACGCCTATGCTAGCCAAATAATCAGGCAATACGTCTTCAGGAAAGCCAGGTTGTTTTTGATCCAAATTTACTGCAACAATTTCAAATTGAATTGGGGCGCTTTTTTGCAAGTTAAGCAAAATATTCAGCATACCATAGCTGTCTTTTCCACCAGAAAGACACACCATTACCTTATCGCCATCTTCGATCATTTTAAAATCATCAATAGCCCGACCAACATTACGTCTGAGTCGTTTCTGTAACTTATTGAGTTCTAACTTTTGCTTCTTTTCAGCAGTAGTTGTGTCGATTGTGGTCGCGTTAGTCATTTCTGGTACTTCTAGTTAAAAAACCGTTTCGGCTTTTGAAGCCTGCTCAATTGGTGAGCGATTATACCCGTGTGTTATCGGCAGATCACTAGGAATCTGAAGCCTGATGAGTTTAATCTGATTTTACAGGGTTTTGGGTCGAGACCGAACAAATGGACGAGTAAAGCGTTGCCAATGGATTAGTGTCAGTGTAGGGTGCTAATTAATTCCTGGACCTGACAATAAAAATACTAAATGCTCAATAAAGTTTGGCTTAGTTTCTTTCTGATTTCATTTATCGCTGCACTCTATAGCTGGCTAATCCAGGGCGACTACACCATATTTAACTCCATCGTCGATAGCATTTTTAAGATGTCTCAGTTAAGCGTAGAAATAGCTATTGGTTTGGTTGGGGTTCTAGCTTTTTGGTGTGGAATGTTAAAGCTGGCAGAGAAAGGCGGGTTGGCTAACGGTTTGGCTTGGTTACTAAGTCCATTATTTAGCAAGTTGATGCCTCAAGTACCTAAAGGCCATCCTTCGTTAGGTTTTGTAACCATGAATATGGCATCAAATATGTTGGGCCTTGATAATGCGGCGACTCCCGTCGGCCTAAAAGCTATGCAAAGCTTGCAGGAGTTAAATCGCGACAAAGAAGTAGCAAGCAACGCTCAAATACTGTTTTTGGTGTTAAACACGTCTTCGGTAACTATTTTTCCTGTCACTATATTGATGTATCGACTCCAACAAGGTGCAGCTTCTCCTGCAGAAATCTTTTTACCGGTTCTTCTTGCGACTTTCTTCTCTACCATAGCTGGACTCCTTTCAGTTGCGCTGATGCAGAAAATCAATTTGTTTAACCGAGTGCTGTTTAGCTATTTCACGGCAGCATTGATTTCTATCGGCGGTTTACTTTACTGGTTGAGCAGTTTTCCAGCAGAGAAAATGGCTGACATATCAGCCGCCGTAGGAAATGGTTTACTATTTAGTGCGATCATCGCAATTTTACTCGTTGCTTATCTTAAAAAGATTTCCGTTTACGAGGGATTTGTAGAGGGGGCCAAAGAAGGTTTCGAGATAGCGATAAAGATTATTCCTTATATGGTGGCAATGTTAGTTGCAATTGGCGTGTTGCGCGCTTCAGGCGTATTGCAAAAGATTGTAGACGGCATCAGTTGGTTGGTAACGTCTGTTGGTCTCGACAACCGCTTTGTAGAAGCTCTACCCACCGCAATAATGAGGCCCTTCAGTGCGAGTGGCTCGAGGGCCATGATGTTAGAAACGATGAGTACCCATGGGGTTGATTCTTTTGCTGCTAAATTAGCTTCGGTGCTGCAAGGTAGTACCGAAACCACGTTTTATGTTTTGACTGTATATTTTGGTGCGGTGGGCATTAAAAAGGTCCGTCATGCAATTGGCTGTGGCCTTTTTGCCGACTTATGCGGAATTATTGCCGCGATCCTATTTAGTTATTGGTTTTTTGTTTAAATTCTCCCTGGCTTGATAAGCCTCGCCGGATTTTTAAATTTGGTACAGCTTTTGGAGTATTAGATTTATGGGCAAGGGTAGACTAGTAGAACGAAGAAATTGTCCTTCTAAATGAACATAAATGATTAATGCTGAGCGCGTTATAAAATAGTATTAGATAGTGAAATTTGGTCCTGATTTTGCACTGAAGCTTAATGCGTTTTTATCAATCAAAACCCAATTTAATGGTCTAAAATTAGCCATGTAAGTGAGTACTTTACGCTACAACAGCTATAAATAGCGATAGTGGCCAAAAAGCAGTAATAATTTCGTCATATAGAACAGCACAGAAGTCGGCTGTCAACAAAAATCCACAGAAAAATTCTCACCTACTTGTTGCGCTCTGCACAAAAAAAATACAGCGTCGGTAACTTGCTGATTTTGTTAAACAATATGGTAAGCTATTGATTTATAAGGGTAATATGTTTGCTGTATAAAATATGACCAATTTATAACAGGCTAAGAAAAAACGCGGCACGGGGGGAGTTTTATTATTCTTTTCCCCAAAGTTATCCACAGATTCTGTGGACTAAATTTTTAAGGCTTTATTTCATTAAAGTGACCGCTTTTTGTCCACTTTATTTCATTAATATCTCAATTTTTACAGCGAAAATGGGATTACTCTGCTTTAGTGGCAGAAGAGACGGTGTAGGCCTTACCTTGTTTGTCTTTTTTATAGTTACCGAACACTTCATTAAAAGTGCGTTTACAGAAATGTCTTAGACCATTTACCGTAACAACGACAAACTTACCCCCGGGTTTTAAATGATGGTAAGCATCGTACAAAAATAGGTATAACATCTCGTTTCCGACTTTAGCCGGGATATTGGAGACAATTAGATCGAACTTTTCTTCATTGAGGGTAGAAAGACCATTACTGAGCTGTGCAACGGCGTTCTCAACCTTGTTCTTCATAATATTGGTCTGAGCGTGCTCAATGGCGACAAAGTCTTTATCAACCATAATTACTTTGCCGGTTTGGCTTTTTCTTGCCATCCAGATACCAATTGGTCCATAACCACAGCCAAGATCCAAGCAATCAAATCCTTGTTCGACTTGCAGATATTTAAGCAATAGCCGAGTACCCTCGTCAATTTCTCTTGGAGAAAAAACGCCGAAGCTTGTTTCAAACACTAGGTTTTCACCCTGTAAGTTAGTTTGAATGGAAAGTGGTTGTCTGATTTTAGCCGCTTCAGCGATAGGGGATGGCATTGGATATCACTCATTTATGTCTTGTTTGAAGCGCGCAATTATATGATAAAATGCGCGCCCTAAGTAAATTAAAAATAGTGGTCTCGTAGTAAACAGACCTAAATGAGGTTGACCGTGGATAAAAAAGAACCTTTGTTTCGGGTAGTATTTGTGAACAATGGTAAAACTTACGAAGTTTATGCTAAAAGTGTTCATCAGGGCCATTTGTACGGGTTCGTAGAAATTGAAGGTCTATTATTTAATGAGCGCTCGGGGTTAGTTGTTGATCCAGGGGAAGAAAAGCTCAAAGCAGAATTTGATGGCGTTAGTCGAACAAATATACCTATGCATGCGGTTATTCGAATTGATGAAGTTGAGAAGCAAGGAACTGCAAAAATAGGCGAGGTAAAAGGAGATGTTGTTACTGCGTTTCCCATGCCTAACCCCGACAAGACTAGTTAATTAGGTTAACTCATTTTTTAACTCAAGCAGAGACATATTCTGATGGCCGAAAATCCTCTAGGCAAAACCACTAAATATGTAAGCCTTTATGCACCGGATCTGTTATTTCCAATCCCGCGCAGTGAAAAGCGTAAAGAGCTGGAATCTGAATTCCTTAGTTTTAAAGGCGCGGATATATGGAATGCCTTCGAGCTCAGTTGGCTAAATCAGAATGGTTTACCGCAGGTAGCAGTTGCCAAATTGGTTTTCCCAGCAGACAGTTTAAACATTGTTGAATCAAAGTCCCTGAAGCTTTATTTAAACTCCTTTAATCAAACTAAATTTGAGAGCCCAGTAAAAGTAGAATCGACTATCGCAAAAGATCTCTCGCAGGCTTCACAGGCTAAAGTTGAAGTGAAACTTTTTAAATTGGATCAAGCGAGTGAATTTAATATCTATGGTTTAGAAGGGGAGCTAATTGATGAGCAAGATATCGAGATCTCGAACTACCAGTATTGTCCGGATGTTTTACAAGAAGCCGTTGGAGGAGAGCTCGTTACCGAGGTTTTAGTTAGTCATTTATTAAAAAGCAATTGTTTAATTACCAGCCAGCCCGATTGGGCTTCAGTTCAGATTAAATATTCGGGTAAAAAAATAGATCGTGAGGCTTTACTTAGATATCTGGTTTCATTTCGATCGCATAACGAATTTCATGAACAGTGTGTTGAAAGGATTTTTGCGGATATTAAAAAATTCTGTCAACCAGAACGCCTTACTGTTTACGCAAGGTATACCAGAAGAGGGGGGCTAGATATTAATCCATGGCGCAGTGACGTGGAAGAAAACATGGCTAATATCCGGTTGCCAAGGCAGTAGTTTGTTCCTTTAAGTAGCCGTTAAGAAAGTTGTTCAACTGCAAGTTTGACAAAGTCAGCAGAGGTTACAACTCCGACTAGCTTGCCTTTTTCCTCAACGGCAATACAGCCACTACGCTTATTGAGTAGATTACGCGCAACTTCTATTACATCCGCTGACACCTCAAAAACATCTAGCGAATCTTCCATAATAGACTGAACATCCATAGATTTTTCAGTATGTTCTAACTGATCAAATCCTCTTTGATTAATTATTTTAATCGCATTTTTTAGGATGGCTTTTTGGCTGACCATGCCAATTAATCTGCCATCGTCCACAGATTTTACCGGCAGGTGGCGAATTTTCTTTTCCGCCATAAGCATACGTGCTTTGTGGACATTTGCGTGTTGAGAAACAAACACTGGATTATGGGTCATTATCGAATCTATAGTTGGCATAATGTAACTACCTGAATATCTAGATAATTTTAGTATAGACCAGATATAAAAAACCGGCACAAAGCCGGCTTTTTAGTCTAAATTAGCCGATAAATCACTGGTAACCGATAAGTACCGCTATTACTAAAGAAATGCTGCCCGCCAACAGGAGTTTTAATATCAATGGCGCTATAAACTTAAACCATTTGTTATAAGGGATCCCACACATTCCAATAATCCCCATCAAGACCGCATTGGTAGGGACAATCATGTTCATAAAACCGTCTCCCATTTGGTATGCAAGCACGGCAACTTGGCGCGAAACTCCGACTATATCAGAAATTGGCGCCATGATCGGCATGGTTACATAGGCCTGTCCAGATCCTGAAGGAATGAAGAAATTTAACACGCTTTGGATAAATAACATTCCGACCGCTGAGAGTTCAGCACCTAAATGCGAAAGTGGGGTAGCTAAACCATTAACGACGGTGTGCAGAACCTGAGCATCCGAAAGAATCAGTTCGATACTACGAGCAAAGCCTATCAACAAGGCGGTTCCGGTTAGCTCTGCAGCCCCATGAGTAAAAGTCTTTGCTGCATCATCAAGCTTATGACCCGCGACAAAGGCAATCAGGATCGCCAAGAAAAAAAACATTGCCCCTAGTTCAATAAAGTACCAATGAAATTTAGCTATCCCGATAACCATTCCAATAAGTGCGATAAAAGTCAGAACTAGAATACTCAGCTTTCGTTTATCGAGCTTTGGATATTCCGTAACCTCGGGAGGTTGAGCTTCAGAAATGCCATATACGTAACTATTAGCAGGGTCTTGGCGAACCTTGCTGGCATATCGCCATAGATGATGAAAACCAATAATCATAAAAGGAGCAAACAGCGCCAGTCGAAATGCCCAACCTGAAGTTGGAGGAACTTCGGCGACTCCTTGTGCAACCAAAAGCGTAAATGGATTTAATACTGCCGTCCCATAACCAATGCCATACCCGATGACCATTGAACCTACCGCAGAGATTGTATCCATTTTGAGTGAGACACAAAGAGTGATAAGAATTAATACCAAGGGTATATATTCTTCTGCCATTCCAATTGTGGACGAGCCGAGCATAAATGCTGCGCAACTCATAAATAGTAAAAGTGCGGGACGGTGAGAAAATCGTTTAAGAACTTTCCCTAAAACGGCATCAATAGCTCCAGTAGAACGTAATACTGCGATGGAGCCGCCGATTAAGAATAGGAAAAAGATAATTCCCTGGGCTTCGCCTAGTGCTCGAGGAATAACGGTAAACAGATTCCAAATAGGCAGGTTTATATCTTCATCGCTAACTTGATAGGTTCCAGGTACGACTGCTTTATGCCCGCTAGCACTTTCTGCCATCTCGAAGCTTCCTGAGGGAAGTATCCAGGTTAGCAGATAAGCAAATATCATCATAAAAAATAACAGTACAAGGGTGTGTGGTACTTTAAAGGAATTCATTTTAGTTCCCTTAATAATTCGATTTATTATATTTGTCATCGCTCTGAGAGTTTAAATTTCAAACAATAATTTGCAAAGAGCAATAATGAAAAGAAATGGGTTTAGATTGAAAAAACCGGCATAAAGCCGGTTTTTTTACTAATTGAGAAAACTATGCATGCTGTGATGCAGTCTCTAATTCTTCTTTTAAGTCAGAATGGTGATTACCTTCGGCACCGTGCATCCAATAAACTAGCTTATCTGCCATGAAATACAAGATAACAGCCGCAACAGCAGCGGTAATTCCTATTCCGGCAAATACATTTAGCGCTCCATCAACGCCAATTTTTTCTGTACCTGCCATACTTCCGATGAGGCCGCCTACATAGTTGGCTACTGCAATAAATGTAAACCAAACACCCATTAAGAATGACATGAGTCTTAGCGGAGCCAATTTTGTTACCATTGAAAGACCGATTGGACTTAAGCAAAGTTCACCCATTGTGTGGAAAAGGTAAGCGCCTAACAACCAGAACATACTAGTTTTTACTGTCTCATCACCACCTTGTTGCAATACTGCACCAATCATAAACAAGAAACCCACTGCAAGCAGTAAAAGTGCTACCGCAAACTTAATTGGAGAAGTCGGTTCTTTAGGACCCATTTTGATCCAAAGCATTGAGAATATGGGAGCCAAAATAACTATATAAATGGGGTTTAAAGACTGGAAGAAGGTGGTTGGTATTTCCCAACCAAAGAGGTTTCTATCGGTGTAAGTTTCTGTATATAGATTCATCAAACCACCGGCTTGTTCGAAGCCTGCCCAGAAAATAACCGTGAAAACGCCGAGAATTACAATAACTTTAAGTCGATCAAATTCTTCCTTAGTCAGTGGAGTGTCGCGTTCTTCTTTTGCTTCTCGCTTGTCGCGTTTAGCAGCAGGTTCGACACCAATATCGCCTAAATACTTTTGGGCGAATAGCACTTGAATTACTAAGCTTAACAGCATGCCGGTACCTGCAGCGATAAAGCCAGCTTGCCAACCCCAAGCGGCGGCAACAATACCTACAACAATACCAGAAAGCATTGCACCAACGTTGATCCCCATATAGAAAATAGTGAATGCACCATCGCGACGATGATCACCTTCCTCGTATAAGTCACCCACCATAGTTGAAATGTTTGGCTTAAATAGACCGTTACCTGCTATTAGAAGAGCTAAGCCAATATAAAATATGGTGTTCTCCATTCCTGGCGTCGTAGTATGAGGTGTAGCCAATACAAAGTGGCCAGCTGCCATCAAAATACCGCCTAAAATGATAGATTTACGTTGTCCAAGAAGGTTATCGGCTAACCAACCACCTAACAGCGGGGTTAGATAGACAAGACCTGTGAAAATTCCGTAAAGGCTAACTGCGTCGCCTTGTGCCCAACCTAACCCGCCATCTTGAACTTGATCTGCTAGGTAAAGAACTAAAATTGCGCGCATCGCGTAATATGAAAACCGTTCCCAAAGCTCAGTCGTAAAGAGCAAATAAAGTCCTTTGGGATGACCGAGAAACTCTCCCGGTGGAACATTAGTCGACATTAATAAGACTCCTATTTAATCTATTTTTATAATTCGTCTGCTTATAATTGTTGTTGTTTTTTCGTACAAACATATTGTGGCTTTTTAACCAGACGGCTTTTATACCGCGTTTAATAGGCTTCTGACAAGTTAAGTTTTAGTGAAGATTCACGCCTAATCTCAATAACTTCATGAAAAATAAGTCTATTTGCTTTGTGATCCGCGCAGTTATTGAACACTAGGATATTTGTTTTCATTGGTTAACTTAACAACAAGTTAGCGAAAAATAGCGGGACAATCATGACTTTTAGGGTACAATAGCGCCATTTTTCGAAACTAGGGCAAAACTGTGACTTTTCTAGCGTGTAGGATTTATAAACAAGAAAACCAGGTTGAACATCGTTTGGAACAAATGGACTTGGATTCGCTTTGTACTGGTGATGTTGTAATTAAGGTCCACTATTCGGGGGTTAATTATAAGGATGCGCTAGGAGCCACGGGGCGCGGTGCTATTCTCAAGCAATTTCCCTTAAACGGCGGTATAGATCTGGCCGGAGTAGTTGAGTCGTCATCCGACTCTCGATTTAAAGTTGGAGATGAAGTCCTGGTAAATGGTTGTGGCTTAGGTGAGTCACATGATGGTGGTTTAGCTCAAATGGCAAGGGTTCCAGCCGATTGGGTGATCCCCGTTCCAAATGGCCTGACTATGCAGGACTGCATGATTTTAGGTACAGCTGGTTTTACTGCCGGATTAGCAATTCACCGCATGCAAGAAAATAATCAAACTCATGAAAAGGGACCGATTGTTGTAACAGGGGCAAGTGGGGGAGTTGGTTCCATAGCGGTAGACATGCTTTCTAATCTTGGTTACGAAGTTATTGCCGTTAGTGGTAGGCGCGAGTTTGACGATTACCTGACTAACTTGGGCGCGAACAAAGTTTGCTCAGTGGAAGATTTAGAGTTAGGCCAACGACCGTTAGAGAAAGGGCAGTTTGGTGGCGTAATTGATAATGTTGGTGGTGATCTTCTTTCGCAGTTAATCGCACATACCAATTTATGGGGAAATATTGCTAGTATCGGATTGGCAAGCGGACATCGATTGGATACTACTGTCTTTCCGTTTATATTGCGTGGCGTGAGTGTACTAGGAGTCAGTTCTACAAATTGCCCAATGTCGCTAAGAACTGATATTTGGAATCGCATGGGGGGGGAATTGAAACCGAGTCATCTACAAGATATTTTGACAGAAGTTGTTCCTTTGTCAGAGGTTTCAAGAGTGTTCGACGCTTTATTAGATCGTAAACTTCATGGCCGCATTGTAGTTGATTGCCAAGCCTAATTTTAGTTTTGTCAAATTTTAAAAGAAGATAATTAAAATGAAAAATCAGTTAGCAAAAGTTGTCGATAAGTTGCAGTCCAAACCAAAATGGTTACGTGGACGTTTACTAGATTTTGCTCTCGGCTCAACTATAAAGTTTATTGGAACCGCAAGCTTAAATTGCAGAGAGCTGACTCAGGAAAAAGCGGTTTTCTTTTTAAAAAACCGCAAAAAAGTTCAGAATCATATTGGTACCGTTCACGCAGCTGCGACTAGCCTGGTTGCTGAAACCGCAAGCGGTATGGTTGTAGGCATGAATATTCCTGATGACAAGATCCCCGTGCTAAAAACAATGCACATTGACTATGTTAAACGTTCAACTGGAAATCTCACCGCCGTAGCTACAATTACACAAGAGCAAATTGAACAATTACATAAAGAGGAAAAAGGGGATACAGTAATTTCGGTGACGGTAACGGATGACGCCAGTGTAGAACCCGTAATTTGTCAGATGACCTGGGCTTGGGTTCCGAAAAAGCGCAAATAGCTTTCAAACAAAGCTTATAGCATTTCTATTTGGTGTAAGCCATGATGACTAAGGTGAAGTCGACTAAAGTCGATCCAATTTAAGTAGTACGAGAATTTTAATGCAAGTTTATTTAACCGCGCTAGGTTGTCGCCTTAACGAAGCCGAGCTTCAAATGTGGGCTGACGATTTTAAAAGTCACTCCATTAGCGTGACCCCTGAATTAGAATCGGCAGATCTTATTGTAGTCAATACTTGCGCCGTTACCGGGGAAGCTGCGCGCAAATCTCGCCAGACTATTCGAAAACTTCACCGCAAGCAACCAAAAGCAAAACTCGTAGTTACAGGATGTTACGCATCTCTGGAAAGAGAACAAGCCGAACAACTCCTTGGCGTTGACCTAATCGTTAGCAACTCAGATAAAGCTAAGTTGCCGGAACTTGCTTATGATCTAATGGATTCTCAATCCATGCCTTACGCTGCGACTGAACCTGACGAGTCCGCGCTTTTTGTGCGTAACAAAGAACGAGCTTTTATTAAGATTCAAGATGGATGTCGCTATCGTTGTACCTATTGCATTGTTACTGTAGCTAGAGGGGATGAGCAAAGCAGGACAATCGAAGACCTTATTGGAGAAATTAACCGGCTTGAACAAAGCGGTGTTAAAGAAATTGTTTTAACCGGCGTTCATGTTGGTGGATATGGCTCAGACATTGATACGTCGCTTTATAAATTAGTTGTTGCTATTTTGGAGCAAACTCAGATCCCGAGAATACGCTTTGCGTCTGTTGAACCCTGGGACTTACCAGATAACTTTTTCGAGTTGTTTAAAGACAAAAGGTTAATGCCGCATATGCACTTGCCCATTCAAAGCGGTAGTAACCAAATTCTGAAGAAAATGTCACGCCGATGTAAGTCTGAAACGTTTTTAGAGTTAGTGGAAAGGGCTCGCTCAGTGGTCCCTGAATTTAACGTAACAACCGATGTAATAGTAGGCTTTCCTGGAGAGACAGAAGAAGATTTTGAATTGTCTAAAAAGATCGTCGAACAGGCAAAGTTTGGGCATGTTCATATCTTTTCTTATTCTGATCGAGAAGGCACTAAAGCAGCTCGACTACCCAACAAGATTGACAATGAAACCAAAAAGAAAAGAAGTAAGTCGCTTCATCAATTGACGCACCAAGTAAAGTTGGAGCAAATCAAAAAACTAGTTTCACAAACTCAATCAATACTTTGGGAAGGTAGAGCTCATAAAGTTGAAAGTGGGCATTATCGCTATTTTGGGCATACGGAAAACTATCATAAAGTACAAATTGACCTTGATGAACCGGTGGAGTTAACCAATCAAATTATTCTTTGTGAGTTTATCGACGTTGATCCTAAGACAATGGCCTTAGTTGCTAAGCCACTCGAAAGTCTAAACGAATATCAATCTCGAATTGATGTCCAGCTCGTAGAGTAGCGAGAGATAAATAGCCACTCCAGATATTTTATTGCTAATCTCATTATAAGTCGTCTTTTATAAGTAGTCCTTGGCGGCTTCCTCAACATCATCAATGGCCTGCATAAAGTCAGAGTGAATGGCTAGAGAAGCTTGATTGAAAGCGTCTTTCTTTAAATGAGTTTCATATTCGTTAGCAATTTTTTTCAACTGAGGAACACCACAATAAGCTGTAGCGCCATGCAGTTTGTGCACATGCTGGGTGAGTGATTCTTTGTCTTCATTCTCAAAGGCAGAGTCTATTTTGTTTTTCGCTTCGTTAAAACTATTTACCAGCATCTTCAGCATATCTTTCGCAAGGTCGGGTTTTTGATTTGCTGCCTTTAAGCTAAGTTCCCAATCCACAACTGAATTCGACTCGGCGTCTGCATTAGCCGAGGGAAGCTGCAGCGAAGTTTCGGCCTGTGGGGACTTAGAATCTTCTTTTTGCACCAGTTTTTTTCTAGTCCATTTATTGATTGTTTCTTCTAGCTGAGCTTGACTAATTGGCTTGGTAAGATAATCGTCCATACCTTCGGCTAAAAGCTTTTCTTTTTCGCCTTTCATCGCGTGAGCGGTCAACGCAATTATTGGTGTTCTTGCCTTAGAAGATTTGAGCTTGCGAATGTGGCGTGTTGCCTCAACTCCATCCATTTCTGGCATTTGAATATCCATAAATATCAAATCAAAGCTCGATTTCTCGCATGCCTTTACTGCCTCGACACCATCGTCTGCGAGGGTTGTATCGACATTATACTCGGATAATAATTCGGCAATAAGTTTTAAGTTTGCTTCGTTGTCGTCTACGCATAAAATTCGCGAAGGACCAGAGTCAACATTTGTGTTTGAGTCCTCACTTGCTTCATCCTCCATCGTTTTCTGCTTACCGATTTCGAACCATTCAAACAATGCATTATAGAAGTTCTTGCGTATTAAGGGCTTGCTTATATGATGGGCAATTCCTAGTTCTGCATACTGATTGATAACGGTTTCGTCATTGGTGTTTAGCAAGACTGCAGACGAGCAATTGAGTGATTTTCCTAGGTCATTGATTTGTGTGAGTTCGCGGTGGAATTCTTGACTTGGATAGCCTCCCACAATTATTAAGTGAACCGTTTTTTGTTGTTGGCTATTAAGGCTGGCGAGTTCAATTAGTGAATCAATGTCATCAGTTGTCTCAACTTTAATATTCCAACGAGTTAACAAGTGCTGCGTAGCTAACTGAGATACTCTGCTTGAGTCGTGAAGAAGCACTCGTCTTCCCGGAAAACCAAAATCAATTTGTTTATTCTCTTCCGGATCTTTGTCTAGCTCGATTGTGAACCAGAAAGTAGAACCAACGTTTTCTTCGCTCTCAAGGCCAATTTTACCGTTCATTGATTCCACGAGTTTTTTAGATATCACAAGACCTAAGCCAGTTCCACCAAATCTGCGAGTAGTGGAGGTGTCTGCTTGGGTGAATGCGTGGAACAAGACTTTCCTTTGTTCTTCCGAAAGACCAACGCCGGTATCAGTAACTTTAATTTTTAACCTTACTGATTGAGGTGTTTCATCATCTAGCATCACCCTTATTTGAACGTTACCTTGCTGGGTGAATTTAATCGCATTGTTGGTGAGATTGGTAAGTATTTGGGAAATCCTTACCGAGTCGCCTAATAAGTTTTCCGGTACATCCTGGTAAACAACCCCCAATAATTCGATATTTTTATTTTGGGCTGCAGGTCCAAGCAGATTTAGTACCTCATCAACACAGTCGCTGATATTTAATGAACGTTTTTCCAGGTCCATTTTACCCGCTTCGATTTTGGAGAAGTCAAGTATGTCATCGATTATTGAAAGCAGATTGGTGGCAGATTTTTTGATCGTATTTAAGTGGTCTGATTGTTTGTGAGTGAGCTCGGTTCTTAACAATAGATTAGTAAAACCAATCACTCCATTCATTGGCGTTCGGATTTCATGACTCATATTAGCCAGGAATTCAGATTTTACCCTGCTTGCTTCAATTGCTTGTTTGCGAGCCATATCTAGTTCAACATTTTGAAGTTCTAACGCTTCATTGGTCTCATGTAGATCTGCGGTTGCTTGTTCTACCGCCGCTTGCATTTCTTCAGTTGCTTCAAATATGGATTGGCTCATATCGTTAAATCCGTCAACGAGCGTTTTTAACTCACCTGTTGCCTGAGATTTAATGGCTACCTTTAGTTGTCCTTCCTTAATTCTTTTTACCGCAGACGCAAGTTGAATGATAGGGATAGTGATTGAACGAGCCATCCCTTGCGCTAATGCACCGCCTAATCCAAGCCCGACAACAAGTATAATTAGTGCCGTCGCAACGGTTTGGTATTGTCTTAAACGGGCATTTTTTATTGTTAAGTAAACAGCAACGTATCCTAAATTAGGGATATTCTGTATTTGTAATGTTGATTGATAGTCGTTGCCCAAATCAGGTTGGGTGGTTATCGGGGTACGGACAATAATGCCATCTTCAAGCATCTCAGTCTGGGTCTGCTGGGGTGTTAATTGCGCATTAATGGAAAGAACTTCGACGAGCCTAGATGTTCCAGACTTGGCCAGCATTAAGTTATTTTTATCAAATATCGCAACCGCGAGAATATCGTCGTCACCATCTCTTGCGTTATTGACAAGTCGCTGCAAGGCTGGAGAATTTGCTGACAGTACTGAGTATTCTGCTGTTTGAGCTAAATAGTTGGCTATTGTTTGACCTCGTTCATTCAATGATACGTTGAGGTCGTGCATGCGAGTAACTATAAAGTAGGCTCCCATAACTAAGGCTACCAATCCTGTTGGTATCAATGCGAGTAAGATTACCCGGGCCTTTATTCCCCATTCATTCATCAACAGACCTATTTTCTAGTTGGATTTTAATTCTACGATTACTTTATTTACTTTAATTTATTCTGAGATTCAATTTCTTGAATTTGCTTTGTTATTTTGCCTGCATCTAAGTTTCTAACATTAGTATTGTCGGCAATATGTTGATTAATTTCCACACTAAAGTTTTTTGCATAACGCGGAGGTCTCCTGGTATTAGTCACGCATAATGCTCGAATATCAGGAATCGCCTCGTTTGCAAGAGAGTTTATTGAAGTATAAATACTGGCTAAGGCGCCACTCTTGGAGTCTTCCAGTTTATTGCCGAGTAAGTTAACTTTTTGGTAGTAGGCTGCCAACACGAGTCCTGCGAGTTTAGACGATTGAAATAGTTCATCATTATTGGTTAAGGCTAGCCACCCACCAGATTCAGCTACATTTTTTAGGTATTTTTCGGGCGGGTCGGTTGGTCTCAACAGTTGAAATGCCAGCTCCATTTCATACTGCTGAGCAATCCGTTGATAGTCAGCCAAATAGTACTTGTCGGATTGGCCAAGTAGGATGCTTATCACTTCTAAGTCAGACGAAAGTGATTCTGCAAGTAAAACTTGTCTCGCAAAGGGTTGTTCCTCATAGAGGCCAGTCACAAAAATCCCCAACCGTTGGTATATTCTCTTCAGTTGATCAAGTTTGTGGCGTGGAACTTTGATTGCAAAAATTGATTTCTTGCTTCTTGCGCTGAGAACCTTCTGAGTTGCAATGCTACCCACGGTAATGCTACAGCCATGTTCCGAGCCTAGAAACTGCTCCAGCTGATTACGTGACATGTTGCTTGTCTCAGCTAGCTCAGCTTGCAACGCTGGAAGTTTTTGCTGCAACTGAGTAAGCATCACATCAGCTAGTTTTTCGTCTTGGGAATTATTTCTTTGATAAAAAACGGTCACTTTAGGTGATAGCAGGGGACTGGTCGTAGCTGGACTTTGTTGGCTATCTGCGACAGCAAGAGTATGCATGGCCAACCAACCGATGATTGCTCTCAGCAGGGTGAAGTTGTACCTCGTTATATCAATTTGCCGACAGCAAAATCGCATTTTCTCGGACCAATTTATAATTAAAAATCAGTAGATTAAATCATTATTATAATTATTCCAACGACTATACTAAGCTGATTGGACAATTTTGTCGTTGTTATTGCGCTCCAGCGCCATTTTTTAGCCAATTTTTCAACATTGTTTCCGATTTAAAAGTATAATGCGCCTCCAAAAGCAGCCCTGGCTGTGTTTGAAGATGGTGATATGAGGTTATAGGGCTAATTACCCTAACAATTAAAACAGTTTATTGGAAAGTTTGAATGTCCAGAAGAAGTCGCAAACAGAAACTCCCTAAAGAGCCCGTTACAGTTGAAATAGAAGGTTTTTCACATGAAGGGCGAGGTATTGCCAGGGTTGATGGAAAAACTGTATTTGTTGGAGGTGCGCTACCTGGTGAAACTGTAGAAATGCAGTATGTATTTAGTAGAGGAAAATTTGACGAAGGCCGCACGCTTGAAGTCATTAAGCCTAGCCCTGATAGAGTTGAACCTCCTTGCGAAATGTTCAGCGTTTGTGGCGGGTGCAGCATGCAGCATTTATCTCCGCACGCACAAATAAAGCACAAAGAAGCTATTTTAAAGGAACAGTTGCAACATTTTGCTAAAACTGAGCCGAAAGAGTGGTTGGCACCGCTGCAAGCGGATTTACTTGGCTACCGGCGTAAAGCCCGTCTCGGTGTGCGCTATGTTTTGAAGAAGGAAAGAACCTTAATAGGCTTCCGCGAAAAATATTCCAACTTTCTAACTGACATTGAAACTTGTCCTGTTTTGATAGAGCGGGTCTCAGGTTTGCTTAAGCCTATGTCAGAGTTGATTGACGGTTTACAAATTAGACAGTTTATTCCGCAAATTGAAGTGGCTAGCGGCGATAATAAGTCGGCACTAATAGTGCGTCACTTAAAGCCAATGCCTGCGGCAGATAGAGAGTCCTGGATGAACTTTGCACAAAAACACGACACGATTGTTTATCTTCAGCCTAAAGGCCCAGACTCTTTGGTTCGCTTGTGGCCGACGAGTGACGAGGAAGCGCAGCTGAGCTACGAAATTCCTGAGTACGATGTTGAATTGAAACAACAACCTCTCGATTTCGCTCAAGTAAATGCCAGCATAAACAGGGTAATGGTTCCTTATGCTTTGGAATTGCTTGATGTTCAACCTGAAGATCGAGTATTGGACCTATTCTGCGGTTTAGGAAACTTTACCATTCCATTAGCAACTAAAGCCAAGTATGTGGTTGGTGTAGAAGGTGTTCAAGAAATGGTCGAACGCGGGCAAGAAAACGCGCGTTTTAACGAATTGACAAACGTTGAGTTTCACCAAGCTGATTTGACCACGAACTTGGAAGAAAAAGAATGGGTTAAAAATAAAGACTACAATAAGGTATTGATCGATCCTGCAAGAAGCGGCGCGCTTGAAGTGATTTCAAACATCGTAAAGTTTGCACCTGAAAAGATTGTTTACGTTTCCTGTAATCCTGCTACTTTGGCTAGGGATACAGGAGAACTTATTCAGCATGGATATGTCTTGAAAAAAGCTGGCGTAATGGACATGTTTCCACATACAACTCATGTTGAGTCGATAGCTTTGTTTGAAAAGAAGTAAGGCGATTTATTTGGGCTTCATTGAGTTTGTGGTTAGTTGAATCATTGAGGGTTAGTTAACTATGGTAAAGGTCTATGATATCAAAACACCGGAAAGTGTATTGGATGATAATTTCATCCAATGGTGTGATTCGATTAGACCGGAAGACGAACAAAACACTGCAAAAGATTGGCAAAAATTAACCCAGTTACTAATTAAAGCCACCGACGAAATATCCACAAAGAAGAAACAATCTGAAAAGCCAAAATCCGAAAAACAGAAAGCTCAAAAAGCAGAAAATAGCGAACAACAATCGTCGAACATAAATTTACCTGACTTGTTTGCCGAAAGCTTTGAGATGGCAAATATACTTTCCTCGCTAGACGCGAATAGTGCGACCCTAATTGCCGCAATTTTGTACCCGTTTGTAGACGCGAAATTAATCGAGTTAGTCGACATTAATGATACATGTGGTTCCAAAGTCGCCAACCGCATTAAAGGCGTAGCCTCAATGGATGCGATCCGTGCACTACAGGCTGACTTTAGCGAAAATAGCGACGAGTCACATATCGACAATTTAAGAAAGATGTTGCTGACGATGGTCGACGATGTTCGCGTGGTACTCATTAAACTTGCGGAAAGATTGTGTTTATTGAGACGAGCAGTTAAGTCCGATTCGCCCGAGAGAATACTGGTGGCTAAAGAGGTCAGCGATGTTTATGCGCCACTTGCCAATCGATTAGGCGTTGGCCAGGTTAAGTGGGAAATGGAAGATCTGGCATTTCGAATTTTACAAGTTGACCAATATAAGAAAATTGCTAAGAGTCTTGATGAGAAAAGAGTAGCACGTGAAGTCTATGTTAAAAATGTTCTAGAGATTATCAACAGCTCACTTAAAGAAATTGGAATAGAAGCTGACTTGCAGGGTAGAGCAAAGCACATCTTTAGCATTTGGAAAAAAATGCAGCGAAAGCAAGTTGGTTTTGAAGAGATTTATGATGTTCGTGCAGTAAGAGTGCTTGTGCCAAAGGTACAAGACTGTTACTCGGTACTTGGTGTGGTTCATGGATTATGGAAACATATTCCAAAAGAGTTTGATGACTATGTCGCTACGCCAAAAGAGAATGGCTATCGTTCCTTACATACAGCTGTGGTTGGTCCTGAAGGAAAAACATTAGAGATTCAAATTCGAACATTTGAAATGCATCAGGAATCTGAATTGGGTGTCGCTGCGCACTGGAAATACAAGGAAGGCAAAGGCGCCCCTTCCGATGGATACGAAGCGAAGATTGCTTGGCTAAGGCAGTTACTTGATTGGCAAGACGAGCTCACTGAGTCGGCCGATTTAGTTGGAGAATTTAAAAACCAGGTTTTAGAAGAGAGGATTTACGTATTTACGCCACAAGGAAAGCTAATCGATTTGCCCCAGGGGTCCACAGCGGTTGACTTTGCATATCGGGTTCACACTGAAGTAGGACATCGCTGCAGGGGCGCAAAAGTTAATGGACGAATTATTCCATTAACTCAAGCTTTAGAAACGGGCCAGAGAGTTGAGGTATTAACGGCAAAATCTGGGGGCCCCAGTCGAGATTGGTTGAGCGAACATCGTGGATATATAAAGTCATCACGAGCTAAAGCAAAAGTTCATCAGTGGTTTAGGCACCAAGACAAAGATAAGAATGCCGCTGCCGGCAAACAACTATTAGAGAAAGAGGTTCAGAAGCACAATTTTAAGTCAGTAGATTTCTTAAAGGTTGCGGAACATTTTAATTACAATAAAGAGGAAGAATTGTTTGCTGGGGTTGGGATTGGTGACAAAGGCTTAAATCAAGTTATCAACTACATTCGAACGTTGCAAGATCAAGAGCCGGTCATAGATCGAAATACAGTTATCAAAAAGCAAGCTAAGATTGCTAAGCGTTCTGCTTCAAGTGATATCTTAGTCGAAGGCGTGGGTAATTTGTTGACGCGCATGGCAGGGTGTTGCAAGCCCGTTCCCGGTGATGAAATTGCAGGCTATGTTACTCAAGGCCGAGGAATTATGATCCACCGTGCAGACTGTCACTATTTGCTCAACTCCCAGGAGAAGTCTCCTGAAAAGGTATTAACTGTTGAGTGGAGCAATGCATTAAATGAAAAATACTTAATCGACCTTCTGATCAAAGCTTACGACAGGAAAGGGCTTCTTGGTGATGTCACAATGCTTATGGCTGAAGAAAAAGTCAGTGTGACGGCTTTGAATACGCACGTAAATAAAAAGCGCTTGATGGTCAGTATTCATATTCAAATTGAAGTACCGACAGTTAACGCGGTATCAAGAATAATGACAAAAATTGAACAGCTAGCAACTATTGTTAGTGTTCAAAGAAAGTAAAGGTTGAACGAATATTCTTAAGCTTAAAGGATGGTAAGGTGAGTGAATCAAATTCTGAGCGGCTTATCGGGTTAGTTAACAGTGCTGGTGGAATGGATAAGTTGCTTGCAGTAATGCAAGCTTTGCGCGATCCAAATGGCGGGTGCCCCTGGGATATTGAACAAACTTATCAAACGATTCTGCCGTTTACCATTGAAGAAGTTTATGAAGTCGCCGAATCTATCGAACGAGAGGACTTTGATGCTCTTAAAGACGAACTAGGGGATTTGTTGTTTCAGGTCGTCTTTTATGCCCAGATAGCTCGTGAAGAAGGACGTTTTGATTTTTATCAAGTTGTTGAAAGCATTTGCGACAAACTTGTGCGGCGCCATCCACACGTCTTTGCGGAGTCTGAGTTCAAAAATGAAGAAGAACTAAAGTCCGCCTGGGAAGCTCAAAAGCATAGAGAAAGAATTGCAAAAGACGAAAATAAGTCGAGTGTATTGGATGATATTCCTAAAGCGCTGCCTGAATTAAAACGCGCACAGAAAATACAAAAAAGGGTCGCTAAAGTTGGCTTCGACTGGGAATGCCCGGAGCAGGTTTGGGAGAAAGTTGAAGAAGAAATAGACGAGACGAAATCTGCATTTAACTCAGGTGATAAAAAACATCTAGAAGAAGAAATAGGGGATTTGCTATTTGCAGTGGTAAATCTAAGCCGTCATTACAACGTTGACGCAGACATCGCACTTAGAAAAGCAAACCAAAAATTTGACCAGCGGTTTAGAATTGTTGAAGAAAATGCCGATAAGCCCCTTGCTGAGTATTCCTTAGATGAGTTAGAAGAGTTGTGGCAGAAGGCAAAAATTTCGTTGGATAAAAATAAGAATTCCGTTTAACGGGCAAGACTTTATTAGACTCTATGGTTTCACGTCATTTATTTCAGAGATCCTTATTTAATTCCGTGATTCGGTTGAAATTATTTGTTACAATAGCTTCCCGTCCTGATTGCTTCTCAAAAGCAGTTAACTTTGCAGATTTTTAACTAGATTCATTAACTTACTGGTTTGCTTTGTGGTCATAAACCCTCGATCTAAGGTTTGATCATTGCTAAGTTATTACTGTAGGAAGCTCAACTAACATATTGTTTTTAAACGATTTTGGCGATTTTTACATGACTAAGTTTATATTTGTTACGGGCGGTGTAGTTTCTTCTTTAGGAAAAGGTATCGCGGCGGCTTCTTTGGCGGCTCTTCTTGAGTCTCGCGGACTTAAAGTTACCTTACTCAAACTTGACCCCTATATTAACGTTGACCCTGGCACCATGAGTCCTTTCCAGCACGGAGAGGTATTTGTGACCGATGACGGCGCTGAAACGGACTTAGATTTAGGTCACTATGAGCGTTTTGTTAGAACTCGCATGTCTCAAGCGAATAATTTCACCACCGGCCGTGTTTATGCTGATGTTCTTAAAAAAGAGCGTAAAGGTGAATATCTTGGTGGTACCGTGCAGGTTATTCCACATATCACGGACGAAATTAAGCGTAAAGTTTTTGAAGGTGCAGGAGATGCAGACATTGCCATGGTTGAAATTGGTGGCACTGTAGGGGATATCGAATCGCTACCATTTTTGGAAGCTATCCGCCAGTTAGGTTATGAGTTAGGCCGCGAGCGAGCATTGTTTATGCACCTAACGTTGTTACCTTACATTGCTGTTGCCGGTGAATTGAAAACCAAACCAACTCAACACTCGGTCAAAGAGCTACGTTCGATTGGTATTCAGCCTGATATTTTAATTTGTCGTTCCGATCGAACTCTACCACCATCAGAAAAGGCAAAGATTGCACTATTCACTAATGTAGAAGAGAAAGCGGTTATTTCCTTAAAAGATGTGGACAGTATTTATAAAATCCCAGCAATTTTAAATTCGCAGGGTTTAGAAAAGCTAATTGGTGATCGCTTCAACCTGCCCGAGCAAGAAGTCGACCTTACCGAGTGGGAACAAGTGCTTTATGCTGAAGCAAATCCTAATGGTGAAGTTACTGTGGCAATGGTTGGTAAGTATATGGATCTTACCGAAGCCTATAAATCCTTGATTGAATCTTTAAAGCACGCGGGTTTGCAAAACCGTCTTACGATTAATATCGATTTCATTGACGCGGAAGATATCGAGAAGAAAGGTATTGGCTTGCTAGATAACGCTGATGCCATTTTAGTACCTGGCGGTTTCGGCGAGCGTGGTGTTGAAGGTAAAGTTCAAACGGTAGAATATGCTCGCGAAAACGGTATTCCATATCTTGGTATTTGTTTAGGCATGCAAGTCGCAGTTATTGAACACGCTTTAAATTGTGCAAAGCTGGAAAACGCAAACTCGACAGAGTTTGATAGTGAATCGCCAGCACCGGTTGTTGGTTTGATCACTGAATGGATAAACAAAGATGGTACAGTTGAACAACGTACAGAGGATTCTGACCTAGGTGGAACTATGCGATTAGGGGCTCAACCGGCACACCTTAAGAAAGGTACTAAAATTGCTGAAATCTATGGATCGGAAGAAATTAATGAAAGGCACCGCCATCGTTACGAAGTCAATGAGAATTTTGTTTCTCAATTAGAAGAATCAGGATTGATTATTTCTGGTCGCTCTAGTTTAAATAACTTAGTTGAGACAATTGAGCGTGATGATCACCCATGGTTTGTCGCTGTTCAGTTCCATCCTGAGTTCACGTCGACTCCGCGAGATGGTCATCCGCTGTTTACTTCTTTTATTAATGCTGCTCGTGAATTTCGAGTGAGCCAAGAGGCTTAATTGCTGGAATTGATTTGAGTTGAATCTAGAGAGTTTTATAAGAGGTATCAAACGATGAATATATGCGGATTTGAAGTTGGTCTAGAGCATCCCTTCTTCCTAATTGCAGGTCCTTGTGTTATTGAGAGCGAGCAATTAGCACTCGATACTGCTGGTTATATGAAGGAAGTGACGGATCGATTAGGGATCCCTTACGTTTATAAATCTTCCTTTGATAAAGCTAATCGTTCATCTCACACCAGCTTTCGAGGCCCCGGCTTAGAGAAAGGTTTGCAAATCCTTGATAATGTCAAAAAACAAATAGGCGTACCGGTACTAACAGACGTGCATGAAGACACTCCTATGAGAGAAGTTGCAGACGTTGTTGATGTTATGCAAACACCGGCATTTCTATGCCGCCAAACGAATTTTATTCAGCGAGTTTGTGAGCCTGGAATCCCGGTTAATATCAAAAAAGGTCAATTTTTGGCTCCTTGGGATATGGCCCACGTTGTTAATAAGGCGCGCTCGACTGGAAACGAAAACATTATGGTTTGTGAGAGAGGTGCTTCCTTCGGGTATAACAACTTGGTTTCAGACATGCGTGGCTTGGCGGTTATGCGAGAAACAGGCGCACCAGTTGTTTATGATGCAACTCATTCTGTGCAGTTGCCTGGAGGGCAGGGTAGCTCATCCGGTGGGCAGCGCGAACATGTCCCTGTTCTTGCCAGGGCGGCAGTTGCCGCCGGTATTTCCGGGTTGTTTATGGAAACCCATCCTGATCCCGCAAATGCAAAAAGCGATGGACCAAATTCATGGCCAATGTATGAAATAGAAGAGTTGTTGGCGACATTAAAAGCCATTGATGAGACAGTAAAGCGTTCAGGTTTTGCTGAAATGAAAAAATAATTTTTTAGATTTTAAACTTTTGATTATTGAGGTTAATAAGGAATGAGTAAGATTGTTGATATCATCGGAAGGGAAGTATTGGACTCTCGTGGTAATCCAACGGTGGAAGCAGAAGTCATATTAGAAGGTGGCGCGATTGGTTTGGCTTGTTCACCTTCTGGAGCATCTACTGGTTCAAGAGAAGCTTTAGAGTTAAGAGATGGTGATAAGTCTCGGTATTTAGGTAAGGGTGTTTTACAAGCTGTCGCAAATATTAATGATACGATTAAACCAAAGTTAGTTGGTTTAGACGCAAATGACCAGTCAGCAATTGATCAAGTCATGTTAGATTTAGACGGTACTGAAAATAAGTCAAACTTAGGCGCAAATTCAATTTTAGCTGTTTCGCTGGCCAATGCGAAAGCTGCTGCAGCTGACAACAACATCCCATTGTATGCTCACATTCGTGATGGTGTAACTCTGCCGGTTCCAATGATGAATATTATCAATGGTGGTGAACACGCAGATAATAATATCGACATTCAAGAATTCATGATTTTGCCGGTAGGCGCCCCAACTTTTTCGGAAGCGCTTCGTTATGGAACGGAAGTGTTCCACGCACTAAAAGCGGTTCTAAAAGAAAAAGGTTTAAACACGGCGGTCGGTGATGAAGGTGGTTTTGCACCTAATTTAGGTTCAAACGAAGAAGCGGTTCAAGCTATCGTTGAAGCTGTTGATCGCGCCGGTTACAAATTAGGTGAAGAAATTTACCTTGGGCTAGACGTGGCTAGTTCTGAGTTCTATAAAGATGGCAAATATCACCTTGAGGGCGAAGGTAAAGTCCTTTCTTCAGAAGAATTTGCAGAGTATCTGGAGGATTGGGTAAACCGCTATCCAATCATTTCTATCGAAGATGGTATGGACGAAGGCGATTGGGAAGGCTGGAAAGTACTGACCGAAAAATTGGGTGATCGTGTTCAACTAGTCGGTGACGATTTATTCGTTACTAACACCAAGATCCTTGCTGAAGGTATTGAAAAGAAGATCGCTAATTCAATTTTGATTAAGGTTAACCAGATCGGTTCAATGACAGAAACGTTGGCAGCAATCGATATGGCTCATGAAGCCGGTTATACTGCAGTTGTTTCTCATCGTTCAGGTGAAACAGAAGATTGTACAATTGCTGACTTGGCTGTTGCGACTGCTGCAGGTCAAATAAAAACCGGTTCTTTGTGTCGAAGTGATCGCGTAGCCAAATATAATCAGCTACTTCGTATTGAACAAAAGCTGGGTGACAAAGCTGTTTATCCCGGTAAAAAAGCATTTAATTGCTTCTAAAGGTTAGATGAGCGGGCATTATGTCCGCTCTTTTGTTTTATGAAATTTCTCGCAATTGTATTCGCTATTCTAATTTGTATTATCCAATACCGTATTTGGTGGGGAGAGGGTAGCTATCGAGAAATTGAGCTGTTAAAGCAGCAAATTGCGGAACAGCAGAAGCAAAATGATTTATTAAAGAAAGAAAACGAAATTCTCCGTAAAGAAATTCTCGCTCTTAGAACTAATCCGCAAGTTCTTGAAGAAAAGGCTCGCGAGAATCTTGGTTTAATAAAACCAGGAGAAACTTTTTACCGTATTATTCCTAAAGAAAATTAACTGGTTTTGGGGTTACCGAATTTAATGGAACTTTCAACTTTTACTGGAGTGGTTGCAATTATTCCCGCCGCTGGGACTGGGGCCAGAATGGGAGCGCAGTGCCCAAAGCAGTATTTAAAAATTAATGAACAGACCATTTTAGAAATTACACTTCAGAAGTTTATCGATTTCGATCGAGTTGAACTTATTGTCTTAGTAGTCTCTCCTGAAGACAAAGAATGTTATCAGGTTGAACTGGCCAATCATACTCAAGTCGTTATTATCGAAGGCGGTGAAACTAGAGCGCATTCGGTTAACAATGCACTTAAATTTTTATACGATGAAGGTCTGCCAGATGAAGTTCCAGTTATGGTTCATGATGTGGCAAGACCATGCGTTGACGAGGCTGACCTAGATAAATTAGTTGAGTTTCATCAACAAGAAGATGAAGCCTGTTTATTAGTTGCTCCAGTCGTTGACACTGTACATCAAACGAATAAGGATTCGTATATTAGTGGTTTGGTCGATCGAAATTCATTTGTAAAAGCTCTGACCCCACAAATGGCAAAGTTTATAGACTTAAAATATTCAGTTAAAAGTGCATTAAAAGATGGGCATGAAGTTACTGATGAAGCTTCGGCGCTATTTAGAGCTGGCTATAAAGTGAAAACCATCAAAGGTAGAGGGGACAATATTAAAATCACTCGACCTGAGGATTTAATATTGGCAGAGCGTATTCTAAGTTCAACCTAGTCGAAGTCTGTCAAATCTATTCCTCGCGTAGGGTATTTAAAAGGTAACCTTAAATAGGTTTCAGAAATAAAAAAGCCGGCAATTGCCGGCTTTTTTATTCCACTAGATTTTTTACTCACATACCGTCTTTAACGCGTCAGCGACATAATCTAAACATTGAGTATTAAGACCTGCTACGTTAATTCGGCTAGAGTCAGCCATATAAATACTGAACTCTTCACGCATACGAATTACTTGATCTTTACTAATTCCCAAATAACTAAACATTCCTTTTTGAGTGGTGATAAAGCCAAAGTCTTTTTCAATACCACGAGCTTGGATTTTCTCTAGTAAGCCTCCACGTAGTGACTTCACTCTTAGTGCCATAGCATTTAATTCAGTTTCCCATTCTTGCCGAAGAGAATTGTCCGATAAAATTCGATCAACAATAAAGCCACCATATGCCGGTGACATCGAATAATTTGCACGAGCGACATCTTGAATTTGAGTTTGGATAGCGTTGGCATTTTCAGAAGATTTAGTTTGAATTAGCAACGTCCCAGTTCGCTCGCGGTATAAACCAAAGTTTTTTGAGCAAGAGGTAGCAATAATCATCTCTTCGACTTTTTCAGATAAATATCGAACACCTTGGACATCTTCGTTTATTCCATCGCCTAGTCCTTGATAAGCAATATCTACAAATGGCATAAACCCTTTTTCGGCAGCCAATTCTGCTACTCTCTTCCAGTTTTCAAACGTCAAGTCAGCGCCGGTAGGGTTATGACAACAACCGTGTAAAAGTACTACATCTTTTGGACCTAGCTGGCTTAACTGTGCTTCCATTGCTTCAAAGTTAACACCGCCGGTAGTTGGGTCGAAATATGGATAGGTTTTAATTGGTAATCCAGCTGAACTGATCAGCGGGATGTGATTTGCCCAAGTAGGATCACTAACCCAAACGGTCAATTCTTCTTTTAAGCGAACTAATAATTCGGAAGCGACTCGTAATGAGCCACATCCACCTGGGCATTGAAGACCGGCAACACGATTGTCTTTCAAAGCGCTAGAATCTGCACCTAATACAAGTGATTTTATGCCCTCTACAAAGCCTATTACACCGCCAGGCCCAATATAGGTTTTTGAGTCTTCAGTTTCCATGTGGAGTTGAGCTGCTTTCTGTACTGCAGTCATTATTGGGGTGTGGCCAGACTCATCGCGATATACGCCAACACCTAAATCAACCTTTTTCGGATTAGGGTCATCACGAAACATTGTGATTAATCCTAAAAGCGGGTCGGCAGGTAGTGCACTTAAACGGTCAAACATTGTTCAACTCCAAATTCCATAAATTCAAAAGTAATGTAAGATTTTGAGGTAATTGTACTCTTATTACGCTAATTCTCCAGTACAACAATCGATTAATTTTCTATTCACAACTAAAAGTTATAGTCGTTTTTTGGTAAGCTAGCTCGATAAATTGTCGATTGGATATCAAGTGCTTGGTTAATCGAAAATAGTGATTTCAATCGACAAAAAAATTGCGCAAATTAATGTTTAAATTGCTAGGGAATTAAGATGATCCGAATAGGTCATGGTTTTGATGTTCATGCTTTTGGCGGTGATAGTAAACTCATTCTTGGAGGAGTAGAGTTTAGCGATCATCAAGGTCTTGTTGCTCATTCCGACGGTGATGTTTTATTGCATGCGGTTTGTGATGCGTTGCTTGGAGCTGCCGCACTAGGGGATATTGGCAAGCACTTTCCTGACAATGACGAGAACTATAAAGGTGCAGACAGTCGTGAACTGTTGCGTGAAGTTGTGGCTCAAGTGCACAGCCTAAATTACGGCGTGAACAATATTGATGTCACCGTTATAGCTCAAACTCCTAGAATGGCGCAAAGTATTGAGGCGATTAGACAAAATTTAGCCACAGATCTTAAGATTGAACTCGATCAGGTCAATGTAAAAGCGACAACAACAGAGAAACTCGGATATGTCGGTCGTAGAGAAGGCATCTCGGTACATGCTGTCTGTCTGATCGAAAAGGGTTAGCTCTGCTGTGATACAAGACTATCTAGAATATCAAACTCATTTTGAGAGATTGCCGACAGCCCATAACTTTGAGCGTATTAACGCGGTTATAAGGGAAGTTGACGATGACTTTCAGGTAAGGGAAGTGCTTTCATTTGAGCCCAGTGGACAAGGAGAGCATTTATTTCTACATTTGGAAAAACGCGGTTGTAATACCGAGTGGCTGGCACGCCAACTACAAAAAGCATTCGGTATTCGCTCTAAAGACATTGGATATGCCGGAAAGAAAGATAAGGCAAGCCTTTCTCGTCAATGGTTCAGCCTACACCTACCCGGAAAGAATCTATCTCAGCAGGAAATTGAAAATCAACTGGGTATTAATGGGGTGAAGTTAATCGAATGGTGCCGCCACAACAAGAAGCTACGTCGCGGCGCAGTTAAGCGAAACCAATTCCGTATTCGTTTACGAGAAGTTGGTGGAAATATCTCTGAGGAAGCTATCAGCAAGTTAACTGAACAAGGATTTCCAAATTATTTTGGCTATCAGCGATTTGGGTTGAAAGCTTCTAATCTGGTTAAAGCCGAGAAGCTTATGGTAGATAACTTAAGAGTAAAGTCTCGTGACAAAAGAGGCTTATATTTATCGGCGGCGCGCTCCTATATTTTTAACTTAATCCTTGCTCAAAGAGTGTCCAGTAAAACTTGGAACAAGCCGGTAGAAGGGGATTGCTACATTCTGAACGGTACCAATTCTGTCTTCAGTGAATCTTTAAGTTCTGAAATCAAGGCTCGACTGAAGTCTGGCGATATTCACATTGCGGGATGGTTGGCAGGCAGACAAAAATCGAGAACTACAGAGCAAGCTTTGCAAGTTGAAAGCCAGGTGATGTTGAATTTCGAAGACTGGATTGATGGTTTGGCAAAGCATCGAGTCGATTCCGCGCAAAGGTCTTTCAGGGTTTTCCCCGAAAACCTTGCAATGAGGCTATTTGACAATAATCAAGATGAGATTGAATTATCCTTCGACCTACCGAGCGGGGTTTTTGCTACCGGGTTATTGAGGGAGCTATTTTATATAAGGGACCGAGCCGTGGAGCGAACTATTCAGGTGATGAATGAATCCGATTAACATACTGATTAGCAACGACGATGGGGTCAAAGCGCCTGGAATTGTTTGTTTGGCCGAAGAAGTCTCCAAACATCATAAAGTGACTGTAGTAGCGCCAAACGAAAATAAGAGCGGTACTAGCAGCGCTCTGACGTTGGATAGACCGCTTAAATGCGAACGACTTAAAAATGGGTATTATTCGGTAAATGGTAATCCATGCGACTGCGTGCACCTGGGTTCGCACCGTATCATGCAAGAGCTACCCGACATGGTTATTTCGGGGATTAATCGAGGGCCTAATTTAGGCGACGATGTGATGTATTCGGGAACGGTGGCCGCTGCGATGGAAGGAAGAAGTATGGGCTATCCTGCGGTAGCGATTTCGCTTGCAAGCTTTGAGGCTAAACACTACCAAACAGCAGCCCAAATCATGTTTAAAATGCTTGAGAGGTTGCGAGCTTTTAGTTTGGAGTCGAATATTATTCTAAATGTCAACGTGCCTGATTTGCCCTTGGAAGAAATTAAAGGTTACCGGCTAACACGGTTGGGTTGTCGCCACAGAGCTGATACTATAGTGCCTGCTGAAGATCCGAGAGGTCGGCCTATCTATTGGATTGGCCCACCCAGTGAGCCACAAGATATTGGGGAAGGTACGGATTTTGACGCGATTGCTAACGGTTATGTGTCTGTCACGCCTTTAGTGATCGATTTTACTGCATATCAGAGTTTTAATTCAGTAAAAGAGTGGATGTCGGAAATATAATAAATGAATATAACAAATAATTTGGCCGGGATTGGCATGACTTCGCAGCGTACTCGAAGCCGTCTAATTCAGAGGCTAAGAGAAAAGGGGATTATTGAAGAGTCGGTACTACAGGTAATGGAGAAATTACCGCGGCATATTTTTATCGACGAGGCTATGGCTCACAGAGCTTATGAGGACACCTCATTACCCATAGGAATGGGGCAGACTATTTCCCAACCATATATAGTAGCGCGCATGACTGAACTATTGGTCATGAGCGGTAAAATGGATAACGTTTTGGAAATTGGAACTGGTTGCGGTTATCAGACGAGTGTTTTAGCCGGTGTTTCTAAATGGGTCTATACCATTGAGCGAATTCAGCCGCTGCAGAAGCAGGCGATAGAACGTTTCAAGTTACTTAATTTTTATAATGTGGCTTATCGCCATGGTGACGGCTTCCTTGGCTGGGAAGAGGAAGCTCCCTTTGATGCGATCATTGTCACTGCCGCTCCAGATCAAGTGCCACAACCATTATTGGATCAATTAGCTATTGGTGGTCGAATGGTTACACCAGTGACTATGCCCAATGGCGATCAACAATTACATCTTTTAGAAAAAACAGAAGAAGGAATCTCCTCCATGCAGGTAGAAGAAGTAAAATTTGTTCCTTTATTGGGAGGAACGATTGGGTGAAAATTTTTACCAAAATGTACGAGACTTGCCTGCGCTGGGCGAAGCATCGCCACGCTAGTTCTTACCTCGGTGCTATGAGCTTTGCCGAGTCTACTTTTTTCCCTATCCCAGTTGACGTAATGCTAGCCCCTATGTGTTTGGCTCGACTTGAGAAAGCATGGCGCTACGCATTTATTGCAACTGTCACTAGTGTATTAGGCGGCATTTTTGGTTACTTCTTAGGATTATTCTTCTTTGACACTTTGATAGAACCTTTACTGGTCAAAATGAACTATATGGATACCTACCATAAGTCAGTTGAATGGTTTGACAAATACGGAGTGTGGGTTGTATTTGTGGTGGGATTCGCGCCGATACCCTATAAGATATTCACAATAAGTGCCGGCGCGCTCAACATGGCGTTGCTCCCATTTATCATAGCCTCCATTTTCGGGAGAGCTGGTCGCTTCTATTTGGTGGCGGGGCTAATGAAGCTAGGCGGCGAAAAAATGGAGAAGAAACTTCATCAAATTATCGATTATCTAGGCTGGGGTTTGGTAATTGTTGCTATTTCTGGTTATTTGCTGTACAAATACTTGTAACGCCTCGGCAAAACAATGATTTAACGCGTTGTCTTAATTTCGTTTTTGAGATATATGTGTAAATCCTAAGGCTAGATTTTAGAGATTTTTAAGTGCGCCTGCCGGTATCTGGAGGTTGTTAGAATACAGTTAAACCGTATACAGACAACCAACCAGTACGTAGTTTCGTAGGATCGCCTTGAGAGTCTAAGCCGGGCAAGAGTTTTAGTAGTTTTAAGGATCTCAAAGAATGAGCCATTATCATTTTGTGATTAGCGTTGGTTGCATTCATATAGTTGGGAAAATTCGTAAATAACGGATCTAAGAGAAGTATTTGTGAGCAACCCAAGAGCGTTCGATAGATTATCGATGATATTCGCGTCAGCACTTATGTTGATAGGATGCTCGCACACACCTGCACCAGTCGTCGATTTATTTTCTTCCCACTCTTCTCAGTCAAACTCCAATCAAAAGCATTCAAGGTACGCTAAGTCTGTTTCTGCTAGCCAAGTCTATGTGGTGAAACCTGGCGACACCTTATTTTCAATCGCTTGGCTACATTCCAAAGATCATAAGGAATTGGCAAAAATTAATAAGCTGAGAAACAATACTATTTATCCAGGCCAAAAAATTAGGCTTTCTCCATTGGAAAGAAAAGCTTATTTCGATTCAGAGTCATTAATCGTTGCATTGAATGAGGAAGTGCTTCGTCAGCCTATAAAAATTATTTCTTCAAACACTAGCCGCGATACCGCTAGTGCTTCACCAAAAGTATCACATTCTAATTTAATTAGTTCTAACAAGGGTAAAAAAGCTTATACGTCAAAAGTTACATTAACTAAAAGTAAAAAACCGGATAGCAAACGTGTGAATAAGACACGAGTTGCTAAACGGGCTCAAACCATTCAGGGAAATACTCTCAATTGGATCTGGCCAACTGACGGCAAGATTTTGTCGAGATTCTCCAGCAAGCAAAATGCAAGTAGAGGATTAGACATTGCCGGCAAGAAAGGTCAACCAGTGCGTGCGTCTGCACCAGGGAGAGTTGTTTATGAAGGAAACGGCCTTAAAGGGTACGGAAATCTGGTAATAATAAAACATAACAATAGTTACCTCAGCGCCTACGCCCATAATGATAAGGTTTATGTTTCCGAAAACGAAGTTGTGAAAGCAGGGCAGCGAATAGCTGATATTGGGAGTAGTGGAGCGCAAAGAGATAAATTGCACTTTGAAATCCGCTACAAAGGTAAGCCGGTTGATCCGCTCAATTACTTGCCTCAAAAGAAACTTTAAAAAATAGTAAAAATATTTTTTAAAAACCTAAAGTTATATTAACGGTGGTCGATAATAAAAATACGACTATCAAAAAATTAGCTTTGCCCAATAACAGTAGTCGTGTGTGAGAAGGGATTACTGAGTTTTCAGACCCGGTAATTTCGTTTTTTTGGGACATATTGTCCTCATGGTGGAGAGCAAAAGTATGGCGAAACAAAATACAAAGAAAGTTAGCCCAGTCGACTCAGAAGTAGATTTAGTCGAGCCAAATGAAGCACAGCTTGAAGAGATAGATTTCCAAGAAAAGTGCAAGGCAACCAGTGACAGACGAGAAGGTGGTTTCGACGCCACTCAAATGTATCTAGGTGAAATTGGCGCATCCCCTCTATTAACCGCTGAAGAAGAAGTTTACTTCGCACGTAAAGCACTGAAAGGTTGTGAAGCTTCCCGTAAACGAATGATTGAAAGCAATTTGCGGCTTGTAGTCAAAATTGCACGTCGTTACAACAACCGCGGTTTAGCCCTGCTAGATTTAATCGAAGAAGGTAATTTAGGTTTAATAAGAGCTGTTGAGAAGTTTGACCCGGAGCGGGGTTTTAGATTCTCCACATATGCTACATGGTGGATCCGCCAAACCATAGAGCGGGCAATCATGAATCAGACTCGCACCATTCGTTTGCCAATTCATGTGGTTAAAGAGTTGAATGTATATTTGAGAGCATCTCGTGAATTAGCCCAAAAATTAGACCATGAGCCAACAGCAGAAGATATTGCCAGGAAACTGGGTAAGCCTGTTGAAACAGTTGCGCGTATGTTAGGTCTAAATGAAAGAATTTCCTCTGTAGACACTCCAATCGGTGCCGACAATGATAAGCCGCTGTTAGATACGATCGCAGATGAAAGAGAATGTGGTCCTTCTAATCGCCTCCAGGAAGAAGATCTTAAGCAGAGTATCGAGTATTGGTTAAATCAGTTGGGTGAGAAGCAAAAAGAAGTATTGGCTCGACGCTTTGGTCTCTTAAACTATGAAGCGGCTACCTTAGAAGATGTGGGTATGGAAATCGGCTTAACTCGAGAAAGAGTGCGCCAAATCCAAGTCGAAGCATTAAGAAGGCTGCGATTTATGTTAGAACGCCAAGGCTTGACCTTATCTAGCATTTTTAATGTTTAGTACTTAGTTTCTCCACTAAAAAAGCGTTCAAACAGAACGCTTTTTTTACATTCAGGACTTGAGTTTAATAAGACAGCTAACTTGGACTAGTTAAACTGAAGCTTTAATAACAAGCGCATGGATATCGGTTTGCATCATATCGCCCAACGCACCGAAAACTGCTTGCTGTTGTTTAAGCCTAGTCATTCCTTCAAATTTCTTGCTTCTAATAATTACGCTAAAGTGCCCTTTACCCGACTTCGCACCGGCATGGCCCGCGTGTAAATGACTGTCATCGATAATCTCCAAATGATTTGGATTTAGTGATTCAGTCAGCAAACTTCTCATTCGTTCGATTCTAGCTTGATTATCCAAAACTTGGTTTCCTCAAAAAGCTCAAAAATTAAATTAATTATGGAAGGACTTTTTTAAATGGTTTTACTGTGACCGATTGATAGACACCTGCATCAACATAGGGATCTACCGCCGCCCAATCTTGAGCGTCCTGTAGACTGCCAAATTCAGCGACAACTAAGCTTCCACTAAAGCCTGCCTCGCCGGGATCATCACTATCAATTGCAGGATGAGGGCCCGCTAGGATTAATCGGCCTTGTTGCTTCAAGTCGTCCAATCTTTTTAGGTGCGCTTCTCTGGCTGTTTTGCGTTTTGATAAACTACTTTCTACGTCTTGAGAAATGATCGCGTATAACATTAACTTTCCTTTTCGATGGTCTGTTCTTGAGAATTATTTGAGCTTTCTAGGTTTTCGCCTTCTTCCTCTTCGTCAGGAAAATAAGGAAACAGCAAGGCGATGGTGTAGATGAGCAAAGCGATGCTCATTGCCATCATGCCAAAAAGTTTAAAGTTTACCCAAAAGGCTTCCGAAAAGTTGTAGGCTACATACAAGTTGATAAAACCGAATAAACCATAAACGATTGGCCAGGAGAGATTGACCTTATTCCATACGTTTTTAGGTGCATCAATTTTAATCTCCATTCCTTTCTCGAATAGCTCCTGAACAAAAGGTTTTTTCGAAATGTACTGCCTAAATAGGAAAAAGAGAGTGAAAATCCAAACTACTATACTGGCTTTCCATTGAATAAATTCCGCGTTTCTTAAGACAAGCGTTAATGACCCAAATGCAAGGGTAATGACCAATATCCAAATATGCATCTTCTCAAATTTGCCGGCAAATAAACGATAGCCGACAGTTTGAATGACTGATGCCACCATTAATCCTTGAACTGCTGGATACATAGGATTTTCTGCACCACTTAAAAAGTAGATACCAACGAATACCACAAGCGGCAAATAATCGAGAAATAACTTCATACTGCTCCTGTTTTTTAGTTGTTAGCTCTCATAAACAAGAGCACACCATACAATCTATATATTAACCTTCTACGAGCGGATTTAAAATGGTATGGAATTAAAATCTTGATTTGATAGGTTTTCTATATGGACGGGCACAAAAAAACACCAACTACACGAGGGGCAAAATTAACTTAACAGGCCGACAAGTAAAGAAATCATCACAGCAAAGGCGCTCATAGATAAGCGCCATCCCCATTTAACCGGTCCCAAGTTCATGAAGATATCAATTACTAGTTGAGCTTTTATCACTAAGAAGCCTAATACTGTTATTAGTAGTATTGGAGTAATTTGGGAAAAGTCGGCAATAATTGCGCCCAATAAGCTTAAAACGATCAAAATAACCCACACTAAAAGCAATTGATTTAACTTAGTTTTCCGTTTGGATTCACTTAAATTTACTTGATCCATATTAGCAAGCCTATTCGTAAAAACTAGTGGATGACATATACAATTGGAAATAACACCACCCAAACTAAATCGACCATATGCCAGTAACTTGCTCCTGATTCATACCCTGAATGAGAATGATTTTGGTAGTATCCATTTCGAGCATTTCTCAACATCACAAGTAAAATTACAACGCCAAGTACGACATGGGCGAAATGAAATATGGTGAGAGAAAAATAGAGAGTATAAAATATGTTGGTGGTTAAATCATAACCGGCTGAGAATGCCTCGTCGTATTCGACTAGCTTAACGGCTAGGTAAACTAGCGCGCAAAGCACGCCGTATATCAGATTACGTTGTGTTAGGCGCGAGTTACCCCACTGCAAGAATAGTGAAGACCGAGCCACAAAAAAACTAGCGCTAATTAATGCGATGGTGTTAATGAGCCCAGCGGTTCGATTTAAGTGCAAATAAGCTTCTGCAAATATCTCCGGATGATTTTGACGAGTAATGGCGTAGATAATAAAAAGAATGCCAAAGACAGCGAGTTCAGCATAGATAAAAAACCAAATTGCCAAATCGCCAGGAAGCGGCTGGCGTATAGTTGCAGAGTTCAAACTAAATACTCTCTTTATAAACTAAGTGAAACTTTAATCATTTAAGAGTAAAGTGCAGCTGATCAAGGTCAAAAAAAGCGGCAGATAAAGAGTCTATAGGTCTTCGAAATAGGTTTTCGAGTTAACGCCAACTGGTCTTGTATCAACATAAAGCTAAACAAAGAGGTTATTTTGAAATTCGACTTTCATTGTCACAGTGACTTTTCAGATGGAACGCTGAGCCCGCAACAATTGCTCAAGTATGCCGCTGAGAGAGAGATACAACTGCTTAGTCTAACTGATCACGACACTGTGTCAGGTTTATCTATATTGAAGAAAGAGATCGGCTCTTCAAATGCGTCCTTACGTTTGATTCCTGGTATCGAAATTTCTGCAAGTTGTGATTTTGGAGAGGTGCATATAGTTGGCCTGGACATTGATGAAGAAAATCAGGATCTGATTAAAAGATTAGAAATCCAGCAAGCAGCACGTTGGCAAAGGGCCAAATTAATTCAAGGCAAGTTGTCCAAGTGCGGTGTCGAGGGGGTTTACGACCATCTTCAAGACAATGTGAAACAGGTGGTTACTCGAACTCACATTGCCAAAGCAATAGTTGGGATAGGATCTGCCAAGGATATGCAACAAGCATTTAAGAAGTACATTGGCAAGAAGGGAAGAGCGAGAGTCAAACAAGAGTGGATGTCTATGGAAGAGGCCATCCACCTAATTCATGGCGCGGGAGGTATGGCTGTTTTAGCTCATCCTACGCGATACCCAGTCTCCAACCGAAAACTGGCTTATCTAATCGAATCGTTTAAATCCATTGGTGGCCAAGCCATTGAGACTGCTTATCCTAGTTTAAATAAAGATAAATCAGCTTGGTTGGAGCTGCATAGAAGCAAAAATGGCTTATTGGCTTCAAGCGGATCTGATTTTCATTACCCAGATCTAAAATGGACCGATTTAGGGCGATTTCCACGATTGAGTGATGACATTCCTCATGTCAAACAGCTTCTCTCGAGTAAATACAATTAGGCTTTATTGGTGATTGGCTAACGAATTAAGCAATTTAGGTAACGCCTTTCTAATTAGCATGCTATCATTGTAACAGACAGTCGAGTTCGCTAATTGATTGATTTGATTAAAAAATAATCAAATCTCATGAGCAAGAGTCATAACAAGACAACCTTAGTAACGGCAATTGAACAATGACCCAGTTCTATCAAGTTCACGCAGAAAATCCTCAAGCTCGCTTAATATCACAAGCTGTTGCCTGTGTAAGAAATGGAGGATTAATCGTTTACCCAACCGATTCCGGGTATGCACTTGGCTGTCATATTGGTGATAAGAAAGCACTCGATAGAATCAGAAAGATCCGTAAGTTAGAAAAGTCTCATAATTTTACTTTGGTATGCCGTGATTTATCCGAGCTAGCCATGTACGCACGAGTGGATAATGCTTCATTTCGAGTATTAAAAAGCCACACTCCTGGTCCTTACACTTTCATATTAAGAGCTTCTCCAGAAGTACCAAATCGGTTGCAACACCCCAAAAAGAAGACGATAGGTATCAGAGTTCCAGACACCCCAATAGCATTAGCTCTGCTAGAATCTCTAGGCGAACCGCTAATGAGTACCAGTTTAATTCTGCCGGATGAAGATGCAACTATGGCTGATCCGGAAGAAATATATGAGAAGTTAGAGGGAAGGGTTGACTTGGTGATCAATGGTGGTTTTGTCGACGATCAGCCAACAACTGTGGTTGATATGCTGGATGGTTTCCCAAAAGTCATCCGCTATGGAGCCGGTAACCCGGATGAATTCGAATAAACGATTGTTAGCTGCTTAACAATTAACCCGTTTTAATCGACTTGTCTAAGTTTATCAATTTATTGATAAAAAACTCTTAATCAATCATTGCATTCCCCAAAACATCGGATATAATTGCTCGCTCAATTCAGGGCCAGAGTGGTGGAATTGGTAGACACAGGGGATTCAAAATCCCCCGCTAGTGATAGTGTGACGGTTCGAGTCCGTCCTCTGGTACCATCTTTGAATTGAGACAAGAAAAACAACGAAACAAGAATCTCTAGAAACCAGCTTTCGCTGGTTTTTTTATGCCTTTAAAAATCCCAGCAGCAGTGGGCTCTGAACGCAAATAGCGGAGCAGCTTTAAGCACCGATTTAGCTGTGAATCGATTATTGAAAAGCTGGCTCTCGAGTTTTCTAATATTGAGTATAGCTATTTCTGGAAAGCACAATCAGTGTAAAAGCCCCACTTAACAACCAAACTGCCAGTAATCCTATTATCGGCGATTTAAACACTGGTTCGGCAGGTGGTTTCGCGGCAATAACGACTTTAAATGGTTGGGATAACGGAGAGGCCAAAGTGGATAGTCTAATTTTACGCTGTTCAATTTGTTCTAGTAGCAACTTTATATTTACCGCTCTTTTCTCCTTTTTTAATAGTTGCTCTATATTTTTAATTTCACTATTAATATCATCTTGCTCTTTTTGAAGAACAAAATCATTGGCGTAAGTAATAAAGTCCTCAACAATTTCCGTTCCTATGGCAGGATTTTGCCATTTAAGGCTGACGCTAATCAAACCATTTTTTTTATTTAATTTTATCTTTAACTTGTTTGATAAACGTTTAAACGCCTTATGATCTTTGGGTTCAAAGTTCTTTCGTCTAGATTTCGAGATATCGCTCGGTTGAAATGCTACCCATTCAAAAATTATTTTTATAATGCCAGGCTCGGGTTTAATCCATTTTTGATTGGCATTATCCCAGCGCTTTGGGAATAGTAGAGGCTTTAAGTTGTATTGCTCAATAAAATTGTCAAGCAGGTTTTCTGATTTGAGTATGGCAAGTTTTTCTTGAAAACTTGCCTGACCGCTAGCAATTGATATCTTTTGTGACACCCTTATAGTTCGCCTTAGGGCCCTAGGGAGGCCTTTCAAAGAGCCTTTTTTAATTTCTCCAGGGAGCGATGTACTGATGGTTAGTTCTGTCTTGATGAGATAGGTCGGTTTTAAGTTGATTAAGATGATAAACAGTGCGCACGCTAAAGACGGAAAAAAAACGAGTGTAGCCAGTTTTCTCCCTGACATATTAAAGTAAATTCGCCCTAATTTTATGCGCATAAAATGTTTGGCCATGCAGAATGCATTTTTAATACTATTCTTATTTGGTATTGAGATTTTTCGTTTGTCAGATTTTTATACCTAAAAAATTTTGCCATTTTTCACGATTTTTTATTCAGTTTTTGTTTTAAGATTTTTCTTACTATAGTTCATATAGTTTTTTTTGTATTGGATGTTGTCTGAAAAAATATTACGATTTTAACGAATATAATAGCAAGTTGACGAGAGATGTTAACCGCGCAATCAAATTCATTCAATCTTGCAGATGTTAGGCTAAACTTAAATAATTAGAAAACTAAAAATAGACAATAATGAGACATTACAAAGCTTTTGGATTAAACATTGTTAGCGAGCTTGAACTTCCTTCTCTTATTTTAGCACCATTTAAAAATGCGGATGTTTGGATTAAAAAAGGAAAGGTCAGCAAAAATGGATTAATTGCTCCTAAACGCATTCGCCCTTTTTGTCAGCAAGCGCCATCTGAAATCTGGTTACACGTTCCCGGAATTGCAAGGTTTTATATATCGCAAGGTAACAAAGTGATTGTCGAACCTTATGAGGATGCGGATGAGCAAAGTGTTCGGCTGTTTATTTTGGGCTCCTGTATGGGAGCTATAATGCATCAGAAAAATCGTTTGGTGATTCATGGCAATGCAATTCGTTTTGGTGACGGCTGTGTTATTTTCTCTGGGAAGTCAGGAACGGGAAAGTCGACTTTAGCTGCCGCTCTTTACCAGAAGGGGTATGAGGTATTGGCCGATGACCTTGCCGTAATCGATGAACAACTCAATGTACAGCCGAGTTATCCTCAAATGAAACTTTGGCAAGATTCGGCAGAAAAGCTGGGGCTTGATATATGCCAGCTTAATAAAATTCGCCTGCAAATTGATAAGTATGCCTATCCGATGGATAGAGGGTTTTGTCAAAAAGCTTTGCCTGTAAAAGCCATTTATGTTCTTAACAATCATAAAAATGATCAATTTCTCCTTCAGCCAATTGAAGGTGCCGATAAATTGCCTCCTTTAAAAAACCATACATATCGCCCTGGTTACCTGGATGGTTTGGGGCTAAAAGCTCAACATTTTAAGCTATGTAGTCAGTTGGCTAGTCGTATCCAAATGACCCGCATCACGCGTCCCAGTCATAAATTTGAGCTTGATAGTTTAATAGAAAATATTGAGATGGACCTACACAGCAAGTCATTTGCTGCGTGAACTAAATGAGCAAATTGAACCCTAAAATTTATTGGTTGGCTTCCTACCCAAGATCAGGCAATACCTGGGTTAGGGCATTTATATTTAATCTATTGAACAATAAACAAAAAGACTTTGATATGGATGACCTGGATACAGGTCCTATCGCTAGTTGCAGGAAATGGATCGAGGATGCACTCGGTTTTGATATTAGCGAACTGTCCCATAATGAAATCGATTTATTAAGGCCTACTGCTTACCGTTGGCTATCTGAAAATATGTCTCAAAATGGTTACCACAAAGTTCATGATGCATACTCGACTTTGTCGAATAATAGTCATCTTTTTCCTGTTGAGGCTACCCGAGGAGCATTGTATATAATCCGCAACCCCTTGGATGTTGCTGTATCGCTTGCTTATTTTACGGGGGATTCCATCGAAAAAGTTATTATGGATATGGGAAACACTGATACAAGCGCTTGTGAAAACCCCAGAAAATTTCATAAGCAACTTCGCCAGTCTTTTTCAAGCTGGTCACAACATGTGTTGAGCTGGGTGAGTGCTTCCAATATTTCAAATTTAGTTGTTCGGTATGAAGATTTAAAATTTAGGTCGGTCGAGAAATTTAGCGAAATAGCTAGCTTTCTACAACTTCCGACCGATGAAGTACTAATTAAAAATGCATTGGCTCAATGTCGAATTGACAAGTTACAAACTCAGGAATTGAGTCGACCTTTCAAGGAGTGTCCACAGAGTACCACACGCTTTTTCCGCAAGGGGGTCATTGGCGATTGGTTGGACGTTTTAAATAACAAACAAGTAGAAGCTATAGTGAATGACCATAGGAATGTTATGGAGGCATTTGGCTACCTTGATTCAGCGGGAAAACCATACACTACGTTCGATACTCAAGAATTAAAGTTTGATTCTGCATACTGCTAAATTGTGCTCGTGCGGTTTGGAGGAATAATGAAATTAGAACGCACAACTCTACCTTAAAAATATAGAAATAGTGATAGAAGTATTGAGAAGATTCCAATGATGAAGATTAAAGGCCATAGTCAGTCATGAGCAGCATTCATGCCTGTTGGTTAAATACAGGAAGCGGAGTCAAAAAGGTTTTACAAAAAATGCTCGAAGCTTCGGAATATTGGCAACCGGACTCAGTGAGTGACTGGTTATCACAAGGAACAGCTATAGGTTTAGCAAAGGCGCAGTTGTTTAATACTGCGCGTTCAATTGATGATGCAACCTATTTTTTCAGCCAACAAGGTGTCGCCATTTGTGCTAACGCGCGTATTGACAATCGTACAGAGCTTCTAAGGCTGCTAGGCTTTGGCAAGAACGACTCTGAAATAAAAACAGACGCTCATTTAATTATTCAGTGTTATTTGCGATGGAAAGAAGATTGTCCAACCCGACTACGTGGAGACTTTGTTTTTATTATATGGGATGAAAAACGGCAAAAAATATTTTGTGCCAGGGATCATTTCGGCGTAAAGGTTTTGTTTTACTCGCAGGACGAACAAGGAATAATGGTCACTAACGAGCATAATGCCTTCTTTACTTCGGGGTGGGTCGATCAAAATCAGATCAATGAATCCTGGCTAGTAAAGCGTTTGTGGAATTTAGAAGAACTAAGCTTTGAATCGCCTAATTCAAAAATACAGGTTTTACCACCAGCCCATTTGCTTGAAATTGATAGAAAAGGAGTTCGCTTAAAATGTTATTGGAAGTTAAAAAGTAAAAAATGTTGGAACAGCCTCAGCGATAATGAACTGATCGAAGAACTCAAGTTGCGTTTTGAACGATCGGTTTCCGCGAGGCTTGACAGTCGATATCCCTTGGGGGCAGAGCTAAGTGCCGGCCTGGACTCAAATGGAATTGTTGGATATGCTGCGCGACAATTTAAGGAACAAACGCTTTACACTTTTTCTCACCAATGTACTGCTTTAACAAAAGAAAATCGTCACGTCTGGAATGATGTCTACTTAGATATACAAACGATATATAAATTACACTCCAATATTACCCCTGTTTGGGAAGAAGCTTCTGAAAATAGTATGTTAGAAACTGGTTGGCCGGATAAATTATTGTGCGACAAGAAAGAGTTTTATCGATGTTTTGGCGGCGTTATCCCAAATCACGGATTTCACTTTGTGCGCTCGAAGTTAGCAGCAAAAAATGGCATCCGAGTTCTGTTATCAGGATGGGGCGGAGATCATTGTGTAACAGGCTACGGTGATGAACTTGCTGACGAATTATTTAAGAATAAAAAAATTATTCCACTTTATAGACTACTAAAAAACAAAAGATTACGAGGGCGCGGTGGAGATGTATTGCCAGCCTTGATTCTTCTAGCAATAAAAAGCTACTACCCAGCTCTTTATTTAAGGTTGAAAATGAGTCGCCCGGGCGTTGAAAATTCGCTTCTTTTTCGTTCTAAACATCATTTTCTTCACCAGAGTTGGAAAACGAAATACGATTTAGAAGGTAGCTTGATAAAATTTTTAAATCGCTATCAAAGGGATACAGTGAATAGAAAGGAATCATTAGAGTTATTTGAATTAAGCCTAGCTAACCGTCTCATCGAATCGGAGCTTGAAGGGCGATTATCAAGGGTTGAATACCGTTATCCGATGTTAGACGTTGACTTGGTAGAGTTTTTCTATAGCTTGCCTTCAAGGTTAAAAATCCTCAATGGAATAGAGCGTTATCCTTTTCGATGTATTTTGAAAGGACTTGTACCTGAGCATATTCGATGGCGAAGAAAACATGATGTATTTCTTCCTAAAAGAGATAAAAGTGTCAGGATTAATCGGCAGATAGCCTGGCTGACATCGAGGCTAAAGCAGAGCTTGTTAATAGAACGTTACAGTAGTCTCTCTATAGTGGATAAGTGTATGCTGTCTAAAAATCAACCTTTGCTTGATTCGCTGGAGTTTTTGATTGCCGTGGAAGACTACTACTATTCAAAGCATAAACAAGTAGAGCTGAAAGGAGTCGGTGGAGCGAAAAAAGTGGATTTTGCCATATGTTAAAAACTATTGAAACGATTGGCTGTTCCTCCATAAAAAGTACTGTATCAGTAGACAAGGCTTTTAGAAAAGAAAGTGCTGAAGAGCGCTTAGGCTTTAGTCCGTTACCTGCAGGAGAGGGAGAAAAGCCCTTCACCGAAATGCTATATCCCCACGAGTCATACCTGCCGTTGGATTATATAGATTTCAATGGGAAAATCATCATCCAATATATTAAAGGTAACAAGGTTAAACCAAAGGATGCGTTTATTTCGCAAACTGAAACAAAGCTTATTCAAAGCAAAGCATCACGCTTATTATTCCCTGTCGCCGAAGAGCGTGATTATGGTCTGGAGCCAATAGCAGGACTGATCTATCACAGTTCTCGTTGTGGCTCTACATTATTGTGTAATTTATTGGACAC